>JBBSFB010000076.1:0-18934 GCA_038239145.1 Acidimicrobiia bacterium
GAGCGCGATACTGCTGTCACAGAAAGTGCCTCCCGGTTCGCAGGAACGATGTGGCTTCAGCACCGTCATCGTCCCTGCTCGGGAGGCATCTTTCGCGGATACGCGACTCACTCAGCGGCTATACACCGGTGGATCGAGGCTTAGTTGAAACGGTCGGTTGACCCGGCCGACGGTCGGCACGCCGCACGAGCGCGGGACGATCTCTTCCTGGCGCATTCGGGAAGTCGGTGCTCAACGGACCAGGAGCGGTCGGAGGGTCTAGACCTCTCGGTCTAGACCAGCTAGTCTACGTCGGTGGCGGACGCGCAGCTCCCGATCGGATTCGAGCGCTTCCATCGCAAGCGGTTCATCAACTACCAGTTCAATCGGGCTCACTCCCTCGGCTATGCGAACGTCGATGAGCTGCGGAAGGTCGCGAGCCGGATCATTGACGCGGCGGATTGCGTGCGTGAGTTCGACGACCTGTCCGTGCGCGCGGAGACCGAGGGTAGGCATGACAACGCGGCGTCCTACTTGCGGGTCGCCGAGTTCTTCACGCCGGGCCGATCACCGCAGAGGCTGGCCCGCTATCGGCGCTATCGCGCGCTCTTCGACAGCGCCTTTGCCACGAGCGGTGTGCAGCGCCACAAGGTGCCCTTCGCCGGAGCCCATCTCCCCGCATACCTCCTTCCCGCGATGGGCCCGTCTCGTGGCACCGTGCTGTTCCACGGCGGCTTCGACTCGTTGATCGAAGAGTTCTTCGCAATCTGGCAGCGCATCGCGATTGCCGGGTTCGACGTCATCGCGTTCGAGGGCCCGGGCCAGGGCGGGGCGCGTCGGCTCGGCGGGCTGACGTTCGACCACGACTGGGAGAAGCCTGTTTCGGCAGTGCTCGACTCCTTCGGCGTTGACTCTGCTGCGCTGGTTGGCATGTCGATGGGCGGCTACTGGGCGCTTCGGGCCGCCGGCCGTGAAGCGCGGATCGATCGAGTTGTCGCGTGGCCACCCGTGTACGACTGGATGCTGCGAGTTCCGCAACCGCTGCGACAGAGTGCCCGCGTCATGCTCCGCCATCGCGAGTTCATGCGATGGAGCGTCCGCGTTCGGGCCCGACTAGTGCCAACGCTCGGGCTTGTCGTCGATCAAGCCCTTTACAACGTGGACAGCACCGATCCCTACGACGTCGTTCAGTGGTTCCTCGGGATGAACGCCGAACACCTCGGCAGCGACCGCGTCCGCCAGGACGTGTTGCTGATGGTCGGAGACCATGACGCGTTCCAGCCGCCGGCGCTGGCCCTTGCGCAGGCCGACGCCCTGACCTCCGCTCGATCCGTCGTCGTTCGTAGGTTCACCGAGGCCGAACACGCTGACCAGCACTGCCAGATGGGCAACTTGGAGCTGGCATGTCGCGTGCTGACGAACTGGCTCGCGGAGCCGGTTTCGCAGGCGGCTGAGAAATGAAGTTCTACGCGGACTTCGAACATCGTGACGAGCTTCTCGCGTCGGCACTCGACGAGTTCAGCGAACACGGTTATGACGCCGCCTCTATCAATCGCGTCCTCGCGGCTGCCCATATGAGCAAGGGCCAGCTCTATCACCACTTCTCCGACAAGGAGACGTTGTATCTCGCGGTCATCGAATGGATGATCGAAGAGAAGACCCGATGGATCGCGAGCCAACCTCTCCACGTCAACGTCAATGACTTCTTTGACGTCATCAGACAGAACATCGTCGCGAGCATGCAGTTTGCGCTCGCCCATCCCGAGGTGGAGCGCTTCACGCGTGCGATGCTCGCCGAGCGTGGACGACCGATCTTCGACACGGTTACCCGACGCTTCGCGTTCAATGTCGGCGGCGTTCTCAGTGTGCTGGTCGCGCACCACTACGCGTCGGGCGCCTTCCGGCCCGAGCTTTCGCTCCGTTTCGTCACCCAGGTCGTGATCCTCACGGTCAACAACCTCCCCGAGCTGCTCGACATCCACGGCCCCGCCGAACTGCACCCGCAGGTGGACGAGCTCGTGGCGTGGCTAAGGCTCAGCATCGGTCGACCATGAAGATCGTGACGAAGCCGATCCAATCGGCGCCGGGCCGGTCGATGCTGGATCACACCAAAGTGAGAACGCCTCGCACTGTGGATGTGCGTGAGGTTCGACTCGATCCTCCGACACGTTTTTTGCGCTACGCGGTAGAGCGGCCTCCAGTACTGCGGTTCGAGCGGCCGCGTCGTAGGTGGCGGTGATGCCGAGCGCCTCGTAGAGCTGGGATCGGTCGGCCGGCTCCGCGGTAGAGAGCACGCCTGCGAGGTTGCCGAGTTCCGCGATGGTGGCGAGTACCTCGTCGACCGTGAGTGGTGCGGGCGCGTCGGCGGTGGCTGCTTGGAGGTCGCTGGCGGCGGTTCGTTCTTGCGTGGCGGCGTCGGTGATCCAGCCGGTGACGGTGGCCGCGTCGGCGCCTTCGTCGAGGGCGTGGCGGTATTGGGCGAGTCGCTGGCGCGCGCTGTTGAGCCGCTCGCGTGCTTCTCGCGCGGCGGTGTCGTGGCCGGGTTGGGTGTCTGCGGCGACGATGAGCTCGGCGGTCTCGTGCGCGTGTTCGGGCGCGAAGAGTTGCTCGAGCCAGTGGTCGAGGGCCTGGATGAGCGTGTCTTCGCGGAGGTAGGCGTCGGCGGGATGGTCGTCGATCGTGAGTCCGGGTCGGGCGCGCCGTAGTTCGCATCGGTAGTAGGTGCGGCGGCGGGCTTGGCGTTGGCCGGTCATCCGCCGACCGCAGGAGGCACAGAACACACGTCCGCGGAGCAGGTACGGGAGGTCGGTGGGTCGAGCGGCGCGGACCTGGGTCGTGGTGAGTGCCTGGACGCGTTGCCAGTCGTCGCGGTCGATGAGCGCGTCGTGGGTGGGTTCGGGGGACCAGATCCATTGGTCGGGCGGGTTCCAGCGCATGCGGCGGACGTGCCCCTCGGCCACATGGTTGACGTCGATCAGCTCGTAGTCGCGGCGTTGCCGGTTCCAGACCTCGTGGCCGGTGTAGCGGGCGTTCATGAGGATCGCGCGCACCGCGCTCGCGGCCCAACCCCGCGGGTCGCGGTGCGAGTTCCGGGCCGGATCGGCCGCGGCGGGGGAGGGGATGCCGTCGTGGTTGAGGTTGCGGGCGATGCTCGAGTATCCGGCGCCGCCGAGTCGTTCGGTGAAAATTCGTTCCACGATCGGTGCCGTGACCGGGTCGGGTTCGAGACGGTTCAGGGTCGCGCCGACGCGTGCCTTTTCGGCGTTCGGGTGCGTGGCGATTGGGGCGAGGTGGTAGCCGTAGGGCGGCCGACCGCCGAGGTAACGGCCGCCGGCGTGGGCCATCGTGGTCATTGCGGCTTTGACGCGGCGTTGGATGCGGGACCGTTCGGCTTTGCTGAGTCCGCCGAAGAGCGACATGACGAGGTCGTGGGCTTCGGAGTCGGGATCGATGCGGCCGCCGACCTCGGGGACCCACAACTCGACACCGTGATGCACGAAAAGCGGGAAGGTCAACGCGAACTGGGCGCCCGCGAAGGCTCGTTGCGGTTCACCGATCACGATCGCACCGAAGGCACGATCCTGGCGGGCGCAGTCTGCGAGGAGTCGTGCCGCTTCGGGGCGGCGCGGCCCGGGCAACGAGCGGGAGACACCGACATCGAGGTACTCGGCGACGATGCGTCCCCCTTGCGCGGCGATGAGGCTGGTCGCGAGCGCGCGTTGCCAAGCGATGCTGTCGGTCGGGGACTGACGGTCTTCGGTGCTGACCCGCGCGTACAACGCCGCGGCAAACGGTGGGTTCATGATGTCCTCCCGGTCTCGCCGCCATCTTGGCGCGCCTCATCTCGCGCGCGTCGGATCATGCGTGCGAGCACGGCGGCCGCCGTCGAGTTGAGCGTGGGGGGATGATCGGGCAGCTGCACCACGCCGCAGCCATCGGACTCGTCACCCACAAAAGCGACGGAGCCCGACGCCGTGCCGGAGCCAGGTAGCCGAACGTCACGAGCATCGGTCCCAGCGCCCGGAACCCGAACCGGCGCCCGGAGCACGTGTTTGTCGGGCGAGATGCCGTCTGCCGCTTTGAACCTCTCCACAAGTAGGAATAGCGCGGTAGACCCCCTCGCGCGCGACAACATTCCGAAGAAAACTGGCGTACCGCACCTCTCGCCGCGTTCCCCGTCGAATCACGACCCGAAAAAAAGTGGCACACCGATGCATCGGCGATGCCGGACACGGCGCGAGCTGTCACGTCGGCAGCGTTGCGGGACCTGTAACCGCCACGCCCAGCACGGTCGACACCCACATGGGCCATGTTGACAATTACCAACCGACGAAGTCCACCACGCCCATTGCGGTCGCGCATCGACGACGTGCAGCCTCCGCGCGCGTCTGCACGGCAGGTCTGCACGGTAGGTCTGGACGGCGGGTCTGCACGGCGGGTCTGCACGGTCCCGTACTCGCGCCGTACGCAAGACATCTGCGCAGTCGTGGTCGTCGCCGATGGCGACGTCGTCTGCGACGACGCACCGACAACTAGCGGGCAACACGTGTTCGAACGACGTCGAGCGCTGGGCGCACCGAGCCCCGACGGGACGATCCGCACCACGGTGACCCGACGACGGCTCGGCATCGACGCCTTCAGGCCGGCGGCACGGGCCGCTCACCGCGCTTCGGCTCGTCAGTGGCCGGCGGAGTTGATGGCCCGGTGCAAGGCGGCACGGGCGCTCGTACGGCGAGGCAGCACTTCATCGTCGCGTGACGCGCAGCAGCGAACGACGAGCCCGTAAACCGCTATCACCGCCAGCGCCCCCGACTGCGCAATGTCGACGCACACGACGATCACGATCGTCGCTGCACCGAGCTCGCCGACCGCACGCCCGACCGGCACGACAGACTCCCGATCGCTGCCTGGCCCGATCGAAAACACCCTCGCGAAATCCTGCACGAACTTGCATTCGAAAATGTCGCGCACCGCTGTAGCGCCAATCAACCCCGACCCGCCCTGCAGAGTGCTCTCGAACAACCTCACCGAGCTCGGGAACCATCTCCTCGACGACTTGACTTCCGAGCCTCGAAACCCGCATGAAGATCGGCACAGAAATGCCGGTTCCGCTAAGCAGCGGAACCGGCAGAAGTGTCACACGTCGCGATCGATCGGTAGCGGACGTATGCGGACCCGGTAGCGAGTAAGTACCGCGATGCAACCTGCGTCGAGCTCGTCGGCGATCTGCGGAAGGGTCGCGGCGATCAGGGCCGCTCTCGCGTCCGCCGTCAACGGGTCTGCGCCTCTGAGCAAGATGAACGACGGAGCGCGGGAGCCAGAGCGGGCGAGCAAGGCACCGAAGTCGGTGTCCTCCGAAATGATGACGCGCTGCTCTTCAAGCGCCACCCGCAGGATCTCATCGTCCTCAGCACGCTGCAGCCCACGCTCTCGCACGTGCACAGCATCGTGGCCCGCGGCGCGCAACAGTTCCGCGACTCGACCGGCGACGTTCTGGTCGACGAGCAGTCTCACCCGCCGGCTACCGCCGGAAGTTCGCGCTCCTGCACTGCCGCAGCCGCGTATTCGAGTGCCGCGTAGATGTCCACGGCCTCGAGGTCGGGAAAGTCGGCCAGGATCTCGTCATGGGACCGGCCGGCCGCGAGCTGACCGACGATGGTCGTTACCGGGATGCGCAGCCCGCGAATACACGGGAGACCACCCATCTGGTTTGGATTGATCGTGATCCGCTCGTACGCCATACCCAGCTCCTCGTGCGCCTGGCTGGTAAGCGTATGCCCACTCGTCCCCTGCTTCGCCCAGGTGTGCAGACTCACCGTGCAGAACCCTGTGAACTGCGCAGTCCGCCGACAGCCCGTCGAGAGGGTTGTCAACGCTGCATCGAGAAGGTCGTCGAAATCCCCGGGCGGTCCTCCCGGGGTGAGCCGGGATCGAGCCAGTCGCGGAGCGGCGTGGCGCAGCGAATCGGAGATCGCGGTCACAACCTGCGGTGCTGCGGTGTCTTTACGGCATAGGCGAGCGACAGCGAGAGTAGGTCGGTGACCGACGACGGCGCCGCGACGTTCGCGGATCTCTACGTTCAGCTTCGTCGGTTCGCGTCTGTCGTGCGCTCCTTCGAGATGGACGCGGACGATCTGATTCAGGAGGCATTGGTGCGAACCTTGGCGCGGCACACATTGGATGACCTCGACGATCCGGCTGCGTTTCTCCGGACGGTCATCGTCCGCCTGGCCTCCAACGATCGGCGAAGCGCCGGACGTCGGCGACTCGCGCTGAACCGGATGCGCAGCACCGCCGATGACGTGCCGGACGTGTACCCGTCCGACATCGACGACCTCTGGCAGCTCGAAGCGGCCGACCGGGCCGCGGTTTACCTCGCGGTAGTGGAGCAGCGATCACATCGAGAAATCGCCGAGGTTCTGGGCTGCAGCGAGGAGGCGTCTCGCAAGCGCGTATCCCGCGCCCTCACGCGGCTCAAAAGCGACCTAGTGGTGGATGCCGACAATGGATGACCTCGCTGACCGCCTCGAAACGATGGCCGAGCACGGATCTCCGCGCGGCGCCGACAGCGTCTGGCGTGAAGCGCGCCGGCGGCTTCGGCGGCGGACCCGTATTCGCGCGATTGGGGCCGGAATCGCGCTAGCCGCGGCGATCGCGGTGGTGTTGGCTGTCGTCCTTCCGCAGGGCTCGACGACTCCGCGCCGGCCGCCGGTCGTGTCGTCACGGGTCCTGGCCCTCCCTCGCACTGCCACGCTCGCGCTGCGGATCTCGCCCGGTCCAGTGGTAAGGGCGTCAGCGCATCTGCGGTCGTGGCCGCGGACGCAGCATTTGGTTTCGACCTGTACGAGAAGCTGCGTACGAGCGCGGGAAATCTCATCTTTTCGCCGCAGAGCCTCGCGACCGCACTGGCGATGACCGTCGTCGGGGCGCACGGCCCGACGGAATCCGAGATGCTGCACGTTCTCCACGCGTCCGATACGACGCAACTCTCGCGGCAACTCAACGCGCTCGATCAGCAGCTCGTCGCGCCCCGCACTGGTTCGACACCGGACACGTTGCCGAACGACATCACGATCCCAGGGATCGGCGTTCCGCACGATGGCTCTCCCGCCCGAATCACGATCGACAACTCGATGTGGGCGCAGGCCGGGTATCCGTTCTACAAGACGTTTCTGAACACGATCGCCCGCTACTACGGAAGCGGAATACACCTCGTCGACTACGAGAACGACCCCGAAGCGGCACGCATCGCGATCAACCGCTATGTCAGCACCAACACCGGTGGTCGAATCCCGAACCTCCTTCCCGCAGGAGTCGTCAATCAGCTCACGCGCTTTGCGCTCGTGAACACGTTGACGTTCAAAGGAGCCTGGAAGACACCCTTCAGCAGTGCGGGCACGCAGAACTTTCACCTGCTCGACGGCGAAACCGCCAACGTCCCGGCGATGCGAGTGGAGGCGAATGCGACCAGGGGCACCGGCTACCAGGCGGTGCAGCTTCCGTACGTGGGAGGTGCGTCGATGACAATCGTCGTCCCCGATCTCGGACACTTCGACGATGTCGAACAGCATCTGCGCCAGACCCTGACCGCGGTCCGCGCAACGTTTCGCGATACGCCGATTGCGCAGCGAGAGGAAGTTATCCTGTTCATGTCCAAGTTCGATTTCTCGTCATCATCGGAGTTGAACAAACCGCTCGAGGCGCTCGGCATGCGAACTGCGTTCTCCGAGGCCGCGGACTTCTCGAACATGACCCCGACCGGCGGCCTCACAATCTCGCACGTGATCCAAGATGCCCACATCGCGGTCGATGAAAAAGGCACACAAGCGGAGGCGGCGACTACGGTCCTGGGCGAGTTCAACTCGCTGCCTCCCACGTTGAAGGTCGACCGCCCGTTTCTGTTCACGATCACCGACGACGCAACCGGTGCTGTTCTCTTCCTCGGACGCGTCACCAATCCGAACGCTCGATGACGCCGCGAGATAGGTGTCGATCTCCACGCCCTTACGCCGCGAGCGACACCGTGCACGTGAGCCGTATCGCGTCGCGCCGGTTGACAAGTCCCCCCTCCGACACCACCGTTCTTCACCTTTTTTGGCGAGTCCCACTTCCGCCAAGGTGACGTTCAGCCTCGGTGCGCCTCGCACGACCACTTCCAAGTGGTCCTCGTGCACCTGCACGCCTTCGAGCATCTCGTCGACGAGAACTCGGCGTTCGACCTCGGTGGCTTCGCCCCACAGCGTGTCGATGTCGAGCTCAGCGAGCTGAGCGCCATCAACGAGGGATCCAGCTGCACGACAAGTCGTTGCAGCGAAACGCATCCGATTGCCGAAATGGCGATCAGCCACTCACGGTGCCTACTGCGGCCTGTTGAGCGTGTGACGCCAGCAGCGCCGCGGCGCTGGTGTCAAGGTTCGGGACTTCGTAGTAGCGGACCCGAGTCGCAGTGAACGACTTCGCTGTCGTCTGGCCCTGGACCGCGGGACACCCGTCGAAGGTTCCGTAGCGGGTCGGATCGGTGCACGGGATGGCGCTCGTGACGCGCAGACCGTTCTGGCCCCACGCGGTGAGGTCGCCGGTGCAGGGTGCGGGTGGGCGCGCGCTGCCCGCGGCGTACGTGTGGTCGAGCCAGTAACCAGTGACGTTGAGGCCGGCGATGTCCGTGGAGATCGACCGGGTCGTCACTATCGATCCGGCCGAGCCCGAGATCATTTGCCATGTCGGCGGCGCACTCCAGCCGAGCGTCGAGCCGTTCCCGGTAATCGGCGTGCCTGCCGGGTGCTGATCATCGAAGTAGCGCAAGCCGGTAAGGCCGGTCGAAAAGTCGTCGAAGGTCATGACGCCGGGGATGTTGTGGACGTGCAGCTCTACGCTGCTGTCCTCGCGTTGCGGATAGAAGACGTCTGTTCCGATCGTATACTGCCCGCTGTTGGTTCCGATGTAGGACCGCAGCGCGCGCACTGGTCCGGAGATGTCGGCGATGAATGCGCCTTCATATGGCGAGGCGGTCTGTTCACCGTCGAAGGTGGCTTCACTGCGCCCGCAGGTCGTCGGATTGAACTGGAACCGGCCGCGCTCCAACACGTCGTGGCCGTCCGCGCCGGCCGTAGTCATGCTGAGACCGTCGTTGAGCCACCGATCGCCGAATGTCAACGCGTAGCTCGGCGTCACGACGGTCGAGGTCTCGGGGTTCGGTCCCACGCGGTTGTTCGGCGCGAGCGATGTGGTGCCCATCCGGTACTGGGTCTCGTAGTCGCCCGCGTTCAGTCGGAACGTGTAGTGCACGCCGGTGGTCCCGGCTGATCCCCCGGTCAGCGTGTTGCTCCGGAACAAGTAGACATAGCCGGATTGGTCCCCGTTCAGCGGGTCGGTGACGGCGACCTGCTGCCACGAGGAACCGATGACGTTCGGGGGTGCGCCGTTCGCAATGCTGGCCTGCTGCCCAGAGTCGTTGGCCAGGAACGACACTTCGTCGTTTCCGTCGAGTGTTGGGTCTGAGTCCGGCGGCGTATACGTAGCGACCGACGTGTATCCGGCGCTGATCGTACGGGGCGGCGTGTACACGAGCTCGCGGTACGGCGTTCCGTCCGGGAGCGTGGCCCACGCGGACGCGGCACGGTTCAGAACCTGGCCGGGATTGACGAAGTCGCGCTCGTCGACCTGCACCGGGATCTGGTGCCACGCCGAGCCGTCCCAGGAGAAGCCGACCACATGCATCGGGTCGGCCCCCTCCAGCTTGGGCAGCTGGGCACCGCTCAGAACCACCGGATCCTCCGGGCGGTCGAGCGTCGCACCGAACCTGGTGCAACCGACGAGCAACGCCAGGGCGGGCACGATCGCCGCCACTGCGATCAGATGACGAGGCAACTTCGACACTGCAGGCTCTCCCGTCGATTCGGCGACAACTTCGTCGCGCGTCTCACGACAACTTGCCCGCGGATTATCAAGCCCGTTGCAAGAACATGTGATGGAAGTGTGAGGGACACGATCTCGGAGGAATTGAGCCGTCCGCATCGATCGGGACCATCAGCGCGCCACGGGGAGGCGACTTGATCGTGGTTACGGAGCCACTGACCATCAGCCCGTGAAGCGTTATCAGCGGGATCGACCGGGTGAGTTGATCCATGGGGATGTGAAGAAACTCGCGGCGATTCCCGATGGCAGCGTCTGGCGTGCCCACGGCCCGCGGCACCAAAGCGGGACGCGCTCACGGCCGCCGTGTCACCAGGTCACTGCGAGCTCGACGAGACCTCCGGCGACGAGGTTGTCGCGGATCTGCAGGTGGTCGAGTGGCCCGGTCAGCGCCATCGCCGGGAAGCGGGGAACGAGCTGGGAGAACACGGCTTGGAGTTCGATCCTGGCCAAGGGCGCGCCGATGCAGTAGCGGGCGCCGTGTCCGAAGGCGAGGTGGGGTGCGCCGTGGACGGTGAGATCGAAGCGGTCGGGCTCGGTGAACAATGTCGGGTCGTGGTTGGCTGCGCCGATGTCCAACAGGACCAACTCTCCCGCCCGGACGGTGACATCACCGATGCGGGTGTCGGCTCGCGCATAGCGCGGGATGCCGGCGTCCCCGGTGTTCTCGATCCGCAGTATCTCTTCGACCGCGTCGAGGATCAGGTCGGGGTTCGCGAGCAGGACGGGCCACTGGTCGTTGGCCAGAAGGGCCGTGGCGCCAAAGCCAATGGACACGACTGTCGATTCGTGCCCCGCGAAGAGCAACGCCATCGCCAGACGGGCGATCTCGTCGTCGTCGACGCCGGGGGTCGCGCAGAGCGCGGAGATGACGTCGTCGTCGGGGTCGGCGCGCTTGCGGGCGACGAGATCGAGGCCGTAATCGAACAAGGCGGCCAGTCCCCGCTCGGAACGGACCCGATCGCGGACGTCGGCGACGTCTTGGGTCCAGCCCCGAAAGCGCACCCGATCTGCGTAGGGCACGCCAAGCAACTCGCAGATCACGAGGACCGGGAGGGGTAAGGCCAACGCGCCGACGAGGTCCGCGGGAGGGTCACGGCGCGCCAAGTCATCGAGCAACGAGGCAGTGAGGCCGGCGACGCGGGGCTGCAGCTCCCGCATCCGTTTGGTCGAGAAGTGCGGCTGCAGCAGCCGACGCATCCGCGCATGGTCCTGAGCCTCGGTTTCGAAGTCGCCGAGCGGCCCGCCGAACAAGGCGGAGTTCCCGGTGCGGGCTGCATGTTCTGGATCGGGGTGGGCCCGCCCGAGGTCCTCGTCGCCGAATAGCCGCCGGATTTCCTCATAGCTCGTGACGAGCCACGCCGGATCGCCGATCGGGGTGCGGACCCGATGGATCGGGCCGTCGGCCTGGAGGGCGCGAAGCACCGGTGGTGCTTTCAGGAGGTGCGGTTGATCCAAAGGCAGCTGGATGTCGTCCGCCATTGCAGCCTCCGAATGCCCACTCAGATGTATATGTATGAGTAAACACTCGTAGTAGTACACTCTTCGGCATACAAGATCAAGGTGACATCAGCTCCGTCGAGCGGCCGGCGCGGCGGTTGCGGCGACGGGCGCGCCGCGAGCAAATGCTCGACGCCGCAACCCGCGCCTTCGCCCGCAGAGGTTTTGCCGCGACCAGCCTCAACGACGTCGCCGCCGAAGCGGGGGTGAGCAAGGTGCTCCTGTACCGGCACTTCGAGTCCAAAGCCGACCTGTACCGAGCCGTGCTGGACACTGCCGGCGCCCGACTGGGAGACGCCGTCGGTCGCGATGACTTCGGAGAAGGCATGATCGCGGCCCTCGTCGGCGCCGCCGGCCGAGACCCCGACGGGTTTCAGCTCCTGTTCCGCCACGCCGCCCGAGAGCCTGAGTTCCGTGACATCGTCGACGATTGGGCGACCATCGCGACCGACACCGCCCGCCACAACTTGGCCCGGCGGATTCCCGAGGGGCCCTGGCTTGACTGGGCCTCTCGGCTCGTCCCGGCGGTCACCATCGAGGCGGTTCTTGCTTGGCTCGACATCGGAGCACCAGATCCAGGCGAAGCCAGCGAACGAATCGGCGGCGCGGTCGACGCCGTCCTCGAGGCAGCGCGTCAGCATCGGACTCGCGTGCTCGACCAGCTCGAGGCTTGATCGCTGACGGGTATTTAGCCCCGATAGTTCACGGGAACTGTTGAGTCGTGTCTGGCGTGTGTGAGCGCGCGTCGACGGCGCCTTGTTGAGCGCGTCGCTGTCGGCGGGTGGTGTGAGGACGATGGGGTGCCGTGTCGGGGTGGGTTCGGGCGTGGGTGGTCAAGCCGAGGCCGAGTTTCGTGGGCTCGGAATGGATCTCGATCAACGACCCATCGATATCCAACACGACCGGCTCGCCCGGGGGTGTCAGATGGTCTGTGTAAGGGGTCGGGTCGTCACGATTGGAGAACACTGTGACCGTGACGAAGAGAGATCCCTCCACCGTGAAGCCGCCTACACCGCACTCTCACGCGGCCGACACGAAAACCGGCTCTACACCGTCGTGCCCGAACCCGACCGCGAGTCCCGCGTCCGCGACGAACCCGACATCGTCAAAGAAGCCATACGACGCGCGCTCGAGCAAATCACCGGCAAAGAGCTCGCATCCGATCGGCAACGACGCGCGCAATCGGTCGAGCCGGATCGAGGTATCGACATCGGCTGGTAGCGACGCGTGTGTGATATCCCAACCGCGCGCCGATCTCCGCATACGTGAGTCCCTCACCGAGCTCCGGTTCAGGTCCATGAACTCCTCCTGGGTCATCATCGAGACGGTCCCTCCAGTCGTGTCGTCGCTTGGCAGCTCGACACGCTGGTGGGGCCACACCCCGAAACGGTGGATAGGTCAGGAGGAACCCGAACCCACCGCGACTTTCAGTGATCGCAGAACGCGAACCTCAGTGATCGCCCACAACAACTTCGTGCGTGATCCCGCGCGACGACCTCGCGCAAACCCAAAATGGTGAGACGAACGTCTCTTGTGTCCGGCTCCAGAGGGAACTCGCATCGCGCACTAACGCGCTTCCTCCCAAGTGCGACGTGTTGCAGACCATGGATCGTCGACAACCTCCGAGACGAGATCGAACCGCATGGTTGCTCGGCGGCCGAGGTCGTAGCTTGGCCAGCCACATTTTCCGTCGCGAGCGAAAGCGACCCACGCGGCATGTATCGTGTCGGCGAGCGCTTGCGGCGGGTTGGCCCCCATCAGCGGCTCGGTCGCGTTGCCGAGCGTGTCGAAGACGAATGCGACGTCCAGGGTGTGACAGGCGCCGAGCCGTCCGCCGTATTGAGGTGACCGCCACGCGAACTCGTAGACGAAGGTGGCCGCCGACGCGCTTGACGCGTGGGCGTCGGCTAACCGCAGGACGGGAATGCCGACATACCAGTCACCCAGGATGGACGCGAACAGGTCGCCGTCGCTGGCGCGAGGATGCATGTCGCGATAGCGGGCCAGCGTCGCTTCGACAGGAAGCCCGTAGGACTCCACGGTCGCAGCTAACACTTGGTCAGGAATGGCGTCGATCGCGCCGCTTGGCACGAGGAACATCCTCCACTCGTCGGTGGTAGCGCCGACCATGAGGTCAATGTCGGCGCCGACTCCGTCACGGAGTGCGTCGATCGGACGGGACGGGATGATGTCTCCGTCAATTACCGGCTGCCACGGCATTTGACTCATCACCACGTCGGAACCCCAGCGCTCGGGGTCGGGATTGGTCATGAGCTCGGACGCCAGGTGCGCCTGGGCCAGCAGCACGCGGTCGACAGGGACCGCGGCGATCGCCGCTCGCGTCGCGGAAACGCCTAACGCGTCGGCGAGCCGCGCAGCGACCAGCTCGGCGGCTGCGGCCGGGATGACTTGATGAGCAGCCCCACTCTGGGCGATAGCGCGGCGAAATAGCCCGCGAGCACGCGGCAGGGACAACAGTGTGCCGACGCTCATAGCTCCGGCCGACTGGCCGAAGATGGTCACATTGTCGGCGTCGCCGCCGAACATGGCGATGTTGTCGTGCACCCACTCGAGGGCGGCGAGCTGATCGAGCAACCCAAGGTTGGCGGTGGCGTCGCCGAGGTACAGAAAGCCTTCGGCGCCGACCCGGTAGTTGATCGTCACGCAGACGACGCCATCGCGGGCGAAGCGACTCCCGTCGTAGCAGGGCGACGAACCGGTTCCGTGCTCGAAGGCGCCACCCGGGATCCAGACCATCACCGGTTGGCCGGACGACCCGAGACCGGGAGACCAGATGTTCAGGTTCAAGCAGTCTTCACCGGCAGCGACGGGCTCCGGGATGAGCACATCGAGTGGTGGCGGGTACGGCAACTGGGGCGCCTTCGAGCCATAGGACAAGGCGTCTCGCACACCGTCCCACGGCGCAACTCGCCGCGGCGGCAGGAGGCGATTGGCCCCGAACGGCGGCGCGGCGTACGGAACGCCTTTGAAAACGGCCGCACCTTCGGCCATTGAGCCACGCAACCTGCCCTGCTGGGTCCTGACGATAGGGCCCGTCTCGGTAGCCGTTACAGAGGCCATGGCGATAGCTCCTTCAGCGATGTGCGGCACACTGCGGGTGTAGATGCCGCCGCGACTGACCGATCCCGACTCGTTGATCACTTGTTGACACATCGGTTGAGTACTCACCGGTGAACTCAGACGCCGTGCACCACACCGCTACGAAGCTCCGCGGCGATGGAACCCACCCAGGTCCGTACCTTTTCGCCGTCGCGCCAGTCGCCCGCCTGCTTCTTGGCCATGGCGCTGGCTGCGAATCCCTTGGCATCCGGAGATAGGCGACCGCCGAAGGTGACGTGACCCAGGGCAGCCACGCGTCTCATCAAGACCGCAACGCTCCGCACCGGCGGTATGTCCTTGGATGCGGCTGAGTCGTCGAGGGGACCGCTCGAGAAGAAGTACGTCGGGCGCCGGCGAAGTTCGGCCGCATGGCGCTTCACGAACCGGCGCGCGTCGCGATGCCAACGGAAGGCATACAGGGCGCCCCCGACAATGACGCCGTCGTAGTCATCGACGCGATTGACCTGGCGCGCAGCGGCCACGTCGACGGTGAAACCCTCTTCGCGCAACCCTTCGGCCACCATCTCGGCCAGACCCTCGGTCCCACCGCACTTGGAGCCGTACGTCACCAGAATCGACATGGCATCCCTTTCACTCTTCCAATCACCTCGTTTCCATCATCCGGCCACGCGGTGTCGTTTCCTAGAGTCCATCGTCCCAAGTCCCGCAGGGAACCACCTCAGAACGGATCGAAGTACACGCGTCGTTCGGTCGTTCGGTTGCCGATTACCTGGCCCGGGAGTGCTCGGCTCGATGGGCACGATTGGGGACTGTTTCGTTAGCCCCGCGCGCGGCATGATCACGACTCAACCCACCGCCGGTGGAAGCTCGGTGCTCCTGCGAGATGGGTGATGCGCTGGCCGACCTTTGGCAGTACGGTCCGGGGCATGGTTCACATCCCAGCGGACTGGTACCTGAGCGATCGGGTGAACCAAGCCGCCGGGATGATTTCTATCCAGGCGGCTTGCGATATCCACGAAGCCACCGGCCGGTTGAAAATCCGGGCCAAGGCACTCGGCGAAAGCCTTGATCACGTCGCGCTCGACGTGATCGACGGCATCGTCCGCTTCCACCCATAATCTGAAGCAGACCCGCAACCGGCCGGAGCGACCGCTTCCGCTCCGGTGCGCGATCAAGGCGCCGGCGCGTTGTGCCGGCCAACACGTTGGTCAATGTCGGGGAGGCTGCAACCACTCGTGCACCTCGATTGGGGCCCGACCAACCAGGAAGTCCCGCAAGAGCGTGAAGAAGCGGGTGGGATCGTCACGGTGGACGTGATGTCCCGCCCCCGCGAACCGCTCGAACCGCACACGGTCCTTCGGCAGTGCGGCGACAATCTCGGTGGCGGCCTCAAGGGTGCACACCGGATCGACCTCCCCTGCGACCACCAGGGTCGGGCACGTGACTGATGCGAGCTCGGGAATGAGGTTGACGCCGCGCATCACCGAGCCGGGGTCGCTGAACAGGTCGAGGTTGAGCAACGCGCGCGCCGCCGCGTCCGGATCGCCCAGGCTGGGGCCGTACAGCGGTGCACAGGTGGCGCCGTACGCGGCCAAGGCGTCCGGGCCGCCGCCCGACCAGTAGCTTCGGGCCACTTCGGCGGCATCGTCACCACCGACACGCCGGAAACCCTCCGCTATCAGTTCGATATCGAGCCGCGCCATGGTCGACTGCAGGACGAGTTTCGCGGGATGGTCGGGATTGCGCGCGGCGTAAGCCATCGCCACCGTCCCTCCGAACGACCATCCAAGCACCACCGGATGTTCGATCGCGACGGCATCACAGAAGTTCCGCACGTCGCCAGCCCACACGTCGACCGTCCATCGAGTCGGGTCCCCGCGATCGGAGCGCCCGTGGCCCCGGAGGTCGAGGTAAATGATTTGTGCGACGTCAGCAAGCTGCGAATAGCTGGGCTTGAATACCGTGTGATCGAAGCCCGGTCCTCCTGACAGGAGCACAACCGTCGGCCGTTCGCGCATGTTGGGCCCGTCGATGACCAAACCGGCCCCCTCCACATCGAAGAAGAGTCGAACGTCGTTGACTTGGACGCGCACAATCCGAGAGTAAGGCGGGGCCGAGATTTCGAACAGGGGCTTTGGGCCTCGGGCGGCCGGGACTGCAAAGCGTCCGAAAACCGTCGATGATCGACACGTGTGGCTCGCCCTCGGCCAAGTGACGCTGCAGACTCCCATGGGTGCCCCAGACGCAACGCCGGCCATGCTCTTCGCAATCCACGATTGCGCAACGCTCTCTTTCGTGCGCGTTCGCCGCGATTTGTCTACCTCTGACACGTGATTTCTGTTCGACGAGTTCCGCCAACAGCCGTTCGGTGGGATTCCAAAGCGGAGTACCCGCGCGTTCCGGCGTCCGCGCCGCCGACAGTCTCCGGCTGCTGCGTCCACGCACCTCGCACTACCGGCGCGGGGCCCCGCTCGTGTAGTGGCCCTTCCGAACAGTCCTCCGACACGCTCGTCATGCACATGGCCCGGTTGGCAGCGTCGATCGTGACGATGCGCCGGTCGTGGTCGGCGATGTGACTACTTCGGCGCCTCGATCGTCAGGCCGAGTGCGTGTCCGGCTGCGGCCATACGCTGGTCGTAGGTGACGACGGCACGCAGATCGGGAGCGAGCATCTGCGCGCTCGCGAGATGGATCGCGTCGAGCGATCGCAGTCGCTCTCCGGGTGCAATGGTTGCCGCCGTGTCCAGCAGGTCGGAGTCGAGCGTGATCTCATCCACGCGTGCGAGCTGGCGACGGGCGTGGGCGAGCGCAGCGGGACCGCCGTCCAAGATGGCACGGACAACTTCGACCCGCGCGAGCGCGCTTGTGACGCGGCGGTCGTCGCGGTGCCGCCGCAAGAACCGGCGCAATGCGTCCGACTCGGTCTCGCGCTGGACCAGCTTCACGATCGCGGACGAATCGAGGTAGAGCTTCACCGTTCGTCAGTACGCATCGCCGCCAAGCCCGACGACGCACCGATGCCGTAGTCCGCGGGCGCCTCGTCGGCGATGTCGGCTTCGTCGCCCGCGAGTGCGACCTTGCCCGCCGCGATCATGTCGCTCCACCTATCCCCAGTCACAGGAACGAGAAGCGCAACGGGCCGCCCGCGATCAGTCACCTCGATCGTCTCGCCTCCGACAACTCGCGCGAGGTACCGGCTGGCGTGTTGGCGCAGCTCGCGAACACCGATCCGATCCATGTGCTACATCGTAGCACGAGCGGCCGGAGCTCGCTGTTCACATCACGCGAGGTCGAGGATCGTGTGAAGTGTCGGCGTGGACGTCGGGTCGAACTCGCTCCTCCGACACGAACGTGTCAGCTACGTCGCTTGGTTGAGGCCGGGACTCCAAGAGAGCCCGGCCTTCCCTGTGGTACGTGACGGTGATGCCGAGTTCCGCGTAGGCCGCAGCCTTGATTGCGGGGTCGGCGAGCGCCAGGGATCGCGTGATGTCCCGCAAGCCGGCGACCATCGCCTTGACGTCGTCGACGGTGAGCTTGGTTGTCGGTTCGAGGCCGAGGAGGTTCTCGAGTCGACGCTTGTCCTGCACTGTCTCGGCCATCCATTTGCCGACCTCGGGCGCGGTCACCGGTTGTTCGCGCAGGATTGTGCGGTAGGCCTCGATTTCCTCGTCCATCTTGGCGATCCGGTCGCGCATTTCCTTGCGGCGCGCGGCTTCGTCGGGATCTACCTCGGTGGCGTCGGCGAGTGCGCGACAGGTGTCGTCGACGTGCTCGTCGTCGAAGAGTTCAGCGAGCCATTCGTCAACCTGGCGAAGGATGGCCTCTTCCTTCAGGTAGATGGTGGGTGGATGCCGGCGCGATCGACAGGATCGTCGCGATGGACCTGGCAGCGTTAGTAGGGCTTGCCATTGTTCCACCTTCCCTCCATGCGCCGGCCGCACGCGCCACAACGCACGAGCCCGGCGAGCACGTAGTGACGACCCTCAATCGGCGTGCGGTGCGTTGCGCGCCGCTTCTTGGTGAACGCGGCTTGGGCGCATCCCACAACTCATCGCTGACGAGAGGCTCGTGCGTCTGCTCCTTGGAACGGACCCAGTCGTGCTCGTCGTTCCAACGCATTCGGGTGTGATGGCCAAGCGCGACGTCGTGCACGTCGAGGAGGATCTCGTGGCGTTTCTGGCGATTCCAGAGCTCGTAGCCGAGGTAGCGCGGGTTCTTGAGGATCGCTCGGACCGCGGTATGTCTCCACTCCGGCCCGTTCTCTTGGCGGTGAGGGTTCCGGCCCGGGTCGCTCGCACTGGGGGACGGGATCCCTTCGACGGTGAGCATCGACGCGATCGCGTGCAAGCCTCTGCCGCGGACGAACTCACCGAAGATGCGAGGCACGACCGGAGCGGTCATCGGATCCGGTTCGAGCCGATGCACACGGCGACCGTCGCCGGCCTTGCTCGGATTCGGGTGC
>JBBSFB010000077.1:0-18796 GCA_038239145.1 Acidimicrobiia bacterium
TATGAACGACGGGACGGTCAGGGCTGACCGGCGTGTGGCGTGGAAGCCCTGTTGAGGAATTCGGGACCGGCGGTTGCTGGAGCCCTGTTAGCTCAGATGTTCGGGTCGCGCTCGGCCGGTCTGCCTTCGGACCGACATCAAGCCCCGCCGGCGATGAGGAGATGGTCTTGGCCACATTGGGTATCGATCTCGCGGTGCGCGCGGCTCATGTTGCGACACTCGCCGATGAACAAGGGAACGTGGTGTGGTCTCGTCATCGGTTCCGCAATCGGCGCGAGGAGCTCGTGGCGTTGATCGCGAGAGTCGGCGCCGTCGAGAGCTTGACGGTGGTCATGGAACCGACCCGCAACGCGTGGGTTCCGGTCGCTGCGTATTTTCGTGCGATGGGCGCCAAGGTGGTGTTGATCGCTCCGGAACAATCCGCGGATCTGCGCCGCTATTACAAGAAGCACACGAAGAACGACCGTCTGGACTCGGTGCTGTTGTCGCGGGTGCCGTTGTTGCATCCCGAAGGGCTCAAACCACTGACGGATCTCGGGCCGGCTGACGCGTTGAAGCGGGCCGTGCGGCGCCGGTCCCGCTATGTCGCGTCGCGTCTCGCCGCCAAGCAACGCATCGACGCGATGTTGGATCTGCTCGGCCCGGCGTATGCCGAGGTGTTCGGCACGCGTTGTAACAAGACCACGCTCGCGGTGTTGGAACGCTACGCAGACCCGAAAACGCTGCACCGATTGGGTCTCGCCCGACTGACCGCGTTCGTGAAACGGACAAGCCATGGGCATTGGAACCAGAGCCACGCCACCGAGATCCTCGCCGCCGCCGACGCGGCGATCGCCCTGTGGGCAGACGGGGGTCTCGACTTCGGTGAGCTGGGCTGGGATCTCGCGTCGGAGATCCGCACGGTCCGCAACATCGACGCCGAGATCGACCGGCTCGAGGAACGCATCGCCGCGCTATACGCAGTCGCGGACCCGAAACAGATCGCGGCGTCCGCGCCCGGTGTCGGAGCGACACTCGCCGCGGGCATCGTCGGCCGCCTCGGTGACGTCACCCGCTTCGAGAACCTCGCCGCCATCAGATCGTTTTCGGGGATCGTTCCTCGCGTCGCCCAGTCCGGACAGCACCAGACCCGACCAGGGATCACCAAACAAGGTGACCCGGGCCTGCGACGCGACCTGTGGTTCGCGGCGAACGTCGCGCGGACCCAAGACCCACAACTCGCCGCGAAGTACCACCGCCTCGTCGTAGACCGTCAGCTGCACCACAACTCGGCGATCTGCCACATCGCGACCACGCTCCTCACGCGCATCGCAAGCTGCCTGCGCGACGACATGCCATACATCGTGCGCGACATCGATGGACGCGAACTCGACCGGCTCGAAGCTACGGCCATCATCACCGAGCGTTACACGATCCCGCCCGAAGCGCGCCGACGTTCCCGCGTCCCCAACGAAGTGAGCGAGCCGACCAGACAGGAGTCGACAAAACGCCGCTCCAAGTCGACTCGCTCAACACCAACCTACGCGCTTGACACCGCTTAGGAATTCATATTGCCCGGTCTGGCGCTGTTCTGCCAGCGCCCGCTCGGCAATGTACGGATGCGTCGTTTCCTCGATTAGGGACGAGGCGCGAGGGGTGTGCACCCCTCGAATCGGCCCTCGTATTGCACGCCTGTGAAGAAGCCGGTTCCGCCGAGCAGGTAATTGGGGCCGGGCTGGTCGCCGACGACGACGGGGAGATCGCAGATGCGTCCATCGAGGGAACGTTGACTCCACGTTCCCTGCGGTAGGTCGACGACGAAACGGTTCTGTGAGATCGGCGTCTCGATGGTCCGGCCTTCGCTCTCGAAGCGCATGGTGCCGGTACCGTTCGGGAGGTCGACGTGAAAGTTCACGACACCCGTGATGCGTGCGAGCGCGCCGTGCGCGAGGGGAGCTTGATCCACGATTGGTGAAGGCCAGTCCGAACCCAACGATGCGTTCGAGGTTCCACGCGGCCACACTTGGCCTGCAATCACACCACACACAGCGGCAACAAGTAGCACACATGCCGCCACGATCCGAGCCGACGCGCGAGCGTGAACCACCTGCTCATACTGCCCGATTCGGCTCGCTCAGGCGAGCCCGGATCGGCAGATGCGGATCGTGTGCGGGCGCAGTCGAGCCCTGGTTCGTGTAACGCATCGCAACTCACAGACAGGGCAGCGGTCGTTGTGATCGCCGGTGCAACGACGTTAAGGATCGCGTGCCGAGCTGCAGTTGGCGTCCATGTTGTCACAATGAGGTTCAGCGTCAGGGGCGCGGACGGGTCCGATATGGCGGCGTTGACCGTGGCCGCTGTAATTAGCTCGTGACGGCGGGCAGCAACAGTGTTCGTGTGTCGTGGTTCCACACGAGGATCTTGAAGATGCTCACGACTGTCTGTTCGTCCGGTTTACCGAAGGTTGCGGTGGCTGTGGCAAGAGTCACGTCGCCCCAGGGCGATCGTGGTTCGTAGACCAAGAATGTGGATTGAGGTGCGCCTGAATGGTCAGTGAACCAGGCGTCGGACGCCAGGTCTGCGAAGCCGTGGAGCTGACCGTGTACGCCAATGACGGGCACGACGCGAACCTGATCGTTGCTCACCACTGTCACGACGGTCGCGTCCCAATAGCCGCCCCAACCGTGGGTCAGGTGGTGGGCAGACAGCCAGGCTGCGAGCACGACAGGTGGGGTCGGCAGCGTTGTCGTTCGTGCCGATGCGATGGAACCAGCGACGTTGCCCGCGCCGACGAGCACCAACACGGCCGTCGCAAGGACGCCGATGGGCAGAAGCCTCCGACGTCGCTGGTTCCGCGTTGCGAGACTGCGATCGAGCATCCGGCCGAGGTGACGGCTTGCGAATCGGCCGCCGAGGATTGCGCCGCACACCATCGCCGGTAAGAGGTAACGGGTCCGGCTGACATTCTCGCCTGGGAAGATGACGACGACGTAGACGGCGATACTTCCGCCGAGGGCGGCAACGCACAGGTCATCGACCCAGGTTCCGTGTCCTCGCCCGACGACGAGGCGGCGGATCAGGCCAACGACCGCGTCGACGACGGCGAGCGCGACGACCGTAAGCCCGACGAGGTGCGTGAGCCGAACGACGGCCGCGATGTGGGGCCACCCCGGGGGGACCCGGACTCCGAAGATGTAGACAAAATCGTGGAGCCCGAGACGAAGGTTCGAGGGCCACTGCGAGGCGGCAGCGAGTCGCAGGCTCGGCAGTCGTTGGAAGCCCCCGACTGCTGCGACGGTGCGGGCCAACAGTTCGCCACCCACGACAGCGACGATCGCAGCGACGATCACCCGGATCCCTTCGCGTAGATCCTGCGTGCGGCTGACGGCTGCGCCCGCGACCATCAATGGCACCGCACCGATTGCGAGCGCCAACGGATCGGATGCGACGGCCGCGAGCAACAGCATCGTTCCGAACGCCCACCGCCGAGACCCCCCGCCGGGAGTCAGCAACACGAACGACCCCACACAGACCAACGTCGTCGAGACATGGATCGGTCCCTGGAGAAAAAACGCGGCGAACACCGCTGACGGGAACGCAAGAATCAGGAACGTCGCAAGCGCAGCGATCGCCGCGTCACGGCGTTTGACGAGTCGGCTAGCGCTCACCGTTGTAATCAGCACGGTCGCCGCGGCGATGCCGGTAGGCACGACATGAAAGGTCGCGGGTCCGAGTCCCGATGCCGATGTCTGCAAGCCCAGCACCGGGAGATCGAGCAGAAAAAAAGAGTCGGCTCCGAGGTGCCACCCGTGCAGAAGGAGATTGCCGTGGACCATGTCGCGCCCCGCGAGCACAGCCGCGGCATTGTCCGACGTTCCGCCGAGAACATGCCACGACATGCCATACAGCAACCCGACCCATGCGACCAAAGCAACAACGATCAGGGCTGCGGCCACCAGGCGCACGGTCAATAGACCGCCCGTGGGCGATGATCCCGAGCCCTGAAGGCTCGCGCTCGTCAGGGCTCCCGGCTACGTCGTTCGGGATCTCGGCCACTTGCACATACTGGTCCGCTCGGACCCGACGGTGGGTCACGCCGGACCTACGGATACTCCGCAACGAAGCAAGGGAAGCGTGTCCGCGTCTCGGCCCGCGACTGGTGTGTCAGGTCGCCCCGGATCTGATCGTGAGCGCGCCGACTCAACATTGCCCGAATCCTGCGCCATTGAGCGCACGGCCGAGCGTTTTGTCGCGTGGAGTTTCAGCCGGTTGCGGTGCCGTTGACGATCGGCGCGGCCAACGTGGTGCCACCCAGGCTGCCGAAAAACGGGGCGTTGGCGAAGGTGAACACCCCGCCGTCGCGGGCGATCATCAGGTATGCCGGTCCGGACGGGACCATGGTGACGACGGGCTGGTTCAGGTGGATGGCACCCATCGAGCCGTAGAAGTGGGCGTTGAAGCTGAAGACGCCGCCGTCGGCCGCGACGAGCCAGTAGCCGCGGTTGTCGGGTGTGGGTGTGAGTCCGACGACGGGCTGGTTGAGTCGCGTTGCGCCCATCGATCCCTGGAAACGGGCGTCACCGAACGCGAAGACGCCACCGTCGGAGCCGACCATGTAGTAGCCGTGACCGGTCGGTGTGGCGACCGACCCGACGACCGGCCCGGTGAGTGGGGTCGTGTGGAGGTCGCCGTAGAAGTGGGCGTCACCGAACGGTACGGCGCGTCCTTTCGAGCTGAACAGCCAGTAGCCCTTCCCGGTCGGGGTGACCGACATGCTGGTGACCGTTTCGCCCACCGCGAGCGATGACGGGTTGGCGTTGCCGAGCACCGGGGCGTCGCCGAACGCGAAGACCTGCCCGGCCGCGTTCACAACCCAGTACCCGTTGTGCGACGGGGTCAGCTTCGTGTCCGTCGCCGACGACGTGTGTGCGTCACCGAAGTGTTCGATGCCGCCGAAGGTCGACACCGCACCGTTGCTGTCGACCATCGCATACCCAAGCCACCGGCGAAGCGTCATGGTCCCGCGCATCAGAAAACCGGCAGGCGAGGCCGCGCGATGGTCGATGATCTCCGTAGTTCCGGAGTCCTCTGAGATCGCGAGCGCGAGATGCGCAGCCGCGATATCGGCGGTGCCGACGAGATCGAGATGTTCGCACATCGTGTTGGCATCGAGGGCGCCGCAATCGTTGAAGATCGGGTTCCCGAAGCTGCCGGTCAGCCTCATGCCGTCCGAGCGGGTGAACGTCACGCCGGTACTCAGCTCCTGCAACACGTACCGACCGGTCCCGAGCTGGCTCGTTGACGTGTAACTACCTTCGTAGTACGGAAAGTTCGGAACGGTGACACCGACGATGACCACGCCGGAGCCACCCCCACTCACCGTCTGGGTCCCCACAATCGACGGTATAGCCGAAGCACCCGAGGCAGACAGCCCAACCAGCGACATCGCCAGCGCAACCAACGCACCCACGAGAAGCAACGAACACGAACGCTTGATCATCTCACTCACCTCTCCTTAGACGCGACCACAGGCACAAACGTTCCACCCTCCAGCCCGTGAGTGATGAGCTGTCACGGTAACTGCACGTTCTTCGGCGGTCGCGTGATGCCTTCGACGACGGGCAGGCTCACGAGGACCGTGAAGCGATTATCACCGCACCACGCTCTAGGCCCACGCGCACCGATTGCCCGCTCTGGAGCGGCTATGGCGAGCGCCGCACGGCAGTTGGCCCGATCGGGGTCACGACGTTCCACAGGACAACCCCGGTGGCTCCGTTCTTCCCGCCGTGTTGTTTGGCATGGGCAGCCGCCATATTGTTGGCCCACACGACGCGCCCGAGGTCGTCCGGCCGGTGATGGTGAATACGCCGGGGTGGGTCAGCAGCAACCTGAACCGGCCGTCGCCGCCTGCTGGCGCAAGAGTCGATACATGTCCGCTCTCGCTGGCGACGACTTCCCCCGCGACCGGGCGGCCGTTCTGCACCAGCTTGCCATCAAAAGGGAAGCGACCGGCTCCTTGCACTGAGGATCGGTGATGCGTGCAACTCGCCGCGACGACAAGCGCGACGCCGGCGAGAATGATCTTGGACGCTATGCGGTGCCTCATCAACGTGGGCACATATTCCCCCGATCCTGCGAGAAGCAACCCGCAGCGTCACTCGATTACCGGAATATCTACAGTTAGGGCGTTCTCCGATGCCGTGGTTTCATTGGGTATGGGACGATCCGCAGTCGCTCGGTTCGACACCGTTACGGGTCGAGTACGCAAGGCCGAGTGGCCCACGCCGACGATTGGCACCGATGCATAGTGCGTCGTCACTCGGACGCGCCGTAACGTCGACGCACTCGCGTTGTCGGCGCACAGATCGTGGCCAAGCCGGCCCTGAGCGTTCCGATTGACAGAGATGCACACGGGAGACGGCGTCACCGGTCGGCACACCTTCAGCCTGCTTGCGCCTCCACCGTGAGGATTGCCTGCTCTCCCGCCGCTGCATGGCCCGGAATCGTGCAGTGCAGCGAGTATCGGCCGGGTTGAAGACGGACGTTCTCGGTCACGGTGGATGATGCTGTGCCGGCGAATGTTGCTGTGAAGTCCGGAACCCCGTCGATTACGAGTTGATGGGCTGGCGTGCCGTGTATTTCGAAGTGGATGATCCCGGCCGGCAGCGTGACTGATGGCGGATTGCCTGAAACTGTCCGGCCTGGGAAGGTGATCGCGAGCTGGTTGCCGGGTGCGTCATCGATGGAGACGCTGGCCTGAACAGTTGTGGGTGGTCGACTGGCGACTCGTCCGTGCGAGACGTGATCGTCGAAGTGGGCAGTCGCTCCGATCGCTGCCACGCTGAACGCGATCGCGGCTACTGCGGTCTTGATTCGGCGCGAGCGTCGCCGACGCTGCACTCGGGTGGCTGTTCGTGCGCGTGGATCGTCGCGCACCACGAGTTCACTGGCGGCAAGTGTCAGACCCTCGCGCCAGATGCGGTCGAGGTCGTCGGCGCTGGTCATCGTTGCTCCTTGACTGGCTCGCGGGGGTCGTCGAGTGCTTGGGCCAGTGCGGCACGCGCCCGGTGCAGTGCCGATTTGACGGTTCCGGCGGGGACTCGCAACTCGTTGGCGATTGCGTCGATGCTCTGACCGTGGAAGTAGTGAAGGACGACGACTTCCCGCTGCCGTCGAGGCAACTTGCTGAGCGCGGCGCGCACATCGATCGCGCTCGCGGCATCGTCGACCTGATCTGCTGCCCGCAGGGAGGACAGTCTCTGGCGGGCGCGCCGTTCCGACCCGAGCCGACGAAGTCGGCCGCGCGCCACATTGCGCGACACAACCCGGATCCAGGCCTCGAGCACCTCGATGTCCCGTCCCCGCCCAAGCCATTCGACCGCTCGAGCACACGCTTCATCGACCGCGTCGGTCGCGAGATCTAGGTCGCCTGTGACGAACGCGAGGCTCGCGACCAGCCGTCCGTATGAAAACGAGTAGAAGTCATCGAACCGATGTTCGACCACGTCCGGCACCGGTGACACGCCCTAAGACGCGCGACGACCCCAAAAGGTTGCATCGCATCTCGGCACGCGAGGCACTCTGTCGCGAGGTCTCCCGCAGTCTGCTTGCCGGCCTGTACGCACGTGCGGGTGATGCCGTGGCGCACGCCCACTCGTTGCTGCTCGAGTCCGATCGCCAGAGCTTCTTGCGCCGTCGTGCAACCGGAACAGCCTCGGGCGCGTCACTACCAGCATGGAACAGAGTTACACCGACGAGATCACCGACCGCATGTGGCGCGACGGATTAGCAGCAGCAGCGGCCGAACTGGTTCCGACATGCCACCCACCCATTGGCCTCGCCGCCCGCGGAGGCCAGTTCCGTCACGAGCCACAACGAGCCCGCATCCTGCGCCGCGCCGCACGTCTGCTGGGTCGGAGAAGCCGGTGAGCGTCGACTCCTCCCTTGGCGACTGGCCCATGCGGAACCATGCATCACACCGTTTGGTCGGCAGCGCACGGGAGAACTGTTCCAAATGACGCCTGTAACCGCGCCCGCCGCGCGCGGCAGCACCGGCCCTCACCGAGACTCGCCGGTCGTCGACTCCGAGACCGTCGCGCAGCCGAGTTCGTTCTGGCAGCGCCCCTACGTCGAGCGGTTCTTGACACCGCTCCTACTCCCAGTCGGCGTCGTGGCGGGTCTGATCGCCTACATCATCAACATCTCTCGCATCTTCCTTGCCGGCCACGGTCACATCCCGATCTTCGTGGCCACCGCGATTACGGTCATGATCCTCGTCGGCGCGGCTCTGCTGTCAGCCGGATCTCACCGGCTACGGAGCTCCGCGATCACACTCGTCACGACCGCGTTTCTTCTCTCGATCGTCTCGAGCGGATGGCTCGTCCTAGGCCACGCCCAACCGGCGAACACCGGCCCTACCAGCCTCTCACCAACCCTGAAGACCGCCCAGACTCTCGCCGTAACCGCCGCCCCTGGAGGCACTCTCCGATTCGCTCCCGGAACGTTGACGGCAACGACCGGGCTCGCAAAAATCGATGTCGCGATCGCCGCGCCCGGCCACACGTTCAACCTCCACGATCCGAGCACCCTCGCCGCGTCATTGAGTCTGAACGCCGCGGGTTCGGCGGCCAGCGAAGTCGTCTTCTTCCCGAAAGCAGGCACCTACGCGTTCTTTTGCGCCGTTCCCAGCCACGAAGCGAACGGCATGAAAGGCACCATTACGGTCACCGGCGCACCCATGACGCTTCCAGAAGCGCTCAAAGCATCGGGCAACTCGCCCGTCGCATAAAGCACGCCGTCTCATCCGCTCCGAGCTAACGCCCCGATACACGACGGGCCGCGCAGTGTCCCGTCGGCGGGCTGAGCTGCCCAGAGGAATCGGATCCCCCGGATCGGCGACCGGCCAGCGGACCGCTCCGATCGGCTCAGTCATGTACGTCGGAGCGAGCTACTTGCCGAACGCTCCCGCCCAGACTCGTGCAGATTCCAAGGTCCATGGCTGCGTGAAACCGCAACCCCACTGCTCCAGTCTCGCCACGAGCTACTAACCTCGACGCCGGCAGATACGCCGCGACAGCACGCAGCAGGCGGGTTGATGCGCGCCGAAGCACTTCTACGCGAGCGCCCCGATGTCATGGTCGTGTACCAGGCTCTGTCGCGCGGTCTCCGTGGCGTTCTTCGCGAGGAACGCGACGTTGTACAGCGTTCGCGCTGGTTAGGCGTCGTTCCGCCGATATCTCATACTGACGAACGACGGCGGTCGCGAGGAAGTCACTGCGCAACCGTCCGACCCGGCAGTGAAGGATCGCGGCGAGTACGTAGGCGGGGCATACGTCAGCGTCCTCATGGCACGTATTCGACACGTTCGGCATCGCGACCGCCGACCTGCAGACGCTGCTCATCCCGATTTTGGAGCGAGCAGGAATGCTCAAATAGGGCGTGCCATCACCCGCGTCGGGAGCGGGGCCGAGGAAAACACGAACAAGCACCCCCTCTTCGGGACGCAGCCCGCAGCCTCACTCGATTACCGGAATATCTACAGTTATGTACGCGGTGGGTCTCGCCGCGTCAGCAGCTTTCGCCGCTGTCCTCTACGTACACCGTCAGGGCGTGTCCGGTCGTGCCGCCCCCGCTGATCCACAGCGACCGCGGACCCTTGGCGAGCGTTCCAAGCGGGTTCTCCGCGTCACGCACCCACCCGTGACGAAGGTACAGCGACATCACGGCTTCAAGCCCGGCCTGTGGCGTCAGGTCAGCGTCGAGGCGTAGTTCGCGCTCCACTTCCGTTGCGGAGGAGTCGAGTTCTCTACGTGGGCAAACGTGGTGGCGCGTTAGTCGTAGCTCGCGCGTTCCGGGGGGCGTGACGAGACGAGCATCGATCGTTAACGAGTCAAGGAGCCGCGCTTCCTTCGGTTGCTCCGCGGAATCCCCGGAAGAGACGTGTGACGCGGCGAAGATCGCTCCCGCGATGACAAATGCACCGACGAGCAGGATCGCCGCGAGCGGCCAAAGTGACCGCTCTCGCGGCCGAGGATAATCAACGGTCACCACACCCACAGAATGCCTGGTCTGGCGCCGTTATTCCAGCGCCCTATCGGCAGTTCTGGCGTCGGCGGTCTACGTCGCCGGAGTCGGATACTCCTTGGACGGTTCGATCTTGAGGTACGCCGCCAAGCCCCTCTGCGGAACGTCGTTCACTACGACCTGGACGCTCTCGTTCGCGAGCAAGACTTGTCTGCTGTGCGTCCCGGCCGGAACGCTGAACAGAACAACATCCGGCCCGATTGGCGAGACGGTCAGCGCAACTCGCTGATTCGGGGCCACGTGAGATCGACGGTCTGTGAACGACACGGCGTAGGTCGCCGACGGTCGCTGCTGTTGCGGAATATGAAGCCCGCTGTCGTCGAGTACCACGGGGAACTCGTTGGCGGCTCCTGTGGCTTTCGTCGACGGTGTTGGCGTGGTCTTTCGTGAACCGTTGCTGCACCCAGCGGCGAGCACCATGACGAAGAACACACCGATCGCGCTGTACCGCAATACCGTCACGTCTCCTTGGACGACCCTGGCGCTGCCAGGGTTCCTCGCCCGCTCAGATTGCCCGCTCTGGCGCATTTATGCGAGCGGTCGAGACGGTCTTCGCCACTCGCTTGTGCGACGATTCGGGGATGAAGCATTCGACCGCGATCAGCCGCCTCGTCGACGTGGCCGACGGCCTCGATCGTGCCGCGCAATGGCCCGAGACAACGCTCGTTGCGGCGCACGCGTTCGGAGCCGTGCTCAATAGCGAGGCCGATATCGGGCATGTGCAGCTCGCGTTCGTCGTCGCCGAACCGGCCGAGTCCGTACCGTGGATGGCGCAGCCAGCGCACCTCGACGCGCTCGCGGCAACGTTGCGGTTCACGAAACTGCCCCTGTCGTGGCGGTGGCGTCCCGAAGCATGGCCCGTGTGGAACCATGAGATCGACCGCGCGGTGCGGTTCTGGACCAAAGACATTGGCCGCGACCAGGGTGCCCTCGACGCACTCGCGGCAGGAACCATCGGGGATCTCACGATCGAAGGGCCGCCGAGCGGCGAGGATTTGCACACCCAGCTCCTGGTCGAGCGGGATATCGGACGGCGGCATTAGACACCGCCGCCGCGGTGGTCACGTCGCCAGTCCTGCTCGTGGAACGATTCCGTCACGGCCGCGAGGACCTGGAGCCGGTCCTCGTCGCGAGTGACGGGAACGACCATCCGTTCGCGGCGTTCGTCGTCGGCGGGATGCACTTCGCAGTCTGGCAGCTTCCAGAAGGCGTCGAGCGTTCTCGCGACGAGAACGACCGCAACACGTATCTCGTCTTCACGCATCCCGATCCGAAGCGAGCGCATGCGCGGAGCTGACAGCTTCGGGTGCCGACGTGGACAAGCTACGGGAGTCGAAGCACCACAGCTTCTTCTGGTTCTACGACCCCGACGCCAATCGTTACGAGCTCAGCTCGCCCCCGAGACAGACGTACAGCGAGTAGCACCGAACCGCCACTCGGCGCTCGCCATAACCGCCCCCCATCGGGCAATAGCGTGCGAGTGAGCCCGCGACCGAGCAAGCTGTGCAGGTGCGAATCCGCCCTTTCAACGCTTCCGACACCGCCGCCGTGGTCAGCCTCGCGCTACGAGCATGGGCGCCTGTGCATGTCTCCATCCGTGAGGCGCTCGGCCATCAGATCAACGATGCTCTTCAACCCGATTGGCGGGCGAAACAGCAGAGCGACGTCGAAGGCGTTCTTTCGACGGCGAACAACAACGTGTCGATCGCTGAGGTAGACACCAAGGTCGTCGGCTTCGTCGCCGTCCGCATCCATGATGATCGGCGCATCGGTGAGATTGACATGCTCGCCGTGGATCCGGTCCACCAAAGCGCCGGAGTAGGTACAGCCCTGACCAAGTTCGCTCTCGATTGGATCAGGGAATCTGGCGTGCAAGTAGCAATGGTGGAAACCGGCGCCGATCCGGGTCACGCACCCGGGCGCCGTACCTACGAGAAGGCCGGAATGCGACTCGTGCCCGTGGCGCGCTATTTCATGAAGCTCTGAACAACGACATATCTGCCGATCGGTGCTCGCAAGATCGTTCCGGATTGGGCACTATTGGCGGATGAATGACTCGACACTCGACGGCTGGGAGGACCTGCGGGTCGGCGATCGCGTGCGTGTGTTCGTTTCGGGTGCTCGGAACACGAGGCCGGATGTATTCGACTTGGTCGAGCTTCGGCGCACCGAGGAGGTCCTCGGTCGCGGGACGGGCGAAGTGGTCGCCGTCATACGCAGCGCCGACGGCGAGGTTCTGACGGTGAGCGCGCGAACGCTGCGGGCTGCGCGGGACCTCGCGTAACCACATAACTGCCGATCTGCGCCTGCCGGGATGAACCTGATCAGGCCGCGATCACCGGAATATCTCGGCTGGGAGTTGTCGGATCACCGGGATATCCCGGTACTGGTTCGCGTCGGGTGAGCGGTGGGGCGGCGTACCGGACGGTGGCTTATGCCGATTCCGTGATGGCTCGGTAGCGCTGCTGTACGGCTTGGGCCGAGAAGCCGAGTTCATTTCCGATGCGCTTCCACGACATTCCCGCGCGTCGCGCGGATTCGACGGCTTCGGCGATTTGGCGTTCGCTGCGGGCTCGGGCGAGGGCGGCGCGCCGGAGGAGATGCTCTGCAACTCCGACCTCGTCATCGGGTGACAGCTCGTAGCTCTCGAACCGTGCCGCGAGTTCGTCGGCGTGGTCGAGGATGTCCTGCATCGATCGGGGCATGACGGTCACCTCAGGAACTTGGTGCGGGCAGGCATGGCATGAACGATGAACTCCACACCCTCTGCGTTCGCGAGTCCGACCTCGAGAAGTTGGCCGGCCCGGTCGGCGCCGATCAGCATCGTGAGGTCGTCGAACGCGAACACTCGGATCGGGTTGCGGTACGCGTGCAGCATGTTGTCGTCGGCGATTCCGTGCTTGCGAGCGCTCGTCAGGATGACAGGGGTCCACCGGCATCAATATATCTTGACGGCGCACCCTTCTCGCCCGAACACCGCTACTGGCCGTCGGTCACCGGAGACGGCATCGTTTTCGGGCTAGCAAGCTGTCGTTCGGAGCTTCGGAGCCGCGGGTCGCCGCGCTGCCGATTTGGCATCGGTTGAGTGTCGTGAGCGGTTGGTCGTCTGTACGAACGTCTGTACCAAAGGTCTGCACGGTGGGTCTGCACCGACCGTTGTGAACGTCTGTACGCAGGTTGTCGGCCGTCGATCTCCAGGTTTCTTGTCGCGATCGCCGGGTCCAGCGCGCCATTCCTTCGTGACGGGGACCGCCCATGCGGACGTGCGTGATCAGCACGGAAGCACCACCGCGCCTCGATTCCGAACCTGTGACCTTGAAGGAGGACGATTCATGTACGAACCGGAAGTCACGAATGCCGATCGACCGCTGGTGTTGTCAGTCGGCGACACGGCGAGGCTGTTGGGCATTTCGCGAGCGCACGCGTACGAGCTCGTCGCGCGAGGTGAGCTCGCACACATCAGGCTCGGACGGCGGGTCGTCGTGCCGCGCCGCGCGATCGATCAACTCATCGACGACGCGTCGCGGTGACGTCGAAATTGGCAGCTCTCTCCGCTGCCGACGCGGGGTCGGTTTCGCTCTCGCATTTCGAATGCAAGTTCGTGCAGCTTTTCGGTGAGGGGTCTTCGGCAGTCATCCGACGGTCGGATGACTGCGCGCGTTTTCGGGATTGGTCCGCGTGTTGAGTATCGGGAAACTGGGTGCGGGGCAGCAGAGCTACTACCTGGAGAGTGTCTCGAACGGAGTCGAGGACTACTACAGCGGGCGGGGCGAAGCACCGGGCCGGTGGGTCGGCGCGGGCGCACCCGTGATCGGGCTCGACGGCCGCGTCAACGCCGACAACCTGCGCGCCGTGCTCGAAGGCGTCGACCCGGCGAGCGGCATCGCGTTGGGTCGCGCCCGCTCGGATCGGGTACCCGGATTCGACTTGACGTTCCGGGCACCGAAGTCGGTGTCGGTCCTGTTCGGCCTCGGCGGCTTCGAGGTCTCGGCCGAGGTCCACGCCGCGCACGAGGCGTCCGTCGACGCCGCCCTGGGATATCTGGAACGCGAGGCCTGCTGGTCGCGGCGCGGGACCAACGGCACCGAGAGCATCATCGGCGAAGGATTCGTCGCAGCCGCGTTTCGACACCGCTCCAGCCGCGCCGGCGACCCTCACCTCCATACGCACGTGCTGGTCGCGAACACAACGCGCGCCGCCGACGGCCGCTGGGCGACCCTCGACGCCCGTCGCATCTACCTGCACGCCAAGACCGCCGGCTACATGTACGAGGCGAACCTCCGCGCCGAGCTGACCCGCCGGCTCGGGGTTGCGTGGCGGCCCGTCATCAACGGGATCGCCGACCTCGAAGGGATCCCCGATCCGGTGCTGCGTGCGTTCTCGACCCGCCGAGCGGAGATCGAAGCAGAGATGGCCACACGCGGGGTCACCTCAGCGCGGGCGGCGGAGATCGCCGCGCTCGACACTCGCCAGGCCAAGGACTACACCGTCGATCCGCTCACGATGACCGAGCGATGGTGGAAACGGGCGGGTGACCTCGACGTCGACCACGACACGATCGCAGCCACGATGCACCGCGCCGAGCCCGCACTGCTCTCCGAGAACGAGCAGCGGCGCACGGTCGGCGACTTGTTGGGTCCGGAGGGCCTGACCGAACGCGCAAGCAGCTTCGATCGTCGCGCGGTGCTGCGAGCGTGGTGCGAACACCTTCGGGCTGGCGCCGAAGTCACCGCCATCGAGGTGCTCGCCGACTGCACCCTCGCCGAACCGGAAGTTGTTGCTCTTGAGGGTTACGCTCCGACGAGTCTGCAGACGCGCGCTGGCGGACGACGCATCGACGGACCCGATCTCGGCACCTGCTACTCCACCATCGAGCTGCTCGCGCTCGAACAGCGCCTCGTCGACAACGCCGTCGACCGACGCGACGACAGCGCAGGCGTTGTCGCCGATGACGTCGCGCTTGCCGCGCTCGCCGCCCGACTCGAGATCTCTGACGAGCAGGCCGCGATGGTCCTGCAGCTGACCACTGGCGGGCGCGGTGTCGATGTGGTGATCGCGGCCGCGGGAACGGGCAAGACGTTCGCGCTCGACGCGGCGCGTGACGCGTGGCAGCGCCAGGGTAATCACGTCATCGGCGCCGCGCTCGCAGCCCGCGCCGCCGCCGAGCTCGAAACGACCGCCGGTATCCGGTCCGACACGATCGCATCACTCCTGGCCGACCTGGACCGCGAACACGGCGGACTCCCGGCCCGCACGGTTCTGGTCATCGACGAAGCCGGGATGGTCGGCACTCGTACCCTCGGCCGGCTCCTCGACCACGCCGAACGCGCCCACGCGAAGGTCGTGTTGGTCGGCGACCCCCGCCAACTCCCCGAGATCGAGGCCGGCGGACTGCTCCGCGGGATCGGCACGCGTCTCGAGCCGATCCGACTGGCCCAGAACCGTCGCCAGCACGAGCCATGGGAACGGGCCGCGCTCGGCGCGCTTCGCACGGGTGACATCGACCGGGCGCTTGCCGCGTACGACGAACACGAACGGATCGTCACCCACCCAACCGCATCACAAACACGCGAGGCAATGGCAGCCGACTGGTGGGCGGCGAGCCTCCGCCACGATCGGGTACTCATGGTCGCCGCCCGCTGGTCCGACGTCGACGACCTCAACGCCCGCGCCCGCCAACGGGTGGCATCCGGCGGAGAGTTGTCCGGACCTGAACTCGAGATCGACGGCCGCCCTTACCAAGCCGGCGATCGCGTCGTGACACTACGGAACCAGCGCGCTCTTGGGGTCCGCAACGGAACCCTCGCCACGATCACCGACGTCGACGTGGACGCGCGGGCGGTCACCATCCGGACCGACAACGCGACCAGCCACGTTCTCCCGGCCGGCTACCTCGATGCCGGCCACCTCCGCCATGCATACGCGACCACGATTCACAAAGCCCAAGGCGTCACCGTCGATCAGGTGCTCGTCCTCGGCAACGACGCCCTCTACCAAGAAGCCGCGTACGTCGCACTCTCACGCGGACGCGCCAACAATCGCGTCTACCTCGTCGACAACCGCGACGACAACGAACAGCACACTCCGACCCCCCGCCGGGAGCCGCTCGACTCGTTCGCCGCCTCACTGCACGTCACCCGTGCCCAACATCTCGCGATCGACCACCAACGCCCCACGCCCAACCCGAGACGAACCCTCGCGCAGCGCTACCACGAGCTCGAACGACTCCGCCACCTCGACCGCACCACGCCCCGCAACCCCGACGCCGACATCGCCGCACTCCAACGCTCCCGCACCAACATTCAAGAAGAGCTCGACGAGCAACGCGCCCGCCTCGCCGACCTCACGGCGAAGCGTCCGCTCCGCCACCGCCGCGAGCACGCCTCCCAACGACTCGTGACCGCGCAACGCGTCCAACGCCTCGCCGGCAAACTCGAACAGACCGACCGCGCGCTCGCTGACACCCACGCGCCGCGCGCCGCCTACGACACGTTCCAAACGCGCCACCGGGCCGACCTCGAACAACTTCCACGTATCGAACGCGAAGTACAAACCCTGCTCGGCCAGCACGTCTTCGACTACCGCACCAACCCGCCCGCATACCTCTCCACGCTCGGGCCCTGGCCCACCGACGGCAAACCTCGCGACAAGTGGATAGAAGCCGCGATCTTCATCGAGGAGTACCGCCACCGCGAACACATCACCGACCCGCAGCGGCCGTTCGGTGCCCTCGATCGAACGAACGACGAACAACACTTCGCCCAAGCACGCGTTGATCAAGCACTGCGCCACATCGCGCCCGAGCGCTACCCACAACGCGGCGCCGAGATCGAACTCTGAGCTACGTCGAGGTGTCGAGCAACGCGCCGAGCAGCTTCGCCGCATCCTGATCGGACGCCTCGACGAAGTGCGAATAGACCCCGAGCGTCGTGGCGGCGTTGGCATGGCCGAGGCGGCCGGAGACCGTTCGGATGGACACGCCCGCCGCGATGAGCCGCGTCGCGACGTAGTGACGAAGGTCATGCAGACGCACCTCATCGAGGCCGAGTCTGTCGCGCAGACGGTTGAAGCGCTGGGTGACGGACAGCGGCGGCCATGGCGTCGAGCCGTCCGCTGCGTAGGAGAACACGAATGCTTCGCGTCCGAGGGTGTCTCCGCAGTCTCGTGCGCGCTTGTCGCACCGAACCTGATGTTCACGCAGCAGGCCTACGGTCGAGTCGTCGAGCGCGATGCGTCGTGCCTGGTGCGTCTTCGTGTCCTTCTCCACCAGGCCGTTCTGGCCGCGCACAATTCCGCGAGCGATCAGTACCGTTCGGCGGTCGAGATCCACAGCAGACCAGTGCAATCCGCAAAGTTCTCCTCGGCGCGCCCCGGTGGCTGCTGCGAGCCGCAGGAACATTCCGAAGTCCGGGTCCTCGGAGTCGGCGGTCTCCAGTAGGACCTGAATGTCGGCGGCGGACGGTGGTTTCGGCTCGAGTCGCTGAAGCTTCGGCGGCGACGCGTGCGCGGCCGGATTGGTCCCGATCCATCCCCAACGCAAACCCTGCTCGAGCGCGCGCCGCACGATGTTGTGCACTCGCCGGACCGTCCGCGGCGAAAGCTCTCCGCCTTCTTTCGCCCCGCTCTGGCGAAGCTCTGCGTAGTAGCGGTCGAGTACCGCGACCGTGACACGGCGAAGGGGCAGTCGGCCGATCCGGTCTCGCACGTAGAGGTCAACGAATCGCTGCGTCGTCTCGACCGTCGATGGGGAGAGGTCGGGCTTCGCGAGCTCGAACCAGGCATCGACCAGCTCCGAAACGGTCGCGTTCGACGTGCCCGAGTGGATGCCGCCGCCCGCTTCGACGAGCAGGCGCGCCAGGACTTCTTCGGCCTGCTTCTTCGAGCCGCGCACGTTGCGCGAGATCTGCCGACGCGTGCCGGTCAGGGGGTCGCGTCCGGCGTCGACGATGACTTGCCAAGCCGAGCCGCGCTTGCGGATGTGACCACGCATTGGCCGGGACAGTATCCCGTTGCCAATCGGTTGCCAAACCGCCTTCCCCTCTGGCTGGTCCCGACGGTCCAGGTCGCTGACCAGGGCTTACTGGGTGGAGGTGAACGGACTCGAACCGTCGACTTCTACGTTGCGAACGTAGCGCTCTACCAGCTGAGCTACACCCCCGAAGGGAGGTCTCAGCGTACCAAAGCGTCAGCCGCCTGCCGCCCGTCCGGCCGCCTCGATCGAGGCTTGCAGGCGGGCCGCGACGATGGCCGTTGTCAGGTCGCCGCGGGTGCGCTCGAGCACGGCTCGCAGCTGATCGGTCGTACGCCGCAGACCGCCGGTTACGCCGTCGGGATAGTCGATGGTCACGAGCAGCGAATAGATCTCGTCCATGGCACGCATCAAAGTCTCCGCGCGCTCCATCTCGCCGGCGCGGAGCTGATCGAGCAACTGCCGGCGCAGTTCACTCGCGGCCTCCGCGAGTCCGTTGCAGTACGGAGCGATCTCGAGCCCGAGCTCGTCCGGCTTCGGCAACGGAAGGTCTCGCACCAACGCGAGCGTCAGCCACGCCTCGGCCAACTCCTTCTTCGCGTCGTTGAGCGGACCGCCGCTGCGGACGTCGGGCTGGGTCACGATCGCATGATCGGCCGCGGCGAGATGATCACGCGCTTCGCGCGCCAAGGCGTCGGCCGCGTCGTACTCGCCGCGATGAGTGGAACGGATCGATGCCGCACACGCCTGGATCGCGCGCCGGGA
>JBBSFB010000078.1:0-18387 GCA_038239145.1 Acidimicrobiia bacterium
AACTGGCTGTACCACTTGCGGAATTTGAGGATCGGACCGTCGGTGTCGGCGAGCGCGGGCGACGGCAGGAAGCTCTTGTGCTCCCAGATCGGCCGGTCTTCCTGCACCTGCTTGTTGATCTCCTTCACGAACGCGTCGGCGACCGTGGAGGTCAACTGCTCGTCGTCGAACTTGCGCACGATGAAGTTGAAGCGCACCTGGGTGGTGTCGTCGTCGATCGGGGTCGTCGTCGCGATGTTGATCGCGTCGACGATGCCGCTGAACCACACCTTGGAGAAACCCGGGCCGTAGTTGTACACGTCGATGCGACCTTCGGTGACCCCGCGTGGCGTCACGAACGACTGCTTCGACAACATCGACGAGCACGGCCCGTCGGTGTTGTACTCCTCCATCTCGGCAACGGTGTCGGTACCGTGCACGAACTGAAAGTGGGCAGGGTCGGCGCCGTTCTCCGACATCTCCTGCGGGATCGTGCGGATCACGTACGACGACGCGTAGAAGTCGCTCCACGCGGGATCGCCGATCTCCTCGATCACCGGGATCTCCCACTTCGGATCTTCTTCGAAGGGGTGATACCAGGCCAGCACGAAGCCGTTGCGTTCGATGACGGGATACGTCCGCACCCGCGCCTTGCGGTTCGTGCGCTGGCTGTAGGGGATGTTGGAGCACGCGCCGGTGCCGTCGAACTTCCAGCCGTGGAACGGGCAGGTCAGCAGGTCGCCGTCGACCGAACCGCCGTACGCGAGATGAGCGCCGAGGTGCGGGCAGAACGCGTCCTGGAGATGGAAGCCGCCCGACATGTCGCGCCACAGGACGAGTTCGCGACTCCAGTACTCGACCGCGGTGACCTCGCCCGGCGCGAGATCGCTCGGGAACGCGACCTGATACCAACCGAACGGGATCGGGAACGGGAATCGTCGCTCAGCCATACCGGGGATTTTAGAACATGTTCCAATCTTGGCGCCGGTCGAGGCCCCGGTGCGGGAGAATGCCCGGTCATGGACCGGGAATTGGGCGGCGTCGGCACCAAGGTCGTGTTCGAGGACGAGCGGGTGCGCGTATGGGTGCTCGCACTCGCCCCCGGGGAGCGCAGCGCCATCCACCGCCACGACCTCGACCACCTCTTGATCCAGGTGACGGGCGACCGGATCGCGGTCGCGCCCGAAGCCGACACCCAGAGCCCGTACCGGGAGTTCTTCGAAGCCGCGGTGATCCCGGGGATGGTCACGCACGTCCCCAAAGGCGGCGTCGAGAGCGCGGTGAACACCGGGGCCGAGCCCTACTACGAGATCATCGTCGAGCTGAAGCAGTGACCTGTTGTCGGACTTCTCCGCACCTGGTGCCGAAAAGTCCGACAACTGTTGGTGGAGTTTCGGGGTCTAGGCCTTCTTCACGCCCGTAGCGATGTCCTTCGCCCACCGGTAGTCGGGCTTGCCGCTCGGTGAGCGTTCGATCTTCGCCACCACGTGCAGTTCCCGCGGGACCTTGTAGCCGGCGACGTGCCTGCGCGTGTGCGCGTCGAGCTCCTCGAGCGAGACGTCGTGGCCGGGACGCATCTCGACGACCGCCGCCACCCGCTCCCCCCACCGTTCGTCGGGGACGCCGACGACTACCACGTCGAACACGGCTTCGTGCGCTTTGAGCGCGGCCTCGACCTCTTCCGGATAGATCTTCTCGCCGCCGGAGTTAATGCACACCGAACCCCGACCGAGCAACGTCATCGTGCCGTCGGCCTCGACGACCGCGGAGTCACCCGACACCGAGAACCGCCGGCCGTTCACCGTCACGAACGTCGCCGCCGACTTCTCCGGATCCTTGTGGTAGCGCAACGGCACGTTGCCACCGCGCGCCATGCGACCGACGACACCCGAGCCCGGCTGCACGATGTTCATGTCGTCATCGAGCACGACGGTGTCCGGACCCATCTTGACGGTGGGCAGGCCGGCCCGCTCCTCGCCGCCCTTCATGATCACCCGCACGCCGTTGTACCCGGTCTCGGTCGAGCCGACCGCGTCGGCGATGACGAGATTCGGGAAACGTTCGTGGAACTGGGCCTTGACCGTTGCGCTGAACACCGCTGCGGTCGACGCGACCGCAACCAACGACGATGCGTCGTACCCGCCTTCGTCGAGCGCCTCGATGAGCGGCCGGCCCATCGCGTCGCCGGTGATACTCAAGGTCGGGATCTTGTACTTCTCGACTGCCCTCCACACGTCGTGCGAATCGAACTTCGGCGTCAACACCGTCGTCCGACCGTTGATGAGACCGTTCAGGGTCCCCCACTGCGCGGCGCCGTGCATCAGCGGTGCGATCACGATCGCGAAACCGGCGTCGCTCGGCGCGTCGGCCGCGTTCTTGGCGAACTCCCACTCGTCGAGGACGCGTATGCCCGTATCGAAGTTGACGAGCCCACCGAGCACGCACAGCACGTCTTCTTGGCGCCAGACGACACCCTTCGGCATCCCGGTCGTGCCGCCGGTGTAGAGGATGTAGATGTCGTCGTCGGAGCGTTCCCCGAAGTCACGGTCGGGGCTCGCGCTCGAGAGCGCATCCTCGTAGTCGACCGATCCGATCGCGGAAGTGTCGGTACCCGAGCCGTCGTCGATCGCGACGAGGTGGCGCAACATCGGCAGCGCCTCGCGCACGGCGGCGATGCGCGGCGCGAACTGGGCGTCGTGCACGAGCGCGACCAGATCGGCATTGTCGAAGAGGTACCGAAGCTCGGCCTCGACGTAGCGGTAGTTCACGTTGACCGGCACGGCGCGCAGCTTGTACGCGGCGAAGATCGTCTCGACGAACGCATGGCTGTTGAAGCCGTAGATCCCGACGTGATCACCCGGGCCGATGCCCTGGGCCTGGAGATGATGCGCGAGACGATTGGCCCGTTCTTCCAGCTGGGCGAAGGTCCGGGGCTCATCCGCGATGATCAGCGCGATGCGATTCGGGACCGTGTCGACGATGTGCTCGGTGAGATCTGCGATGTTCCAAGCCATATGAGTGGCTAGTTGAGCACCGCCGGACCGGCCAATGCGAGACTGCCGCCATGGACGTCGATCTCCCTGCCGAAGACGACCCGCGCCGGCTCGAGGTCCGGCAGTGGTTCACCGAACATCCGGCGCCCTCGGCGCGTGAGCTGGTCGAGGCCGGTTACGTCGTCCCCCACTGGCCCCGTCCCTACGGGCTCGACGCGGACCCGGCGCTGCAGCTCATCATCGAGGGCGAGATGCGGCGAGCGGGTGCATCGAAGCCGATGAACCCCATCGGCATCGGCCACTGCGGCCCCATCATCGTCGCCCTCGGCAACGACGAGCAGAAGCTGCGCTACCTCGGGCCGATGCTCGAAGGCGTCGAACTGTGGTGCCAACTCTTCAGCGAACCGGGCGCGGGGTCCGACCTCGCGAACCTGTCGACGCGCGCCGAGCGCGACGGCGACATCTACCGCGTGAACGGTCAAAAGATCTGGACCTCGCTCGCCGACCGAGCGAAGTTCGGCATCCTCATCGCACGGACGCGCAACGACGTCTCGAAGCACCGCGGGATCTCGTACTTCATCATCTCGATGGACCTCCCCGGTATCGAGGTCCGGCCGATCCGGAGCATGACGGGTGAGTCGGGATTCAACGAGGTGTTCTTCACCGACGTGCGAGTGCCCGCCGAGAACCTGATCGGCGAAGAGAACCTCGGTTGGGGCATGGCGAAGAGCACACTCGCGAACGAACGCGTGTCGCTCTCGACCGGTGGCGGTCTGCAATGGGGTTACGGGCCGAGCGCGCGCGATCTCGTCGCGCACTACCGCGACAACGGAGGCCTCGCCGATGTGGTCGCGCGCCAACAGGTCGTCGGGTCATTCATCGAGGGTGAGATCTTGCGCTACCACCGCATGCGCATGATCTCGGCGGCGGTGAACAAGAAACCCGGCCCCGACGCGTCGCTGCGCAAAGCGCTCGCCGATCCGCACGGCAAGCGCGTGTTCACGCTCGCCAAGGACCTCATGGGCGCGGGTGGGATGCTCGACGCCAACGGCACCTTCGACCCGGCCTGGGACCGCGGCTTCCTCTTCAGCCCAGCACTCACGGTCGGCGGCGGGACCAGCGAGGTCCTCCACAACATCATCGCCGAACGCCTGCTCGGGCTCCCGCACGACCTCGATGTCGAGCAGGGCAAGACCTGGTCGGAGTCACGCGGCGGCGCGCCGACCCCGCCGTAAGCTGCGAGTTACGTCGGTCGCACTTCGGCTTCGGACCCGACTCGGTCGTGGTCAGCCCGCCCGCATCTGCGGGGCCGTTCTCGCGCTCGTGATGGTCTGCGCATGCGCCCCGACGAGCGCGCGGGCAACGTTGCCCGACATCGAGACCGCCCGCTGCACGACGACAACGGCGGCCCCAGCCCCTGCCCTCGCGCCGCCGAGCACGGCTGCGATCGGCGATATCGCGACCGAAGAACGAGCACCGTTGACGGGCGTCCTCGCGCACTCGGGCCATGGCGATCCGGGCGCGCAGCCTCCCATCGACGCCACGGGAGCGACCGGGCGCGCGCTCGCCGACCAGATACGTGTTGCGTCCGAGGTCGCGTGCCGGCTCCGCACCACGGCCGACGCCACCCGCGCCGGCTACGTGCTCTCGTCGAACTACACCGAAGGCATCGGTACGCACTGGACCAACTGGGGGTTCGTCGACGCGCCGTTCGACCCGACCCGACCGGCGATGCTCCTCTACGGCCCCCGCCTGGGCGAAACCCAGCTGGTCGGGTTCTCGTACTGGGTGCGCACGACGGATCCCGCCGGACCCACCGGCTTCAGCGGCTCGGCGGACCACTGGCACCGCCACTACGGCATGTGCTTCGACCGGATGCTGCTCCTCGAACGGGAGAACGTCCGCAGCGCGGTCCTGTGCGACGGTACGTACCTGAACGGCTCGGACATGTGGATGCTGCATGCCTGGGTCGTGCCGGGAGCAGCGAACGCGTGGGGCCTGTTCGCCCCGCTCAATCCCCAGTTGTGCCGGCGGAATGTGGCCGATATCGCCCGCTGCCCCGACGCGCACAGCTCGTAGCCATCCGGCGGTTGCCCTCAGGCCGGGCCTCCACCGCGCCGATCTTGGCGGGGTGAAACGCATCTTCGCGCTGGGCGCCTCGACGATCGTCGTGGTCGCGGTGGTCCTCTCGATCGCGATCGTCCTCGTGACGCGCCGCGCCAGCACCGACATCGAGTACACGACGTGCCCGGCGAGCGCGCCCTCGGCGTGCGCGAGCCGGTTGGCGAAGGCGTGGGGTCGCGACATGTCGCAGCTGCCTTCCATCGGTGTCCCCGCCGACCTTCACTACGACCGTGGCTTCATCACCAAGAATGACAAGCCGCCGGCCGGATTCTTCGTATTCCGTGCCGGCGCTGCGACGGCGCCGGCCGAGTTGACCGTACAAGTCGTACCCGCGTCGAAGGTTCCCTTCGACGCCGCCCATCGAGGCGGCACGCTGCGCCACCTCCCGACCGGACGCGAGTACCTCGATCGCTCCGCCGGTCGTCGCTCCGGCCCGTTCCTCGAGCAGGTCGGCGGTTTCGAGGTCGCGGTGTCGTTCGACAGCCGCGCCGGAGCCGCCTCGTTGCGCCCTGAGCAGCTCGAGCTGCTCGGCTCCGTCGCCGCGTCTCGCTAGCTCTCGCCGCTCCTCTCAGAACGAGAGCCTCTCAGAACGAGAGAATGTGTTCGCAATGCTCGTTGCGCATGCACGCGATCAAGTTGTCGATCGCGCAGTCGCGCATCGCGTTGCGGGTCTCGACGGTCGCGGAACCGATGTGCGGAAGAACGACAACGTTCGCCATCGCCAACAGGGACTCGCCCGCGGCGGGTGGCTCGGTCTCGAGCACGTCCAAGCCGGCCCCGCCGAGGCGACCTTCACCGAGCGCACGGGCGAGCGCGGCCTGATCGATCACTCCGCCGCGCGACGTGTTGACGACGATGGCGCTCGGCTTCATGAGCGCGATGGTCGTGTCGTCGATCAGGTGGAACGTCGACGGATTGAGATCGACGTGCAACGACACGATGTCGGCCCGGTGCAGACCGTCGGCGAGGGTCGCCACCCACTCCACGCCGTCCATCCCGGGCGCGTCGGCGCGGGCGTCGAACGCGCAGACCCGCATCTTGCACGCGAGCGCGCGGGCGGCGACCTCGCGGCCGATGCGGCCGAAGCCGACGAGGAGCAGGGTCTTGCCCCGCAGATCAGCCCCGAGCAGACCGTCGCTCCAAACTCCTCGGTTCATGTCGCCGACGGCCTCTTTCAGCCGTCGTGCAACCATGACCATCAACCCGAGAGTGAGGTCGGCGACAGCGTCGCTGAGGACGGGCGCGTTGGCCACCGAGATGCCGCGCGATGTCGTGGTGGCCACGGAGATGTGGTCGTACCCGACGCTGATCGTGCTGATGATTCGTAGGCGGGAGGCGGCTTCCAGCAGTGAAGCATCGACCGGGGCGTGAGAGTTGACGAGCAGGCCTTCCGCCTCGGAAAGGGCAGCCTCGACCTCTGGTCGAGGGGTCCGGGAGAAGTCGACGACGATGACCTCCCACTCGGCCAACCGATCGAGTTGCTCGGGACCCAGCGGCACCGCGGAAACGACGCGGGCAGGTATCGGCGCGGCGGTCATCAGAGGTACGCCGATCGAGAAGTGGCGTCACGATCGGGGGCGGCCGCCTTGAGGGCTTCTCCGGCCCCGATGCCGAGCACGCCCGAGTCGGAGGCGGCCTCGACCAGGCGGAAGCCCTGGGCAACGCGGATCGGTGCGGTCGTGCGGTTGCCGGCGATACCGGGGACGACGCCGTGCGCCCGGCAGGACGCGACGACTTTCGCGAGCGCGTCGTTGAACACGTCGGCTTCCTGCGCGGGGGCGGGGGGAAGGCCGAGCGTGATGCTCAGATCCGCGGGGCCGATGTAGACGGCGTCGATGCCGGGGACGGAGAGAATGTCGTCGACCCGCTCGACCGCCTCCTTCGTCTCGATCATCACGATGCAGAGCACGTCGTCGTTCGCGTGCTGGTAGTAGTCGGGACCGGAGTAGTACGTGGCCCGCAGCGGCCCGTAGCTCCGCGCCCCTGCGGGCGCGTAACGACATGCCCGCACGGCGTGTTGAGCCTCAGCCACGCTGTTGACCATCGGGATGATCACACCGCGCGCGCCGGCGTCGAGGCTCTTGCCGATGATGCCGGGCTCGTTCCACGGCACGCGTACGAGCGGCGTGACGTCGGTCGACGACACGGCTTGCAACATGCCCACCATCTGTTGGTAATCGATGACGCCGTGCTGGGTATCGACGCAGACCCAGTCGAAGCCGGCGTGGGCCATAATCTCGGCCGAGAAGCCGCTCGGGATCGTCAGCCAACCGCCGTACGTCGGCCGGTCCTCGGCCCATGCCTCGCGTAGCCCGTTGGGCCGCATCAGACGCTCCCCTTCAGTTCGCCGAATCCGTCGCAAACCTACAGACCGGCAACGGCGGCGACCGATGCGTCGATCGTCTCCAGCATCGCGGCCGCGGTGGTAGCCGGGAACGGGACGAGGCGATCGACACCGAGCTCCGCGAACGCGGCGAACGTCTCCGCGTTCACGGGGACACGCGGCGTCACCGTGATCTCGAGCCGACCGAGCGCGACGGGCCGGTCGACCTCGGCCGCCGCGGCCCGCAGTCCCTCGAGCGCGTTCGCGACATTCGCGGGAGTCAGTGCGAAGCCGTACCAACCGGCGCCGTGCGCGACCGCGCGCCGGTACGCCGGCGGGGAGTGACCGCCGACGACGATCGGAATCGGGGCCTGCACCGGGCGGGGATGCGCGTCGACGCCGGCGAAATCGGCGAACCGGCCGTGGAACTCGGGATGCTCGTCGTACCAGAGGTGACGCATCGCGTCGAGGAACTCGTCGGTGACCGCGCCCCGGTGCTCGAAGTCGGCGCCGATGGCCCGGAATTCCGGCTCCAGATAACCGACTCCGACACCGAAGGTGAAGCGCCCCCGGCAGAGGCCGTCGAGCGACGCTATTTGTTTCGCCAGCACCACTGGGTTGCGCTGCGGGACGATGATGGTCCCGGTCGCGAGCCGGATCGTGGTGGTGTGTGCGGCCGCCCACGACAGCGCGACGAGGGGATCGAGCACGGGGTCCTGCGGATGCATCGGCGACGGGGGCGCCTGCGGATCGGGCAGGATGACGTGCTCCCCCGCCCACACCGAGTCGAAGCCGGCGGCTTCCGCGGCCTGCACGGTCGCCACAAGCGCGTCGGGCTCGGCCAAAGCCCCCATGTTGACGCCGAACAACCCCAGCCTCAGTGGGCCATCTCCCAGAACGTGCGCAGCTCGCGACCGATGTCGGGACCCATCGGCGCGTACAGGAGCTCGGTCGCGCCGGCCGCTTCGAGCGCGTCGATCCGGGCGCGCACGTCGGCGGCGGGACCGGTCCACGTGAACGCCTGCAGCAGGTCGCCGTCGAGCAGCGGACGATCGCGATCCGTCACCCGCACCATGTGATCCTTGTGGATCGCGAGATGACGCTCGGCTTCCGGGACCTCTTCGAGTTGCTTGCGCCACTCGACACCGCCGGGCAGCCCCTCCACCGACGCGGGATCGCCCTCGTACATCGCGTGATACACGACCGTGAGCCCCGGACCCGCAGCCGCGAGCGCACGCTCGGAGCCCGCGCTCTCGCCCTCGTCGAGCACGGTTCCGAACGCGAGGACGGAGCACCAATCGAAGTCGCCCTCGCCCGCGCCGATCGTCATCACGCCGTCGCCGAGGTCACGGGCGACGGCCATCCCCTTCGGGCCGTTGGCCGCGACGAGGATCGGCGTCGTGATCGGGAAGGGCGGCGCGAAGTCGGGACCGTGCAGCATCTGCGCAATCCCTCCGTCGACGTCGACCATCTCGCCCCGCAGCAACGCGCGGAGCTGCTCGATGTAGCGCCGGGTCCACGCCCACGTCAGCGCCGATTGGCCCATCGCCATCCGGCCCGTGAACCCGGTACCGATCGCCACCGCGATACGTCCGGGCGCGAGCTGTTCGAGCGTCGCGATGGCGCTCGCCTGCGCGAGCGGATGGCGCAGATTCGGGACCAGCACCGCGGGACCGAGGGCGATGCGCGACGTCCTCTGCGCAGCGAGGGCGGCGATCACCCAGATGTCGCCGTACAGCGCGGGTGAGTCGAACAGCCATGCCCGCTCGTATCCGAGGCGCTCGGCCTCGACGATGTGGTCGACGACGTGAGGTCCGGGCGGGAATCCGCACGAGATCTGCATTGCTGGCTCCTCGTTGCTAGTTGCCGGTGAGCTCGGCGACGAGCGGCGCAAAGTCGCGCGCCTTCTCGCCCGGGATCACGCTGTAGCTGTAGCCCCAGCGTTCCCGACGCTCCCGCAGGCGATCGGCGCACTCGGAAACCGACCCGATGAGCGTGAGCGGCGATGCGAGAACATCGTCGGGATCGGCGCTGAACAGCTGACCCATCACGTCGGCGACACCCGGCGTGTCGTCCGTGATCTCGGCCGCAGCCAGCCACGCGTTGATCTCGATGTCGTCGAAGCGAGCGCCCGCGCCTGCGCGCAACCACGCGACCTTCTGGTCGATGCGTTCCGGCATCGCGTCGTGCGCAGCCTCGGTGTCGACCTCGCCGGAATGGATTGACGCGTTCACCCCGACGATGTCGGCGACTTCTCCGGCGAAGCGCAAGACGCGGGGCTGGCCACCCCCGATGACGAACGGCGGGCCGCCGACCGCGTAGGGCCGCGGCGTTCCAAGGAGGTCGGTGATGCGGAAGTGCTCACCCGCAAACGTGACGGGCTCCTCCGCGAACAGCGACTTCAGGATCTTCGTGTATTCGATCATCCGATCCACGCGCACCTTGGGCGCGTCCATGGCGATGCCGGAACGGTCGTAGTCGAGCTTCTTCCACCCGGCTCCGAGACCGACCTCGAGCCGGCCTTCCGACAGCACGTCAATCGACGCCAGTTCTCGCGCCAGCACCGCGGGGTGGCGGTAGTCGCAGTCGAAGACGAGCGCGCCGACCTTCAGCGTGGTGGTGAGCACGGCCGCGGTGGCCATCGCAGTGATGGGTCCAAGACCCTCGTCGAAGTGATCGGGCACGAACAGCGTCGAATAGCCGAGCGCTTCGAGCTCGCGCACGGTGTCGGCCCACGAGCTCCCGTCGAACGGGCCGTGGACCTCGACGCCGAATCGGAACGGGTGCTGAGTCATCTGTCGAGGCTCATCTGTCCGGCCGAGCTCAGTGGGCGACCGGGCAGACGCGCTCGCCGGGGGGGTACTTCACGGGCATGTGCTTGATGCCGGCGATGAAGTTCGACCGGAGCGGGTCGGCTTCGCCCGTGCGCTCGATCGTGGGCATGCGCTTCGCCATCTCCTCGAGGAGCACATAGATCTCCATGCGGGCGAGGTTCATACCGAGGCAGTGGTGCGGGCCGCCGCCGCCGAAGCCGACGTGCTCGTTCGGGGTGCGCCGGATGTCGAACTCGAACGGCCGCTCGAAGATGTCTTCGTCGCGATTCGCAGAGATGTAGTACATGGCGATCTTGTCCCCTTCCTTCAGCTCCTGGCCGTGCAGGACCGTGTCCTTCGTGACGTTGCGCCGGAAGTACATGACCGGGGAGGCCCAACGGACGATCTCGTCGGTGGCCGACTGCGCCAAGGTGGGGTCGTCGACGAGCAGCTGGTACTGGTCGGGGAAGTCGCAGAACGCCTTGATGCCGTGCGAGATGGAGTTGCGCGTGGTCTCGTTGCCGGCGACCGCGATGAGCAAGAAGAAGAGGTTGAAGTCCATCTCCGAGAGCGTGTCGCCGTCGACTTCGGCCGCGAGCAGCGCGCTGATGATGTCGTCACGGGGCTCGGCGCGGCGCTTGGCCGCGAGCTCGTTCGCATACATGAACATCTCGACCTGCGCGTTCATGACTTCTTCTTCGGAGACCGTGTACTCCGGGTCTTCCGAGCCGATCATCCGGTTGCTCCACTCGAAGAGCTTGTGCCGGTCTTCCTGGGGGACGCCGAGCATCTCGGCGATGACCTGCAGCGGGACTTCGGCGGCGACGTCGACGACGTAGTCGCAGCCGCCCTTTTCGATGACCTCGTCGACGATCTGCGCGGTGAGCTCGCGGATGTGCGGCTCGAGCATGCGCATCTGCCGCGGGGTGAAGCCACGGTTGACCAGCTTGCGGTAGCGCGTGTGCTCGGGCGCGTCCATTGTCAGCATGAGGTTGCCCCCCTGCTCGAAGTCGTTCATGTCCGTCTCTTCGAGCATGACCACGCCGCCGCGCTTGCCGTCGGACGAGAAGGTCGCGCCGTCGCGACCGACGGTGACGACATCGTCGTACTTGGTGACGACCCAAAAGCCCGGACCGTCGGGCTCGGGGTGCTTGAAGATCGGGTGGTTCGCCCGGAGGTACGTGAACCACTCGTGGGGAACACCCGTGGCGAACGCGTCCCGGTCCAACAGGTTGATGTCGCTCAGCTCCATTGCAGATCTCCCTCGATCGTCGTGGGCAAAACTACACGCGTCAACTGGTTGGCCGATCCGGGCGGAAAGCCCGCACGACGACCCCCGCGTCATAGAACTCGCGCCAGCTCGAGATCAGGCCGTCGTCGTCGAATGTAAAGAATGTGACGTAATGATTGCGGTACGGGCGACCGTTCTCCGCCACCTCGGCGCGGCTTCGGTGCTCCGCGATCACGACGTGTGGATCGGCGGTCTCGTGGATCGTCTCGACCGACATGGAAAACCGGCTGAACGTGTCGCGGGCGAAACGCTGGAAGTCGCCGACCGCGGCCTTGCCCTCGTAACGCCGAGTCATCCTTCCCGGCGCGAAGGGCAGCTCCATCACCGCGTCGTCGGCGAACAGCTCGATCAGCTCGTCGACGCGCATCTCGTCGGCGAGCCGCATGATCTCGCGCACCCGCTCGCCGTTCGTCGTCACGGCTTCTTGTTCCCCACGACCCACATGGAGAAGAACTGCGAGCCGCCGCCGTAGGCCTGACCGAGCGCGCGCCCCGTCTTCAACTCGACCTGGTAGTCGCCCGAGCGCTCACGCACCTGCTGCGCGGCCTCACCGAAGCGCACCATCCCCGACGCACCGATCGGGTTCGACGAGAGCACTCCGCCCGACATGTTCCAGGGGATGTCGCCGTCGGGACCGGTCGCGCCGGCCTCGGTGAGCTTCCAGCCGTCGCCCTCCGCGCAGAACCCGAGGTTCTCGAGCCACATCGGCTCGTACCACGAGAAGGGCACGTACACCTCGGCCGTATCGAAGTCGTTGCGCGGGTCGGTGATGCCGGCCTGCGCGTAGACGTCCTTGGCACAGTCCTTGCCCGCCTGCGGGCTGACCTGGTCGCGCCGGGCGAACATCGTCGGCTCACTGCGCATCGCCATGCCGTGGATCCACGCGACTGGGCCCGCCGACGCGTCGGCGACCTTCTCGCTGCCGAGCACCATCGCCATCGCGCCGTCGGAGCTCGGGCACACGTCGAGATATCGGAGCGGATCCCACAAGAGGAACGACTCCTCGACCATCTTCAGGTCGATGTCGGGGATGTGCAGGTGCGCTTTCGGGTTACGCAGCGCCGCCAGCCGATCCTTGACCGCGACCAGGTGACCGATATGACGGGGCGCGCCCGAGCGGTACATGTACGCACGGATGAGCGGGGCAAAGAAACCACCGGCCCCGGCGACGAGCGGCGCCGCAAACGGCATCGGCACCGAAAGTCCCCAGGTGGCATTGCTCTCCGACTGCTTCTCGTACGCCACGGTGAGCACGCGTTCGTGGAGACCGGCCGCGATGAGCTTGGCCGCAACAATGCTCGTGGAACCACCGACCGATCCCGCGGTGTGCACGCGGATCATCGGCTTGCCGACCGCGCCGAGCGCGTCGGCGAGATAAAGCTCCGGCATCGCGACACCCTCGAACATGTCGGGGGCCTTACCGATGACGACCGCGTCGATGTCCGACCAGGTCATGCCCGCGTCGTCAAGAGCTTCCCGGGCAGCCTCGCGCACCAGCCCCGCCATCGAGACGTCTTTTCGTGCGGTGCGATGGACCGTCTGGCCGACACCGACTACTGCAACCCGATCGCCGGCCATTAGAACTGCTCCCTTTGCTCCGCTGCGCTCCGCTGCGTCCGCACGGTCTATTCACCCTCCAAGACGACGACCATGTTCTGTTGCAGACACGGACCGCTGGTTGCGTGGGCGACGCCGCGATCGGCGTCGCCGTTCGTGATGCGTTGTGCGACTTCGCCGATACGGGCGAGCCCGGCCGACATGACTGCGTTGGCGGCCAACGCACCCCCGGACGGATTGATCTTCGTGTTCGCGGCGTCGAGTCCGAGCGCCTCGGCGAGGATCAACTCCTCGTGGCTGAACTGCGCGTGCAGCTCGGCAACGTCGACCCTGCCCTGAGCGACTCCCGCCGCGACTCCCGCGGCCCGGGTCGACTCGGAGTGCGTGAGGTCGCGCACACCGAGCGAGTGCGCCTCGATGCGGTGCTCGATGCCCCGGATCCAGGCCGGCCGCTTCGACACCTTGCGGGCGAGATCGCCGGCCGCGAGCACGATAGCCGCGGAACCATCGGTGATCGGGAAGATGTCGGCGTCGCGAAGCGGTTGATGCGTGACCGGCTGCTTCAACACGTCAGCCGCGCTGACGTTCCCCTTGCGCACGGCGTTCGGGTTCTGCTGCGCATTGCGTTGCGAGCGAGCCGCCACCTCGGCGAGGTCGTCCTCGGTCGAGCCGTTCGCGGCGAGGAACGCGCTGGCTTGCAGCGCGGCCATGTCGACCATCGACGGCCAGAGCGGCAGCAGGTAATAGGGATCGAGCTGCAGCGCCATGATCTCGTGCAGATCGCCGGGCGACGACTTGCCGAAGCCGTAGATAAGCGCGCTGTCGATCTCACCGGTCTGGATCGCGACCCACGCCTCGTACAACGCCCACGCCGCGTCCATCTCGACGTGGCTCTCCCGCACCGGCGGCCACGCGCCCACCGCGTCGAGCCCGGACACGAACGCGAACGGTCCCCCCTGCAGGTAGTCGAGGCTTCCGGAACAGACGAAGCCGATCTCCTTGCTCGGGATGCCCGACTTCTCGACTGCTTCGTGCAGTACCGGAACGATCATCTCGGTCTCGTTGTGCACCGCTTCGCGCGCAGTTGTGCTGCACACGTACGACACCACCGCTACGTCACGCATCAGAGGTAATCCTTGTACAACTCGTAGTCGGCATCCGGGTCGCCGGTGGGCTCGAACCATTGGATGGATGTGTGGTCGGGCAGGAGCTCGTCGGCCCACTTCGCCTTGACCCGCTGCCCCATGTGCACGTCGTCGACGGAGATCCCGCGGATCAGGCCGAAGAAACAGTTGTTCGCACCGTCCAGCAGGATCTGCGCCGACACGTACGGGATCTCGGGAGCGAGGTCCGACAGGCCGGGAACGTTCACGACGCAGAACGTGGTGATCACGCCGGTGTCCTGGACCTCGACCTCGATCGATGTGGGCTCGCCCGACTTCGGATCGGTTCCCCGTGACGCCGCGTAGACGTCGTCACTCGACGGCGCTCGACCGCCGATGATCTTTCCCTCGCCGAGACCCTTCAGGTACCGACTCGTGGCGACGCCGGCGGTGAGCTCGTACTCGAGCCGGATCGGCACGTTGATACCGGTCACCGGCTGCTCGTCCTCGGCGGGGACGTGCAGTGTCGCCGGTTCGGGCTCTTCACCGTCGCCGAGCGGGACGAACGCCTCGATGTCGGTGATGGTGCCAGTGCGTTCGGCACGCCAGCGGGGCGCGACCCGGGAACCGATCCGGATCCCGTCGGCGCTGCCGCAGTCGACTGCGTGCAACAGTGCGGTGTCGGCACCGTCGGGCCGGATCAGCGCGAACGCGAACGGCTTGTCGAGGCCGTGCTTCCCGGCGCGGGGTTCGGCGACCCAGGTGAAGGCCTGGACGGTCCCCTTCGGACCGACCTCGATCCAGTGGTCGCCGTCGGCCGCGACCTCGGCGCTGGTCGTGGGGTCGTACTCCGTCGGCGGCACGAGCACGCGGCCGTCGGCGAGCTTGACCGCGAGAAGCTTGGCGTCGCGCAACCCGGTCAGGAACCGTCCGATGACGGGACCGACGGAGCGGGTGTAACCGCCCGGATACTCGATGACGTGATGAGCTGTAAAGACGTCGGTCAACGCTTCTCCTTCGAAGTCGTTCGAACTTCCGGCGACGGTCGCGCTAGATGGCGCGGTCGCGGCCTTCCCAGTAAGGGTCGCGCAGCGTGCGCTTCAACAACTTGCCGGTGGGCTCACGCGGCAGCTCTTCCATGAAGTCGATGCTGCGGGGCCACTTGTACTTGCCCAGGCGCGTCTGCACGTGCTCCATGATCGACGCGCGCAGGGCATCGTCACCCGTGACTCCGGGCAACGGTTGCACGACGGCTTTGATCTGTTCGCCCATCTCGTCGTCGGGGATCCCGAACACCGCGATGTCGGCGACCTGCGGGTGCTCGTGGATGCACCCCTCGATCTCGGCCGGGTAGATGTTGATCCCGCCCGCGATGATCATGTCGCTCTTGCGGTCGCAGAGGAAGAGGTAGCCGTCGTCGTTGAGGTAGCCGACATCGCCGACGGTGAAGAAGCCCTCGGCGTCGTGGCTCTTGTTCGTCTTGTCGGTGTCGCCCTTGTACTCGAACGAGCGGCCCGCGCCCATGCGCATCCACACCGTCCCCGGCTCACCGGTGGCCATGACGTTGCCGTCGTCGTCGGTGATCTTCAACTCCGAGGTCGGCCACGCGTGACCGACGGTGCCCGGGTACTTGAGCCATTCGTCGGGCGGGGCGATCGTGCCGCCACCTTCGGTGGCGGCGTAGTACTCCCAGATGACGGGGCCCCACCAGTCGAGCATCTTGCGCTTGGTGTCGACCGGACACGGCGCGGCGGCATGGATCGCCCACTTCATCGCAGAGAGGTCGTACTTGCGCTTCGTCTCCTCCGGCAGCTGCAGCATGCGGATGAACTGCGTCGGGACCATGTGCGTGTGCGAGCAGTCGTAGCGCTCGATGAGCCGCAGCGTCTCCTCCGCGTCCCACTTGTCCATGCACACGACGGTGTGCTTCATGTGCAGCGAGTTGCCCGCGAACGTGGTGACGGCGGTGTGGTAGTTCGGCGACGTGCTGAGATGCACTTCGCGGGTGCCGGGCTGGATGCCGAACAGCTGCAACAAGAAGGTGAAGAGCTCGGCGCTGACGTCGGGCTCGATGTCGGCGAGCGGGCGCTTCACACCCTTGGGCTTGCCGGTGGTCCCCGACGTGTAGTGCATCGCGGCGCCGGTCGACCGGTCTTCGGGCATCGTCGTCGGTTCCCCGTCAACAACTTCTCCGTACGGACGAAAGCCCGGGATCGTGCCGTGCGCGAGTCGTCCGGCGCTCGGGATGTTCGCCTCGTCGGCGGCCGCGCTCGCGAGCTTCGCGAACCGTTCGTGGCTGATGAACGCTTTCGCGTCGGAGTCCTGGAGGATGTACGCGGTCTCGGGCGCGCTCAAGCGGTAGTTGATCGGGACGTAGTAGAGCCCCGTCTGGAGCGCGGCGAGGTACACGGCGAAGGGGTACACGCCGTTCGGCAGCACCGCCGCAACCGCGTCGCCCTTCTTCAACCCGAGCGAACGGAGTCCGTGCGCGAGCTGGTTCGCCCGGGCCAGGAGCTCGCCGGCCGTGTACTCGGTCCCGTCCGGGTCGACGAGCGCGAGATAGCCGGGATCGTCTTGCGCGTGTTGCCAGAATCCCATTTCGCCGGGCTCCCTCCGCCTGGGCGTCAGTGGCGGCAGACTAGAACACGTTCCACTTTCGGTCCAAGAGGCCAGCGCTGGAGCATGCCGCGTGAGCATGGTCCCTGGAACGTGTTCTAGCCTCCACCGGTGGCCGAACGACTCGACATCAGCACCAAGCACTGCACCATCGAGCGCGAGGGGCGCGTCGTGATCTTCACGATGAACCGCCCCGAGAAGAAGAACGCGCTCTCGCCCGACATGCTCGCCGGGCTCGTGCTCGGGTACGAGTACGTCGACGAAGACCCGGCGATCCGGTGCGCGATCCTCACCGGCGCCGGCGGCAACTTCTGCTCCGGCATGGACCTCACCTCGATGGGTGTCCAGTCGGAGGATCCGAACGTGCAGGCGGTGATGGCCCGGGGCAACAACCCGCACTGGAAGGCGTTGCTGCGCGACTACCACCTGTCGAAGCCGTTGATCGCCGCGGTCGAGGGGTATGCGGTCGCGGGCGGCAGTGAGATCCTGCAGGGAACCGACATTCGGGTGGCAGGCGAGAGCGCGATCTTCGGCGTGTGGGAGGCCAAGCGGGGGCTCTTCCCGCTGGGCGGATCCGCGTGCCGGCTCCCCCGCCAGATCCCGTACACGCTGGCGATGGACATCCTGTTGCGGTGCCCGCCGGTGCCCGCGCCCGAGGCGCGCGAGATCGGGATGATCGGCCACGTCGTCCCCGACGGCCAGGCGCTGACGAGGGCGATGGAGCTGGCGGCCGAGGTTGCGGAGATGGCGCCGCTGTCGACGAAGGCGATCCTGCGGGCGTGGCGCGAGACCGAGCACATGAGCGATTTCGACGCCATGCAGCACCAGGACGGGATTGGTTGGGAGGTCTTCGCGAGCGAGGACGCCCAGGAGGGCCCGAAGGCCTTCGGCGAGAAACGCCCGCCCATCTTCCAGGGCAAGTGAACCCGCGTGTCCGAAGCGGCGCCCGGTCTTCCTGATTCTGAGATTTTCGCGACGCCCGAACGCGCGGAGCTCGCGGCGGCGATCCGGACGCTGATCGACGCCGCGATGTCGGTCCAGGACGTTCCCGGCGAGACCCTTTCGTCGGTCGCGCGCGACGTCGAGGCGCTGACGTTCCGGCTCGGGCGCAGGCGCGACGTCGGTGCCGGATACGAGCCGAGGAATCACGATGAATATCTGCCCCGCTCGCCTGTGGTCGGGGAAGCGAGCCCCATCTCGCCCCGCCTCGCGTGGGAGGTGTTCACGCGTGACGACGGCACTCCCGGCATCGAGGCCAAAGGCACGTTCGGCGCCGTGTACGAGGGCCCACCAGGGTTCGTGCACGGCGGTTGGGTTGCCTGCACGTTCGACGAGATTCTCGGGATCGCGAACATTCATTCGGGCAATCCGGGCATGACGGCCCGCCTGATCGTGCACTACCGCAAGCCCACTCCCCTGTTTCGGGAGCTCACGGTGCGGGCATGGCTCGACCGGATCGAAGGCCGCCGGATCATGTCCCGGGCCGAGATGTACGACGGCGAGACGCTGACCGCCGAAGCCGAGGGACTGTTCGTGCAGCCCCGGCCCGAGATCGCCGAGCAGTACTTCGGGCGCCGTTTCGAGTGAC
>JBBSFB010000079.1:0-18236 GCA_038239145.1 Acidimicrobiia bacterium
AGTGGTGGCGGCGGGGTCGTCGCGCATGTGGGCTTGCACGCGTTGGGCCGGTTCGCGGACGCGCTCGGGCTGGGTGCGGCGTTGTCGGCGAGGATCGTGCCGTTGGGTGAGCGGTTCCCGTTCCATGATCGGGGGAAGGTGCTGGTGCACGCGATGCTCACCCTCGCGGCGGGCGGCGACGCGTGTTCGGATGTCGAGTTCTTGCGGGCGCAGCCGGCGCTGTTCGGGTCGGTCCCGTCGGATTCGACGTTGTATCGCACCTACCGCCAGATCGACGCGGTGACCCTCGCCGGGCTGTGGGACGCGATGGCCGAGGTCCGCGCGGATGTCTGGGCCGCGGTCGACGCGGGCGAGCCGGTCGTGTTGGATATCGATGGGTCGTTGATCGAGATCCATTCCGAACGCAAACACGGGACGGCAGCGACCTACAAGCGCGGGTTCGGGTTCCATCCCATGTTCTGTTTCTCGGATCTCACGGCTGAGACGCAAGCATTCGGTACCCGAGGTGCACAATCGACCTCGGAAGAGCACTTACGACTTTGGAGCCGCGACGGTGCCCTGCTCGCTTTGTCGGTACAGATGGCCTGGTATCGATAACTTCTGATCCTTCTCCCGTCGCGACTCGTGATCATCGATGTCGGCGCCGGCGCGAGGTTTCCCGTCCCGTCCGAGTTCTAAACTGCGACTCGCATAGGGGGTTGCGTGGCCGGGACGGTCGTGATTTGTTTCACCGACATCGTGGGTTCGACGGAGCTCTTGACGCGCCTCGGCGACGATCGCTTCGACGATTTGCGCCGCCGTCATTTCGATCTCCTCGAGCGCCAAGTCGAAGCCCACGGCGGCGAGGTGGTCAAGAGCCTCGGTGACGGGCTGATGCTCGCGTTCGGGAGCGCGTCCGACGCGGTGTCGGCCGCCGTTGCCATGCAGCGAGCGATCGACGCGGCGTCCCGCCGTGCCGCCGATCGCGTGTCGATGAGGGTTGGGATTTCCGCGGGTGACGCCACCCGCGAAGGTGACGATTGGTTCGGGGTGCCGGTGGTCGAGAGTTCGCGGCTGTGCGCGGCGGCCGCACCGGGCCAGATAGTGGTGAGCGAGGTGGTGCGCCTCTTGTCGGGCAGTCGCGGCGGGCACGAGTTCCGCTCGTTGGGCACGCTCGAACTCAAGGGCATTCCGGAACCGGTCGGCGCGGCCGACGTCGCGTGGGCACCAGCCGCGGCTGCGCTCGCGGCGCCGCTTCCCGGACCGCTTGCACCCGACGAGGGCGAGTGGCCGTTTGCCGGACGCGATGTTCCGCTCGACCAACTCCGCGCGGAGTGGAAAGCCGCGGCGGCGGGCGAACGGCGCGTCGTGATGATCGCCGGGGAGCCCGGCATCGGCAAAACGCGCCTGGTCTCCGAGCTGGCCCGATCGGTGCACGCCGACGGGGCGCTGGTTTTGCTCGGACGCACCGACGAGCACGTCGACGCGCCGTACGGCCCGTGGCGGGAGGCCTTACGGGCACTGGTGAGGAGCGCGCCGCAAGAGGTACTCGACCGCCATGTTGGCGAACATGGTGGTGAGTTGGCGCGCATCGTGCCCGAGCTTGCCCGCCGGGTCGAGGGCCTTCCGGCCGCGGCCGCGACTGATCCTGAGACCGAACGCCTGCTGCTCTTCGAGGCGGTTGCGGGTCTCATCGCCGCGACGTCGGCCGAGACGCCGGTGTTGTTGATGCTCGATGATCTGCACTGGGCCGATCGTTCGACCCTGCTGCTGTTGTTGCACCTTCTGAAGGCCGATGCGGCGGCATCGGTACTCGTGGTCGCGACCTACCGCGACACCGACGTTGATCGCGCCCACCCACTCGCCGGGGTGCTCGCGGATCTGCGCCGTCAGCGTGGCGTCAGCCGGCTCACGCTCGGTGGTCTCGACGGCGACGGAATCGCGGCGCTCCTCGAGCGCGCGGGAGGGCACGATCTCGATGACCCGGGCCGCGAGCTCGCGACAACATTGTGGCGCGACACTGACGGCAACCCGTTCTTCGTCCGTGAGGTGTTGTTACACCTCATCGAAACGGGCGGCCTCGTCCAAGAAGGCGGCCGGTGGCGGCCGAGCGCGACCCTGGACGCGGCGGGCCTGCCCGAAGGAGTGCGCGAGGTCATCGGCCGCCGGCTCGCGGGACTCCCGGACGCGACGAACGCGATGCTCGGCGCGGCGTCAGTCATCGGACGCGAATTCGACACCGGGCTGCTCGCCGAGATCGCCGGCGAGTCAGCCGGCGTGGTGCTCGAAGCGCTCGAACCCGCGGAACGGGCCCGTCTGATCGGCGACGCGCCCGGCCGTCCGGGCCGCTATTCGTTCGCCCACGCACTCGTGCGCACGGTCCTGGTCGATGAGCTCGGCACGAATCGCCGCGTGCGCCTGCACCGCGCCGCGGGCATCGCGCTCGAAGCACAACCCGACCCGCCCCTCGACGAGCTCGCCTACCACTTCGGCGAAGCCGCCGTGATGGGCGAAACCGACCGCGCCGTGCGCTACGCACGGGCCGCCGCCGAACAAGCCCTCCGTCTCGCGGCTCCTGAAGAAGCCGTGACGTTCGCCCGCCGAGCGCTCGACGCGGCACGGCTCGGGGATGTCGCCGACTCGGACCGGATCGGTCTGCTGTTGCTCCTCGGACGCGCGCTCGACGGATCCGGCGCGCTCGAAGAAGCCAAGGACGTCGTCGCCGAGGCGTACGCAGGTGCGGTCGCAGCCGGCGACATCGAGACCGCCTGCGAGGCCGCGATCGCGTACGGATCTGGCAACGCGTTTTCTTCTTCAGCGACGACCGCGGCCCCGAGCAGCTTCGTGGCGCACTCGCGTTGCTCCCTCCCGACGACTCGATGCTCCGCGCGGGGGTCTTGGCGCGCTACGTCCAGTGGCTCAGGGGCGCTCCCGGAGACGCCGGATTGCGCGTTGCACGTGAGGCATACGACATGGCCGTCCGACTCGACGCGCAAGATGTCCGCCAGGCCGCCGCGAACGCCGTCGCGTTCATGGTGACCAGCATCGATCCCGCCGCGCAGCTCAGATTCAGCGAGGAAGCTCTGGCCATCGCCGTCGCCGAAGTCGGACGCGCCCGTCTCGACGCCTACGCGCAGCTCGCCGAGGCTCGCCTCGTGTTCGGCGATCTCGACGGTGCTGATGCGGCAATCGTCGATATGGACATCGCGTTCGAGACCAGCAGCCTCCGAGCGCTCCCCGGCTATCGCACCTCGCATCGCGGAGTGGTCGGCGGGTGGACGATGGTAAAGGCGTTGATCGCCGGGCGCTTCGCCGACGCGGAAGCGATCGTGGCCGAGCGCGACGCGATGCCCCCCGAAGATTTCGGCGCGCATTTCGCCGCCGCCAATGGGCGTACCCAGATCGCGTACATGCGCGGAGACTGGAAAGGCGCAACCGCGAGCTGGGCCGACGTGCGCAGCATCGTGCCCGCCGCCACCGAGCCCTACTTCGGGTACCTGGGTACCGGCGGCGACATCGACGACCTCCGCGAGTACTGGCAGCAGTGGATCGCGGTCGACGCACTGCGCCCCGCGTGGACGCGGCCCGCCAACACCGGCGTGCTCGCCGAGAGTCTGCGCCGGCTGGGGGAACCAGACGCGGCCGCGGCGCTCCACGCCGAGTTCGCCGGCCGGTCCGGCTACTTCTTCACCAACTCGATCAGCTGGTTCTACGGCCCCTTCGACACCGCACTCGGCATCCTCGCCGCGACCGCCGGCGACCTCGACGCCGCGCTCATGCACCTCACCCGCGCCGTCGAACAATGCGACGCGATCGCGTCGCCAACCTGGGGCGCGATCGCGCGACTCGAGCTCGTAACTGCCGCCCGAGCGCGCGGCACATCGCGCGACAAGGAGGTCGCGTCGCAAGCCATCACCGAAGCCCGTCGCGCGATGACGGAAGTCGGGATGCCAGGATGGCTCGAACGACTCGAACTCCTCGACGCCGGCGACCTCCAACCCTGGAGAATTTGAACGGCACGGACGGACACCCTCGTGTCCCCGAACGCGCGACGTGCGACAGTACGCGGAACCGGCGCGCGCTTCTGCTATCCGGCGACGCGCTCCGCGGGGACGAGCATCACGCTTGAAGTAGCACGTGCGAGGAGTCGTCCGTTTTCGTCCATCAATCTGCCCGCGACGAATCCCACAGTCTTGCCGAGCCGCAGCACTTCGCCTCGGCGCACCCGGCGCACAGGTGGATCCCGTTGCGAAGAGCGCTCCCCCGTTTCTCCGGCGTCATGTTCGCATCGAAGCGAGGTCCGTCCTAAGCGGCGGCACAAATGTGTGCGGCGCGCCCTACCCTCACCGACCTGCCGCTCTTGACGTCCGGTCCGATAGTGCGGACTCCGCACCCGGGCTTCGAACAGATGTAGCCCGCTCGTTCTGCGAGCTGGGACTTCTCGGGTTCCGAGAACTTGTCGGCCACGATGCGCCTCCGGTGCGTTGCTGACCTCGTTGCTGACCTCGTTGCTGACCTCGTTGCTGACCTCTGCCTCGATTAAGGCTCGGCTGGATCCGGAGAAAGGCCTGCGACCTGCATGTTCGAGTCGGGCTGCCGGGATTCGAACCCGCGACCTCTTGACCCCAGTTACCGGCCGAACGTCCCGCTCCGTCTCAGCACGTCTCACGCTTCGCCGCCGACCAGGGGTTTCGCGAGGGCAAGGACCGCGGCGGCCCGTCATTCGTCCATCAGATGCTCCTCTACCCAGTACTCGATCCAGGTTTCGACACACCGTCGTTCGCAGAGTTCGCGACCGGTTTCGGCGTGCGCGGCGATCACGTGCAGTGGCTCTGGGATCAGTACCTTCCCGACGTCGCACGACGATCGGAGCGCTACGCGTCACCGCTACGCGCAACCGCGAACGAACTCGCCGGCCTCCCGCCCGCGACCATCATCACCGCGGAAGCCGACGTTGTGCGGGACGAGGCGGAGACCTATGGAAACCACCTTCGTGCGGCCAGAGTTCCGGTCACCGTCGTGCGTTACCTCGGCACCATTCACGACTTCATGTTGGTGAACGCGCTGAGGGAGACGAACGCGGCGACGGCAGCGATCGCGCAGGCGATAGGAACGTTCCGGGACACCTTCGGGACGAAACGGTAAGGGACGCGTCGCCATTTCGGGTGCGATGCCGAAGTTCGCGTCGGCAGTCCGACTCGCTTGGTGGAACCCCCGTAGTGCCGTTTCACATGGCGCGCGACTGTATGCATCCATCCGGGTTTGCCGTGGCGGAACGCATGATCGGGCTCGACGGAGAGGATGTCGTCGGTGCCGACATGCGCGACAACGTGAAGCTTCGCAACATTCGGCGCGATTCACGCGTGGCGTTGCGGTTCGTGCCACCACCAATCCCCGGGGTCTGACCAGTCCCCGCGCCGTCATTCGCGCAACGGCCACCGTTGAGTCAAGTGCCGCGATCCCAGGCTCTGACCTTCGGCAAGCCCGGGATCGGAGCTGATCGGTCCCCCAGTTGTTGGCCTGGCGTTGCGAGACCGGCGGCAATCCAAGGGTTGGGAGGATTGGGTGCCGCATGCGCAGTCGGATTCCGATTCACTCGGTCGGAGATTTTCGGAAAATCGTGTGGCGTTTGGACGGTCCAGCGCGCTATTCCTAGGTATGGAGATCAATCCGCTCGAACGAGCACCGCCGAGCTCGACGCCCAGTTGCGCGAAGCACGCTCGAGCTTCGACGCAACCAGCGGAACCGCCCTCGTTGCTGTCCTAAATCTTAGGTAGCAACTTAGGAAGCGCCGCTTCGAGACACGCACAAACAGGCCCTGACCAGGCCTTATGAGTCGGGCTGCCGGGATTCGAACCCGGGACCTCTTGACCCCCAGTTACCGCCCAACCATCCCGCTCCGTCTCACCACGTCTCACGCTCCCCCGCCGACCAGGCCTTTCGCGAGGGCCTTCGGAGGCATTGTCTCACTACGTCTCGCTACGTTTCTTAGGTAAAATCTTAGGTAGTTGGCCGGAAGCGCCGATAATGGTATCGTTATCGACATGGCCGGACGTGAGTGGACGGTCGAGTTCCATCCGGGTTTCGAGCGATGGGCGCAGGGACTTTCGCAGGGCGACGCCGAGGCGCTCCTCGCCGCTATTCGTGTGCTTCGCGATCGCGGTCCGAGCCTCGGACGACCATTCGTCGACACTGTAAAAGCGAGTGCACATCCGAACATGAAGGAGCTCCGGCCGGGCTCGACCGGCCGAACGGAGATCCGGGCGCTCTTCGCGTTTGACCGCAAGCGCGCTGCCATCTTGTTGGTCGGTGGTGACAAGAGCGACGACTGGACCGGTTGGTACGTGAACAACATCCCGATCGCAGACGAACGGTTCGAGAAACACCAAGCGGCACTGACCACGAACAGGGCCGAGACGCGAAAGAGGAAACGTAGATGAGCGCAAAGTCCTGGGAGAAGAAGGTCCTCGCGAAGCCAGGCGCCGCTGCGCGTGTCGCCGAGATTGAGGACGACATGCGTCTCGCCGCGGGCCTCACCTCGCTGCGAGAACAAGCCGGTTTGTCTCAGCGCGACCTCGCCAAGCGACTCGGCGTGTCCCAGCCGCGCATCGCCGCGATCGAACGTTCGAAGAACGTCACCGTCGAGTTGCTCGAGCAATACGTGGAGGCAGTCGGCGGACACCTTCGCGTCACGGTCGTCAAAGGCAACAAGCACACGACCCTGATCACGTCCGACCGGCATGCGACGCCATCCATACGGCCGGCCGCTTCCTCAATCAAAACACCGGCCAAGCAGACGGCCCGCCGCACGCCGGCAAGAGCTGCGACGCGCAAGTCGGCGTAGCCGACCACTGGACCCGCTCCACTCTGCTGCTTCGCGGTCGACCACTCGACGCCTGGCGCCGCTCACTAACTTCGACGTGCTCCCGTCATGACTCCATCCTCATTTCCAGGGTCAGGAGCCTCCAACTTTCGCAGGGCGATTCAGTCTCACTACCTCTCGCCACATTTCTTAGCCAAGTCCCAGGTAATCGCACCACCCGAGCCGCCAGCAGATCTGCGGTAGCCGACCGCGCCCGGCGCCGGCGGGGTTGCAAGACGTACCGTCGTCGCACGGTCAGTCGGTGTCGATGCCGCCGAGATGCGGGCCGCCGTCGACCGAGAGCGTCTGGCCGGTGATGAACGATGCCGCGTCGCTGACGAAGAACACGATAACGCCGGCCACTTCGGCAGGGGTGCCGAGCCGGCCCAGTGTCGTGCCTGCGCCAAGTTCGGATTGGTCGAGCCCGGCGTTCTCCCACGCCGCGACCGCACGCTCGGACGCCACGGCACCCACCGCGATGCAGTTCGCTCGGACGCCGTATCGACCCCACTCAGCCGCCGTCACTCGCGTAAACATCTGCAGCGCGGCCTTGGACGACGCATAGTGCGCACCGCCCCTGATCCCGTAGACACCCGCGTCCGAGGAGACGTTCACGATCGCACCGGCACGCTGCTCGACGAAGTGCCGTCCCGCTTCCCGCGTGCACAGGTACGCGGAGCGCACGTTGAGCTGAAAGCTCGCGTCCCACGCCTTCGTGGGGAGCGACGACAACGGACCCAAGCGCGCGCCACCCGCGTTGTTCACCAGGATGTCGATCCGACCGAGCTCATCCACCGCGCGCTGCACAAGGCGGATCACCTGCTCCTCTTCTTTCACATCGGTCGGCACTGCCAGGCAACGCTGACCCGTCGCCTCCTCAACCGTCACCGACGTACGCTCGAGATCCTCCACCGTTCGTGCCGCGATCACCACATCGGCACCGTGCGCCGCTAGGAGCCGGGCGGTGGCCGCACCGATCCCCGTGCCACCGCCGGTCACGACGGCCACACGCCCCGCCAGGTCCAGTCCGTCCATCAGGATTCCTTCCAATGTTGATTCCGTCGTTGGTCAGCTTCGACATCGGACGTCGTCTCGCGTGGAGTCCTCGACGAAGTTGATCGGTGGTCATGTGAAGTCCGAACCGCCGTCGACGTTGATGTTGGCGCCGGTCATGTAGGTGTTGCGCGCCGATGCCGCGAAGGCGATGACCGGCCCGATCTCGGAAGGTTCGGCAGCACGGTCGAGGAAGACGTGGTGGCCGAAGCCCTCACCGATGAACCGCATGACGTCGACGAGGTCGTTCTCGTCGACGTCCGGCATCTCGGCCATGGCTGATTTGAATGACTCGGACGCGAACGTCCCGGGGCTGACGGTGTTCACGAGGATGCCCTCGGGCGCGAGCGTCTGAGAGAGGTTCTTGGTGATGCTGGTGAGCGCGGACTTGGCCGCGGTGTACGCGATCAGCGGTGGAGACTGACGCTTTGTCGACATGGCCGACACGTTGACGATCCGTGCCCACTGCGCCTTGCGCAGGTAGGGAAGCGCAGCATCAACGACCCGCATCGCGCTGAGGGCGATGCCGTCGTAAGCGCTGAGGAAGTCTTCGTTCGAGTAGGGCTGGAAGGCCGGGAGACCTCCGAGCATCGGGCCGGCTACGTTGACGACGGCGTTGAGGTGGCCCCAGCGTTCGCCGATCTGCGCGATGCCGGCGGCGATGCCTTCGCCGTCGAAGAGATCGACGGACACGCCCGTCGCGTCGGGAGAGCCGAGTTCAATCAGGGCAGCGACAGTGCTGTTGATGTCGTCCTGTGAACGAGCAAGCACGGCGACGCGGGCACCGTCCGCAGCAAAGCAGTCAGCGGCCGCTCGGCCCATGCCACTGGTGCCACCGGCGATGACGACGGTTGCGTTTGCAAGTCCGAGATCCATGAGGGTGGGTCCTTGCCTTGATCGGATGAGCAGGGATGGCAGTGCGAAGCTGACCGGAGGTCAACTTGCGAAACGTCGCTGCACCGCGCGCCGCCGCTTTGCGATGACTGCGGCGCGTTCGTCGGGCGTCACAGTGCCAGTCGACGCAGGGAGGTGGTCGCGGACCTCGGCGGCGGAGACGACCTTCGTCTTCGTGGCCGGACCGTGATCGGCGACGACCCAACGGAACAACAGCGGGCCCTTGGTGTGGCCCATGGTGTCGATCCAGTTCGGTACGCCGGGGTCGTCGTGGGCGACGACGGCGCGGAACACACCGTCGGGGTCGATGGTGGCCTGGCAGTGGTTGAGGCTCGAGTGACGGTTGGCGTAGTCGATCGACTCCCACCAAAAGTTCCCCGCGTGCAGGCTCCAGTAGCGAGCCTCGGCCGGCACGGCCTCCACGATCAGGGCTTCGTCCGGTGCGAGGTCGTAGTGGCCCCAGGCGTTGATGTTCTCCTGCGCGCCGCCCATCTCCGACTTGACGGTCGCGTCGTCGAACTCGTTGGCTCTCGCGTCGAGACCGAGGACCTCGACGTCGATCCAGAACTTGGCGTTCGCCTCGAGCCACGTGCTCACCGCCTCGAGCTGCCGAGCAACGCGGTCGGGGGTTGCGACTCGGAGTCGAGCCCCTGCGTCCGATGGAGACTTCGAGGTGAGCTCGATCTCGAAGCTGGCCCGCACCTCGTTGTCCCAATCGCCGAAGAATTGTCGGCTCACGATCGTGTCGGCGTTGGGTGGCGTGGCGAGCCAGTTCCCCGGCTGCTCGTCGGGACCGATGAACAGCTCGAAGTTGCCGTCGGCGTCGCATTCGAGCTCGTCGTTGCGGATGTTGCCGTGGTTGGCCATGCCTTCGTTGACCTGGAAGCTCAGATAGCAGACCGTCCCGACGTTGCCGGTGATCCGATAGTTGAGGTCGCCCCTGATCGCGGTGGTCCGATACGCGCAGTCGGGGCAGTCGAGGCCCCACTTGAAGACGTCGGTACGAGTGATCGAACCAAACGTCGGCGCGTACGGATCGGCTGGAACGAGTGCCTGGATGATGCCGTTGCCGATCAACGCGAACATGTGCCGGTACCCGGCAGCGATGTCGACATCAGCTCGGGGGATGTCGAGTCGCTTCATCTGTTCGCCCATGCGACCGATGGACTCAGCGAACTCGGTCCACGCGGTGCCGTCGAGCAGCGCAGGATTGTCGTAGGTGTCGGTACGCAACGCCTGGTCGATGTTGCCGATGTACCAGTCGAACTGCATGCTAGGAAACCTCCCCTTGAGTTGGGTCCGCTTCCGATGTGTTGACGAAGCGGTCGTTGTAGAACGCGAACTGCGAACGGAGTTGGTCGAGGTCGATGCCGTACTCCTCCGGCGAGTACTCGTGGACGCCCTGCTGCTCTCGTCGAGCTGCGCCGGCGTTGTCGTCCCACCACGCACCCATGCGCGCGGCGACCTCGTCGGTGAGTTCCACGTCGAGCCATGCATACAGCTTGTACATCTCGCCGACCGGGTCGGTTCGCATCTCGGTGAAGCCGATGTCGAAGAACCGGCCGTCGTCGCTCTCGTCGCGGAAGTCGAGGAGCTTGCGCATGCCGCGCTCCCAAAACGCTGCCTCCTTCGCGGCGAAGTCCGGCGCCAACGGGCCTTGTCGGAGCATCTCCGACGTTGCGTCCATGAGGCTCACGACCGACGGGATGACCTGCGCCACGTCGCGGTGGGTCATGACGAACGTCGCCGCCGGATAGACCTCGACGAGGGCATCAATCGACTGCATGTGAGCCGGCGTCTTCAGTCGCCACCGTCGCGGCTCGAACTTCCACTGCAGAAGCTTGAGGACTCGCTCGTGGTAGCGGTACGCGGAGGTCATGTCGCACCCGGCGAACCACTCGTCGTAGTGCCGGTTGTCGCCGAGGGCCGCGAACATCGCCGAGCGGAAGTCCAGAGCCAGGATCTGGAGGCACTCAGTGGGACCCGTCGGCGAGGTCGGCAGCATCGACTTGAACTTCGGCGCCAACTCGTCGATGAGCGAGATTCGCGCGGCGGCCTCGGCGATGCGCGGGTCGGTGTCGTAGGTCGCCGGCTCGGGTGGTGGTGTCGGCGAGTTCGCCTCCCACGTCAGCAGCGAGCGAAAGCGTGGGTCCTCGGCGAGGAGGAAGCTGAGCGCCGTCGATCCCGTCCGTGGGAGACCGAGGCCGAACAGTGGCGCTTCGATCACCTGCTCGTCGATCTCCGGGTTGCGGCGGTAGCAGTCCTCGATCGAAAGCCGGTTCGACAGGAACTCGACGGTTTGGTCATGGAGGACCGCGATACCCAGTTCGTTGTAGGTGCCGGCCTGCTCGGCCCCCTCGATAAGGGCGACGAGCCCTTCGCGGAACGACTCGTCGCCGAGGTCGTCGAGACCGGTACGTTCGCGTGCTTGTGCGAGGAGGGTGTCAACGGTGTTCACGTGAGGCTCTCCGTCATGCTCGGGGGATCGGTTCACCCAGCGGCTCGGGTCACTGCGCCGCCGACCAGTCCCGCGAAACTGCGCATGGCGGTGAGCATGACCTCGGGCTCGGGGTGAGGCATCAGGTAGTGCGAGTACGCGAGACGGAGAAACATCTCCGCCGCCTGTTGCCGCGTCAGCGCGCGAACTCTGACGGCCGGCACTTCCGCCAGCGCGTCGCCCAAAAGGGTCGCGAGCGTCTCGGACTGTGGCTCGAGCGAGCACGCAAGCGATTGGAGCGCGAACTCGGTGTCCACGCTAATGGCGCCCACCCCCAGAGATCCGTCGAGATAGGTGACGACGTATCGCAGCGCTGCGTCGAGCTTGCGTCGCGACGACCGCTGCGCGCCGACCGCGGATCGCAGACCCCCTGCGAAGCGCTCGCTCTCGTACTCCGTAATCGCAGCGAGCAGGTGCGCCTTGGTCGGGAACCATCGATAGACGGTGGGACGAGAGACGCCGGCAACCGCAGCAACCGCAGACATCGTCAGGCGCTCAGGACCGCGCTCGACGATCGCCCGACGCGCAGCCGTGAGGATTGCATCTTCGGATGTCGAGCGACCCACCATGACGGAGGCAGCATTACACTCTTGCTAGAAGGTGTAAAGGAGGCAGAGTCTCGCCGCGAACGACGAGGCGCCCGCGTCCAGGACGCGCACGGGTACATCGGCCATCGACCCGGCCAGCGTTGCTGCCGCGACCGTCGCCGAGTACATCGAGCCGAGAGGGATCGACACGATCTCAGTGGCCCCTTCCACGACCGCGGCGTCGTAGGCGCCGACGAGCTGACCCGGTGACGGCGCCGAGGTCGTGACTGTCGCGCCGTGAACCACAACGGCGAGCGGCACCACCCAGATGTCGTGTCGTTCGACGAGCCACGCGGGCCGCATCGAGTTCCAATCAGAAGCGACCGCGATCAGCCCGCGGTGGCCTTCGCGCCCGAGCAATCGCGCCGAGGATTACTCCCGCCCCAACCGCGGCGAACGCCGGCAGGCCGCGCGTCGGTGCCGGTCCCCAGGCGGTGGCCGCCACAAGCGCGTCACCGAGCTCGAGCGCGACGCTCAGCGGTTCGTCAACTCTTGGCCCAGATATCGCCGCTCTCTCCGCGTCGTCCCTGGGCGATCTCCACCGAATACCCATCGGGATCCAAACCCGTCATGACCCGCTCCCACGGCTCGTCGTGCGGCGGGGAGTGAAACGTCATGCCTCGCACCAAAAGCTCTTCGTAGGCGCCATCAAGATCGTCGACACTCAGCTCCACGTGGATGGCCCGTCGCTGGGCCGGAGTCATGTCCTCGGCGCCCTCCTTGCGTGCCTCCTCCATCGACAACAGCCCAATGGAGCCGCCCATCGGGGAGACTTCGAATCACCCTTCGCCCCTCGTGTCCGGTCAACCCGGACGAATCTCAATTAGCCGTTGGCAGCGAATATGGCGCGTGCTTCCTTGATGCCGTAGAAGGGGATGACGAATCCGACGAGTGGATCGGCCCACCACGCGCCGGTTGTCGCGTTGAGGGTGAGGCCGATGAGCACCGACACGGCGAGGAGCCCGTCGATGTATGTGACGCGCCCTTCGGTGATGAGCACCGGGTTGTTGAGCGCGCGGCCGGCGCGTGCCTTGCCCGTGGCGAGGCTGAACATGACCGTGGCCGTGACCGCGGTCCAGGCGATGCCGACGATGCTCGTTTGGGGGTGGTAGCCGGTCGCGAGGACGATGGATGATTGGACCGTGATGTAGGTCGCGAGCGCGACGAACGCGTAGCCGATGAGTCGCAATGCGCGCCGTTGACGCTGTTCACCGGTGCCGGACAGTTCCCATAGCACGACGGTCCTTGCCCCGATCTCGACCAGACTGTCGAGCCCGAACCCGGCCAACGCAACCGAACGGGCCGAGATCGCAGCGAATGCGAGCACGACGATGCCGATGATGTTCCAGCCGAGGGTGATCTGCTCGAGGGCAACGCCTCGTCGAAGACGTTGCGCTCGAGTGTCGGCGGACTCAGCCATCGGCGAACGCTAACCATCGGCCTGCGCGTTGGTTGTCAGGAGGCGATGTCCACGAGATCGACGCTCGCGGTACGTCCGCCGTCGATGGCGAACTCTCGTGAATGCATCGACATGATGCCCGTGTTGTCGGGGCGACCGACGAGTTCGTAGTTGCCGGCCGGCAGGTCGATACGGAACGTGCCGGTCCGGTCGACGGTGACTCGCGTCAGTACCGTCGGATCGCCGGGATGGTGGACCTCGACGATGCCGGCTAACGGTTCGTCCGGCGTCTGACCGTTGCGGTGTGGGAGTCCGCCGGTGATGTGCATCCTGCCCGCGGCGAAGCCCGCGACGCCGGTACCGAAGGTCCAGGTCCCCTCCGGCAACACGATCGACGACGTCGTCGTCGACGCCCGCGCGCGGGTGACCGAAGTTGTCGACGTCGGTGATGCGGTCTTGTGCCCCGAGCAGCCGAGGATCGCAACCGAGGCGACGACCACGGTGAGCATGCGTCTCATACCGAATGCGACGGTAGCGCTGCCACCAAGGTTCCCTGCGGCGCGATGCGATCGATCACACACGACGGAGACCGACGAACTGCTTGACTGGCCGCGTGTGGTGGTACCTCGTCGCGATCGGCGTCTCCTTCGCAGCGCTCTGGGTCGGGTTCGCAGTCTTCCTCGCGATCGTGCGCCCCGACCGCACGACCGTGACAGAAACGGCGCGGCTCCTTCCCGACACAGTCCGGCTGATCAAACGCCTCGCGACCGACCGCACCATCCCACTTCGCACGCGGCTTCCGGTGTGGTTACTGATCGCATACCTGGTATCGCCCATCGATCTCATCCCCGACTTCATACCGGTGATCGGCTACGCCGACGACGTGATCATCACGTCGTTCGTCCTTCACCACCTCGCCCGCCACGCCGGTCGCGACAAACTGGCAGAGCACTGGCCGGGATCGGCCGACGGACTCGCGCGGCTTCAGCAACTCCTCCGGCTCAGAAACGAACCGTAAAACACGAACGGCGCTCCACCGCGCATCTCCGCCTCGTGGAACCTTCGCCGTGGGCGTAGCGTCTGAATCGGTATGCGACCTGACACTGCGGGAACGCCGTACACCACAGTTGCGGTCATCGCGACCGCGTTGGCCGCCATCGTCGTCTGCGTGACGGCCGCGGCCATGTCACCGAATACGACGACTGCGTCGGCGGGCATCCTGCGTTCTCAGGTGACGGCGATTCAGGTGTCGTCACTGCCAGAGAGTCCCGCAATGGATTGGTCACCAACTCGACCACACTGGGCAGTCGCGCTGGACCTACTTCCGGCGGAGCTTCCAACGCCGGTCCAGCATCAGGCGTGCCACACCGGTCCCGTGTTGACCGTGCGACTTCGCGACGGCTCAGAGATCCAGTACCGGTGCAACCTGCCGTCCACGATCCGACGGGGGCGTGACCGTCTCATCGCGCTCGCGCAAGCGCGCACTGCCTCCGAGCGCGCCGAGGACGCATGCCGCGCCGCCGCGCCGCATGACTTCGTCAACGCGCAACCGACAACCGTGGGCGAGATCCACGCGATCCCCGGCCCGGTGAATACGATGGTTCACGCGTTCTCGAGCGTGTTGGCGCACCTGCCGGCGGCAGACTTCGCAGCATGGTGCTGGCGACAACCCACGCCGCACAACTACGCCTCCTATGTGGTCGGTCCCAACGGCGAGGTCGTTGACACGCACTCCACCTCGAACGGAGAACCCCCACCCAACCCTGGCCCACCAATCCTGACCTGACGGGACCCGCCGTCGGACCCGTGGCTCCCCGACCCGACGAACGCCTCCGCGCTCCGCGCGACGAGTTCGGCAGTTGCGCCTCCACGGGTCGAGCTTGAACCTGTTGCCCGTCGACGGGTCGGCAACCTCGCGTCGCACACGACGGCAAACTTCGCTTTCCCCGGACAAGAATTTCTTGTCGCGTTCGGGGCACCCAGCGCGCCATTCACAGGTATGACGAAAACTCTGTGCGAACGAGCGCCTCCGCCGACCACCGACACCGGGTTGCGTTCAGCGGCATCGCCGAGCCGGACAGAGCCGGACAGAGGGTCCTTAGGTGATTTCTTAGGTAAAACCAACCGCCGAGCCGAAACCCAGGCCGCTGACCAGCGCATATGTAGTCGGGCTGGCGGGATTCGAACCCGCGACTTCTTGACCCCCAGTCAACGCAGCCATGTCAACCGACGACAATCGTCGACCATGTTTGCGCAGGTCAGACTCGGTATCGAGGGCATGTCCGACAATGGTCGACAACCGGAAACTATGGTGCGTTGCTGACCTGGTTGCTGACCTCGGCGCTCTTGACATCAAGTCAAGCGAGTGCGTGCGGACGGAGTTGACGATGGCTCGCAAAAGATCGAATGGTGAGGGTGCGATCTATAAGAACGAGGCACGCGGGCGGTGGGAAGCGGCGCTCGTCACGGGATACCGGGAGGATGGATGGTCGCCCGATCCGAAAGACGTTCACCGCGAAGACGCGTACGGCGGTCGGAGCGAAGCTCGACGCAGCCAAAGCGGCCATCGAGCAGGGCCTCGACATCCCTGACAACCGGACGACCATCGCCGACTTCACCACGTGGTGGCTCGACAACGTGCTCCCCGGCGAAGGCCTCGCACCCAAAACCGAACGGTGGTACTCCGACATCCTCACCAGCTATGTCGTGCCGGCGGTCGGCCATCGGAAACTCACAGGCCCCAAGGCACTCACACCTGCCGACGTCGAGACCATGACCGCGAACCTCGACCGGGAGGGATATTCGCATCGTGTTGCTGACGCGTCCCGCACCGCGCTCGGCAAGGTACTTCGAGCCGCCGAACAGCGCGGTCTCGTCGGCCGCAACGTCGCCCGGCTCGCCAAGGCACCGCGCGATCGGGGCAAGGTCCGCAAAGTCAAGGCGTACACCGCTCCCGAGGTACGAACCATCCTCGACGCTCTGGACGGAACCCGGTGGCATCCGGTGGTTGTTGTGGGCGTGACGACGGGACTGCGGCCCGGAGAACTGCTTGCGTTGCACTGGCCGGACGTCCATCTCGAAGGCCACGAACCGCACGTGTCGGTACGTCACGCAATCACTCACATGGGTGGCGCCGGATTGAAGGCCCCGAAACGGGAACGGTCCTACCGCACCGTGCCGCTACCACCGGAGGCCGTCGCCGCGTTGAAGGCGTGGCGCAAAGCCCAAGCGGCCGAACGATTACGGGCCGGCGAGTTGTGGACGGCCTTGTGGCCGCATCTTGTGTTCACCAACGAGGTCGGCGAACCTCATCGTGTCGACACGTTCCGTCACAACCTCGGGCGCGCGGTAACCGGCACTCACCCGCACCGGCTGCGCCACTCGTACGCGACGCATCTTCTCGAGGCCGGCGCCCCAATCCACCATGTTGCCGAGCTGCTCGGAGATTCGGTCGCCACGGTCGAGCAGACCTATTCGCATGTCCTGCGCGCGAAGCATGAAGTGGCCGCGATCGCGAGCGGGCTGGTGTCGTCGTGACGATTCTCCGATTGCATCCCACCGACCCCGAGGTGAGGCGCCTCACCTGCAAGGCGATCCTCGCCTCAAACCGGCCCGGCTTGAAACGGCTGGTGGTCCGCTGCTCGAGATGCCGTGGACGGCTTGCGAAGGCCGCTTACACCGATGCCGGCCCGTTCTTCGTCTCCCGGTGGCGAGAACCTGTCGTGTTGTCAAACGGTTGGACACAGCGCCAACAGGAAGAGTTCGAGAACGAGGTCGCGACCTTGGTCGAAGGTTCCTTTCCTACCGACCAGCATCACAGCGTTTACGCGATCCTGGCCCTGCCGCCGAGAATGACGGCCGATTACCCCGACCTCATGGTGAGGTGCGAGCGCGACGGCGATGCCGTGCTTGACCGACGGGACGTGCTCGACCGGATTCGACGGGGCGACAACGAGTGGGACGTCGAGGTCAGCTTCCCCCGACGCGAGTACGAAACTCTCGACACGTCCTGGCTACTCGACGCCGCGGGTCCAATCACCGAACACCACAGAGTCCTGCACTTCGACCCCGAAGCAATGTAAGGTAAGTCCCGACAACACACGGCCACCGGCAATCACAATGCCGGTATCCCGAGCGCATGGCGCCGAAGGCCAGGGACCTGGACGGGCCCGAGGAAACTCGGAGATCCGTCTATGGACGAAAACGTTCGTCTCGCCTACTCGTCGACTGAGATCGCGGCCGCGGTCGGCTGCACTCGCCAGCACGTCGAGAACCTCATCCGTGCCGGTGTAATCCCAAGCCTCAAGTTGGGCCGTCGCCGGCTCGTGCGCGCGCAGGTTCTCGATGACCTGCTAGCCCGCCTCGAATCCGAAGCGGCGACCCGGTGAGGTCGCCCGACAACGAGAGAGGCCTGGGGCGGCGACCCCAGGCGCTCGACTCGACACTCACCACACCGGCCACCGACCAAAGCGAACGGCAATCCCACTTTACCGGGAGATTCGCCGAGGACGCGGCGAACCAGTTGGCCGAGGCGGACCGGTTCTTCGCCGCAGCCGATCACGCGTTGTTGGCGGCGATCCTCGACGGCGACGATCTCGTCGCCGAGGTGGAGGGCGCGGTTCTCCTCCTCGGCCGTGGCCGCGAGTTCCTCAAACGGGTGCTGGTGCGCGAGGTGGCGGCGTGATGGCCCGTGTCGCCTATACGAATAAGCGCTTCTACCGCGAGAAAGCGGCGCTCCTCCCGCACATTCAGTCGATCGTCGATGAGTACGCGGCGGCCGGGTTCAAGTTGAACCCTCGTTCGGTCGCTTACCGGCTGGAAGGCCGAGGAATCATCGTCAAGAACGAAAAGACGTTCGACCAGATCGAGTCGATCGTGGCTGACGGCCGCGACAGGGGCGACATCGACTGGGATCACCTATCACTCGATCTCGGCCGTGCCACCCACGCAGTCCAAACGTGGAAC
>JBBSFB010000080.1:0-18141 GCA_038239145.1 Acidimicrobiia bacterium
GCAGAGGATGCATTCGGCTTGGTCGATGTGCAGGAATTGTTTGGGTTTGACGGCTTGGGTGAGCCATTTGGGGTCGACTTCTTGGAGCACGTACGACGTCGAGAACTCCGGCATCGGCGGATTCGCATCGTTACGGGCCATGACGCCAGCTTAAGCCCGGGATCGCTGTGTCAAATCCCCGGCCGAGGAAACTGTCAGTGGTGCGTGGCGCCGGTGTCGACAGCTTCGAAGGCAGACCCCGGGACCGTCTTCAACTGGTTTAGGTCGTCGTCGTTCCAGCGGGTGTCGGCCGCGCCGCCGATGTACCAGGACGACCCGTTGTCGGCCACGATCATCCCGTACGTCTTCAGTGCCTGCAGGATCACGAGCGATTCGCCGTGGAAGCCCGAGACCGCGAAGTTCGCCTTCAGGCGCAACCGCAGCCCCATCGGGGGCAGCGCCGCATTCGTCGACGAGGACGCGTAGTGGGTCGCGGGGAAGATGTATCCCATCTGCGACTTCGAGACCGTGAACCGAACCGCGTGGTCGATGTGGCCGGCCGCAACCTCGTCGTAGCGGACGAGCCCGGGCAGGATCGGGAGCCCGGCCGCGTCGGCCGACGTCCACCCGAGCGGCCGCAGCGCGTTCGACTTCAGGTCCCAGTTCACGCCGACGTCGGCATTCCAGTGGTTGCCCGCCCAGAACGCGCGCCCGAGCTCGTAGAGGTGACACGTGCCCTGCTGCACCACGAGCACGTGACGGTCGCCGTCGCCGGCGGAGCCGCCCTCGACCGGCGCAGTGCCCGGGATCGGGAACGGGCCGGGATCGCTCTCGTCGCCGTAGGCGGTGTACGTGATCGGCACCTTGGCCTGCGACGACGGGACCACGGCGAACGGGATCCCGTAGGCGCCGTTGCCCCCGAAGTCGGGATGGAGGTTGGTCTTGCCCGAGGCGCTGATGCTGGCGATCAGCGTCGACGAATCGGGGCGCACCGCCAAAGAATTCACTTTCTGGTTCCAGGCGTTGTCGGCCGGGAGCATCTGGCATCCGGCCAGGCTCGGGCCGGTGACGGGCGGCGTCCCCGGGCCGCCCGGAGGTAGCTCACAGGCGGCGCCGAGCACCGCGACCGCGCCGATGGTCACTACGAATGCGAAGATTCGTCCCCTCATGTGCCGTCCGTCATGCGCATTGCATCGGCCTCCTGCCGTCTTCGACTTGAACCGTCGTAACATCGGCGCGTGACGGTGGCGTTCATTCCGAGTCCCAAGAACGGCATCCTCCACATCGGGCCGTTGCCGCTGCACGCGTACGGCCTCATGTTGGCTATCGGCGTGCTCGTTGCGGCCAAGGTCGCGGAGACCCGCTGGATCCGCACCGGGCGCGACGCCAAAGACTTCAGCGCCATCGTGGTTCCCACCGTGATCGCGGGCGTGATCGGTGCGCGCGTGTACCACCTGTTCACCGGGTACAGCTGGGACGCGGGCGGCATCAAGGGCGCGTTCGAGATATGGAAGGGCGGACTCTCGATCTGGGGCGCCGTCCTCGGTGGTCTGATCGCCGTTCTCGTGATGGCGCGCCGCCGTCATCTCCCCGCGCTCGTGCTGATGGACTGCTGCGGGCCGGGAATCGTGCTCGCGCAGGCGATCGGTCGTTGGGGCAACTACTTCAACCAGGAACTCTTCGGCCGCCCCACCACGCTGCCGTGGGGTTTGAAGATCGACGTCGCGCATCGCCCGGCCGGATTCACGCAATACGCCACGTTCCATCCGACGTTCCTCTACGAGTCGTTGTGGTGCCTGCTGGTGTTCGGCACCATTGTGTTTGTCGAACGGCGCGCCACGTTGAAGCGCGGTCAGGTATTCGCGCTCTACGTCGCCATGTACTGCTTCGGTCGTATTTGGTTCGAGGCGCTGCGCATCGACAGTGCGGAGCGAATCTTCGGCATCCGCTTCAACCTGCTGCTCTCGATCGTGCTGTCGGTGTTCGGCATGCTGTGGTTCGTGTGGCTCGGCCGTCACGAACAGCAGACCGATGCGGTCGCCGACGATGTCGTCGTAACCGACGTGGCGGAGCCCGTGACCGCGCGATCCGACGACGCCGAGACCTGAGATCGTCTCCGGGAGAACCCCGATACCCGTCAGAACCTTGGCCCCCTAAGGTGGCGCGGTGACGACGACCATCCCCCCCACCAAAACGGTTGCGGCGCGCGCAGTCGCCGCCTCAAAGATCTACGGAACCGGCGACACCGTCGTGCGCGCGCTCGACTCGATCAGCGTCGAGTTCCCGCGCGCGGAGTACACCGCGATCATGGGCCCGTCGGGCTCGGGTAAGTCGACGCTGTTGCACTGCCTCGCCGGCCTCGATTCACTGACCGACGGGCACGTGTACCTCGGCGACATCGACCTGAGCACACTCTCCGACAAGGAAGTCACGAAGGTTCGGCGCGACCGGATCGGGTTCGTGTTCCAGACCTTCAACCTGATCCCGACGCTCACCGCGCTCGAGAACATCACGTTGCCGTCGGCGCTCGCGGGAAAGAAGCCCGACCAGGAGTGGCTCGACCGCATCGTCGACACCGTCCGCTTGCGCGACCGGCTCGCGCACCGGCCGTCGGAGCTGTCCGGTGGTCAGCAGCAGCGCGTCGCAGTCGCGCGTGCGCTCGTCACCAAACCCGAGATCGTGTTCGCCGACGAACCGACCGGCAACCTCGACTCCCGCGCCAGCGCCGAGATCCTCGGATTCATGCAGAAGGCGGTCCAGGAGTTCGGTCAGACCATCGTGATGGTCACGCACGACCCCATCTCCGCGTCGTACTCGAACCGGGTCGTGTTCCTCGCCGACGGGCACATCGTCGACGAGTTGCAGGCCCCGACCGCCGACGCCGTCCTCGGCAAGATGCGCAACCTCGGGGGCGAGTAATCCATGTGGAAGGTCACCCGCAAAGGGCTCGCAGGGCACAAGCTCCGCTTCTTGTTGACGGCGCTCGCGGTCGTACTCGGGGTCTCGTTCATCGCGGGAACGCTCGTCCTCACCGCGACGATCCAGAAGACCTTCGACGACCTCTTCGCCGACATCAACCGCGGTACCGATGCGGCCGTGCGTTCTTCGAACGTCATCACCGGCAACTTCGGCAACGACACGCGTGCCAACGTTCCCGGTTCGCTCGTGGCTGTCGTACTGAAGACGCCCTCGGTCGAAGCTGCCGTCGGCAACATCCAGCCCTACGTGCAGGCGATCGACAACAACGGCAAGTCCATCGGTGGGAACGGTCCGCCCACCTTCGGGCTCGGTTGGGATCCGAATCCGAAGTTGAACCAGTTCCACATCGTCGCCGGCCACGCACCGGACGCCGACAATCAGATCGTCGTCGACAAGGGAACCGCCGACAAGGGCCATTTCCGGGTCGGCCAGCAGGTCACCATCTTGACCACCAAGGCGCCCCAGAAGTACCAGCTGGCCGGCATCGCCCGGTTCGGGACAGTCGACAGCCTCGCGGGCGCGTCGATCATCCTGTTCACGCCCGCGCAGGTGCAGGTCGTGGCGAATGTGCACGACGAGTTCTCCCAGATCTCGGTCGTGGCCCGGGCCGGTGTGTCCCAGACGCAGGTCACGGAGGACATCCAGCGCACGCTGCTCACGAACGGCGCCGCAAACCAATATCAGGTGATCACCGGTAAGGCGCTCACCAAGGAGAACCAGGACTCCGTCCACAAAGCCCTCGGCTTCATCAGCACGGCGTTGCTGGTGTTCGCGTTCGTCGCGCTCATCGTCGGCATGTTCATCATCTACAACACGTTCTCCATCGTGGTGGCGCAACGCATGCGGGAGATGGCGCTCCTGCGCGCGATCGGCGCGTCGAAGCGGCAGGTTCTCGCGTCGGTCATCGGCGAGTCGGTGGTGGTCGGCGTCCTTGCGAGCGCGGTAGGAGTGATCGCCGGCGTCGGGTTGTCCATCGGGTTGAAGGCAGTCATGAACGCAGTCGGGTTCCAGATCCCCGGGCGCGGTGTGGTGCTCCGGCCCAGCGCCATCGTCATCGGGCTACTCGTGGGGACGATCGTGACGATCGTCTCGGCGGTGGTCCCGGCCCGCCAGGCCGCCCGGGTCCCGCCCATCGCGGCGATGCGCGCGGTCGCGCTCGAACGTCCGATCAACCGGGTCCGCCGGTTGGGGATCGGCGGCCTCATCCTCGTCCTCGGTGTCGTCTCCCTCTTCTTCGGGTTGTTCGGCAGCGGGATCTCCCTGGTCGGGATCGGCGCGCTGTTGGTACTCGTCGGCGTGTTCGTGGTGTCACCGCTGTTCGCGCGCCAGCTGGCCCGGATCATTGGTCGCCCGCTCACGCGCTTGCGGGGCGTCGTCGGCAACCTCTCCCGGGAGAACGCGGCCCGAAACCCCCGGCGGACCGCGACCACGGGTGCGGCGGTGATGATCGCGGTCTCACTCGTCGGTTTCATCACGATCTTCGCGGCTTCGGCGAACGCGTCGATCGGTTCCGCTATCGACCAACAGCTCAAGACCGACTACATCGTCACGCTCAAGGGTGGTGGCGGACCGGGCGGCGGCGGAATTAGCCCGGTGCTCGCCGACAAGATCAAGGCGCTGCCGCAGATCGCCGCCTCGACGCCGATCCGGCTCGGTGCGGCCCGTATCGGCACGAGCACCACGTTCCTCGCCGCCGCCGATCCGAGCGCGGTCGGGCAGCTGTACGACTTCGGTGTTACCCAGGGGTCGGTGTCGGCCCTGTCGGCGGCCAACTCGGTTGCCGTGTCGACCCGCAAAGCCGACAGCAAGCATCTCAAGGTCGGCGACGCTCTCCCGGCTCGGTTCGTGCAGACGGGTTCGGTGCCGCTCCGGGTCGCGTTCATCTACAAGAACAACACGCTCGCCGGCGACTACATCATCTCCCTGGCGACGTTCGAGAAGAACTTCGCGGCCCAGTACCAACTCGACGCGCAGATTTTCGCAAAGCTCAAGCCCGGCATCAGCGTGGCCAAGGGCCGGGACGCCATCGCGCCGCTCGTCGCGCCGTACGCCAACGCCGAGCTCAAGGACAACGCGCAGTACAAGGCCGACCAGAAGAAGCAGGTGAACCAGGTCCTGGTCCTGGTCTACGTGTTGTTGTTCCTCGCCGTGATCATCGCGTTCATCGGCATCGTGAACACGATGACGTTATCTATCTACGAGCGGACGAAGGAGATCGGTCTGCTCCGCGCGGTCGGGGGCAGCCGGCGCCAGGTGCGTTCCATGGTCCGGTGGGAAGCGGTGATCATCGCGTTGTTCGGAACCCTGCTCGGCGTCGCGATCGCGCTGTTCTTCGGCTGGGCCGTCGTCGACTCGCTGCACGACCAGGGCTTCACCAAGTTCGAGCCCGCGGTGAAGTCGCTCGTGTTCATCGTCGTCATCACCGGACTGGCAACGCTGCTGTGGGCCAGTCTTCCCGCCCGGCGCGCGGCCCGGCTCGACGTCCTCAGAGCGATCGAACAGGACTGACGGCGAACAGGACTGACGGCGAACAGGACTAGCTGTCGCGGAGCTTGGCGTCCTTGCCTCGCACCTGCTGGGTGAGGTCCGCCTGGTAACGAGTCATCGCGGCGCGCAACTTCTCGTCGGCGCCGCCCAGGATGCGCACTGCGAGCAGGCCGGCGTTGCGGGCGTTGCCAATCGCGACGGTGGCGACGGGGATGCCCGCGGGCATCTGCACGATCGAGAGCAGCGAGTCGAGCCCATCCAGCAGTTTCAGCGCCACGGGGACGCCGATGACGGGGAGCGGGGTGAGTGACGCCGTCATTCCGGGCAGGTGCGCGGCCCCGCCCGCGCCCGCGATGATCACCTCGAGGCCCCGCTCGGCGGCGCCCCGGGCGTACTCGAGCATCTCCTCGGGCGTGCGGTGGGCCGAGATGATGCGGGCCTCGTGCTCCACGCCGAACTCGTCGAGGACGTCGATCGCGCCCTGCATGACGGGCAGGTCGGAGTCGCTGCCCATGATCACCCCAACGCGCGGGTTGCCCACGCCGACGACCCTAATGGACACTTGGTCCCATGCGTACACGACTGACCGAGATGCTGGGCATCGAACACCCCGTGATGCTGGCGGGGATGGGAGGCGTCTCGTACCAGCGCGTCGTCGCCGCAGTGTCGGAGGCGGGGGGCTTCGGAACGCTCGGCGCGGCGACGATGTCGTCGCAGCAACTCGACGACGAGATGAGCGGTGTCCGCAAGCTCACGACGAAACCGTTCGGCGTCGACCTGCTCGCGGCATTGCCCGAGCGGATGGTCGACGACGCGCACAAGGTGGTTTCGGGCGGGGCGTCGCTGTTCGTCGCCGGGCTCGGCGTTCCCCGCGACGTGATCAAGGTCCTGCACGACGGCAACGTGCTCGTCGCCAGCATGTGCGGCAAGGTGCGCCACGCGATCGCTGCAGTCGAGGCCGGGTGCGACTTCGTGATCGCGCAGGGCACCGAGGCCGGCGGTCACACCGGCACGGTGGCGACCATGCCCTTGGTCCCGCAGATCGTCGACGCGGTCGGAGACCGCGTCCCGGTCGTGGCCGCGGGTGGCATCTTCGACGGTCGGGGTCTGGCCGCGGCGATCGCGCTCGGTGCCGACGGTGTGTGGCTCGGGACGCGGTTCATCGCCACGCCCGAGGCGCGCACGGTCACCGGCTACAAGGACGCGCTGCTCCGGTCGCACGAGGACGACACCGTCATCAGTCGAGGCTTCACCGGCAAGACGCTGCGCGCCCTACGCAACGAGTGGACCCAGCGCATCGAAGCGCACCCCGAGGAGCTCAGCAAGTTCCCCGAGCAGATGAGCAAGGCCGTCGCCGCGAACGCGTTGCACCTCGGCGGCGACGAACACACGGCGGTCGACCCGGCCAAGGAGTGCTATCCGTCGGGGCAGGGAGTCGGCGCGATCGACAAGCTGGTCCCCGCCGGGGACCTCGTCCGCAGCATCGTCGACGAAGCCGAACACGCGCTCGCCCGCGCCGCCCGCACAGTAGTGAGGTAGGAAGGGACGTTTCAGACTCCGGCTGTTGCACGGCGCGGTGAGCAAGAGCGATGGGCGAAGCACGAGCGAGCCTCTCAGCCGGCCAGTGCAAGCAATCAGAGTCCGGCTTTGGCGCTTTCTTCGGCGAGGTCGTGCTCGTACATCATTGTGACGAGCTCGGTGAAGCTCACGCGCGGCTTCCATCCGAGCTTGGCGTGCGCTTTCGACGCGTCCCCGATGAGCAGGTCGACCTCGGCCGGACGGTAGAAGCGCTGGTCCTGCTTGACGTAGGGCTCCCAGTCGTCGATGCCGGCGTGCTTGAACGAGACGTCGAGGAGCTCGCGGATCGTGTGGGTCTCGCCGGTCGCGATCACGTAGTCGTCGGGCTCGTCCTGCTGCAGCATCATCCACATGGCCTCGACGTAGTCGCCGGCGTAACCCCAGTCGCGTGACGAGTCGATGTTGCCCATCGTGATCCCGTCCTGCAGGCCGAGCTTGATCCGAGCGACCGAGTTGGTCACCTTGCGGGTCACGAACTCGAGGCCGCGCTTGGGACCCTCGTGGTTGAAGAGGATCCCGCTGCTCGCGTGGATGTTGTACGCCTCGCGGTAGTTGAGCGTCGTGTAGTGCCCGAACACCTTGGCGACGCCGTACGGCGAGCGGGGGTGGAAGGGAGTGACCTCGGTCTGCGGCGTCTGCTGGACCTTGCCGAACATCTCCGACGACGACGCTTGGTAGAAGCGGATCGGGTTGTTCTCGGTGCCGCCGACGATGCGCACCGCTTCGAGCATGCGCAGCACGCCGATGCCCGTGATCTCGGCCGTGAGCTCCGCCTGCTTGAACGAGAGCTGGACGAAGCTGATCGCGCCGAGGTTGTAGACCTCGTCCGGCTGCACCTGCTCGGTGACGCCGATGAGCGACGAGAGGTCGCGCAGGTCGCCTTCGATGAATTCGAGCGCCGGATTCTCGGCCTGCACCATCTCGATCTTCGGGTTCGCCTGCCCGTGCACCAGCCCGAAGACTTGGTATCCCTTGGTCTGCAGGAACTGCGAGAGATGGCGACCGTCCTGGCCGGTGATGCCGGTAATCAGCGCACGCTTCACGAATGCAGCTCCCCAGTGTTGGCGTGAATTTTCACGGAATGACGCTACTCGCGGCCGGGCGCGTAGTCCGGGTCCAACTGGCGGCAGAATTCTGCACAACGGTGCGCTTCGTCTCGTTCGCCGATCGCTTCCGCGGCGCCCCGGAGGCCGTCGAGGGCCCGGAGGAAGCCGCGGTTGGTCTCGTAGCGCCAGCGCACGTACCCCGATCCCCGCCAGCCCGACTGCCGGAGCCGGTCGAGGCCGCGGTGGTAACCAACGCGGAAGTAGGCGTAGGCCTCGACGTCGTCACGACCGAGGCGACCGAGCTGGGCCCACGCGTCGAGGAAGCGGGGCCAGCGCGCACAGACGTCGGCCACTGCGTCGCGACGCCCGTCGACCTGGGCGAGCGCGGCCCGGAGCGCCTCCAGCGCGTCCTCGGGCTCCGGATCGAGAATCGTCTCCGGGGGCCCGGTGGGCGAGAGGTGTATGTCGGTCATCGCGAGGGATCGTACGGGATGGCGACCGGTATCTTGGCGGCCATGTCCGAGACCGAGGCTCCTGTCGAGAAGACCGAGGCTCCTGCGGAGAAGCCGAAGCCGCCGACGCGCCTCGTCCTCGTGCGCCATGCGGTGACCGCGCACACGGGTCCCTTGTTGTCCGGGCGGATGCCGGGCATCGCACTGTCGGAGAAGGGTGTCGGCCAAGCCGACGCGACCGCCCAACGGCTGGCGAAGCTGCCGATCTCGACGGTGTACGCGAGCCCGATCGAGCGGACCACCCAGACCGCGCAGCAGATCGCCGCCCATCATTCTCTCGACGTGCAGCCGTTGCCCGGTGTCATCGAGGCCGACTACGGCGACTGGACGGGCGGGAAGATCGCCGACCTTGCCAAGACCGACGAATGGAAGGTCGTGCAGGTCGCGCCGTCCCGGGCCCGGTTCCCGAACGGCGAGTCGATCACGGAGATGCAGGCGCGTACCGTCGCCGCGCTCGACGAGGTCGTGGCCCGGCACCCGCACGAGACCGTCGTAGTGGTGAGTCACGCCGACCCGATCAAGTCGGCCATCGCCCACTACAGCGGCATGCACCTCGATCTGTTTCAACGCGTGAACGTTTCGCCCGCGTCGGTCACGGTGTTCGAATTCCACTCCTACGGCGTGATGATGGTGAAGTGCAACGACACGGGTGGTCTCGACGATCTCCTCCCGGAGCCCGAAGCCGCCACCCCACCCTCGACATGACCGACTTCCCATGACCGACTTCATCGAGTTCGATCCCGTCGACGACATCGCGGCCGGCGCGTTCGGCCGTCCCGGCGAGCGCACGTTCGTGATCCAGGCCCGGAAGGGATCGGCCGTCCTGTCGGTGCTCGTCGAGAAGGAACAGGTCCGGCTGCTCGCGCTCGAGGCCGCGCAGTTCCTCGATCGCATCGCGGCGGAAGAGCCCGAGGAGATGCCCGGCGCGCTCGAGATCGGAACGGGCGCCGTGAGCGACGTCGAACCGCTCTTCCGGGCCCGCCTGATCGGCATCGGCTACGACTCCGAGCGCAAGCTCGTGCTCATCGAGTTGCGGGAGGACGCCGCCGACGAGGACGACGAAGACCCGCCCCCGCCTCCGGACGAAGCCGAGGGCCGCATCGCCCGCCTCTACGCGACGCGCGCGCAGATCCGGGTGATGATGCGCCACGGCGTCGCCGCGGTGGAAGGTGGGCGGGAGAAGTGCCCGTTGTGCGACTTCCCCATGAATCCGGACGGGCACATCTGCCCGCGCTGGAACTGAGGAAGTGATGGCGGTCGCCGAGGACCGGGCTCAGGAGCTGCTACGCGCCGGTGACGTCGACGTGCTGGGCCGGATGCCGTGGTCGTCGAACGCGACGTTCCTCGTGAACCTGTCCGAGGGCGACGACGAGATGCTCGCGATCTACAAACCGCAACGCGGGGAGCGGCCGCTCTGGGATTTTCCCCGCGGCACGCTGTGTCATCGAGAGGTCGCCGCGTTCGAGGTGTCGCACGCGCTCGGCTGGGACATCGTCCCCGACACGGTCTTGCGCGACGGCCCGGCCGGCATCGGGATGATGCAGCGCTTCGTCGAGCACGATCCCGAGGAGCACTACTTCACGCTGCTCGAAGAGCACGCGCGCGCGTTCCGGCGCATGGCTGCGTTCGACGTCGTCATCAACAACACCGATCGCAAGGGCGGGCACTGCCTGCGCGCGCTCGAGACCGGACGGATATTCGGCATCGACCATGGCGTCTCGTTCCATGCGCAGTGGAAGGTGCGGACCGTCATCTGGGACTTCGGCGGTGAAGCGATTCCCGCCGACGTGTGCGCCGATCTGCATCGCTTCGCCGAGCAGCTGCGCAACGGCGACGTGAGTGAGCACCTGATCGACACCCTCGACCGCTTCGAGCTCGACGCATTGCGCGCCCGCCTCGATCACCTCCTCACGACCGGTGAGCTCCCCGAAGCTGACAACGACTACCACTGCTACCCCTGGCCGATGATCTGATGGCCGCGGGCGTGCGAGAGCTCTTTGTCACCTCGTCGCGCTTCGTCTGTGATGTGCTGGCGGTGGAGGAGATCCGCGCGGCGTGGGACCGCCCGTCGGTGCTCGCGGAACAAACGGTCGGCGGCCTGGTCGGACACATTGCTCGTGGTGGCGTGTGGGTGGTCGGCGACTACCTCGACGCGGACGTGCCCGACGCGCCGTTCTCCGATTCGGCCGCCGATTACTTCGCCCGCTCGACCTCGTTCCTGAACGCCGACGATCACCGCGCGATCCGCGAACGCGGCGCGCAGATCGCCGCACTCGGGTACCCAGACGTGTACGCCACCCTGAGCCGACGGCTGGACGACCTGGCCCCGCGCCTGCTCGCCGAACCGGCCGACCGCGTCATTGGTGTCGCGGCCGGCGTCGCGGTGATGGGGCTCGACCGCTACCTCGAGACGCGCATCGTCGAGCAGGTCGTTCACCTTGACGATCTCGCGCGCTCCATCGGCCACGCCCCGTGGTCCGCTCCGCCCGCCGCGCAAGACCTTGCGATACGCATCGGTGTCGATATCGCCACCCTGCGCAGCGGCCCAACCGAAGTGTTGCGAACGCTGTACCGCACCCACCTCGCCCCCGTGTTACCCGTTCTCTAGGTCGCGATGGCGGCGGCGGGGTCGCGGAAGAAGCGCGAACGCGGCATCACCACGTCGGCGCCGGCGGCGCGGGCGAGGTCGGCGGCTTCGTCGTCGACGTGCGGTCCGTAACAGACGATGCGCACACCCGGCATCTCGGCCCGGATCTCGGGAACGAGTTGCGGGCCCTTCGCGAGATCGATCACGACGACGTCGGCGTTCCCGTCGAGCACGAAGCTCACGTCGGGGATTGCGGCACTGATTTTCGAACGATCCATGAGATCGGTCGACGGCGCGCAGACGCGCATCGTCTACGTGGTCTTCGGCGGCAGCGGCGGCACGAGGCCGGGTTCGGCCAGCGCGAACTCGGGCCAGCGCTTACGCGAGCGTCGCGAGAGCTTGTGCATCAGCGCGATCGCCTCGGGATCGTCGTCGCCGGGTCGGGTCTGGATGACGCCGTCGGCCAGCATGCGCTCCATGAGATCGCGGCCGGCGTCGGTGCGCACGATCGTGAGCGTCCAGTCGTTGTACTTACCGATGCCGCCGGTGGAGATGTCGGCGTGCTCGGCTGCGAAGTCGGGACACATCTTGCAGCCTTCGCGCGTCCACTGGTGGCATTCCTTGAGTGGCACCTCGTGGTAGTCGCCGTTGTGCATCCAGATCTGGAACACGCCTTTGATGTTCATCTTCTTGATGTCGGCCTTCTTCAACCCGTACTTCGCATCGAACAGCTCTTCGAAGATGGCGTCGTCGAAGGTCTTGGAACACAGGAGGCCGATGCTCAGCGCGAGCTTGCGCGCGACCTTGCCCGCCTTGCGTTGCTTCATCACCGGCGGGATCGACGACTGGCACGACATGCCGACGAGCGCGATGCGTTCGTCTTCCTTTTCGAGGTCCATGTAAGCGAGCGTGTTCGCCGAGTACGTGTAGCGGCTCCCGGCCGATGCGACGATGTCGTCGCGGGTGCGGGCGACGCCGGGGATCGCCTTCCACGTGGAGCCGTCGCCCTCGAGGTACGAGACCAGCGCCGCGTCGATGATGTCGTGCTCGAGCGCGTACACGAGCATGGCGGAGACGAGGCCGCCGTCCTGTCCGACCTCGTGTAGCTCCGGGTCGCTGGCGCGGGCGAGGCAGATGTCCTTGAACACGCCGCTCAGCTCTTCGGTCTCCCGGGGCCGGCCGAACATGAAGGTGTCGATCTCGGGCTCCCACGCTCGAAAACGCGGGCAGGCGCGGGTGCACGACGTGCACGCCTTGTCGCCGTGACTGCAGTCGCCCGGACCTCCGAACTCCTCGATCTGGAGCGGCTTGTAGACACCGTTGGTGTCGTCGTACGACAGCACGTCGTGGGGGCAAGCGATCACACATCCGGCGCAGCCGGTGCAGAGCCCCGACGTCACCACCTCGGAGTAGAGGTGCTTCCAGGAGAAGGTCCAGCGTTCCTTCTTCTCGGCCTGCGATTCGGTCTCGACCATCGGGCGGAGTCTAGGGGAGGGCTCCGAGGAGCCCTCCGACCACGACGACGATGTTCGGCGGTGTCGCCATCACGGTCGCGTGCGAGGCGTATTCGACCGTGATGGTGAAGTGGTGTCGGCCCGTCGGCAGGTTGTTGAACGCGGCGATTCGCCAGTTACCCGGCACCGTGCTCGTCGCCCCGCTGCTCACGTCGGTGACGTGGTACGCGATGACCGCGTCGCCCGCGCGCGGAATGGCCGAGGTCCACCACACCAACGCGCTGGAGCCGATGCCGAACGCGTGGGTCTGAGTCGGCGCGCCGTCGGAGACAATCGGGCGGCACGGTTCGCCTCGCACCGAACCACACGGCGGGTACGCGGCCGGGATCCCTGCCGGCGGGTTCGGGATCACCGGTAGCACCACCGACGAGTCGTGACCCCGCGAGTGTGCGATGTCATTGATGACCGTGCCGTTCGCGGGGAGATCGCCGAAAGCCCAGAACGGCCGGTTGCCGCCCGGGGCCTCGACGGTGATGCGAATGCGCGAACCGGCCCGGAAGATGTGCGCAAACGGGAAGAGCGCGACGCGCGCCGATACGAACTGGCCCGCGGGCAACGGCGTCGCACTCGCCGACGTGTCGGGATGGATCGGTTGCAGCTTCGTCGACGCCGATGTCAGTGCGCGATGCGAGGCTCGCAGCCAACCGTTCTGCACGTAGATCTCCTGCCCGTCGGGCCGGAGCTCGGTCAGCGTCACCTCGACGTCGGTGTCGGGCGCGGTGGAACGCAGCCACAGGTTCACGCTGCCGGGACCGGCCATGACGGTCGTCTTCGACAACGGCGCGCTGTCGAACGCGAGGTCCTTACCGAGCGGGAGCACGCGCCAGTCGAAGTCGGGGTGCGCGGCCCAGATGTCGGAGGTGCTGCCGTGGAAGTCGGTGGCGGGCTTGGCGGTCGGGTCGTAGACGTACGAGGTGTACGAATTGCCGGCCGAGTCGGCGATCTTCGGTACCGACCGCGCGAGCTTCTGGTCGGGCTGGAAGTACCACGCGGTCGGCTTCGCGTTGGGCGGCGGCCACGACGGGAAGCTCACCGAGTAGTCGCCGATCGGCGCGCCGAGGTTGTTCGGGTCGCCGGCCCCGTTCTCGAACACGATCCGCACCGGCGGCTCGGCCTGGTAGTTGGCGAGCTGCGACGCGTACGTCTGCGTGTTGTCGAATCGATCGGGCGGCAGTTGCACGCCGGCGATGCCGGTGGCGGCCTGGATGACCGCCGGCGCGATGAGGCGGATCGTCGGCGACACGTGCGGTACGCGGTGCGCGACGTAGAACTCGAGGAACTCGTACCAGCGGTCGAGCTCGGCGACGAGGCTGTCGACGTGGGTGCCGTTCGTGCCGAACAGCTTCAGGTCGCCCTTCGGGACGCCGGTCAGGTTCGGCCAGATCAGCGACGACTGCCCGCCGGTCTGCTCGTCCTGCCACGCGCCGCCCATGAATACGGGGACATCGATCTTGGGTGCGAGGAGCGCAGGTGAGATCGCGTCGGCGGCGTCGACCGGCTCGCGGTAGGTGTGCGAGTCGAACTCTCCGACCAGGCTCATGTTCTGGTGCCGGAGCAGTTGGTTCTCGGCGCACTGCTGACCGTTGGCGCTGCCGCCGTTCACGACGCTTTGCTCCCAGCCCTGGCCGTAGGGCTTGGCGTTGTCGTCGCGTTCCTGGGCCCACTCGCGCGGGAAGCCGATGTTCGGGATGCCGCCGGGATCGGCGAGGCTGCGGTACGTGTCGGCGACGACCGACAGCGCCGCGATCGCGGCGAGGTGCGGCGGGCGTGTGGGTGCGACGAAGGTCTGAGCGATGCCCGGGTACGAGATGCCGACCATGCCCGGCTTGCCGTTCAGCACCCACGTCTGGGCGGCGACGGCCTCGACGATGTCGTAACCGTCGAGGCCCTGGAGCGGTTCGAAGAAGTCGAACGCCCCGCCCGAGCAACCGGTACCGCGGATGTTGACGCCGACCGTCGCGTAGCCGAGGAGCTGCGCGATCTGAGTGCTCGGTTGCGGTGAGCCCGGGTGTGACGGGTCGTAACCCGAGTACTCGATCACCGTCGGGTACGGACCGCCCGTGATCGGGCCCGGCAGTGTGACTTCCGCGCTGAGCTTCGTTCCGTCCCGCGTCGTGATGTATTGGAAGCCGTTGACGAGGTGCTGCGAGGTGTAGAGCGACTGCGGAGGGATCTCGGATGTCGAGGCGACGTGCACCGGCGCCGACACCTGGTCGCCGTCGACGACGGTGTAGCCGTCCCCGGCGGTCACGGTGCGGAACAAGAGGCTGCCGAGGTCGTCGACCACGCCCGTGGCGACCGTCGCGTGGGCCGAGCTCTCCAGCTTCAGCGAGTCACCCGGCGGCGCGTGGGTGATGTCGACCTGATTCACGCTGCCCCGGGCCGTGAACGTGGCGAGCGTCGTGGCGTGAGCCGTTCCCGCCGCGGGAACGAGCGCTAGCGCCGCCACGATGCCCGCGAGCGCGATTGGACCGAATTTCCGTGCCTGCTTCCGTGCTTCCCCCATGCCTCGGAGCGTATCCACCGCCCCGGGCCTTGGCACGACGTACCCTACGGGGGTATGGTGTAGGCATGGTTGGATACACCGACAAGAAGGCGGCCGTCCAGCAGCGGCTCCGCCGCATCGAAGGCCAGGTGCGCGGCGTGCAGCGCATGGTCGACGACGACGACTATTGCGTCGATGTCCTGACCCAGATCTCGGCCGCGACCAAGGCGCTGCAGGCGGTCGCGCTCGAGCTCCTCGACCAGCACCTCGCGCACTGCGTCGCCGACGCGATCGGCGAGGGCGGCACTGCGGCCGAAGAGAAGATCGCAGAAGCATCGGCCGCGATCGCGCGGCTCGTCCGGTCGTGATCGGGCCGTGATCGCGCTCGTGTCGCTCGGCGAGATCGCGGAGTCGCTCCGCGAGGCGTTCTTCATGTTCTGGGAGACGTTGTGGGCCCTGGTGCTCGGATTCGCGCTCTCGGGTGCGGTGCAGGCGTTCGTCTCGAAGCGGCAGATGCAACGCACGATGGGCGACCACAAGCCGGCCGCGGTGGCGCGCGCGTCCGGGTTCGGGATGGTGTCGTCGAGCTGCTCCTATGCGGCGACCGCAATGGCGAAGTCGTTGTTCCAAAAGGGCGCCGACTTCACCACGGCCATGATCTTCATGTTCGCGTCGACGAATCTCGTCGTCGAGCTCGGCGTGGTGCTGCTCGTGCTCATGGGATGGCAGTTCGCGCTCGCCGAGTTCATCGGCGGACCGATCATGATCATCGGGCTCGCGCTGATAGGTGGTTTCGTGTTCTCGCCCCGGATCGTGCGGGCGGCGCGCGCTCGGCTCGATGCCGAAGAAGCGGACGCCGATTCGGACGAACACGCGCATCATCACGAGACGGACGACGATTCCGCTCACGACGCGATCAGAACGAGAGCGGGTTGGGTCGACGCGGCGACGTTCACGATGTCCGACATCGGGATGGTGCGCCGCGAGCTGGTGGTCGGCTACCTCGTGGCCGGGTTCCTCACCACGCTCGTGCCGGTCGCGTGGTGGAACGACCTGTTCCTGCACGGGCACGGGTTCTGGACGACGCTCGAGAACGTGCTCATCGGACCGTTCATCGCGGTCATCAGCTTCGTCTGCTCCATCGGCAACGTCCCGATGGCCGCGGCACTCTGGCACGGGGGGATCGGCTTCGGCGGCGTCGTGAGCTTCATCTTCGCCGACCTCATCACGATCCCGTTGTTGCTCATCTACCGGAAGTACTACGGAAACGCGTTGACGTTGCGGTTGTTCGCCACGTTTTGGACGCTGATGTCGGTCGCCGGGCTCGTCGTGGAACGCGCGTTCCAATTATTCGGCGCGATTCCGACGAATCGGCCCGAGGCGGTCGTCCCCGAACGATTTGCGTGGAACTACACGACCTTCTTGAACCTGGCGTTTCTCGCGGTCCTCGTCGTGCTGTTCCTGTTGTCTCGTTCGCGCCGGAACGATCCCGGTACCGGTCGCTACGCGATCGATCCCGTGTGCGGAATGCAGGTCGAAAAGGCCAATGCTCCGGCGCACCTCGTCCACGACGGCGTCGACTTCTGGTTCTGCTCGGACGGCTGCTGCACCCGCTATGCCGGTGCGAACGAAATCGGGGGTCTTCCGTCTCGGTAACCTTGCTGCGCAATGAGCAAGATCGTCGACATCCTCGCGGCCGGGCCGAGCCACTCCTTCGAGTTCTTCCCGCCGAAGACCCCGGCCGCGGAGCTGCAGCTCGAAGAGACCATCCGCGAGCTCGAACCGCTGCACCCGACCTTCGTGTCGGTCACGTACGGCGCGGGCGGAACGACGCGCGAGATGACCCACGACATCGTCGCCAAGATCAACCGCGACACGTCGCTGACCGCGATGGCACACCTCACCTGCGCGGCCCACACTCGCGAAGAGCTGCGCGACATCGTCGGTCGCTACGACGCCGCGGGTATCAGCAACATCCTGGCATTGCGGGGAGACCCGCCCAAGGATCTCGACCTGCCGCCCGGAGACCTCGACCACGCGACCGACCTGATCGATCTCGTACGCGGGATCGGCGACTTCTCCGTCGGGGTTGCGGTGCACCCGGAAGGGCATCCGGCGTCCAGCGATCGGGCCGCCGATCGGCGCCGTCAGGCCGAGAAGCTCGCGCAGGCCGACTTCGGAATCTCGCAGTTCTTCTTCGAAGCCGATGTGTGGTTCGAGTTCTTGAACGATCTGCGCGCGCTCGGTGTCACGACGAAGGCGATCCCGGGGATCATGCCCGTGCTCAACGTCAAGTCCGTGAAACGCATGGCCGAGATGTCGGGCGCCGATTTTCCGGGCTGGCTCGAGCAACGGCTTCGCGCGGTCGAGGACGACGAGGACGCGATGCGGGCCGTCGGGATCGAGGCGACGACCCAGCTCTGCCGCGACCTCATGGCCGGTGGCGTCGACTCGTTCCATTTCTACACACTGAATCGCTCGTCGGCGACACGCGAGATCTATTCGAACCTCGGCTTCGCCTCCTGAGCTTCGCCTCCTAAGGTTCCAGGGAATGACGGGCGAGAGTCCCTACGGCGACGACATCTACACCGAGCCGGACGGTGATCCCGACACGCTCGCGAACCTCGGTCCCCTCGGACCGCTCGCAGGCGTCTGAGCGAAGGCTGTCGACGTGCATCCGGTCGCCGAAGGCGAGGAACGCGACGCCTTCGTCGAACACTACGAGCTCCAGCCGATAGATCGGCAGACGAACGGACCGCAGCTCTTCTACGGGCTGCGGTATCACACGCACATCGTGAAGCCGGGCGAGGAGACGTTTCACGACCAGATCGGGTACTGGCTCTGGAAGCCGGCGACCGGGACGATCACGTTCACACTCGCGATCCCGCGCGGGCAGGTGCTGGTGGCCGCCGGGAGCGCGACCCCCGACGCCACGACCTTCGAGGTGAACGCGGCGGTCGGCTCGGAGATCTAC
>JBBSFB010000081.1:0-18029 GCA_038239145.1 Acidimicrobiia bacterium
CGTCGAGCAGACGGTCGGCGTACGCGGTGATCCGCAGCATCCACTGCTTCAGCGGGCGCCGGTAGACGGGGAAGTTGCCGCGCTCACTCCGCCCGTCGCCCGTGACCTCTTCGTTCGCGAGCACCGTACCGAGCCCCGGGCACCAGTTGACCGGCGCGTAGGCCTCGTACGCGAGACGGTAGGAGTCGACGAGCCGGCGCTGTTCGAGCGGGCCGAGATCGTCGAAGGCGATGTCGTCGGGAGTGTTGAACCGGCCCGCGCGCAGCTCCTGTACGAGTTGCGCGATCGGTCGGGCGCGCTGTGCTTCGGTGTCGTACCAGGCGTTGTAGATCTGCAGGAAGATCCACTGCGTCCAGCGGTAGTACTGCACGTCGGTGGTTGCGGGTCCGCGTCGCGGATCGTGACCCAGACCGAGCGCGCGCAGCTGGCGCTTCATCGTCGCGATGTTCTCGTTTGTGGTGGCCCGGGGGTGGGTCCCCGTCTGCACCGCGTACTGCTCGGCCGGGAGCCCGAATGCGTCGTAGCCCATCGCGTGCAGGACGTTGAAACCGTTCATGCGCTGGAAGCGCGCGTACACGTCGGTCGCGATGTAGCCGAGTGGATGGCCGACGTGCAGCCCCACGCCACTCGGGTAGGGGAACATGTCGAGCACGAACAGGCCCGGACGGCCGGCGATACCCCGCGGGTCGTCGCTCAACAATCCGGTGCGGTTGGGCGTCTCGAAGACGTGGTCGGCATCCCACCGGTCCTGCCACTTGTGCTCGATCTCGTTGGCGAGCGCAGCGGTGTATCGCTGGGGCGGGATCTCGTCGGCCATATCGCTGCGAGGCTACCGGCAGGGGTGGGTGCGACCCTGCTGGTATCTTGGCTCACCCACGGGGGCGTAGCTCAGTTGGTAGAGCGCTTGCATGGCATGCAAGAGGTAGTGGGTTCGATCCCCATCGCCTCCACTCCGGAGACACCCTGGCGCACTCGCACGTTTCGACGGCGGCCGACCCGCGACATCCAGGAGCGCACCACGAGCACTCCGGCGCCGCCCCAGCTGACGAACGGCAGCAAGAACTCCTCCACCGGCACGCGTCCGACGTGAGCAATCATGTGACGTCGTTCGCGTACGTATCGTGCCAGTTCCACCACGCGTACGGCGGGGACTGCGGGGAACCTTCGGGCGAGTCCTCCCACTCCTCCTGGCGCCCCAGCGCAGTCATGTCGAGGTAGCTCCACGTGCTGCCCATTGCTTCGTCGCCGCGATTGTGGACGAAGTAGGTGCGGAACACGCGGTCTGCGTCGCGGATGAACACGTTGGTGCCGTGCCACTCGTCGACGCCGAAGTCGGCATCGAAGCCGTCGTTCATGGTGTACCACGGCATCTCCCAGCCCATTCGCGCCTTCAGTCTCTCGATGTCGGCCTGCGGCCCGCGTGATGCGAACGCGAGCGTGGTGTCGCGGGCATTCAGATGGGCAACGTGGGCAACCTGGTCGGCCACGAGCGAACAGCCGACGCAGGCGTGCTCGGGCCAGCCGTGCACGCCGGACTCGAAGAAGGCGCGGTAGACGATCAGCTGCCGGCGCCCCTCGAACAGGCCGAGCAGGCTTGCCGGGCCCCGCGGGCCGGTGAACGAGTACTCCTTCTCCACCGCGAGCCACGGCATCCGCCGTCGCTCGGCGGCCAGGGCGTCACGGGCGCGGGTCAGCTCCTTCTCCTTCACGAGCAGCAACTCTCGAGCCGCCTTCCACTCCTTCGGCGAGACGATCGCGGGTGTGGTCACAACGAGTTCGACCTTTCACTCGAGCGGTCACGGGGCGTGCGCCCCGAGGTATGACGGTCCGGAGCTGCTCGACTCACCGGGACGCGGCCGCGACCTGGGCGAGGGCGCCGAGGAAGTGAGTCCAGCCCTCGGCGTGCGCGGGCTGCTCTTCGGCCGGGAGGCCGGAGTGCGTGAAGTCGAGGCGGGTGCCGGATGCGATGGGGGTCAGCCGGAACTCGACGCGCGACGACCCGGCCGGCAGCACGTCGCTGCCCAGTAACCCCAGCTGACAACGACCACACGCGGTGGATCGACTTCCAGGTACTCACCTCGGATCGGGTTGCCGTCGATGTCGACCGAGAAGACCCCGCCCGGCGTCGGGTCGAGCTCCACACGCTGGCCGATCCAGGCGAGCATCCCGTCGGGCGTCACCAGATGGGCGAAGACGATTTCCGGTGGCGCCTCGATGTCGATCGATGTGACGAAATCAGGCACGCTTCCTCGCTTCGGTTTCGGCGGCCGCTTTCAGGGCCGCGAGCCGGTTGGGCCAGAAGCCCTCGACGAACTGGCGCACGACGTCGAACCCGTCGACGCGCACCATGAACAGGTGACGGGTGCCGTCTCTCGTCTCCGATACCAGGCCGGCGCCGCGGAGCACGCGGAGGTGATGCGACACGGCCTGCTGGCTCATCGCTACCTCGGTTGCGATCTCGCCCACGGCCCGGGGACTGTCGCGGACGACGTCGAGAATCGCGCGCCGGTTGCCGTCGGCCAGCGCCCGCATCGTGACGTCGAGGGGAACGGCGGGCGCGCTCACAGCGGCTTGCGCCCAAGGAACGTGACGAGCCGATCGCTCGGCGTGATGTCGATGTCGATGTCGATGTCGTACATGCGTTCAAATACTAACGCCCGCTTGTACAAGCGTCAATCGGTATTAGCGGAACGCTCCGCCGGTGCCTATGTAGCGGTCACGGCCTCGGCTCGCAGGTGTTGACGACCGAACGCGAACGCGCACCCGTAGAGCACCGCGACGACGATCAACAGCGCCCGGTAGCCGACGATGAGGGAGGCGTATTCGAGCAGGCCGCCGACCATCGCGCCGAGCAGGTTCGCGGCGAACGCGACCGTCGAGGAACCCGTCTCCTTGAAGCGCTGGGTGAAGATCAGGTTGGCCACGAAGATCGGGGCGAACGCGAGCGCGATCGCAACGAGCAACCGCAAAGACAACGTGAGCGACAGGACCCAACTCGGCTGCACCGCGAACGCGAGCGCGAGGAGGGCGACCAGGATCCCGTAGAGGATCGCAGGTCGGCGGAACGTGACCCGTCTCGATACCTCGACCGCGGCCAACACACTCAACAACACTCCGGCGAACACGACCGCGTTGACGAACCACGTGGTCCCGAAGAACAGGGCGAAGCGCACCACGTACATCGTCTCGAGGAGTAGGAACGCCGCGCCCATGAAGAACAGGTCGGTGTAGCGCTTCATCTGCCCGAGTGGCCCGGCCGCGACGCGGACCATCAGCAGCGACGCGAGCAGGATGAGTGCGATGGCGGCCAGGTAGAAGCCCGGGATCGACGGAGTGAGGAGGTACGGGAACGGGTGGTCGTCGGTCGCCGGTTTCGGTACGGGCGTGGTCTGGCTGACCCACGTTGCGTCGCAGCGCAGCGCACTGTCGGTCTTGGCGTCTTCGAGGAACGACAGGTGTGATGCCTGGACGCCCTGGTCGTCGATGCAGGGCGTACGGCCGAAGACCTCTTTCAGTGTGCCCGCATAGCGGTCGACGAGCCAACGCTGCTCGTAATAGTTGTACATGCCGAAGGCGCCGTTGGGCTTCAGGTGATCGCGCACCGTCTCGATGGACTGCTTCGTGAAGAGATAGCTCTCGAGCCGGAGGTTCGACTGTCCCGCGACGAGCGTGATCGAGTCGGGCAGCGCGAACAGGATCAGGTCGTAGTGCCGGTGTGTCCGCTGGAGGAACGCTCGACCGTCGTCGATGTGCGAGTGCACGCGTGGATCGGCGAACGGATGATTCGGGTGGAGTTCCTTCCCGAGCTGATGGAGGCGTGGATCGATCTCGACCGCGTCGATGCGCTTGGCCCCTTTGGAGAGCGCGACGGCGACGTCGTTCCCGGTTCCGGCACCCACGATCAACACGTCGTTCAGCGGCCCGACGGAGACCCGGTCGTAGGCGCGCGTGTAGATGAGTGGTTCGTTCGGTGACAGCGGCAGGATCGCCTGATGGGGGACGCCGTTGACGGAGACGATGGGTGCGTGCAGATTGTTGTCCTGCTTCACCTCGATCTTGTAATAGGGCGACCAGGACGCGCCCGACGCGAACGACTCCGCGCCGAGTATCGCGACCAGCGCGAGCAGACCGAGGATCTGCACGACCCGGATCCGGGGGAGGTACAGCGCGACGAGGGCGACGGCAACGACGATGCCCCACGCGATCGGGCGCGCGTCGAGGAACGAGAAGATGCTGAAGCCGACGATTCCGGCGAGACTCCCGAACAGGTCGAGCCGGTACGCCTCGAGGGCGTCGAAGTTCACGAAGGTGCGGGCAACGCCTTCCCCCACGAAGGCCATCGCCGCGGTCACGGCGATGAAGACGACAGCGAGCACGACATAGCGCGGTGGCCCGGAGCGCTGCACGATGCCGAAGAACAAGAGGTCGGCGCCGCTTGATCGGATCTTCACGGGAAAGAACCGCACGAACGCGACGAGAACCGCGAGCGCGATGGGCGCGTACGGGAACAGGTTCAGCCGGGAGCGGGCCCGCAGGAAGCCGATGCCGATCCCGAGAAAGCTGCCGAGCAGCACGAAGTTCGAGAAGTACGAGAGATAGAGGACGTTCGAGCCGGCCCAGCGGATCAGCGCCAGTTCGACGAACAGCATCACGAAGCTGAGCAGGACGAGACGAAAGCGTTCGTTCATACAGCGCGGCATTCTTGCCTGCGAGAACGCTTTACGGGTGGAACACCCCCTCGGCCGAGGGAGGAACTGTCACCGGGCTCGACTCGACGGGAGTTCAGGCGGACGCCCATGTCGACGACGAGAGTCCGAGCGACTCCAGTCAGCCCTGGTGCACGACCGTCACGTCGCCACCGAGCGCGGCGACCGCGGCCGTGCTGAGGCCGACCGGTTGCGCGTCGATGTGCAGCGCCCACCGGAAGAACCCGACGCTCAGCTCGTCGATCGCAGGGAACGCGATCTCGGCATGCGGATGATCGCTGGTGCAGCCGTCGGAACCGAGCTTCAGCAGCTCGGCGGGAATCGGCAGCTTGATCGCTTTCACGATCCCGATCACACCACCCGAGCTCCGCCCGATCAGGCAGATGTCGGAGAACACGAGGTGGCCGGCCTTCGGGATCTGCACCAGATATTTGGGCGGGATCATGCCCGCGTAGACCTGGCGGCTCTGCGCGGGAGGGATCACGCCGTCGGTGGTACCGAGCATCACCATGCCGGGCTTCGTGGGCGGCTTCGGCTTCGGGTCTCCCCCGCCGAACGAAACAGAGTAGGAGATCCACGCCTTCACCTGCGGGTCTGTGGAGGCAAAGTCGTAAGCCGCGCTCGCGCCGGCCGAGTGACCGGCGGCCACCACCCGGTCGGGGTCGACGAGTCCGTGCAGCACTCCGCTCCCATTCGACGCGCTCACCGCGAGCGCGAGCGTCGCCTGCAACACCGCGACGTCCGTCGACTTCGGGACCCCCGAGGCGGCCGTGCCCAGCAAACCGTCCAGGGACCGTTCCACGTGGTCGGGCGCCGCAACCACGAAACCCCACGACGCGAGATGCGTCGTCAGCGACACCGATTGTTCGGGGTAGCCGGCGTATCCGTGGCTGAACACGACGAGCGGGTACTTGCCGGGCGAGGTTGCCGCGGGCGCGTCTCCGTACGCGTCGGTTGTGTACTGGACGCGATCCGCGGCGGGAATCTTCGCCTGCAGCGCGGGCGTCAACAGGCTCGCGAGGTCGATCGACTCCCGGGTGTGCCCGGTAGTCGTTCCCGGATTGGCGGGATACCAGACGACGACGCGGCGACCCCCTGCGAGGTGCAGGGTCGTGTAGCCGACCGCGTACGGCCCGTTCTTCGCGTACGGCGCGGGGTTCGCCACCACCGTCGTCGTCGTCGCCGCGGATCCCGCGTCGGACGACGGCGATGACGACGACGATTTCGACGACGAACTGCACGCGGCGCCGACGAGGGCGACGGCCAACGCGGTGACGACGAGGCGGAGGCGCTTCGGGGTGGTCATCGGGCGAGTCTGCCACGCCCTGACGATCTTCTGTCGAGTGCTTCGGCTTCGGTCGAGTGCTCCGTCTCGGCTTCGCCCGGCTGTGGTCAGACCGCGGCCGCGCCGTTCCAGACGATGCGCGGCGCGTCCGACCAGAGCCGTTCGAGTCCGTAGAACTCGCGCGTCTCCTCGAGGAACACATGCACGATGAGATCTCCGTAGTCGAGGAGCACCCACGTGCCGTCGTCGAGGCCCTCGACCGAACGGGGCTTCACTCCCGCGAGCACCGAGAGCTGCTCTCGGATCTCGTCGACGATCGCACGAACGAGGCGCGGGTTGGAACCGTGGGTGATGACGAAGGCGTCGACGATCCCCATGATCTCGGCGACGTCGAGCACGAGGATGTCGGCGCCCTTCTTGTCGTCGGCGGCGTGCGCGGCGATGCGGGCGCGCTCCGTGCTCGTCTGGGTCTGGGCTTCGGTCACGGATTCCTTTGTGGATCGGGAGTCGACGTCGAGGTCGACGCGTTGGTGGTGTTCTCCCACGACCGATGAGAGCCGAACTGGGCGGCGAGCAATCCCGCGCCGGCCGCCAGGACGACGGCGGCGAGGATGCGCAGCCACTCGCGCGAACGACGCCGGGTGGGCGTCGTCGCACGGGTTCGGGTCATCACTGTGCAGTGTAGAGACCGAGTGCCCTCATGATCCGGGCCGCCGGGGGCGGTACCAGGAACTCGACCGACTCCCCGGCCGCGATCCGGCGCCGCAGGTCGGTCGACGAGACATCGAGCCGGGGCATGTGGACCCGCACGCACCGCCAGCCGTCCGGGGCCGCAGTGGGGGCGACGTCTTCCCGGTCGACCAGGGCCAGGGTGACCGATGCCCGCAGATCCTCGGACCGATGCCACGACCCCAGCGACGCGGCGACATCGCTGCCGACGATCAGGAACACCTCACACTCCTCGTGGCTCTGCGCGCCCGCCCGGAGCGTGTCGACAGTGTCGATCGTGTAGGTGGGCCCGGCCCGGTCGATCTCGAGCCGGGACGCGACGAGCCGCTCGGAGCCTTCGATCGCGGCGGCGACCATCTCGAAGCGGGCCTCGGCGCCGGCGCCGACCCGACCCCGCTTCTGCCACGGATCACCGGCGATCACCACCAGCACCCGATCGAGCTCGAGTTGGTCCCGGGCCGCAGCGGCCGCCGCGAGGTGCGCGACGTGAACGGGGTCGAAGGTGCCGCCGAGGATGCCAAGGCGCTCCACCGGGCGAGTGTACGAGAAGGCCTTGTGAACGGAGTGTTGCAAGCGTCTGGATGGGCGTCGGGCGTCGTAACCTGCCCCGGTGCCCAGTCTGGTGGTACGCGTCTGGCTCCCCGATCGCCCGGGCGCGCTCGGTCTCGTCGCATCCCGTATCGGCGCGATCGGCGGCGACATCGTCGGCATCGACGTGTTGGAACGGAGCGAGCACGTCGCGGTCGACGAGTTCGCCGTACTGCTCCCCGACCGCGATCTCATTTCCTTGCTCGTACGCGAGATCGAAGAGGTCGACGGTGCGTCGGTGGAGCAATGGCGCGAGGTCGCGACCTTTCCTGATCCGCGGCTCGACGCGCTCGAATCGGTGGAGCACCTGTCGGGCGCCGGTACCCGCGTCGAGTTGATCGAACGCCTCGTCGCGAGCGTGCGGAAAGAGTTCTCGGCCGACTGGGCCGTGATGTTGCGGGGCAACGTCGTACTCGCAAGCGCGGGGGACGACGTTCCCGACTCGTCGGTGTTGGAAGCCCTGGCCGCTGGCACTGCGGCGTCGCCGGTCGTCGCCGCGGGCGAGTCCGGTCCCGACGACCTCGCGGTTGCGCCGTTCCCGACCGGGGACGTCGTGCTCCTCGTCGGGCGCGACGGACATCCGTTCCGCCGCCGAGAACGCCGGCAGTTGCTCGCGCTCGCACGCATCGCCGATCGCGTCGGCGAGATACTTCCTAGCTGACGCCCGCCGGCCGACGTCTTCTCGACCGACCCGGTTCGCCCTTACTTCTGCCGGGCGTTCTCGTCGAGTTCGTGATCGAGTCGCACATAGTGCTCGAAGCGGGCGCGGTCGAGAACGCCGCGTTCGATGGCAGCCCGGATCGCGCAATCAGGCTCGGGACCGTGCGAACAGTCGCGGAAACGACACTCGGCCGCGAGCGCCTCGATGTCGGAGAACACCCGGCTCAGGCCTTCGTCGGCGTCCCACAGCGCGACCGATCGCAGTCCGGGTGTGTCGACGAGCCAGCCACCTCCGGGCAATGCCACCAGCTCGCGCGCGGTCGTGGTGTGCCTACCGCGTTGGTCGCTCTCGCGGACCGCGCCGATCTCCTGGGTCGAGTCGCCCACGAGCGCGTTCACGAGTCGCGACTTGCCCACGCCCGACGCGCCGATCAGCGCCACGGTCCGGTCGTCGTGCGCCAGCGCCCGCAACCGCTCCAGCCCCGCGCCCGAGACCGCGCTGGTCACGACGATCTCCACGTCGTCCGCGGCTGAATGCGCGACTGCTACGGCGTGGGTCGCCGCGGCCGGATCCGCGAGGTCGGCTTTCGACAGCACGACGATCGGCGTCGCGCCACTCTCGAACGCGAGCACGAGCTCCCGCTCCAACCGGCGCAGGTTCGGCCCGTTGCTCAACGACTGCACGACGAGCACGAGATCGACGTTCGCCGCCACGACCTGGGGCCGGCGGGCGCGACCCTCGCCCGCGTCGCCGCGCACGAACGCCGACTTCCTCGGGAGCAGCGCCGCGACCTTGCCATGCGCTTCGAGGATCCAGTCGCCGGTCGCGACGTTGTGCCCCGCGAGTTGCGTGCGGTTCGTGCCCGTAGCCGTCATCACCGTCGCCCAGCCCCGATCGACGCGCGCGACACGACCCGCAAGCGCGTCGGCAACGCCCGCCCGGGCAACGGCGGCGGCGAGCGCGTCGTTCCAGCCGAGGCGCGTCAGCACCCCCGTCTCAGCGGCGGACTCCCCCGGCATCGGCACGGTTCGAGCGTACGCTCGGGCATGGCATCTCGAAGCTTCGATATCGAGCGGATGCAGCCCAACGGGCGCTCCGCGGTGGTCGGCCTCCTCGCCCGCGCCTTCTACGACGACCCGATCTTCAGTCACTTCGTCCCCGATCCCATCTCCCAGAGCAAGGCGCTCCTCGCGTTCATGAGCGCCGGCGTCGCCGACGCGGCGCCGTTCGGTGAGACGTGGGTCGCGCGCACGGGCGGCAAGTTCGCGTGCGCGGCGGTGTGGCTGCCGCCCGGCGCCTATCCGCGCTCGATCCGACGTGATCTGTTGTCGAATCTGCGGGGCTCACCCACGTTCATGCGCTCGGGTCGGCGCCTCGCCGGCGCGGTGCGACTGCTCACCGCGGTCGACAAGGCGCACCACGACATCACCGAGCCGCACTACTACCTCGCCATCCTCGGTACCGACCCGTTGTTCCAACGCACCGGCGCGGGCAGCGCCGCGTTGCAGCCGGTGCTCGACCGGTGCGACACCGAAGGACTCTCGGCGTATCTCGAGACGCAGAAGGAAGACAACCTCGCGTACTACGCGCGCCACTCGTTCGAGCTGGTCCAAAAGCTCGACGTGACGGGTGTGCCGCCGATCTGGACGTTGCGGCGCGAGCCCCACGCGAGCTGACGGCGGCGGTCAGGCCTCCACAACATCGGCCACGAACTTCTGCAGCTGGCGCAGGTTGCGAACCTCGTACACACCGTCGCAGTAGGGCGCGTACTCGGAGACGATGGAGTCGCCCGTGTCCCAGTAGCCGCGGGGCTCGGGATCGAGCCAGAAGACCTTGCGGGCCCGCTTTTGCATCTCGGCCACAGTCCACGCCTGCGACGCGTGGTAGTTGTTGCGGGCGTCACCGAGCAGGATGACCGACGACTTCTTGGTCACCTCGCGTATGTGGCGTTCGTGCCAGACCTCGAACGCGTGGCCATAGTCGCTGTGCCCGTCGACCCACACCACGTCGGCTTCGGTGTTGACCCGCTGGATCGCCTCGCTCAGCTCCTGCGACTCGTCGAAGAAACGGGTGACCTCATCGACACCGTCGATGAACACCCACGATCGGACCTTCGAGAACTCGCTCGACATCGCGTAGACGAACTGCAGCGTGAAACGTGCGAACGATGCGACCGAGCCGGAGATGTCGGCGACGACCATGATCTCGGGCTTCGACGGCCGCGGTCGCTTGAACTTGGGCTCGACCGGGACGCCGCCGAACGACATCGAGTGCCGCACCGTCTGGCGGAAGTCGAGCTGACCCTTGCGGCGATGCCGGCGCCGCTGCGCGAGCCGGGCCGCGAGCGCACGCGTCAGCGGGTAGATGGCCTTCTGCAGCATCTGCATCTCGTCGCGCGACGCGTGCATGAAATCGACGTCTTCAGGAAGGGGCTTGCGCAAGGTGCGCGCCATCGCCTCGACGCCGCGGTCGGCGACGAGACGCTTACGGATCTCGGCCTCGATCATCTCCTTCAGGACCTTGAGCCGGCCTTCGAAGTCTTCCTGGGCGAGGCGCTCGTCGAATGCGCCTTCACCAATTTGTTGACCCTCTTGCGCCTTCGCCATCATCTTCGTGACGAGCCCGTCGGCATCGAGCTGACGCAGGGTGCGGTACAGGTAGTACGCGCCGCCGACCGGCCGGCCCGGTTCCATGCCCGCGAAGCGCGCCACCGCGGCGGCCGCCAGCATGCGCATCTCGTTCTGGTCCATGCGCATCAGCGCATCAAGGAGCATCTGCGCGAGCTCTTCGTTCGACACCGAGCTCATGGCGCCGCCCTGATCCATCGCGGCGCGCAGCTCTTCGAAGTTCGCCTGGGCGTCGGCGTCGAGGACGGCCTCGCCGTCGGCATCGACTCCCGGCGAGAACATCGAGAAGAAGACCTCGAAGACGGTGTCGAACACGCGGTAGTGGCCGGCGTTCTTCACGAGGGTCGCGCCGAGTGCGGCCTTGAACGACGCCCGATCGTCGAGCGGAACGTATTCGATCGCCCGCATCGCGTCGAGGTTCTCGGTCATCGAGACGGGCAAACCCGCAGTGCGGAGCTCGTGCACGAAACCCTGCAACACGTCGAGCATGTGCGGCTCGGTCGGCAACGCCGTCATCTCACCGTTCCCTCTCGCCATCGCGTCGGCGAGCTTGTTCCCGTACACCCATTACTTCTTGATGACGGCGGGGGCGTCGACGCCGAGCTCCTTGCGCGCCTTGGTAATGTCGCTCTGGTATTTGAGCAGCACGTGCAACGTGTCGCCGAGCACCTCGGGCGTGATCTCGTTGCGGCCGAGGAACACGAGCGTGCGGGCCCAGTCGATCGTCTCCGAGATCGACGGCGACTTCTTCAGGTCGATGTTGCGGATCGAGTTGACGACCTTGGCGATCTGTTGGGCGAGCGCGTCGTCGACCTCCGGCACTCGGACCCGGACGATCTCCTTCTCGCGGTCGATGTCGGGGTAGTCGATGTGCAGGAACAGGCAACGACGCTTCAACGCCTCCGACAGCTCACGCGTGTTGTTCGACGTGAGGAACACCATCGGGATCTGCTTGCCGGTGATTGTGCCCAGCTCGGGGATCGAGACCTGGAAGTCCGAGAGCACTTCGAGCAGCAACGCCTCGGTCTCGATCTCGACGCGGTCGACCTCGTCGATGAGCAGCACGACGGGATCGTCGGCGCGGATGGCTTCGAGGAGGGGGCGGGTCAGCAGGAACTGCTCGGAGAAGATGTCGGACTCGACCGTCTCCCAGTCGCGCTCGTGTTCGCGGTCAGCCTGGATGCGCAGCAGCTGCTTCTTGTAGTTCCACTCGTAGATGGCCTTCGATTCGTCGAGGCCCTCGTAACACTGGAGCCGGATGAGCCGGGCGCCGAGCGTTTCGGCCACGGCCTTGGCCAGCTCGGTCTTGCCGACACCTGCGGGCCCTTCCACGAGCACCGGCTTGCCGAGCCGGTCGGCGAGGAACACGACCCCGGCGATGCTCGAGTCGGAGAGATAGTCGACTTTCGCCAACCGTGCGGCCGTCTCGTCGACGGATGCGAACCGTTCGCCCATTACCCCCGTACCTGCCCTTCACCCCAGATGACGTACTTGTATGTGGTCAGTTCCCGCAGCCCCATGGGGCCACGCGCGTGCAGCTTCTGCGTCGAGATTCCGATCTCGGCGCCGAAGCCGAACTCTTCGCCGTCGGTGAAGCGCGTGCTCGCGTTCACCACGACCGCGGCGGCATCGATCTCGTGCGTGAAACGCCGCGCAGCGTCGAGATCGCGCGTCAGGATCGCCTCGGTGTGTCCGGTGCCGTACCTGTTCACGTGGGCGATGGCCGCGTCGAGATCAGCGGCGATCGCGATCGACATCTTCAGGTCGGAGTACTCGCGACCGAAGTCGTCGTCGGTGGCAACGCCGACGTGCGGCGAACGTCGTTGCGCTTCCGCGTCGCCGACCAGCTCGACGCCGAACATGTGCAGCGTGTCGGCGACCCTCGGAACGAACGCGTCGGCCACCTCTGCATGCACGACCAGTGACTCGGCCGCGTTGCACACGCTCGGACGTTGCGTCTTCGCATCGACGACGATGTTCAGCGCCTCGTCGAGGTCGGCCGCGACGTCGACGTACACGTGACAGTTGCCGTCACCGTCGATGATGACAGGCACCTTGGCGTTGTCACGAATGCTCTGGATGAGCGAGGGTCCGCCGCGCGGGATGAGGCAGTCGACGTAGTCGGTCAGCTGCATGACTTCGGTCGCGGTCGCGTACGCGGTGTCCTCGACGAGGATCACCCCGTCGTCGGGCAGGCCGTGCTTCGACAGCGCGTCCCGGAGAACCTGCGTGATGGCGATGTTCGACCGCAACGCCGACGAAGAACCGCGGAGCAGCGCGGCGTTGCCGGCCTTGACGCACAAGCCCGCGGCGTCACTCGTGACGTTCGGGCGGTTCTCGTAGATGATCGCCACGACCCCGAGCGGCACCCGGGTGCGGGAGATCTCGAGACCGTTCGGGCGTCGCCAGCCGTCGAGCACCTCGCCGATCGGATCCGGGAGGCCGGCGACGGTGCGCAATCCCGCTGCCATTGCCTCGAGCCGGGAGTCGGTGAGGCGCAGCCGGTCGAGCGGGCCCGCGTCCATTCCCGACTGCTCGGCCGCCGCGAGATCGATGTCGTTCGCGGCCCGGATCTCGTTCGCCCGTTCGGCGAGCAGATCGGCCGCGGTGAGCAGGGCGCCGTTCTTGGCCGGGGTCGCCGCCGCCGCCAGGAGCCGACTCGCGACTTTCGCCCGGCGGCCCAGCTCTACGACGGGAGTCATCCGTCCAGGCTACCCCTTGACCGAACGGTCAAGTCCGGCCGTTTCGCGCCGGCGCCGGAGCTGATGGAGCGCCGATCGCCCGGAGCGAGATCGCACCTGGCGTACGCATACGCTTTCGCAGACCGGCCCGGGAGGCTCTATGTTCGCATCGGTCCACGTCGCTGATCTCGGTCCCCGCCACGCGCTGGCCTTCGTGACGAAGCGGGAGTCGCAGATCAGCGCCCCGGGTCTTCGCCACGTGAACCTTGCGCTGGCGGCCCGGCTCGGCGGTTCGCTGCTCACCAAGACCGACGTCGGACGGGTCGCGCTCGTCGCGATGTGGGACTACGACGCGGCCCTCGACCACTTCCTCGCCGAGTCGCCCGTCGCGCACACGCTCGCGGGCGGTTGGCACGTGCGCCTCGAGCCGCTGCGCGCGCACGGCTCGTGGCCCGGCCTCGCCGGCGACATCTCGAAGTCGCGTCGGGTCGACAGCACCGGCCCGGTCGGGGTCCTCACGATGGGCAAAGTCCGCATCCCGCGCCTGCCCGCGTTCCTGCGCGCGAGCGCGAAGGCAGAAGCGCGCGTCGTCGACGCGCCTGGGCGCATCTGGGCCACCGCTCTCGTCCGGCCGCCGTTCGTCGCGACGTGCTCGCTGTGGGAGTCGGCCGAGGCGAGCGTCGAGTACGCCTACGGCCGCGACGGTTCGAAAGACGCTACGAACGGACACGACACCGCGAACGCGCATGACGCGGCGATCGCCCAGGGCCGGTTCAAGCCGTTCCATCACCGGGAGGCGTTCGTCCGCTTCCGGCCCTACGCCTCGGTCGGCCACCTCGAGGGCAAGAACCCGCTGCCGCAGTCGTGGCTGGCCGGCGTCTGAGCTCCGGGCCGGGAGGTCAGGGCAACACGACGAGGTCGTCGCGGTGCACGACCTCCTGCGGTGAGCCGGGCGGCAGATCCGATGTGCGCTTACCCGCGACCGAACGGAGCTGCGAGGCGCCGTAGCGGCTCAAGCCCTTGGCGAAGACACGACCGTCGTCGCCGATGATCTCGACCGGTGCGTCCACGTCGAACGCGCCTTCGATCTCGCGCACACCCGCCGCCAACAGCGACTTCCCGCCGTCGACGAGCGCGCGCCGGGCGCCGGCGTCGACCGTCACCCGACCGTCGGAACCCTGCGCGAACGCGATCCACAGCTTGCGCGACGAGAGTCGCGTCGGCCGGGGTGCGAACGACGTGCCGACCGGCCGCCCCCCGAGCGCGTCGGAGATGACGTGAGGGACGCTCGCCGACGCGATGACCGCGCGTACTCCCGACCACGCCGCGATCTTCGCGGCTGCGAGCTTGCTCGCCATCCCACCGCTCCCGCGTTCGGTCCCGGCCCCGCCCGCGGCCGCTTCGAGCGCCTCGTCGACTTCGACGATCTCCTCGATCAACGACGCCTGCGCGTCGCGACGCGGATCTGCCGTGAACACTCCCCCAGTGTCGGTAAGCAACAACAGCGTCTCCGCGCGCACGAGATGCGCGACCAGCGCCGCCAACCGGTCGTTGTCCCCGTAGCGGATCTCGTCGTCGGCGACAGTGTCGTTCTCGTTCACGATCGCCAACACCCCCAGCTCACGCAGTCGCTGCAGTGTCTCGCGGGCGTGGAGGTACTGGCTGCGCTGCGAGAAGTCGTGCGGCGTGAGCAACACCTGGCCGGCCACGATCCCGAGCGGTCCGAGCAAACCGTTCATGCGTTCCTGCAGTCGGGGTTGGCCCACCGCGGCGAGCGCCTGCAGCGTCCCGATGTCGGTCGGGCGGCGCCGCAAGCCGAGCGCGGGCATGCCCGCCGCGATCGCGCCCGACATCACCAGCACGAGGTCGAAGCCGGCGATGCGCGCGTCAGCGAGGTCGTGTGCGAGCTTCGACAATGCGCCGTCGTCGAGCTCACCCGCCTCGTTCGCGATCGACGACGTGCCGACCTTCACGACGGCAACCGGCCCCACTACAGGGGCTCTTCGTACACGAGTTCGTGATCACCGATCCGCACGGTGTCCCCGTCGGTGGCGCCCGCCCGGGCCAGCGCCTTCTCCACGCCCATGCGCTGCAGGCGCTGTTGGATGTACGCCATCGCCTCGGGGTTCGTGAGGTCGGCGAGCGCGACTGCGCGCTCCGCCGGCCGTCCCTGCACCCGCCACGTCTTCGGTCCTTCGCGCACCACCGAGAAGCCTTGTTCCTCGGGCCGGAACACCACGTACGGGTCGGGTTCGCCTTCGGCCGCGCGCGCGTCTTCGATCAAGGTCGCGAGCCGCCCCCGGAACTCGTCGAGACCGAGACGGTTGACGCTTGCGATACGAAGCCCGTCGAACTCGATCTCGGGGAGCGCGACATCGGCCTTGCTGCCGACCACGAGCCGCGGGCGCTCCAACAGTTCCGGCCGGTACCGGCCGAGTTCGGCGAGCAACACGCGTTCCTGCTCCGCAGCGGAGCGGCCGTCGATCGGCGCGAGGTCGACCAGGATCACCAACACCCGCGCCCGTTCGATGTGGCGCAGGAATTGGTGCCCGAGACCACGTCCTTCGGCCGCGCCTTCGATGAGACCGGGGATGTCGGCGAGCACGAAGTCGTGGTCCTGCCAACGTACGACCCCGAGGTGGGGTTCGAGCGTGGTGAACGGGTAGTCGGCGATCTTGGGTTTGGCCGCGCTCACGACCGAGATCAGCGTCGACTTGCCCGCGTTCGGGAACCCGACGAGCGCGGCGTCGGCGAGCAGCTTGAGCTCGAGCTTCAGCCACCGTTCCTCGCCGTACTCGCCTTGTTCGGCAAAGCTCGGGGCCCGGCGCGCGTTCGAGAGGAAGCGCGCGTTACCGCGGCCGCCCTGCCCGCCGCGCGCCGCGAGCCACGTGTCGCCGTGGCGGAGCAGGTCGGCGAGCAACTCGCCGTCCATCGAGCGCACGACCGTTCCTTCGGGGACGTCCACGGTGAGATCGCCACCGCTCTTGCCGTGCAGCTTCTGGCCCTTGCCGTGCGTGCCCGATCCCGCCTTGCGGTGCGGATGGTCGCGGAACGCGAGCAGCGACGCGATATTGCGGTTGGCGCGCAGCCAGACCGCGCCGCCGTTTCCACCGTCGCCACCGTCGGGACCGCCCTTCGGGACGTGCGATTCGCGACGGAACGCGACACAGCCGGCACCGCCGTCGCCGCCCTTGACGTTGCTCTGCGCGGTATCGACGAATCCTGACATTCCTGCTCCGTTGCGGACTGTGGCTGCCCAGGATACGGAGGCAGACACCCGTAGCCTTCCGTTATGGGAATCTTCAGCCTGGTCCGGGTGCCGATCCTGGTCGCCGGGCTGGCCCTGGTTGCGGGAGCCGGTTGTAGCAGCGGCTCGGGCAAGTCCACTCCGACGACCAGCACCAGCGCGGCTCCGACGACCACGTCGGTACCGGCGCCGACCACTTCCCAAGCCTCGACGACCTCGGTGACGAACGCGCCGACGACGAACACGAGCGTCGCCAGCGCGACGACCACGGCGTCGGGCGTCCGCATCACGAGCTTCACCGTGAGCCCGGCCACGCCCGTGTGTAACGCGCCCACGATGGTGCAGCTCTCGTGGAGCTCGGTCGGGGCAACCACCGTCGACCTCTCGATCGACGGCAGCAAGTTCGCGTCCTACGGCCCCGGCGCCCAGAGCCATCTCGAGTACTACGCGTGTGACGGCCATCCCCACACGTACCTGCTCACCGGGCACGGCCCGACCGGGACCGGCACCGCGACGAAGACGGTAACCTCGAGCTCGAGCTAGTTCTCGGCTCCAGCCGCGGCGGCCTTGGCGGCGGCCTTCATCGCCCGCTTCTGCTCCCGGATCTCCAGGACCCGCTCGAAGGTGTCGACATCGGCGATCGACGGCCAGTCGGCGGCTACCTGCTCCCAGCCCTCGGGCCGGACGTCGAGGCGCTTGCCCAAGAGGCCGACGAAGATGCGGGCCTTGGGCTTGCCGAAACCCGGGAGCGCCAGCACGCGCGCGAACAGGTCGAGGCCGGTCTCGGCACCCTTCCACACGCCGTCGGCGCGACCGCCGTAGTGCTCGACGAGGTGGCCGCAGAGGGCCTGCGTGCGCTTGGCCATGGACGCGGGATAGCGGTGCAGCGCGGGCTTGTCCCGGAACACCGCTTCCAGCGCGGCGGGGTCCATCGCCGCGATCGCGGTGGCGTCGAGGGGTCCGCCACCGAGGCGTTCCTTCAGCAGCGACGGCGCGGTGAACGCCCATTCCATCGGAACCTGCTGGTCGAGCAGCATGCCGATCATCGCCGCGAGCGGTTCTGACGCGAGCAGGCGGTTCGCGGCGTCGTCGGGAGTGAAGGAGAGGGCGTCCGGCACCGGTCCCACCCTAGATCGCCGGATTCGTGCCCCGCCCCGAACGACTAGGCTGGCCCATCCTGAAATCTCGTTCCACCGCGTGTAGGGGAGCGATTTGCAAGACAACCTGCAAGACAATTTGCAAGGCCGGACGGACCCGGAGCTCGCCGCCGAACAGGCCTACGTCACGGCGGCCTACGCGCGGCTGGAAGCGATGCGCGCGGCCGCGGAGCGGGTGCGGACTGCGTACGCCGACGTGCGGTCGGGCGGCACACACCAGGCCCGGCTCGAACGCGACATCGCCTGGGACGTGACCCAGCGGCGACTCGCCGATCTCGAGATCGGCGAGTCGCCGCTGGGTCACGTCCCAGGCGATGTCGCGTTCGAGCCGGGCCTGGTGTGTGCCGC
>JBBSFB010000082.1:0-17815 GCA_038239145.1 Acidimicrobiia bacterium
ACGCACACCACAAATCCGTGACGTCACGCAACGCGACCGTGTCCGGGTCCAACCGATCGACCAACGACGCGAGCGCATGCTCGACGATACGAACCGCCGACACCCCACCCGAAGCTCGCCCGTCGATCGCTACTGCCACCCGACGATCATGACAGGCGGGTATGACAACTACGCCGACGCGCGTGCGCTACGGGAGTTTGGCGTGCACGGCCTGGATGATTGCCTGGGCCGGCGGCACCGTCTTCAGACCCGCGACGTAGATCAGGCGGTCGCCGAATCGCGCGCGCAGGCCGCCTTTCGCGCAGAAGGCTGTCGCCGAGGCGGGTCACCGGTGCGACCTTTTCCGACGGAGAAGCCGTGTCGTCGTGCTGGTTGCCGCGGCGGGCGTCGCCGCCTTGGACGACGAGCCCCACGCGCCGGCGCCGATGCTCAGGGCCACGACAGCCAAGTACGCGCACGCGGCGTGCGCCGATCGCAAGAGTCCAGCAGTGACGGTTGGGTTGGGCCATGCAGCAGACGGAGTCAGAAGAATCGGGGTGGCCACATGAGTACCGCAACTCTCATGCGACCGGCTCCGACTACTCAGCAGGCGACGGCATCAGCTAGGAGCCACGTTCACGGACCAGCGACCGTCTGATGTCACGACGACGAATCCGGGACCCGCCGCCATCGGCTGTTGGCCGTTGTAGGAACCGATCTCGTTCACCAGCAGATCGTGATTTTCCGAACCGCCTGCGACCCGGCTGTAGTACTCGACGACGAAGTTCTCGGTGCCCTGGTTTGTGATCGCCGCGACGCCGCCGGAGCCGCTGTACAAGAGCACGTCGTCACCAAGCCCGGTCGTTGCACCGGTGAAGGTGCGCGCGTCTTCCGCGTTCTTGACGTCGATGTGCCACGGCCCGGACGCCGTTACCTGCAGCTTGGCGGTTTGCGTGTTGCTGAAGTCGACCGCGACCGTGCCGTCGAAGGCGCCGATGGTGTTCACGAAGAGGTCAGTGTCCTGCAAACCCGAGTCCAGCCCTTTCACCGCGAAGTTGCTGCCGCCGCCGTAGTGAACGTGAAGAGTGACCGGGCTCGACGGATCGCTCTTTGGTTTCTTCAGGTCGACGACTCGATCCCCGGTTCCGTCGATTGTGATCACCGCGGGCGGTGAAGTCGTCGGCGGGGTAGTCGCTCGAGTCGTGGGTGGGGCAGTAGCGGTCGTCGTCGGCGCGACCGTTGCCGAAGTTGTCGGTGCAGGGGCTGCGACCCTTTTCGGGCGAACCGTTGATGCGATCGTGGATTTCGCCGTCGCGGCATCGGGTGCTGATGCAACTGCCGGCGCGTTCGACTTCGTTGATCCGCTCGCGGCTGCCGCGCCGACGAGCACCACGGCGACGGCCACGGTTATCGCGATCTTGACGTTTCGGCTCCCCGGGCGGCGCCACACGACGAAGAGACCGACGGGAAAGCAGAAGAGCAGCGACACGACCAGAACCCAGGTCGGGTCGTACCACTTGGCTGAACCCGGTCTGTTCGGCATTACCGCAGGCGGCTCATTCACGTGTTACTCCTACGCGTCGCGCGCGACTTGCGCCGACGACCCACGTCTCCAGCGAGACGAACGCGCCGAAAGGCAAGTAGTTCGCGGCGTTTGTAACTCGGCAGCCGTGACCGACGCGTGACGAGCGCTACGAGGTCGTCACGGACGGCGCGACCAGCGGCCACGGCGTTTCCCGCTCGACGGCCAAGGCGACGTCGAACAAGAGCTCATCCGCGTGATGGCGAGTCAGCACCTGCATCCCAACCGGCAAAACGTCGACGAGGCCGCTCGGGATCGAGACGGCGGGGTTGCCGTAGATATTGGAGATGATCGTGAGCGCGCCCATGCGCACGACGTCGGGGAACTTCGCCGTGACGATGTCGAGCAGCGCCGACGGCAGCTTCGGGAACGCAGCCCCCGCGTAACGCACCCCACCCATCACGCCCCGGAAGCCGAGCTGCGCAACCGGGTTGGACTTGGCCCAGTCGATGAAACCCGCGTCGGGCGCGCTCGTCGTCGCGTCGGCCGCGAACGCGGGACCGGGGTTGGTCGCGGCGATGACGAAGTCGACCTTCTCGAACGCAGTCGCCATCGCTTCGTAGGCGAGCACGCGCAAACCCTCGGTCACGGCCGCGGTGTGCAGGTTGTACATCGACTGCGAGAGCAACAGCCCGATGGTGAGCTCGTCGGTGAGCTCGCGGGCGCATCCGGGCCAGCGGCGGCCGAGATCGGCGAGCAGCGTTGCGAGGTTGCCCATCATCCACTGCGCGGCGAGGTTGGGGACGTCGATGCTGAGGTCGACTTCGATCATGCCCGTGCTCTTGATGAGCGTGCGCGCCGACGCGCACAGGTTCTCTTCGACACCCGGCTCGAGGTCGACACCACCGAGCGCGGGAACGATCGCAACCCGCTTCCCGCGCAGATCGTGAGTCCCGAGGTTCGCTTCCCATCCCGCGCGCTTCGGCAGGCTCGACGGGTCGAGTCCGTCGTAACCCGCGCACACGTCGAAGTAACGGGCCGCGTCGCGCACCGAACGCGCGAGACAACCGAGCACGACTGTGCCGGGCGTGAAGTACGCGTGCGGACCGCGCGGAATGCGACCGTAGGTGCCCTTCATGCCGAGCAGACCGGTGTAGCCGGCGGGGATGCGAATTGAGCCGCCGCCGTCGCCGCCCGTGGCCAAAGGAACGAGCCCACCCGCGACCGCGGCCGCGCTGCCGGCCGACGATCCGCCGACCGTCTTGCCGTGTTGCCACGGGTTGTGAGTGACGCCGTTGAGCTTGGTCACGCTGATGTTGAGGCCGCCGAACTCGCTCGCGGTCGTGAGCCCGACCGGCACCGCGCCGCCGACGCCGAGAAGGCGTTCGACGACGGTGCTCGTACGGGTGGCGATGCGATCCTGGAAGACGAGCGAGCCCTCGGTCTGAGGCCAGCCCGCGACCGGCTCGAGCTCCTTGATCCCGACGGGGATGCCGCCGAAGGGGAGCGAGACGTCGGCCCGTTCCGCGATGTCGAACGCGGGTTCGGGATCGAGGAACGAGAACGCGTTGAGATCGCTCGCGCCGATGGCGTCGAGCGACCGCTCCAACTCCTCCCGGGGCGACCGCTCACCCCGGCGGAAGGCGTCGACGAGCGAGCAGGCGTCATCGGTCCAGATGTCGGGATCCATGGGCCGATCATGCCATCCCGGTTGATGTCATGATCGGGGCCATGCGGTCCCTGGGGGTTGTGGTCCGAGCCGCGGTGGCGGTGCTGGTGGCGACGGGGTGTTCGTCGTCTTCGTCGTCCACGGCGAAGCCGAACGTGTCGACGACGGTGACCGCGCCCGCGTCGTCGATCCCGACGCCTCCCGGTCTGCAGGTCGCTACGGTCAGTCCGGTCGCCCGGCAGACCATCCAGGGGTTTGGCGCATCGGGTGCGTGGTGGGTGAACGATCTCGCCAAATTCCCGACGCGCGTGCAGCAACAGGTGGCGAAGCTGCTGTTCTCTTCTGACGGCGGCGGGATCGGACTCTGGGGGTACCGCTACAACATCGGTGGTGGGGGAGTGGGAGTTACCACTCCGGCGCGCGCGCCGAAGGCCTTCGCGGATGACGCGGCCGGTCTGTATTTTCTCCACGCGGCGAGCGCCGCCAAGGTGCAGGTCTTGACCGGGTTCGTGAACAGCGCGCCGCCAAGTTTCACCACCAACGCCAAGGCGTGCGGAGGGAGCCTGAGGCCCGGGTTGGAGGCCGCGTACGCGAAGTATGTCGTCGGTGTCGTGACGACGTTGCACGATCGCGACCACGTCACGCTGAACTACCTGAGCCCGATGAACGAGCCCGACGACTCGTTCGGCAGCTGCGGACAAGAAGGCATGCAGGTTCCGGTCGCGCAGCGAGCCGCGGTGATTCAAGCGTTGGGCAAGGAGCTCGCCGCGCACGCGCCGTACACGAAGGTGATCGCCGACGAGACGACTGCCGACGTAATCTTGTCGACCGAGGCGCCGGTGTGGCTCGCGGTTCCGGCGGCGGCGCAGTACGTCGCGGCGATCGCGCATCACACCTACGACTTCCCGACCGACGCGCTGCGCCAGTTGCTGCCCCCGATCAGCGCGAAGTTCCACAAGCCGACGTGGATGACCGAGATCTGCTGCTACAAGGGTTCGGGTGGGGTGGCGTCGAGCTTCGGTGCGAACTACGACCCGACGATGACTCAGGGCTTCTGGCTCGCCGACCAGATCGAGTCGGACTTCACCGTCGCCGGCGACCGCGCCTGGTACTGGTGGACGGCGCTTTCATCGGCGATCGGCTGCGACCCGAAAGCCGATCCCGGCTGCCCTTCGCAGGTGAATACGAAGGGCTTCAACGACGGCTTGCTGTACTACGACGCCAACGGCGCGACGAACGGCGACACCAAGATCTACACGACCAAACGCTTCTACGTGCTGGGCCAGTTCAGCCGGTACGTGAAGCCGGGTGCGGTGCTGCGTCAGGTGACGGGCTTGCCGAAAGGTGCGCACGCGATGGCCTTCGAGAGCGAGAAGGAGTGGACGGTCGTGACCTGGAACGAGGGCAAGATGCCGGCGAACTTCGGACTGAAGCTGCCGGCGTCGGTGAAGGCGCACACCGCGGTGATCACGAATACGGAGACGAGCCTCGCGAGCAGGCCGGTACCGGCGCGCACCGATTCGGGCTCCTGGTTGGTGCAGCTCCCGCCCGGAACGATCGCGACCTACACATTCTCGACGTAGCGCGGTTTGTTGCGCGGCGAACCGACGCCCGACTACTCGTTGGTTCGGGGGTACTTCTTGTTCAGTTTGGCGATCCCTTGCGAGAGGGATGGCCACGCGCGCCACGTTCGGATGGCGACGTGCGAGCGACCGAGGATCGACGAGCGGCGAGGGATTGCACTGCATCCCGACGCCGAGTCGGCCCTCAACGTTGAAACGGGTCAGTAAGCGAACACGCGTTGCCGTTTCATGTCTCAGCTGGCCTCAACCAATCGTGCCATTCCCATGCATGTCAGGCTGCGGCGCTGCCGTGATGGTCGTGTTCGGCGCTGCGAGACGAGACTCCAAGAGTTGAGCATCGATGTGTTGGGCAGCGCCGGCACGTCCGGCCGCATCGAAGATCACGCCCTCGCCTGCAAGTTGCTCTTGCACCGACTCCGACGGCCGGGGCGATCCGTCGGTGCTCTTGAGCCACTGCCAGGGGACACCATCCTTGGCAAGCATTCGATGTATGCCCGGATGCTTGTCCTGCTCGGCGTACATGTGCCGGGAGATCCACGCCGGACTCGTCCCTGCCAGAGATGCGAGATCTTGGACCGTGGTCCACTCGCCCGGCTTGACCATCGCGAGCGCGCGATAGACGATCTCCCACCCTCCCCAGGGTGAGCCAGTGCTAGCCGTCGCGGCGCGCGCCGACTTCTGCCAGTCGTTCGGGCGCACCTCTACCGTGAAGACGGGCGCCGGCCGCGAATCGCCGATTCGTACGACTGATACGACGACGCCGAAGAAGTGGGAGCGTTCGTCCGTGCGCTCATTGAGCCAATCGAGCGCTGATCGATGTTCGTCGAGAAGGCGCGGGACGAGCCAGATCACCATTCGGGCGTCGACACCGGCCGCGTAGGTGAGGCACTGACCAAGGTGAGTGTGATCCGAGGTGGCGAGCTGATTCTCGATTACGACGGTCTCGCCGTTGATCGTTTCGGCGAGGATGTCGATGGCGAATGGTCCAACTCGCTGCTCCGTGCCGATGAGCTGCAGAGGACCAGTTCCGAGAGCATCTGCGAGTTGCTACGCGCAGCGAGGCATCGCGGCGCTCGCGCTCGATCTCACTGACAGCGAAGGCGATGCCGAGAGCCCGTTCGAGGAAGCGGTGCTTCGGGTCGTGCGGGATTGGGGCTACGACGTGGTGCCCCAAGTCGGCACCGCAGGGTTTCGGATCGATATGGCGGTCCGGCACCCGGACCGCCCGGGCGAATACGTTCTCGGGATCGAGTGTGACGGCGCCGCGTATCACTCCTCGCTGGTCGCCCGAGACCGCGACCGACTTCGACAGGAAGTACTCGAGCGACTCGGTTGGACGCTGCATCGCATCTGGGGCCCGGCCTGGTATCGATCCCGGCCCGAGGAAGAGCGTCGCCTTCAGCTCGCGATCAAGGCCGCGATCGCGGGCGGCGACACCCCCGCGTGGGTTGCGGCCGCCCCGGCCGGTCCGGAGGTATCGATCGAGACCGCCGAGCTCGACGCGCCGCCGCCGTGGTCAGTTCCGTATGTCGCCTCTGACCTGTGGGTCGACACAGACTTGCCGATGGACGATCCCGCGGCCCGCTCGCTGCTCGAGACATTGGTCAAGCAGATCGTTGAGCAAGAGGGCCCGATCGCGCAGGAGTTGCTCGAACAACGCGTGCGGTCTGGCTGGGATGCCGCTCGCATGGGCGCTCGGATGCAACAGGCGTTCGTCGCGGCTCTTCAACGCCTCGTCCATCGGAGCGTGCTCGCGGTACCCGAGCCGGGATTCGTTAGCGCCGGCATCCAGCCGATCGAAGCCGTTCGCCGCGCGGGAAGCGAGCCCGAAACCGTGAGGAAGGTCGCCTACGACTACGAGGGTGGACGTGCGGCTGGCAGCGATCACGCGTTCTTGAGCGCCGAGGTCACGCTTGGTTAGTCGTCGCGGGGCGACAGGGTCTCAGCCTGTCACGAGGTTCTTGCTGCCACAGCGATCACAGTTGAAGTAGCGGTTGCCGACCGAATCCTGCTTCAGCGCAAGGCCGGCGAAATGCGGCTCCATGCAGACGCAGCAGTGCGTGAGCGTGGTGAGTACCTCGTCGTCCATCGTGATGCGCTCCTCCGTACAGTCTCAACAGGTCGCGGCCGGGCACCGCGCGGCCCAGGGGCAGTGACCGCAATGGACACCCGGCGTCGGGTGATAGTCGGCATCGGCCGCTGCCCATCGAGCCGTCCGCGCCAGGTCGCGCATCGTCGACTCCATCGACTCCTCCGTCAGCTCGACCGTCACCGTCGTCGATGCGGGCGGGTAGTGGTGGGTTGCGAGGATCCGGCGCGCCCAGGGCCACTCGTTCTTCGCCAGCCAGCCGTACAGGTTCAGCTGTTGATCCTGCTTGAGCGTCCGTCGGTCGGCGGCGTTGCGCGTGATCTTGTGGTCGACGATCTCGACGGTGTGCGAATCCCGGCGTAGGACGAGGTCGGCGTAGCCGGTGAACGCGACACCGCCGTAGGTCCGCACGCGGAAGCGGTGCTCGACGCCGAGGATGTCGTCGTCCCGCACCAACTCCGCCGCGACGGTACGTCGCACGAGTCGCTCCGCACGATCGCGCCACGCCGCGTCGTCGTCGGGCAGTCGCTCCGTGTCCCACGCGCGATGCAGCGCGGCAACGGCCGCTTCCTCCATCTCGAGGGTCGACGCGCCCGCGACGCGCACTCGGTACGCGGCTTCGAGCGCACGATGCACAACCGTGCCGTAGCGCCAGCTGTCGGGGACCAGGCGATCAGGCGCCAGCCGCTCGACGTACGAGTACCGGTACCGGCGCGGGCACAACGCATACTCCCGACACGACGACACCGAGTGCCAACGCGCCGCCGGCGTCGTCGGTTCTGACGCTGCCCGCGCGGGGAGGAGGTTGCGAAGTCGGGCGAGGAAGTGTCGAAGAGCCATGCCGCAAGATTGCGGACGGGGTGGGACACCAATCGCGTCCGCAGAATTACCGCAATGTTGTTTGTTCCTCGATTGCGTCGTACTTCGCGAGCAATCGGGCCGCGTGATCGCGTCGCAATGTCCGGCACTCGACTGGGCCTACGATTTCGGCATCGGCGGGCAGAACGACCAGCAGACGCTCCAACCGCTGGCGGCCGTTGACAGTGATGGTCGCCTCGACCAGGCCGTCGCCGTACTCGTGTAGCGCGTCGATGCGGCGCGGCGTCGGCAGCGTGTCGACGGCCTCGGTCGGCAGTCGCACGGTCACAGTCTCCTCCCCGCCGATGTCGAACCAGTCGGGGATCGGCACGTCGGGCGGCGGCGCGAAGTGATCCGGGCCGAGTTCGGCGGAGGCAATGCGATCGACTCGGAACCACTTGGCGATGCCATCGGCCAGGTCGCGCCCGTGCACGTACCAGCGTCCCCAGTTGGAAAACACCAACCACGGTTCAATGGTGCGGTCGCGCGCCTCGCCGCGATCGCCCACGTAGCGAATGAGCAGGGTGCGCTCGGCCCGGTTCGCCGTCTCGACCACCGGAAGCAGTGGCGGCGAGTCGATCGCGACGATCACGTCGGCGGCGATGGTCTGCTCCAGCTTGCGCAGCGCCCGCTCCAGATTCGGCGACGCCGCCGACGACAACGACCGGTACACCGTCCCCGCGACGAACAGCCGCAGTGCGGTGTCGAACGCCGGCGGCTCGGCCGCGAGACTCCGCAACCAGTTGTCTTCGGTCACGCGCAGGCAGTCGTCCTCATCGAGCAGGAAGGCGTCGGCTTTGCTGACGAGGTCGCCGTCGGTCGTCGCGAACTCGTGGTAGAGCACGGGTTCGAGCATCTCGTACAACACCGCCCGGCTCACGCCGACCCGAGCCGCGACGTCGCCCAGCGGCACCGCGCCCGCCTCTTCGACGATCGCGAGGGCAACCGAGATGATCCGGAACGTCTCCTCTTTCGAGCGGCGCGGCATCACGTACTCCGAGCGACTATTGCCGCGAGATGGTCGCGCAAGTAGGCCACCAACTCGGGCGGCGCGACCACCTGCGCGTGCTCACGGAAGCCGAGGAGCCGGTCCCGGAACGCCTGGTAGTGCCGAACATCGAGTTCGACGACCGCGTGCAGCCCGTCCCGCGCGACCACCCGACCCCCGAGCTCGTACTGCAGGTTCTGCACGTGATCGATCTCGACCCGCACCCGAGTCGTCACCAACGGATCGTGTCCCCAGTCGTTCGGATCGAGGCGCATCTCGTCGACCGCGTCGAACTCGGGCGGGATTGTGTACGCGCCGGGAGGTCCTGCTGCCTCGATCGCGTCGGCCGTGGCATCGGCGTCGGCCACCTCGATCCGATCGATCCGGAACTTGCGCAACGCGTCGGCACCGTGCTCCCGGCCGATCACATACCACTGTGTCTTCCAGCGCCCGACCGCGTAGGGATCGAGCCGCCGCTCCCGCAGGTTGTAGCGAAACGTCACCGACGTGTGGGTGCGGATCGCGCCGCACAGCTTCTCGACTCGGCCGGGGACGGTGAGCACGATGCGTTGCGCGCCGGCGTCGACCGCGGCGCCGAGCTCGCCCAGCACGGGTTCGTCGTTCATCCCCGCGACCTCGACCGTCGCCGCGGCCGAGATCAGCGCCAGCCGTTCGTCGGTCGTGAAGAACGCGGGCTGTAACCGGTAGACGTAGTCACGGTCGTGGTACTCGACCCTGATCCCGAACCCGGCTTCGAGGTCGTCGAGATCGCGCTGCAGGCGCTTGCGGACCTTCTCCCATTCCTTCGTTCCCGGCGTCAGTTCACCGTCGACTTCGTAGCCGGGGACGTTGCGGGTGATGTCGGCCAGCGTGCAGCCCCGGCTCCGAGTCTCGAGAAATGCCGGGAGCCCGAGGACGCGGCCGGTCAGATCCGCAGCCAATGATCCCCCCGTCCGGCGCGTCTGTGTACTCGGAAGCGTATTGCAGGGCGCCCGCCGCCGGCATCTGCGAACCACACCGATGTAATCGTCCCACCCCCTGCAGATGATGCAGGAGCACCGGTTGGCGGTGTCGCTTCCCCCGAACTCAGGAGTTGCAATGAGCGCACAACCGGCGGTTCTGCACGAAGATCACGTGAGCGTCACCGACGCGGCGATCTATATCGCCACCTTCACCGATCACGACGGCGATGTCATTCGCGTCGTCAAAGAAGCCGACGATCCGGTCGAGGCGGTGCACAACTGCCTGCGCATCGGCGCGACCGCGCTGCGGGTCGCGAACACCGCGGTCGACGTCGATCTCGTGCAGCGCTCCTTCGACGATCTGGCCGGTCGGCTCGATGTGCAGGTGAACGGGGCGGTCGATCAGATCCGAACCGCCGCCGCCGCGTTGCTCGATGGCGACACCGGCTCGTTGCCGCTCGCCTTGTCGGCGTTCCACGGCTCGATCGAGGAACTGCTCGGCGAGACCTTCGACCCCGACTCCAAGAAGAGCGTCGTCTCCACGATCGAAGCGCTGGTGACGTCGGTGGTTCGCACCGCGCTCGAAGGAGTGCGGGAGATTGTGGAGCCGGAAGGTGATCAGAGCCCGTTGGCCCGACTGAAGGGCGAGATCCTGACCGGCGTCAAGGGCGAGATCGACGGCGTGATCCGGGAGGTCCGTGACGTCTCGGAACGGCTCGGCATCGCCGCGGCCGTGGCGGAGGAGCACGAACGGACCGCGGCGAAGGGATTCGACTTCGAAGCCGTCGTCGACGGATGCGTTGCGGAGATCGCGGCCGGCCACGGCGACTGCCACGACCATGTCGGCAACGAGACCGGCGCGGCGGGCTCGAAGGTGGGCGACGAGATCGTGACCCTGAACCGTGACGACACGCGGGGCCAGACCGGTCGGTTCGTGTTCGAGGTCAAGAAGCGCAAGCTCGGCATGCGCAAAATCCAAGACGAGCTCGACGAGGCCATGCAGAACCGGGAGTCGCTCGCCGCGATCGTGGTGTTCGACTCGCAGGCCAACGCGCCGACCAAGGTGCCGTTCCACTACGTCGACGACAAGGCCGTGGTCGTGCTCGACGACGGGGGAGTCGATGACGCCGCGCTCCGCCTCGCCTACATGTGGGCCCGCTGGACCGTCCGGCGCAAGCTGACGAGCGACACCGGCGACACGATCGATCACGAACGGATCCAGTCGCTGATCGATCAGGCGCGCCGGTCGATCGACCGCGTGACGACGATCCGTCGGTGCCACTCGAACGCGACGAAGGCGATTGACGACGCGAAGTCGGAGACGACCCAGCTCGCCGACGAAGTCCGGGGTGTGCTCGCCGACCTCGAGACCGAGCTCAGTGATCCGGCCGCCCGATGAGCGCGGCCGTGAGTAACACCCGGGCGTTGCACCTCGTCGACATCGAGAACCTGGCCGGTGATCCGTACGCCAGTGGTGACGAGGCCGTCGAGGTGTTCGAGCGCTACCTCGACGCGTCGGCGTGGGAAGCGGCCGATCTCGTGTACGTCGCCGCGAATCCGGGGCTCATGGAGAAGATCGCCTGGCGGATGCCGATCGAGTGCAGCCGGCACGCCGCGGCTGGTCGCGACGGCGCCGATCTGGCGCTGCTGGCGCACGCAGCACCCGAGTTCGTGGCGCGGCGTGCTTCGCGCCTCGTGATCGGCAGCGGCGATCACATCTTCATCGAACGCGCAGTGCGGGCGCGTGCGCTTGGTGTCGGTGTGGTCGTCGTTGCCCTGGCGTCATCGGTGCACGGCGGCTGGCGCGCCCACGGTTTCCCGGTGCGCGACATCGCTCTGGGGCGCGTCGCGATCGCGGCCTGACCCTTTCTCAATCTCGTTTCTCTCAATCAAAGGTGAATATGGTGGATACCAATCTTCGTTTCGATCACCAGCTGCTCGCAGTCGAGTCCGAGCACGCGGTGTATTGCATGCTCGAGCTCGACATCCCCGCGGCCGATGCGGCCGCCGAGCGGGTGCCGCTGCGGCTCGCGCTGGTCATCGATCGTTCCGGGTCGATGGCGGGCCGCAGCCTCGACGTCGCCAAGGACTGCGCCAACTTCCTCGCCCGGCACCTAAAGCCGGCCGACGAGCTCGCGGTCGTGACGTATGACGACGAGGTGCAGGTTGTCGTGCCCCTGGCGCCGGCGAATCCGGCCGCCGCGCAGTGGGCGATTGCCGCCATCGTCCCGGGCGGGAGCACGAACCTGTCGGGCGGCTGGTTGAAGGGGCTCGAGGAGTTGCGCCGCGCCGACGACGGCATCCGCCGAGTGCTCCTGCTCACCGACGGTCTCGCCAATCACGGCATCACCGACCCGGAGCAGCTGGTCGGGATCGCGGCTGCGACGAAGGCGAATGCTTCGACGACGACCATCGGGTTCGGCGGGAGCTTCGACGAAGACCTCCTGCGGGCGATCGCGGACGCGGCGGGCGGGGCGACGTACTTCGCGGCGACGCCCGATGATGCGCCGGGCATTTTCGCCGAGGAGTTCGCGGGACTGACCACGCTCGTCGCCCAGAACGTGAGTGTCGAGATCCGGCCCGGCACCGATGTGAACCTACTGGGGGTGCTGAACGAGTACCCGTCAGTGCAGGTGTCCGGCGGAGTGCAGGTGCAGATCGGCGATGCGTACGGGGGCGAGCGCCGGCGGATCGTCTTCAGTCTGCAGATCCCGAACGTCGCGCAGCTCGGGCCGGCGCGTGTGGCCGATGTCGTGCTGCGGTACGTGGAGGTGGGGGAGCACGTCGCCGCGCACGAGCGGAAGATCCCCGTGATCGTCAACCTCGTGAGCGCCGACGAAGCGGCCGCGGCCGAGCTCGACCAGGAAGTGGTCGAGGAGGTTGTGCTGCTCGACGCGGCCCGGGCCCGCAAGGAGGCGGCGCTGCAGGCCGACGCCGGTCGCTTCGACGTCGCGCAGTCGATGCTCCGGGACGCAGCTGTCGAGATCCGCCGGATCGCGCCGAGCTCGAAGCGCGCCGCCGAGCTGCTCGACGAAGTCGGCCGGCTGGAAGCCCATACCGACGCGATGCAGGAAGCGAACTACGAGCCCATGGTGCGCAAGCAGATGATGAGCGAAAGCTGGCGCCGCACTCGCGGCCGCAAGCCGTGACCTACAGGTCGGTCCGCCGGCGGGTGGCGGGGGACAGGTACTCCTTGAAGAGCTCCGAAATACGCTGACCGCGATACAGAGCTACCGGCCGGCGTGATCCTTCGACGAAAGTGAGCTCTCGTGCCCCGACACGATGTCGACATGAGTATCCCGACCACGAAGATGGTGTTGAGCGCCGACGTGGTGTTCGAGGTCCGTAGCGACGACGAGAAGCTCGGCGAGCTGCGCATCAGCAAGGGCGGCATCGACTGGCTCCCGGCCAACGCGCGCATCCCGGCCAAGCGCACCTGGGAGCAGTTCGACCGCGACATGTCGGAGCACCGTCGTTCACCGCGTGGACTCGTACCGTGACCGGCAACGTTGTTGGTGTCGCATCTCTCGGCCATCGGCCCACCCGACCGACGAAGGCATGCCCCGATTCGGGGTGGTACCGCCCGTGGTACCGCCCGTGGTACCGCCGGCGGTACCACCACAATTTCGCGTCCCGGTCTCACCCGCTTCCTCGTGCCGCGACCGGCAACGTTGTTGGTGTCGCGTCCACCACGCACGGGCCCAACTGTCGGTCTCGGCCGCGCAGCTACCACCAGCCGTCGAACGCACCCGTCGCTTGCGCCGTCGGGTTTTGGCCTTTCGGGAAACCAGGCGAGCTCTCGGCCGAGGTCGCCGTCCCATGGGACAAGATCGACGGTCGGCCGGCTCAAGACTTGCCCGGGCTTCGCCGCCTGTTCGATCGGCCGTCGCCGTTCGATTCGTAACTCGTCCCGGTCGGCAGTCGGTTGCGCCGTCGGCCCAGGCTCCGGATAATTACGGGGTCAGTCGGACTTCGGATGCGCGACGACGATCGGGTCGACGGGCCGCTTCGGTGACTGCGGAGTTGCGACGTGACGACGGTCATCGTCCAGCGGGAATCGACGCTGATTGCGTAGGTCCCGGAAGTCGGCTCAGATCCCGATGATCTCCACGACACCGTCGAGTCCGCGGAAGTTGGCGACGTTTCTGGTGATGAGCGGAAGTCCTTGGGCGCACGCGGTCGCGGCAATGAGCAGATGGACGGCGTGGGGACCACGCGCTTTTCGGCCGGTCGCGGCGACGCCCGCGTAGATCCGTCCGTACGCCCGGGCGGCCTCGATGTCGAAGGGCAGCGGATCAAAGGCTGCCTCGGCTCGCTGGAGCCGGTCCTGGCGGCGCGCCCTCGCGTCTGGGTCGGTGGAGGCATGAGGTCCGGCCGCGAGCTCTGCCATCGAAATTGCGCTGATGGCTACCTCGACCGGCAGGCGTCGGTGATCGAGCTTGTCGAGATCGACAATGACGGAGGTGTCGAGCAGGCCTCGCGCAATTCTCGTCTCAGGCACGGGGTTTCGAGCCTTGGCTCGCGATTGCATCGAGGTCGCGTCGGAAGCTGCGGTAATCGATCGCGGGGGCGCCGTGGAACATCGCCGCGACGGCATCAGCGCTCACGAAGCGGTGGCGCCGGAGCGGGACCAGTTCGCCGACGGGCACACCTGCTCTCGTCACGATGAAGGACTCGCCGCGGTCGAGCCCACGCATGATCTCGCCGCTCTCGTTCCGGAGTTCCCGTTGGGCAATCTCACGGGCCATGACGTCATCGTAGCACGGTGTGCTACGGTTTCGGAGAGCGGCACCAGGTCGATCTCCATCATTCCGACCTCGATTGGGCGAGGACGATCGGGTGGACGGGGCCGCTGCCGTGGCTGCGAAGTTGGGACGCGACGACGGTCATCGTCCACCCGGAATCGACGAGATCGTCGATCAGGAGCACTGGTCCGTCGGGAACGTCGCCGGAGATCGTGAACGCGCGCTGCACGTTCTCGTATTGCTGGGCGCTGTTGTTCATCTCGCGCTGACGCGGGCCGTCCTTCGCCCGGGCAACCACTGGCACGAACGGCAACCGCATCCGGCCCGCCACGCGCTCGGCCAACCGAGATACCAACTCGGGCGAACGCAACGACGGCACGCACGTCACCCACTCGACCGGCGGATCGAACGACTGCTTCCCGATGAGATCGGCCAACGCCCACGCGAGCTCGTCCGAAAACGCGCCGGCCTCGCGCTGCTCCTTCACCTGCGTGCCCCAACCACCGTCGGCGTAGTGCGCGAGCACGTGCCCGACCTCGGCCCGCTCGCCGAGCGGGATCTTCTTCGCGTCCGGCCACTGCTTGCGCGGCTCCAACGACAAGGTTCGGCCCTGCAGGAACGCGACCGCCTTCTTGGCCAGCTCGCGATCGATCTCCACCGGCACCAGGTGACCCCCGGTGCACCACGAACATCTTCCGCACGGCGCCGCCGACGGGTCGTTCAGCTCCAGCTGCAGGAACTCCATCAGGCACCCGGAACCCTCCAGGTACTCCCGCATGCGCTCCTGCTCGGCTCGCCGCGCGGCCGTCACCGCCGAGACCCGCGCCTCCGGGTACTCCCACTCCCTCGGCGTCCGGCGGAACTTTCCGCGGTTCCGCTCGACGACGCCCTCCACCTCGAGGATCTTCAACATGTTCTCCAACCGCGCGTGCCGCAGGTTCACCTCCCGCTCCAACGAGCGGGCCGTCATCCACTCGTCCTCGTCGAGCAGCGCCATCACCTGCTCGGCCTCGGGCCGGGGTGGGAACGCGGTGTTGATGAAGTAGTCCTGGATCTGGCGATCCTCGTGCCCCACCAACCCGACCGCGACCGCGTTGTCGAGCGCGCGACCGGCGCGTCCGACCTGCTGGTAGTAGGCGATCGCAGAACCGGGCATCTGGAAGTGGATGACGAACGCGAGGTCGGGCTTGTCGTAACCCATGCCCAGCGCGGAGGTTGCCACCACGCACTTCAACGTGTTTTGTTGCAGCATCGACTCGACTTCGAGCCGCGCTTCCAGCGGATCGTCACCCGTGTAGGCCCGGGCCACGATCCCATGTGCCGTCAGCCACGCCGCGACCCGGCGCGCATCGTCGATCGTCAACGCGTAGACGATCCCGGTCCCCGGGAGCAGCGGTATCGCCTGCACGAGCCACGCCAGCCGCTCGGCCTGCATCGGGAGGTGCAACACGTCGAGGGCGAGGCTCCGACGGTCGAGCGTCCCCCGTAACAACAACAGATCTCGACCGAGCTGATCGACGACGTCTTCGACCACCCGATCGTTCGCGGTCGCAGTGGTGCACAGCACCGGCACGCCGTCGGGGAGCAGGTTCAGGATGCGCGCGATGCGCCGGTAGTCGGGGCGGAAGTCGTGACCCCAATCGCTGATGCAGTGCGCCTCGTCGATGACGAGCAGCCCGATGCGCTCGGCGAGGTCGGGGAGCACGGTGTCGCGGAACTGGGGATTCGCGAACCGTTCCGGCGAGACGAGCAGCAGGTCAATCCGATCGGCGTCGAGGTCGGCGACGATCTGCTCCCAGTCGTCGGTGTTGTCGCTCGTGATCCGGGCCGCTCGCACGCCGCCTCGTTCACCCGCCTCGATCTGGTTGCGCATCAGGCTGAGCAGGGGGGAGACGAGCAGCGTCGGCCCCGCGCCCCGGTCCCGCAGCATCCGGGTTGCCACGAAGTAGACCGCGCTCTTGCCCCACCCGGTCCGCTGCACGACCAGCACCCGGCGCCGGTCGGCCACCAGCGCCTCGATCGCCTCGAATTGGTCCGGGCGGAACTCCGCCGCGGCACCCACCAGCGTCTGCAACGCCGCGTTCGACTCGTCCCGGAGATCGCTCATGCCCGAAGCCTGGCACGGACGTGCGCCACCCGGATCCTGCTCGTAGGTCAGCCGACAGGCCGATCGTGGGCACTCGCTTCGCTTTTTGGACCGATTCCGATCCACACTGGACGTATGGATGCGAACCTTTGATGGTGGAAACAGCAGGACCGACGCGAGAGTCGAGCGGCGAGAAGGTCTCGCCCGAGGAAGCGCGCGCGGCGTGGACGGTGGCCGCGCGCCCGGTGCTGCTCGACGCGGCCCAGCGCTACGGCCACCTCGTGACCCACAAGCAGCTGGCCGAAGCCGTGCAGCGCGACGCCGACGTGCGCACCACACAACAGAGTCAGCACTGGATCGGCAAGGTCCTCGTGGCGGTTGCGGAGGAGTGCCACCAAAAGGGTGAGCCGCTCCTCTCGGCCTTCTGCGTGCACGCCGACGAGAGCGTCGGGCCCCGTTACGCGGGCGCGGTGCTCGAGGCGTACGGCTTCACCCCCGACGATCCCGACATGCACGCGGCCGAAGAGCGCTTCAAGGCGCACGTCTTCTTCGGTGCGAAGGTGCCGGCCGATGGTGGCGGTCCGAAATTGCCGCCCAAGATCGCCCGTCAGCGCGCCCGCATCAAGGCCGCGATCCCACGTCCCACGCGGCCGATGTGCCCGAACTGCTTCGTCGAGATGCCCGTCGTCGGTCCCTGCGGCTTCTGCGCCGAATAGCTCGCTAACCCTCGCGGCGCGCCCGTTGCGCGGGGTCTTGCTTGTAGAAGCCCTGCAGGATCTCGAACAGGTCGGGCTCGTGCTCGTGCAGCTTCACCGGGGCGTCGAAGAAGGCCTCGGTCGCGACGGCGAAGAACTCGGCCACCGACTCGCCGCCGTACCCGTCGAGGGGCGGACGGTGATGGCCCTCCCGCAACGCCGTGTACAGCGGCGTGCACACCTCGACCCAACGGGCGAGCTGCTCCTTCGAGTCGAGCGGGGGAGTACCGTCTACCACGTCGTCGAGCATGTCAATCTTGTGCGCGAACTCGTGGAACACGACGTTCTTGCCCCGACCCGGATTCTGCGCGCCGTGCAAAACGTCGTCCCACGCGAACAACATCGCGCCCCGTTGTCCGTGCGCCTGGCCCAGCACCGGGACGACCTCGTCGGTCACCGTGCCCCGCGCCGGGCCCGCGTAGGTACCGTGACTCAGGATCGTCGTGGGATACACGATGATCGCGCTGACCTCGCGGAAGTACTCGCGGTCGAGCCCGAGGATCAGGACTGCGGCCAGCAGCGCGATGGTCGTGACGATGTCGTCGCTCAACTCGAAGTGGTTGGCGGCTTCCCAGTGCT
>JBBSFB010000083.1:0-17245 GCA_038239145.1 Acidimicrobiia bacterium
AGATGGTGATGCCGGGGGACAACACCGAGATGTCGGTGGAGTTGGGGAAGCCGATCGCGATGGATGAGGGCTTGCGTTTCGCGATCCGTGAGGGTGGCCGTACTGTGGGTTCCGGCCGCGTCGTCAAAATCGAGAAGTAGGAAAACAGATGGCCAAGAACGACAAACGCGTCAAGATCACGCTTGCGTGCGAGGACTGCAAACGGCGCAACTACATCACGATGAAGAGCAAGGTCAACGACCGCGAGCGCATCGAGATGAAAAAGTATTGCCGCTGGGACAAGCGCCATACGGTCCACAAGGAGACGCGCTAGCGCGTAACCTTTTCCCGGGGTCCGGGGTCAGATCCCCGTACCCATCAGGAGGACCGGTTGGACGAGGCCGAGCTGGTCGGTTCCGCGCAAAGCGGTGACCGCCAGGCGTTCGATGAACTGGTGCGACGCACCTTCGTCGATACGTTCACTCTCGCGCGCCGCCTCACCGGCAACGAGGAGGACGCGCGCGACGTGGTGCAGGAGGCGTACCTCCGGGCGTGGAAGAGCATCGGGAAGTTCCGCGGCGACGCCGCCTTTTCGACCTGGCTCTACCGGATCACCGCCAACGCCGCTTCTACCAGCCTCCAACGCGGTCGCCGGCACCGTTCGGAGCCATTTGCCGACGACTTCGAGCCTGTCGACACCACGGCCGAGCAGATGGTGTCTCAGGGTGCGGAATCGGCGGAAACTCTCGATCGGATCGCCGACGCCCTCGACGAGCTGCCTGCGAAGTTGCGGAGCGTGGTCGTGTTGAAGGACGTCTACGGATTGTCGCACGAGGCGATCGCCGACGAGCTCGGTATCTCGGTCTCGGCCGCCAAGGTGCGCCTGCACCGGGCCCGGCGCAAGCTGCGGGACGTGTTGTACGACGAAGGGGCACAGGCCAATGCGGTGTGACGAGGTGACGGCCCTGCTCCCGGGGCTCGTCGACGGCGAGCCGATCGGCTTCGAGGCCGAACGTCATGTCGACACCTGCTTGCGGTGCCAGGCCGAGCTCGCGCGCTACCGCCGGTTGCTGCGCACCTTGTCGATGCTCCGCAGCCGCTACGCCGAGCCCACGCCGGGCCTGCTGGGTGAAACGCTGGCCGCGATCACCGATGCGGCCGAGAACGGCGCCCGCCGGACCCTCCTCTCGGGCCGCCGGATCGCCTACGCAAGCGCGATCGGCGGTACGGCGGTGGCCGCGGGTGCGGCGACGGCGGTATTCATCGCCCGTTCCCGCAAACGGGCCCTCAGCCTGGCGGGCTAGTGCGGGGCCGCCGCCCGCGGTGCCCGAAGAACGCGCTGCTATCCTTGTGCGCCTGGCCCCCAAGGCCCGGAGGGCAGTAGCTCAATTGGTAGAGCACCGGTCTCCAAAACCGGCGGTTGGGGGTTCAAGTCCCTCCTGCCCTGCTCGTAGTGCAGCCCGAATACCAGCTCGAAGTTCCCGGTCCGAAGTGACACGCGTCGAGGCGACATGAACCGACAGACCAAGCGACAGATGGCGCGTCAGGGATCCGACAAGCCGCGCGCGCCCGAGCGCCGGTCTGCACCGAATCCGCAGGTCGACCGCACGGGACCGAAGCAGTACTTCGGCGAGGTCCGGGGCGAGATGAAGAAGGTCGCCTGGCCGCCGCGCACCGAGATCCTGAACTCGTCGATCGTCGTGCTGGTCGGCCTGGTCGTGATGACGACGCTGATCTTCGTCTTTGACTGGGCCGCGGTGCACATCGTCAACTTCGTGTTCAAGTAATGGTTGGTACTCCCGAATTTCCCCCCACTGGAACAGTGATCAGATGACTTCTTTCGAGACCCAGGTCGAAGACGGCAGCGTTGACGTCGACGACGCCAGTGTCGATGTCGACGGCGCTCAGGTCTCCGCGGAGAGCCCCGCGGCAACCGCATCCGACGAGACACTCGAGGCCGAAGAGGAGCGCGAGGAGAGCGTCGACGCGACCATCGTTCCGGTCCCCGATCTCGGCGGCGCGGAGTTGCTCGAGGTCGAAGAGGTCGACGACGACGAGATCGTGTCGGTCTCCGAGCCGAGCCCGTTCGACCGTTCCGGCCGCTGGTACGTCGTGCACACCTACGCCGGTTACGAGAACAAGGTGAAGTCGAACCTCGCGAGCCGCGTGCGTTCGATGGCGGTGGAGGACCGGATCTTCGAAGTCGTCATCCCGATGGAAGACGTCATCGAGTTCAAGAACGGCCGCAAGGTCGTGGTGCAAAAGAAGGTCTTCCCCGGATATCTCCTGGTGCGCATGGGTCTCGACGACCACGCCTGGTACGTCGTGCGCAACACGCCCGGCGTCACCGGATTCGTCGGGAGCGGCGCCAAACCCACACCCCTTTCCCGCAAGGAGGTCGAGAACATCCTCGGCACCGGCGTGAAGGAAGAGGGCCCGCAGGCGGAGAAGAAGGTGCGGCCGCGCCTCGAGTACGAGGTCAGCGAGCAGGTGCGCGTGGTGACGGGGCCCTTTGCCGACTTCAACGGTGTCATCAGCGAGATCGATGTCGACCGCTCGAAGCTCAAGGTGCTCGTGAACATCTTCGGTCGCGAGACCCCGGTGGAGCTCGAGTTCGGCGACGTCGCCAAGCTCTAGCGTCCCGAAGCTTTCAATCCCAGACAGACGACGAGAGAGACATGGCGAAAAGACGAGTAACCGCGATCGTGAAGATCCAGATCCAGGCGGGTGCGGCTACTCCCGCGCCGCCGGTCGGAACCGCGCTCGGCCCGCACGGCATCAACATCATGGACTTCTGCAAGGCGTACAACGCGGCGACGGAAGCCCAGCGGGGCACGGTCATCCCGGCCGAGATCACGATCTACGAGGATCGTTCGTTCACGTTCATCACCAAGACACCGCCGACGCCGGTGCTCCTGCGCCAGGCCGCCGGTATCGACAAAGGTGCCGCCACGCCCCGCCGGGAGACGGTCGCGACCGTCAGCAAGGATCAGATCCGCCAGATCGCGGAGACGAAGATGCCCGACCTCAACGCGGTCGACATCGACGGTGCGATATCCCAGATCGCCGGCACCGCCCGTTCGATGGGCATCGACGTCGTCTGAGCGACCTCTCCGAGGCGCTCGAAGTAGCGCGTTTCCCGTCCGCCGGATCACCTCGCCGGCGGATCAGACGGGACCGAACGAGGGAGCTCGAAGGAGCGAAGCATGGCCCAGTCCAAGAAGTACAAAGACGCCTCCGCCCGCTACGACAAGCAGGCGCTGCACGAGCCGGCCGAAGCGTTCGCGCTCGTCAAGTCGATGGCGAACAAGAAGTTCGACGAGACCGTCGAGGCCGCGTTCCGGCTCGGCGTCGATCCCCGCAAGGCCGAACAGATGCTGCGAGGGACGGTGTCGTTGCCGGCGGGCACCGGTAAGGACGTCCGGGTCGCGGTGTTCGCCGCCGGTGACGCCGCCCAGGAGGCGCGCGACGCGGGTGCCGACGTGGTCGGGTCCGAGGACCTCGTGAACCGCGTGCAGAACGAGGGGTTCATGGACTTCGACATTGCGATCGCAACGCCCGACCTCATGGGTCAGGTGGGCCGGCTCGGTCGGGTGCTCGGACCGCGTGGTCTGATGCCGAACCCGAAGACGGGCACCGTCACGACCGACGTGGGCAAGGCCGTCGCCGAGTTCAAGGGCGGCAAGGTCGAGTACCGCACCGACCGCAACGGCAACGTGCACGTGCCCCTCGGAAAAGTCAGTTTCCCGGTGGAGAGCCTGGTGCAGAACTACAGCGCCGTGCTCGACGAGCTGACGCGGGCCCGGCCTTCGTCGGCCAAGGGCCGCTACCTGAAGGGTGTCGCGACGTCGTCGACCATGGGCCCGGGCGTGAAGATCTCGCCCGACTCGCGCGTCGAAGCGCCCTAGGGGCCGAAACCCACGACGCGTCTTTCGATGCGGGGCCGCCGCGACGGCCACGGCATTCGTGTGCGCCGGAACGGGATCGTCTGACCGTCTCGGTAGCTGCGCATGGTCGTCCAGAGCAGCCCGTGGGTGATCTCGAGCTCGACGCGTCCCGCGCCCAGCATCTCGACGAAGCGGAGCGCGTCTCCAGGGTTGTCGAAGATGACCCGTTCGGGTTGGTACGCGACGACGACGCGATGGTCGTCGACCTCGATCTCGACGTCGCGATCGTGGTCGTTGAGGTGGGGGAGCAGCACGAGCGCGGCGCCGGTGCCGGTGGTGACGCTCATCGCAGCACGGTTGAGGCCGGGGGGCTCGGTCCGGTCGAGCAGGTCCTCGAGTTCGACGAGGAACGAACGAATCGTCGGCGTGAGGCTCACGCGCCCGATCCAATCAGAATCTCTTCGCCCGAGCCCCGCCCCCGCGGAATTCCGTGTCACGGCGATTCGTCGGAAGAATCTTCGCAATGACGCATCTCCCGGGCGCCCGGAGCCCACGGCGCGGCGAATCGTCGGACGAATCGTTGTGACGGAGAATTCCCCGGTGGTGCGGGCTGGCCGCTTCCACCGAATCTTAGGAAGAATCCTCAGCACGGTTTTGCGGGTGGTGCGCGCGGACGACTGGGGGCCGCCTGGGCCGGTCCGCTACAGTTTCGAGGTCCACTGAACGCCGAAGACTTCCGGTCTCGACACGAGGCAATGGGCCCGACTCCTCCGGGAGCGGTCCCGCCGGGTGAGGCGACTTCCGGGGAGCGCGAGGCCCAAGGCTGCGCGCCGCTCGCGAGGCGTCCCGCCCGAGCACCCCGAGGAGTAAAACCCATGCCCACGAAGTCCCCCGCCGGCAGCGCGCAGATGCAGCGCAAGACGGCGGTCATCGACGACATTAAGGCCCGGCTCGAGTCCGCGGATGCCGCAGTGCTCACCGAGTACCGGGGCCTGACCGTCACCGACATCGCGGCTCTCCGCGCCGCGCTGCGGCCCGCCGCCACCGACTACAAGATCTTCAAGAACACCCTGGCCCGCCGGGCCGCTCACGACGCCGGGCTCGACGAGCTCGCCGAGAGCCTCGAAGGGCCGATCGCGATCGCGTTCGTCCGCCGCGACGGCGGCGACCCCGTCACCGCGGCCAAAGCGCTCCGTGATTTCGCCCGGACCAACCCGAACCTGGTCCTGAAGGGCGGCATTCTTGCTTCGCGGATCCTGTCGAGTCGCGATGTCGAGGCCCTGGCCGACGTTCCGCCCCGCGAGCAGCTGCTCGCCCGGTTGGCGGGCGGGTTCCAGGCCCCGATGGTCAAGGCCGCCGGTCTGTTCCAGGCGTTCACTCGGAACATGGCGTACGGCCTCAAGGCCCTGATCGACCAGCGAATCGAAGGCGGCGAGGCCCTGGCGACCCCGGAGCCCGAGCCCGAGCCCGCACCCGAAACGGCCGCAGCGCCCGAGGCACCGGCGACCGAAGAGACCGAGGCTCCCGCTGCGGAAGCGGCCGAGCCGGAACAAGCATCCGAAGAACAGGTAGAGGAGTAATCAGATGGCAGCCATGAACACGACCGAGTTGCTCGACGTCTTCAAGAACATGACGGTCCTCGAGCTGAACGACTTCCTGAAGGCGTTCGAAGAGGAGTTCGGTGTCACTGCCGCCGCTCCGGTCGCAGTCGCGGCCGCGGGGGGTGGCGGAGGCGCACCCGCCGAGGCTGCCGAGGAGAAGGACGAGTTCGACGTCATCCTCATCGCCGCGGGCGACAAGAAGATCCAGGTCATCAAGACGGTCCGCGAGCTCACGAGCCTCGGCCTGAAGGAGGCCAAGGACCTCGTCGACGGCGCGCCGAAGGCAGTCGTCGAGAAGGCGTCGAAGGAAGACGCCGAGAAGGCCAAGGCCAAGCTCGAGGAAGCCGGCGCCTCGGTCGAACTCAAGTAGCCGCCAGGAAGGCCCTCTGGGGCCCGATCGGCAGATCTGTCGGGAAAGTCGTTGCCACCCGCCAGGTTCGGGCTTATCCTGCACCGAACATACGGGCTCCGGTCTCCACCTCCGGGTGGCGGGATCGGTGCCCGGTACGCGGTGACTGGCAGCCAGCATGGCAACTCGCTATGCTGGCAACACCCGTGTCTGCCCGTTCGTGCTCTCCGATCTTCCTGGCCTCAGCCGACGCGCGCCCGATTGTCCGGGCTGCCTTGCGTCGACGCCTTTCGTTGCACAACTCGCAGCCCGGCTCGCAGTACCGCATTTCCGCAAATTGATTCTCTCCGGATTGGAGTGACGTTGGCCCGTCTCGCGTCCCGTGAGCGCCTTTCCTTCTCGAAGCTTCGCGAGGTGAAGGAGCTTCCCAACCTCATCGAAGTGCAGACCGACTCGTTTCGGTGGTTCCTCGAAGATGGTGTCGCCGAAGTACTCCGCGACATCTCTCCGATCGAGGACTTCACCGGTCAGCTCAAGCTCGAGCTGACCGATCACGTCTTCGACCCGCCCAAGCACTCCGAGGACGAGTGCCGCGAGCGCGACATGACCTACGCGCGCCCGTTGTTCGTCACCGCGCGGTTCATGAACGCGCAGACCGGCGAGATCAAAGAGCAGACGGTCTTCATGGGTGACTTCCCGATGATGACCGACCGCGGGACGTTCATCATCAACGGCACCGAGCGCATCGTCGTCTCGCAGCTCGTCCGTTCGCCGGGCGTCTACTTCGGCGTCACCCCGGACAAGACCGCGCCCGAGCGTGAGGTCATCGACGCCAAGATCATCCCGAGCCGCGGCGCGTGGCTCGAGTTCGAGGTCGACAAAAAGGACGTCGTCTACGTCCGGATCGACCGCAAGCGCAAGCAGCCCGTCACCGTCCTCCTGAAGGCATTGGGCTTCGGCGAGAGCGACGAGGAACTGCTCAACCTCATCGTCGACGAAGAGGGTCGCCCCTACGAGTCGATGCGAAACACGCTCGAGAAGGACCACACCGCCACCGTCGACGAAGCGTTCATCGACATCTACCGCAAGCTCCGTCCGGGCGAACCGCCGACCCCCGACTCGGCGCGCGCGCTCCTCGAGAACCTGTTCTTCAACCCCAAGCGCTACGACCTCGCCAAGGTCGGTCGGCACAAGGTTTCGAAGAAGCTCTCCAAGGAATACCCGTTCCTCGGGCTCGACCGCTTCGACCTGCCGATCCCGTTGGCGAACGTCGACGCCGGCCGCGCCGGTGCCGACTTCACGCTGATCCGCTCGGACATCCTCGCCGTCGTCTCGTACATCGTGAAGCTGCACAACCGTGACTCGGGCTACTTCCCCGACGACATCGACCACTTCGGCAACCGCCGGGTGCGCACCGTCGGTGAGCTCATCCAGAATCAGCTCCGCGTCGGCCTCAGTCGCATGGAGCGGGTCGTGCGCGAGCGGATGACGACCCAGGACGTCGAGGCGATCACGCCCCAGACGCTCATCAACATCCGGCCCGTGGTGGCTGCCATCAAGGAGTTCTTCGGCTCCTCGCAGCTCTCGCAGTTCATGGACCAGACGAACCCGCTCGCCGCGCTCACGCACCGGCGGCGGCTCTCGGCCCTCGGGCCGGGCGGTCTGTCCCGTGAGCGCGCCGGGTTCGAGGTGCGAGACGTGCACCCGAGCCACTACGGGCGCATGTGCCCGATCGAAACGCCGGAAGGCCCGAACATCGGGCTCATCGGCTACCTGTCGAGCTTTGCACGCATCAACCGGTTCGGGTTCATCGAGACGCCGTACCGCAAGGTCGAGAAGGGTCGCGTCACCGACGAGATCGAGTACCTCGCGGCCGACGACGAGGACGAGTACGTCATCGCCCAGGCGAACGTGCGCATCGACGACCAGGGAACGTTCCTCGACGACCGCGTGCTCGTGCGCGCCGGCCGTGGAGAGATCGGTTTCTTTCCGCCCGACGAGGTCCAGTACATGGACGTCTCGCCGAAGCAGTTGGTCTCGGTGGCCACCGCGCTCATCCCGTTCCTCGAGCACGACGACGCGAACCGTGCCCTCATGGGCGCGAACATGCAACGTCAGGCCGTCCCGCTCCTGCGGGCGACCGCGCCGTACATCGGTACCGGTGTCGAGGCCCGCGCGGCCCGAGACGCCGGTGACGCGCTGTTGGCCAGCGACGACGGCACCGTCGTCGAGGTCGCGGGCGACACCGTCACCGTCGACTACAAGACCGGCGGCCGCACGACGCACCGGCTCGCGAAGTTCCGCCGTTCGAATCAGGGCACCTGCATCAACCAGAAGCCCCTGGTCGGTGGCGGCGACATCGTGAAGAAGGGCGACATCCTCGCCGACGGTCCTTCCACCCACCAAGGCGAGCTTGCGCTGGGCAAGAACCTGCTCGTCGCGTTCATGCCCTGGAAGGGTCACAACTTCGAGGACGCGATCGTGCTCTCGGAACGGCTCGTCAAAGACGACGTGCTCACGTCGATCCATATCGAAGAGCACGAGATCGACGCTCGCGACACGAAGTTGGGCGCCGAGGAGATCACGCGTGACATCCCGAACCTCAGCGAAGACATCCTGAAGGACCTCGACGAGCGCGGCATCATCCGCATCGGAGCCGAGGTCGGCGCGGGCGACATCCTCGTCGGCAAGGTCACGCCCAAGGGCGAGACCGAGCTGACGCCGGAAGAGCGTCTGCTCCGTGCGATCTTCGGGGAGAAGGCGCGTGAGGTCCGGGACACGAGCTTGAAGGTTCCGCACGGCGAGACCGGCAAGGTCATCGACGTGCGCGTGTTCAGCCGCGACGACGGCCACGAGCTGCCGCCCGGTGTGAACCAGCTAGTGCGGGTCTACGTCGCCCAGAAGCGCAAGATCAGCGAAGGCGACAAGCTCGCCGGTCGTCACGGCAACAAGGGTGTCATCTCCAAGATCCTGCCGATCGAGGACATGCCCTACCTCGACGACGGCACGCCGGTCGACATCGTCCTCAACCCGCTCGGTGTCCCGAGCCGTATGAACGTCGGCCAGGTGCTGGAAGCGCACCTCGGCTACGCGGCGCGCCACGGTTGGGACCCGGAGCACCGCAAGCCGGCCGAGTTGAACAAGACCCGGACTCGCACGGAGCCCGCGGTGTGGATCGCGAGCCCGGTGTTCGACGGCGCGCATTGGGACGAGGTCGAGCAGGCCGGTCCCGAGGGCACCATCCGCGAGATCTTCGAGCGGTTGAACCCCGACGGCGCAAACGGCAAGAAGCTGATCGGCACCGACGGCAAGGTCACGTTGAACGACGGCCGGACCGGCCAGCCGTTCGACCGTCCCGTCACCGTTGGCTATATGTACATCCTGAAGCTCTCCCACCTCGTCGACGACAAGATCCACGCTCGTTCGACGGGGCCCTACTCGATGATCACGCAGCAGCCCCTCGGCGGTAAGGCGCAGTTCGGCGGCCAGCGGTTCGGAGAGATGGAAGTGTGGGCGCTCGAGGCCTACGGCGCCGCGTACGCGCTGCAGGAGATCCTCACGATCAAGTCCGACGACGTGCTCGGACGGGTGAAGGTCTACGAGGCCATCGTCAAGGGCGAGAACATTCCCGAACCGGGAATCCCCGAGAGCTTCAAGGTGCTCATCAAGGAAATGCAGGCCTTGTGCCTGAACGTCCGGGTGATCGACGAGAACGGTCAAGAGATCGAGATTCGCGAACTCGACGAAGACGCGTTCCGGACCACCGAATCGCTGGGGATCGACCTGTCGAGACCTGAACGCGGCACGGACGAGGAAGACGCCGCGAGAGCAAGAGCGAGGATCTGAGCGATGGGTACAGTTTTCGACGTCAATTCCAGCCGCCGCCTTACGATCAACCTGGCCACGGCCGGTGACATCCTCACCTGGTCGAACGGCGAGGTGAAGAAGCCGGAGACGATCAACTACCGCACGCTCAAGCCCGAGAAGGACGGACTCTTCTGTGAGAAGATCTTCGGTCCCACCAAGGACTGGGAGTGCTACTGCGGGAAGTACAAGCGGGTCCGGTTCAAGGGCATCATCTGCGAGCGTTGTGGCGTTGAGGTCACGCGCTCGAAGGTGCGGCGCGAGCGCATGGGTCACATTCAGCTCGCGGCTCCCGTCACCCACATCTGGTACTTCAAGGGTGTGCCGAGCCGGCTCGGGTACCTGCTCGACATCGCCCCGAAGAGCCTCGAGAAGGTCATCTACTTCGCCGCGCATCTCGTCACGTGGGTCGACACCGAACGCCTGCACAAGGACCTGCCTTCGCTCGAAGCGGAGATGAAGGCCGAGGCCGGCGACGTCGAACGCGAGCGCGAAGTGAAGTTGCGCGAGCGCGACGAGACCTACATCGGTGAGCTCGAAGAGCTCGAGGGCCGCGGCGCGAAGAAGAACGAGATCGAGCGCGCCGAGAAGGCCAAGAACAAGGACTTCGAGGACATCCGGCTCCGGTACGAAGAGGAGCTCGGTGGCCTGAAGCAGGTCTGGGACACGCTCAAGTCGATGAAGCCCAAGCAGCTCATCGACGACGAGCGCGTGTGGCGCGAGCTCGTCGACCGCTACCACGACTACTTCGCCGGCGGCATGGGTGCCGAGTCCGTGAAGGACCTCGTCTCCCGGCTCGACCTCGACGAGGTGGAGGTCGAGCTCAAAGAGACGATCGCCACCGCCAAGGGTCAGCGCAAGGCGAAGGCGATCAAGCGCCTGAAGGTCGTGTCCGCGTTCAACCGTCGCGACGACAACAACCGTGCGGTGAACTCGCCGCTCGGCATGATCCTCGACGTCGTCCCGGTCATCCCGCCCGACCTGCGCCCGATGGTGCAGCTCGACGGTGGCCGGTTCGCGACCTCCGACCTGAACGACCTGTACCGCCGGGTGATCAACCGCAACAACCGGCTGAAGCGGCTCCTCGACCTCGGCGCGCCGGAAATCATCATCAACAACGAGAAGCGCATGTTGCAGGAGGCCGTCGACGCGTTGTTCGACAACGGCCGCCGCGGACGCCCGGTCACGGGTCCCGGCAACCGTGCGTTGAAGTCGCTGTCCGACATGTTGAAGGGCAAGCAGGGCCGGTTCCGTCAGAACCTGCTCGGCAAGCGCGTCGACTACTCGGGCCGTTCGGTCATCGTGGTCGGCCCGCAGCTGCGGCTACAGCAGTGCGGCCTACCCAAGCAGATGGCGCTCGAGTTGTTCAAGCCCTTCGTCATGAAGCGGCTCGTTGACCTCGAGTACGCGCAGAACATCAAGTCGGCCAAGCGCATGGTCGAGCGCGCCCGCCCGCAGGTGTGGGACGTGCTCGAAGAGGTCATCAAGGAGCACCCGGTCTTCTTGAACCGTGCTCCTACGCTTCACCGTCTGGGTATCCAGGCCTTCGAGCCCATCCTGGTCGAAGGCAAGGCGATCCAGATCCACCCGCTCGTCTGCTCGGCGTTCAACGCCGACTTCGACGGTGACCAGATGGCCGTGCACCTTCCGCTCTCCGCGGAGGCGCAGGCCGAGGCGCGCATGTTGATGCTCGCCGCGCACAACATCTTGTCGCCGGCTTCGGGTCGTCCGATCGCGGTGCCGAGCCAGGACATGATCATCGGCCTCTACTACCTGTCGGAGGCACTCGACGGGCTGCCCGGTGAGGGTCGCGTGTTCCGTTCCATCGACGAAGCGTTCGCTGCGTACGAGGAGCGGTTCGGTGGCGACGGTGAGACGGTTGCCCTGCACGCCAAGATCAAGGTGCGTATGCCGGTCGGGAAGTTCGCGGTGGAGCACTTCCCCCGTGCGCTCGAGGACGGCACGCCCCAGAGCATCGTGCACCGCGAGTACGGCTCGAACGGTTCGAGCGAAGTGCTCGTCGAGACGTCGCTCGGCCGCTTGCTCCTGAACACCGCGTTCCCCGACAACTTCCCGTTCGTGAACCGCATCATGCGCAAGCGCGACATCACCGAGGTCGTCGGCGAGCTCGTGGTCGGCTACGACAAGGCCGAGGTCGCGAACAGCCTCGACCGGATGAAGATGCTCGGCTACGAATGGTCGACCCGATCGGGTCTGACCATCTCCATAGCCGACGTCACCACGCCTCCGGCCAAGGCCGGCCTCCTCGAGAAGTTCGAGGGCGAAGCGGCCAAGGTCGAGAGCCAGTACGAGCGTGGGATCATCACCGACGACGAGCGTCGTCAGCAGGAGATCGAGATCTGGACCGACGCGACCAACCAGGTCACGAAGGCCATGCAGGATCTCATGCAGTCGACGCAGTTCAACCCGATCGACATGATGGTCGGCTCGGGCGCTCGAGGAAACATCATGCAGGTGCGTCAGATCGCCGGTATGCGCGGTCTCGTCGCCAACCCGCGTGGTGAGATCATCCCGCGCCCGATCAAGAGCAACTTCCGTGAAGGCCTGACCGTGGGTGAGTACTTCATCTCCACTCACGGTGCGCGCAAGGGACTGGCCGACACCGCGCTCCGTACCGCCGACTCCGGCTACCTGACCCGTCGACTCGTCGACGTCGCCCAGGAGCTCATCGTGCGGGAATGGGACTGCGAGACCACACGCGGTATCTGGGTGGAGGGAGTGCTTCCGGGTCCCGACGCGTGGCGTGTGCTCGAGACGAGTCTGCTCGGGCGTTGCCTCACCGAGGACGCCACCCTGACCGACGGCACGGTGATCCCGCGCAACGTCGAGATCGACGACGACGCCATGCGTCTCCTCGCCGACGACGAGGGCATCACCCGGCTGCGGGTGCGCACCGTGCTCACGTGCGAGACGGTGTCCGGTGTCTGTTCGAAGTGCTACGGCCGCATGCTCGCGACCGGCAAGGTCTCCGACCTCGGGGAAGCGATCGGCATCGTCGCCGCCCAGTCGATCGGCGAGCCGGGCACGCAGCTGACCATGCGTACGTTCCATACCGGTGGAGTTGCCGGCGAGGACATCACGCACGGTCTGCCCCGCGTGGTCGAGCTGTTCGAAGCCCGCACCCCGAAGGCCGCGAGCTTGCTGGCCGACGTGTCGGGTGTCATCCGGATCGGCGAGAACGAGAAGGGCGAACGGGTCATCACCGTCGTCTCCGACGATGGCACCGAGCTCGAGTACGCGGTGTCCCGCCGGGCGCACATCGGTGTGCGCGACGGTCAAGAGGTCACCGCCGGCGACCGTTTGGTCGGCGACGAGAAGAGCCCGCTCGACCCGAAGAAGCTCCTCGAGATCAAGGGTGTGCGCGAGACCCAGCAGTACCTCGTGGACGAGGTGCAGCGCGTGTACCGCGACCAGGGTGTGTCGATCCACGACAAGCACATCGAAGTGATCGTCCGGCAGATGTTGCGCCGGGTGACCGTCTCCGAGCCCGGCGACAGCGCCTTCTTGCCCGGCGAGAAGGTCGACACCCGTCGCTATGCGGAGGAGAACCGTCGGCTCGTCGAGGAAGGCAAGCGCCCGGCCGAAGGTCGTCCCGAGCTCATGGGAATCACGAAGGCGTCGCTCGCGACCGACTCGTGGCTCTCGGCGGCTTCGTTCCAGGAGACGACCCGGGTGCTCACCGAAGCGGCCATCGAAGGCCGTTCCGACGGGCTCGAGGGCCTGAAGGAGAACGTGATCATCGGCAAGCTGATCCCGGCCGGGACCGGCATGCCGATGTATCGCAACATCAAGACGGAGGCTCCCGAGTACGAGCCGCTGCCGTTCTATACGTCCGAGGTCGAAGAAGAGATGGACCTCGCGACGTGGCTGCGGGAAGCGAGTACCAACCGGGCGGCGGAGACCGAGGTTGCGAGCGTTCCCGAACCGGCGGCCGAACCCGCACCGTTCGCGGTGGTGACCGACACGCCGGCCGAGCTTCCCGGATCCGAGCTGCCGGGACCGGCTGATCTCGGCTCCGACCAAGGCGACGTCGCCGCCGGCGACTGATGTTTCGAGCGTCCGGCCCCACTTGGGGCCGGACCCCGGCCCTGCTACTCTCATCCGTCGGTTCCGAGCGCCTCGGCGCGCTCCGGACCTCCTGCTTGCTCTGAATTCCAGAGCCGAAAGAACTCAGAGGGAAGAAACGCGTGCCCACGATCGCCCAGCTCGTCCGTAAGGGACGAGAATCGAAGGCCGAGAAGACGAAGACCCCCGCCCTCAAAGGCTCCCCGCAACGTCGGGGCGTCTGCACGCGTGTCTTCACCACGACGCCGAAGAAACCGAACTCGGCGTTGCGCAAGGTCGCCCGGGTCCGGCTCACCTCGGGCATCGAGGTCACCGCGTACATCCCCGGCATTGGTCACAACCTGCAGGAGCACTCGATCGTGCTGGTGCGTGGCGGCCGCGTGAAGGATCTTCCCGGGGTGCGTTACAAGATCATCCGCGGCGCGCTCGACGCATCCGGCGTCGCGAACCGTAAGCAGGCCCGCAGCCGCTACGGCGCGAAGAGGGAGTCCTAATGCCGCGCAAAGGTCCGGCACCGCGGCGGGAGCTGATGCCCGACCCGATCTACCGCTCGGTCGTCGTCACCCAGCTCGTCAACAAGGTGCTCGTGCGAGGTCAGCGTTCCACGGCCGAGCACATCGTCTACTCCGCGCTCGAGGAGATCGCCCGCAAGACCCAGGGCGACCCGGTCGCGGTGCTGAAGCGTGCGGTCGAGAACATCCGGCCCCCGCTCGAGGTCAAGAGCCGCCGGGTCGGCGGCGCCACCTACCAGGTGCCCGTCGAGGTCCGCCCCCGCCGGGCGACCACCCTGGCGATCCGCTGGATCGTGGGTTACTGCCGCCAACGCCGGGAGAAGACCATGGCTGAACGCCTGGCCGGCGAGCTGCTCGATGCGAGCAACGGGATCGGTGCCTCGATCAAGCGTCGGGAAGATCTTCAGAAGATGGCGGAATCAAACAAGGCTTTCGCGCATTACCGCTGGTAGCGCGCCGAAAAGGGACGGTCAAGTCATGATGATTCGAGCAGTGACACGGGAGACGGCCGAACGGCGCTGACCGCGACGTGACGCCGAGCGGGCCCACCCGGGTCCGCGCCTCCCGACCGGGCCCCGAGCAATCGGGTTCGCCCGGTCGACTGCTGCCGGTCCCGAATCGACCGCCCGCCCCGACGCAGCCCGAAAGCAACGACACGCTCCTGAAGAGGAACCAGAGATGGCACGCGAATTTCCCCTCGACAAGACCCGCAACATCGGGATCATGGCCCACATCGACGCGGGCAAGACCACGACGACCGAGCGGATCCTCTACTACACCGGTCGCACCTACAAGATCGGTGAGGTGCACGAAGGCGCCGCGGTCATGGATCACATGATCCAAGAGCAAGAGCGCGGCATCACGATCACCTCCGCCGCGACCACGGCGCAGTGGCACGACTGCCAGATCAACATCATCGACACGCCCGGCCACGTCGACTTCACCGTCGAGGTCGAGCGCAGCCTTCGGGTCCTCGACGGCGCGGTCGCGGTGTTCGACGCGGTCGCAGGTGTCGAGCCGCAGACCGAGACCGTCTGGCGCCAGGCCAACAAGTACGACGTGCCCCGGTTCTGCTTCGTCAACAAGATGGACCGCGTCGGAGCCGACTTCGAGCGCTGCGTCGCCATGATGCGCGAGCGTCTCGACGCGGTGCCCGCGGTCATCCAGCTGCCGATCGGTTCCGAGAGCGACTTTCGCGGTGTCATCGATCTCGTTGCGATGAAGGCCGTGGTCTGGCCGCTCGACGACGACACCGAAGGCGCGAAGTTCGAGATCGTCGACATTCCGGCTGACTACGCCGATGCCGCCGAGGCTGCGCGCAGCGAGCTGCTCGAGACGATCGCCCACGTCGACGACCACCTCCTCGAGAAATACCTCGAAGGCGAAGACCTCACGGTCGAAGAGGTCAAGGCCGCGATCCGGACCGGCACCCTCACGTTCGAGTTCGTCCCGGTGCTCTGCGGTTCCGCGTTCAAGAACAAGGGCGTCCAGCCCATGCTCGACGCGGTCGTCGACTTCCTGCCCGCGCCGATCGACATCAAGCCCACCGAGGGCGTCGACCTGAACGGCGAGCCGGTGGAGCGCAAGGCCAGCGAGAACGAGCCCTTCTCCGCCCTCGCGTTCAAGATCGTGGCCGACCCCTACGGCAAGCTCACCTACTTCCGGATCTACTCGGGCAAGCTCGAGAAGGGGTCGGAGATCTACAACTCCACCAAGGACCGCAAGGAGCGCATCGGGCGCATCCTGCGAATGCACGCGAACCAGCGCGAGGACATCGAAGTCGCGTACGCCGGCGACATCGTCGCGGGACTGGGTTTCAAGCAGACGACGACCGGCGACACGCTGTGCGAGCGCGCGACCCCGATCATCCTCGAGCAGATGATCTTCCCCGAGCCCGTCATTTCGGTTGCCATCGAGCCCAAGACCAAGGCCGACCAGGACAAGCTCGGCAAGGCGCTGAGCTCCCTCTCCGACGAGGACCCGACGTTCCGGGTGCACACTGACGACGAGACCGGGCAGACGATCATCCGGGGCATGGGCGAGTTGCACCTCGAGGTGCTCGTCGACCGGATGATGCGCGAGTTCAACGTGGAAGCGCACGTGGGCAAGCCCCAGGTCGCGTACCGCGAGACGATCACCCAGCCCGTCGAGAACGTCCGGATCCGGTACATCCGCCAGACCGGCGGACGCGGTCAGTTCGCGGACGTCGTCATCGCCCTCGACCCCACCGGTCCCGGCGGCGGCTACGAGTTCGTCGACGAGATCAAGGGCGGCGTGATCCCGCGCGAGTACATCCCCGCCGTCGACGCCGGCATCCAAGAGGCGATGCAGGGCGGTGTGGTCGCGGGCTATCCACTCGTCGACGTCCGGGTCCGCTTGACCTTCGGTTCCTACCACGAGGTCGACAGTTCGGAGATGGCGTTCAAGATCGCCGGTTCCATGGCGTTCAAGGAAGCGGCCAAGAAGGCGAAGCCCCAACTGCTCGAGCCGGTCATGGCCGTCGAGGTCGTGACCGCGGACGAGTACATGGGCGACGTCATCGGCGACCTCAACTCGAGGCGGGGTCAGGTCGAGGGCGTGGAGCAGCGCGGCAGCGCACAGGTGATCACCGCCAAGGTCCCGTTGGCGCAGATGTTCGGGTATGTTGGCGACCTGCGGTCCCGCACCCAAGGGCGCGCGACCTACACGATGCAGTTCGACTCGTACCAAGCTGTGCCGGAGTCGATCGCGCAGGAGATCGTCGCTCGGGTTCGCGGCGAATGACGCGCACCCAACCCATAGCGACCACCATCATGAACACGTACCGGAACGGAAGGTAGAGGTTTCCCAATGGCGAAGGAAAAGTTTGAGCGGACGAAGCCGCATTTGAACATTGGGACGATTGGTCATATTGACCATGGGAAGACGACGTTGACTGCTGCGATTACGAAGGTTCTGCATGATCAGAACCCGAAGAATTCGGCGATG
>JBBSFB010000084.1:0-17041 GCA_038239145.1 Acidimicrobiia bacterium
AAGGCGCCTCTCGTCCGCACCCCGCACACGGCTCCCTCCCAGGCGCCGAAGACAAGGCGCCTCTCGTCCGCACCCCGCACACGGCTCCCTCCCAGGCGCCGAAGACAAGGCGCCTCTCGTCCGCACCCCGCACACGGCTCCCTCCCAGGCGCCGAAGACAAGGCGCCTCTCGTCCGCACGTCCCGTAGCCTGCTTCCATGGGAGCAGGCGACCCCCGAGTGCCCGAGGTATCGGCCCGGGTATCAGTATGCCTACCCGCGCGCGACGAAGCGACGACGATCGGCGCCATCGTCGCCGAGGCCGTGCGCCTCGACATCGTGACCGAGGTGGTCGTGCTCGACGACGGGTCCGTCGACGACACCGCGGCCGTTGCCCGGGCTGCGGGTGCGCGCGTCGTGAGCGAGGCGACGGTCCTGCCCGAAGCGGGTCCCGGGTCGGGTAAGGGCAATGCGATGTGGAAGTCGTTGTACGCGTGCAACGGCGACATCATCTGTTGGGTCGACGCCGACCTGCGCAACTTCCGGGGCGAGTACATCGAACGCCTGTGCGCGCCGTTGTTCACGCAGCCCGACACGATGTTCGTGAAGGCATACTCCGAGCGCACGTTCGAAGGCGCGCCGACGGGCGGCGGGCGCGTGACCGAGCTCGTGGCCCGACCGTTGCTGTCGCTGCTGTTCCCGAAGCTCGCCGACATCGTCCAGCCGCTCGGCGGTGAGTACGCGGCGAGGCGCAGCGCAGTGGAAGTGCTCCCCTTCGTCGAGGGCTGGGGTGTCGAGCTCGGACTGCTCGTCGACGTCGTGGAACGCTTCGGCCGCGACGCGCTCGCGCAGGTCGACCTCGACGTGCGCGAGCACCGCAACCGTCCGCTGGTCGATCTCGGGTCGCAGGCCCTCGCAGTGATGACGACGGCGCTGCGACGCGCCGGTCTGCTCTCCGAATCGCTGACACCCTTCGTCGAGCTGTTGCGCGCGCACCCCGACGGCAACGTCGGAGCAGAACCGGTCGAAGTACGGGAACGGCCGCCGATCATCACGGTGCCGGCGTACCGAGCGCGCTTCTCGCCGCCTCGATAGCTGCTTCCTCCACCAAGAGGGCCGTGCGCGTGTAGGTCTCGTCCGACTGCCACACGCGATCGGTCAGCGCGAGCACCTGCACCCCCTCGCGATCGGCGAGCGCGGCGCGCGCGTCGTCGGTTGCCTGACCGGCGATGATCGCCACCCGATCGACGTCGAGGTCGTCGGCCCACGCGAGCACCCCGCCGACGACCTTGCCGGCCAGGCTCGACGGGTCGAGCCTGCCCTCGCCGGTCACGGCGAAGTCGGCACCTTCCAACGCTTCTTCGAGGCCGACCGCTTCGGCGACGACGTCGAAGCCCGGGGCGAGCTCGGCGCCGATCGCAGCGAGCCCACCCGCAAGGCCTCCGGCTGCGCCCGCGCCCGTGAGTTGCGACACATCGACGCCCGTGCGCGTCCGGTACCGATCTGAGAGCATCTCCAGCCGACGCGACAACAGCGCGATCTGCGCGGCAGTCGCGCCCTTCTGCGGCGCGAAGACACGCGCGGCATCGACGAACGACGTCTCGACGTCGCACGCAACAGTGACCTTCATCCCCGAGAGGTTCCAGCCCAGAGCCTCCAGCGCCGCGAGGCCGCCGTCGGTCGTCGCGCTGCCGCCGACCGCGACGATCACCTGCTTGAAACCCTGGGCGCGAACCGCGGCGATGAGCTCTCCCGTTCCCCGCGTGCTCGCCCGGAGTGGATCGTTACGACCCGAGACCAGCGCGAGGCCACTCGCTTGTGCCATCTCGATGACGGCGGTACCGCCTGTGAGTACACCCCACTCCGCGTCGACGGGGTCACCGAGCGGGCCGGTGACTCTCGTCGTACGTCGAGAACCACCGCGGGCCGCGAGCAACGTGTCGACCGTTCCCTCTCCGCCGTCGGCGAGCGGCAGCTCGATCACCTCGCCGAAACCGGCGCTGAGCACGCCCCGGACCATCGCGTGCGCGACCTCGTCCGCCCGCAGCGTTCCTCGGAACTTGTCGGGACAGACAACCGCACGGGTCAAGGGAGGAGGTCTCACGCCGAATAGATTGTGACCTGTCCGCCGTCCGCTGTCCGCGCCGCCCCCGGAGCTGAAGTTGCTCGAACGCGTCCCGTTGCTCGACAAGCACCTCGACGACTACGCCGACGTAGTCGAACCCGGAACCCTGGAGCGAATCCGCGCTCTGGCCGAGCCGCTGAAAGGGGCCCGGGTCCTGCACCTGAACGCCACCGCGTACGGCGGCGGCGTCGCCGAGCTCCTGGCCACCCATGTTGCACTGCTGCGCGACGTGGGAATAGATGCTGAATGGCACGTGATCCACGGGAGCGACGAGTTCTTCGCGGTGACCAAGACCGTCCACAACGCCCTGCAGGGCGCCGACGTCGAGTGGACGACGCAAATGGAGCACATCTACCTCGAACGCGTCCTCGACAACGCGTTGCAGCTCGAAGGCGAGTGGGACTTCGTCGTCATCCACGATCCACAGCCGGCCGCGATTCGCGACTACGCGCGGGCGCGCGGCGTCGCGCCCGAAAGCACGAAATGGATCTGGCGCTGCCACATCGACCTCACCGACGCGAACCAGCAGGTCTTCGAATTCTTTCGCCCGTTCGTGGAGCAGTACGACGCGTCGGTGTGGACGATGCCACAGTTCGTGCCCGACTCCCTCACGATGGACCGCGTCGTCATCGCGCCCCCGTGCATCGATCCGCTTTCGGTCAAGAACCTCGATCTCCCCGGTCCTTTCGTGAACGAGATCGTGAAGCAGTACGGCGTCGACCCGCACAAACCGCTCATCGTGCAGGTGAGCCGCTTCGATCCGTGGAAAGACCCGATCGGCGTCATCGAGGCGTACCGGATCGTGAAAGAGGAGTTTCCCGACGTCCAGCTCGTGCTCGCAGGCTCGATGGCGACCGACGACCCGGAGGGCTTCCACTACTGGGAGCTGGCCGACGAGGCGCGCAAGGGCGACCCGGACATTCATCTGCTGTCGAACATCCAGCAGGTCGGCAACGTGCAGATCAACGCGTTCCAACGGCTGGCGAACGTCGTGATGCAGAAGTCGTTGCGCGAGGGTTTCGGTCTGACGGTGAGCGAGGGGCTCTGGAAGGGTCGCCCGGTGATCGGCGGTCGTTGCGGCGGCATCACATTGCAGATCGAAGAGGGCGTCAACGGCTACCTCGTCGATCACATCGAGACGGCCGCGGCTCGCACCGCCGATCTCCTGCGCGATCCGGTTCGGGCGACCGAGATGGGCAAGGCCGGACGCGAGATCGTGCGCAAGAAGTTCCTCTCGACCCGAGAGCTCGAGGACTGGCTACGTCTCTACTCCGAGCTGCGGTAACGGGAGCGGCCGGATGATCGTCGTCTCCCACCGGGGCCCGTACACGTTCGGGCGTGACGACGACGACAACCTCACCGCCCAACGAGGCGCGGGCGGAGTGGTGAGCGCGCTGTCGCCTCTGCTTAGCGACAAGACCGACGTGACGTGGATCGCGGCCGCGATGTCGGACGACGACCGCGCCGCGGAGACGGCCGGGCTGACCCACGACCTCGACGTCGGTGTGCGTCTGATCGACCTCGACCGCGAGCAGCACCGGATGCACTACGACGTCGTCGCGAACGGCGTCCTCTGGTTCCTCCACCACGGCATGTTCGACCACACCCGCCGGCCCCGCTTCGACTTCCACTTCCGCGATGCATGGGAAGCGTTCGTCGCCGTGAACCAACGCTTCACCGACGCGGTCGTCGAGACCGCGGCCGACTGCGACATCGTCTTGGTGCAGGACTACCAACTGACGATGACCGCCGGGCAGTTGCGGTCCCAGCGCCCCGACCTGCGGGTGGTGCACTTCACCCACACGCCCTTTGCGGGGCCCGACGACTTTTCCGTGCTACCCACCGACATCGGCGAGGCGATTTGCGGAGCCCTCGCGTCGGGGCCTGCGGGTTTTCACACCAAGCGTTGGGGCGAGGGGTACCGGCAATCGGCGCGCGCCACGCTCGGCCACCGCGCTCACATCCCGGCCCCGTTCGCAGCGAGTCTCGGTCCCGACATCGCCGCGCTCGAAGAGGTCGCCGTGTCGGCGCCGGCGCGCGCGGCGGCGAACAGTCTCGCCGACGCGGTCGGCGACCGACTGGTGATCGCGCGGACCGACCGTATCGATCCGTCCAAGAACATCGTGCGCGGCTTCCTCGCGTACGACCGGCTGCTCGAAGCGCGCCCGGGCTTACGCGGACGGGTCGTGTTCGTTGCGATGGTGTACCCGTCGCGTCAGGGGCTGGCCGAGTATCTCGCCTACGAGAACGAGGTCGCCCAGGTCGTTGCGCGTGTGAACGATCGTTGGGCGACCCCTGACTGGGTCCCGATCCTGCTCGACGACCGCGACGACTTCGCCCGATCGATCGCGGGCATGCAGCGCTACGACGTGCTGCTTGTGAACTCGATTCGCGACGGGCTCAATCTCGTGGCGAAGGAAGGTCCGGTCGTCAATCGTCGCGACGGGTTGTTGTGCCTGTCGCCGGAGACGGGCGCGTACCCCGAGATGAAGTCGGCCGCGATCGCTGTGCATCCCTACGACCTCGAGCAGTGTGCCGGCGCGCTCGACGACGCTCTGTCGACGCCGCTCGACGAGCGGGCCGTCCGGGCGAGCAAGCTCCGGACTTTGGCGACGTCGCGGTCACCCGCCGACTGGCTCGCCGATCTCGTCCGCAACGCGGGATAGCAGCGCCAACAGTCCGGACGGTCCCTCGACGACGATGTCGGTCGCAGCGGCCAGTTCCGGCGGGGCTTCCGCCGACGTGACCCCGATGCGGACCGCTCGTCGCAGTCGTCGGTCGGCGACGGCGCGGTCGAGCTCCGCGAACGCGGGAAGGTCACCGTAGTCGTCACCCGCGAACGCGCCGACGTCGAAGCCTTCGATCAACGCCCGCACCCCGGCGGCTTTGTCCACGTCGATCGGTGGGCGCAGCTCGATCGCCATGCGGGTGAGCAACTCGGTGAGTCCGTGCTTGCTGCCGATCTCACGCGCGATGGCGACGATCTCGTCGGCCTGTTCGGGCACGGGGCGCCAGTGCAGCGTGACGCTGATCCCCGATTTCGGTTCGACGAGACCTGCGGGAAGACGCGCCTCGAGCTCCGAGGTCGCGGCGGCGACGGCAACGAGGTAGGGCTCGACGCGCGGGTCGACCGAGTACACACCGTCGATCGACTGCTCCATGCCGTAGAGACCGACCAGGGTGAGCCCATCGACGGGGAGATGACGGGCGAGAAACCCGACCGGCCGACCGCTCACCACACCGACCCGACCGAGGCCAGCTCGCAGCCGGGCAAGAACGCCGGGCATCTCCGGCAGCGGGCGGGCGTCCTCGGCCCGTTCGACGATGGGCGCCATGGAGCCGTCGAAATCGAGGAGCAGGACCGTGCGATCGGGTCGAACTGTTAACACGGCAACCGTTGCGTCGGCATCGATCACGGTGCGACGCTAGCGGCATGGACCTGAAGACCGCCGATCTGAAGAACGCTGCTCGCACGACGATCGACGGAGAGCGAGAGCGGCTCGTCGCGCTCAGCCACCGCATCCACGCGCACCCGGAGCTCAAATTCGAAGAGGAGCAGTCGAGCGCGTGGACAGCAGGCGCGCTCGCCGACGCCGGCCTCACGATCGAGTTCGGGATCTGCGATCTCCCCACCGCGTTCAGCACGCGCATCGGCAACGGACCGTTGCACATCGCGATCTGCGCCGAGTACGACGCCCTCCCCATGATCGGTCACGCGTGCGGGCACAACATCATCGCCTCGAGCGCGGTGGGCGCCGCGCTCGCGCTGGCGCCGCTCGTCGACGACCTCGGCATCACCCTCTCGCTGATCGGCACGCCGGCCGAAGAAGGCGGCGGGGGAAAGGTCCTGTTGCTCGAGCGGGGCGCGTTCGATGGCGTGCACGCGTCACTCATGGTGCATCCCGCGCCGACCGAGGATCTCTATCCCCGCGTGAGCGCCGTCTCCCACATGCGGGTGCAGTACACGGGCCGGGAATCGCACGCGGCGATCGCTCCCGAGCTCGGTATCAACGCCGCCGACGCGCTGACGGTCGCGCAGGTGGCGATCGGGCTGCTCCGCCAGCACCTGCGCCCCTTCGACCAGATCCACGGGATCATCACCCACGGCGGCGACGCGACCAACGTGGTGCCCGCGCACACCGAAGGAACGTGGATGGCCCGCTCCCGGACGATCGACGACCTCGAGGTGTTGCGACCCCGTATCGCGCACTGTTTCGAAGCCGGCGCACTTGCGACCGGCTCGACGCTCGCGATCAGCGACGTCTGCCCGCCGTACGCGCACATGGATCACGACCACGAGTTCGCGGAGCTGTACCGCGCCAACGCGGGAACGATCGGGAGGCCGGAGTCGGTCGACGGCGCTGTCACCTTCTCTACCGACATGGGGAACGTCTCGCTCGCGATGCCGTCGATCCATCCGTGCATAGCAATCGACACCGGCGGCGCGGTCAATCACCAGCCCGAGTTCACCGCGGCCGCGATCAACGTCTCTGCGGATCGGGCCGTGGCCGAAGGCGCGCTGGCGATGGCGTGGACCGTCATCGACGCCGCGAACGGACCGCTTCGGGAACGCCTCGTGAGAGCCCGCCCGGCGAGCTAGAACTACGCGCCGACGACGATGACGCAGTCGACACCGTCACTCGACGGCGGCGCCGGCGTGGGGAACGGCAACACCTTGGCACCCTGGAGCGATGTCTGCTGCGAGAGCGCAACCGCTTCCCGGGCCAGCCCCGACCGGCAGAGGATGGACTTCCCGGTCTGCGTGTGCCCGCTCCACGTGCTCGCCTGCGGCTGACTCGTGTAGCCGACCTGCTGCAACGAAGTGCGCAACTTCGCGGCCGCGCCGGTTGCCGCGCCACCGTTCAAGACGAGGATCTTCAACTGGCTCGGCGTCTTCGGCGGCGAGGAAGGCTGCGTCGTCGACGTGGTCGAGGTGCTCGGCGCGGGTCGGACCGTCGTGGTGGTCTTCGCAGTCGTCGTCGTGACCCGCGGCGCGGTCGAAGCCGAGCCTGCGCTGCTCGTGTCGGTCTTCTGCAACAGGAACACGCCGACGATCACGGCCAGGCCGATCAACACTGCGCCCTTGGCCGCGGCGGCACTCGCGCCCCGCGCGAATTCGCCGTTGCCCCCCGATGGACGGTTCATTCCACCATTCTGCCCGGTCGGCCCGTCGTTCGCGCTCACCGGGTGCTGGGATCGGCGCGTCGGCCTTCGATACGGCCGCGTCGTGCCTGCTCCCGGCGCTTGCGCAACCGCAGGATCGTCAGCGAGTCGTACCGCATCGCGTCGGCCCGGTCGATCAATCCGTGGAGGGCTCGGTAGTAACTACTGGCCGACATTTCGAGGTGACCGCGGATCGCAACGTCCTTGCGCGATCCGAGCTGCCACCATGCTCGCTCGAAGTCGATCAACGCGCGTTCGTGTGCCGTGAGCTCCGTTGCGTTCATCGGCCCACAAGCCTGCTCGCTTCGCGCGGCAAATACAAGCATCCCCGGCCGCGCGGCGCCGATCACCGCTTCGGACGCGTTCCCCGCGACACCCGTTTCATCACGTCGGCCGCAGTGCGATGATCGACGCTCTTCGCGCTGAAGCTGTTGTCGCGGGAGATGCGCACGATCGCTTCGGCACGCGACGTGACCGACGTCTTTTGGAAGATCGACTTGAGGTGGGTCTTCACCGTGTTCTCGCTCACCCACAATGCACTTGCGATAGCGCGATTTCGCAGCCCTTGCGCGAGGAACACGGCGACTTCGCTCTCGCGCAGCGTGAGTCCGAGATCGTGCCCGGGCCAGGGTTGGCGCACCGTCCTGCCGAAGGTGGTGCTCACGAACTCCTTGGCGTCGGCGACCTGCAGGATTGCGTCGACGAGCGCTTCCGCGGTCATCGACTTCGCAAGCACGCCCCGCGCACCGGCGACGCGCGCCGCGTCGAAGCGCTCCGCGGTGAACGACCACGTGTACACGGCGACTGCGCCGACGTGGGGATCGCGCGCGAGCTCGGCGACGCGGTCGAGCCCGAGCCGGGGGTGACCGTAGGTGTCGAACAGGGCGACGTCGACGAACGCGTCGGGCGTGCGCTCCACGTCGAGCTCGATCACCTCGATACGGTCCCGGAAGGGCTGCAGCATCGATTCCAGGCCCCGGAGCACGATCTCGTAGTCGTTGACGAGCGCAACGCGGGTCCGATCGGGTGTGGCCGCTTCCATCTGGCTCATGTGGTCTCCCGACCTTGCACCGAACACGACCCGCCTTGACCCCGTCCTACCCAAATTCGGGCACGCGCGACCCGGATCGCGGTTAGCGGCTGAGTAACCACTATTGTGTGTAGCACTTACACGATCGAGCCCCGGACCCCGGCTTGGCGTATTCAGCATTCGAAGGGGTTCGAATTGTCGCTCATCGACGCGAGCGCGGACAATGAACATGCCGCGCCGCCGATCCGGAACCTCGAGGTCGCGCCGTGCGAAGCAATCCGGCGCGCGACCCACGGTTACGTCCAGTGGACCGACCACGAGCTCGTCCTTGCGCCACCCGAGACGCGCGACGGTGCTTACGCCGAGCTGTACGTGCGGCATTCGGCTTCGGTCGCCGCAGTTGCGAGAACCGTCCTCGGCGCCGATCCCGGATGCGACGACGTCGTGGCCGACGTCTTCACCGCGTTGTGGTCGGCCCCGGAGAAGTTCGACCCGTTGCGCGGCTCCTTGCGCGGATTCCTTCGCGTCGGTGCCCGCGGCCGCAGCCTGGACCACCTTCGTTCCGAGACGACGCGGCACCATCGGGAGCGGAACGACGAGAGTTGCCGGCCGCTACATTCGTCGATCGACGCCGCGTTCCTCGCCGCCGAGACCGGTCAGGAGTTGCGACGAGCGATGTCGCGATTGCCTGAGGGCGAGCGCATCGCGATCGAGCTCGCGTTCTTCACGGCCATGACCTACCGGGAGGTCGCCCGCCGGCTCGAACTTCCCGAGGGCACGATCAAGTCGCGGATCCGGAGCGGACTACGACGTCTCGGCGCCGACATCGACCTCGATATCGACATCGACGAATACCGAATGGGCTGCCCATGAAGCCCGACGATGGGTGGCGCGAGGGCGTGCGCGAACCCGAACGCCTCGCGGCGTTGGAACGTTCGGGCCTGTTCCGCTCCGGCCCCGAGGATGCCTTCGACCGGCTCACCGAGCTCGCAGTCGCCGTGACGGGCGCCACCCGTGCCTGCATCACGCTCGTCGATGAGACCCACTATGAGTACAAGAGCGCCATCGGCGTTCCCGAGGGCGCGCCCCAGAGTGGCCTGATCGAAGAGTCGTTCTGCCGATACGTCGTCGGATCGAGCAAGCCGTTGATCGTCGACGACGCGCCCAACGATCCTCGGACCACTGACAACCCGGCCATCGAGATCAACGGCATCGCGGCGTGGGCGGGCTATCCGATCGAAGACACCGACGGCTGGGTCCTCGGCACGTTCTGCCTCATCGACACCCGGCCCCACGCGTGGACAGACACCGATCTCCACGTGCTCTCGACGCTCGCGCGGGCGGCCTCGTCGGAGATCGCGCTACATCAGGCGTACAGCGTCATTGCATCGGCCGAGGCCGCTGCCGCGGACCTGGCTCGGATACTCACGGAGAAGACGACCGGGAACTCGATTCCTCCAACCGAATAACCCCGTCGACATCGGGTGTCGGGATCGAACCGACTATCTACTGATTGCAGCACTCGATCTCTTCTCGGCGCGTGGCTACGCCGCGACGTCGTTGCAGGCGATCGCCGACGCGGCCTCACTACATGTCCAGACGATCTATCAGGCGTTCGGCTCGAAGCCCGCGGTCCTCGAGGCCGCATGTGAGCTGGCGCGCGCCGGCAAGGACGATTCCGAGACCGCAACTTCGGAGTGGCCGTGGGCCCAGGCACTCGTCGGCGAACCGGAGCCGGTGAAGCTGATACGCCGCTACGCCACCCACGTCCGCACGGTCGCGCCCCGGGCCGGCCCGCTCGTCGCCGAGATACGAAACGCCGCCCGCGCCGATCCGGAACTCGCGATCTTCCTCGCCCACATCGAAGCGGGCCGCTACCTCGGACCCGCCGGCGTCGTCGCGCTCCTCACCGAGCAGAAGGCGCTGCGTCGTGGCCTCGACGCCGACCGCGCCGCCGAAACGATGTTCGCAGTCTCGTCCTACGAGAACTATGAACTCCTCGTCGTTGACCGGCACCGGACACCCGACGAATACGAGCGCTGGCTCGGCGACATTCTCTGCGACCTCTTGCTCAAGCCCATCAACACCCGCGACGTCCGACCTGCCACCGACAGCCGCGCCCCACGCCGGAACGCACCCAAACCTCCGCGGACCTAGGCCGCGCGTCCGTTCTACGAGCGGCTCGTCGAAACCGCCTTGGCCGCCTCGGACTGAGAGGCCATCCCTGCCGATCTGAGCGGCTCACGTGTCACCGCCGTGCATCTGTTGGCCGGATCACGCGACGGCTTGGGCGGTGACGGCCTGCAACCGATCACCGCGTACCCCCCGTAGGGCGTGGATGGCCGATGGAGTCGACGCCCGGACGGCGCGACATCGTCCTCCGCCACTCGACGTCGCGCCTCGTACTGGACCTCTACGCCCTGCGACGACCGCGCCACAAGCGCGCGCCATCGTCCTCCCTGCGGATCGTTCCGGCGAAAGACCACGCCGCTGACCTGCGACGTCACGGAGCCGGGTGTCGGGATCGAACCGACGACCTGCTGATTACAAATCAGCTGCTCTACCGACTGAGCTAACCCGGCGCGGTCGTGAGATTACCGGCAGCTATTGGCGGCGGCGCCGGGCGACCTCGTGACAGGCAAGGGTCGCGGCGGCGGAGACGTTCAGTGAGTCGATGTGACCCTGCATCGGGATCTTCACCAGCACGTCGCATCGGTCGCGGGTCAAGCGGGCGAGCCCCTTGCCTTCGGAGCCGAGCACCAACACGATCGGCTGGTCGGCGAGATCGAGGTCGAAGAGGCTCCGGTCACCGCCCTCATCGAGCCCCACCGACCAGCAACCCGCGCGCGAGGCGCGATCGATAGCGGCCGGGATACCACCGACGAGCGCGATCGGGAGGTATTCGATCGCGCCTGCCGCCGCTTTGGCCACGACAGGAGTGACGTTGGCCGAACGATGACGGGGCATCACGAGCCCGGTCGCGCCCGCGGTCTCCGCGGAACGCATGATCGCACCGAGGTTGCGGGGATCGGTTACGCCGTCGACCGCGACGAGGAACGCTCGATCGACGGTGAGCATCTCGTCGAGATCCACCGGTCGCAACGGTGGCGCCATCGCGATGACGCCTTGATGGACGTCAGTACGAGCCATCTGTTCGATGCGCTCGGGCGCGACGGAACGCACCAGGCCACCGGCGCGGTCGACGATCTCCTTCACGATGTCGTCCGCAGTGACGGTGCGCGAGAGATAGATCGCGCGCGGGCGCCGCTTCCCCGCGCGAAGTAATTCGAGCACCGCGCGTCGGCCCTCGACCTGTTCGCCGCCGAGGTCGGACCCGCCGCCCTTGCTCACTCTCGGCGCCACTCGGGTCCTCGCGCCGTGTCTTCGACCACGATCCCGCGTGCCGAGAGCTCGGCACGGATCCGGTCGGCCTCCGCCCACTCCTTGGCCCCTCGCGCCGACTCCCGGGCCGCGACGAGCTCCTCGATCTCGGTATCGGCCTGCGGCGCGTCGGCGCGCAGCTCGAGGCCGAGGGCGCCGGACAACGCTACGACGGTCGCGAAATGCATCGCCGCGGTTTCGAGCAAATTCTCGTCGAGCGCGACGTTCGCGTCGCGTACGAGCTCGAAGATGTACGCCAGCGCGGCGGGCGTGTCGAAGTCGTCGTCCATCGCGTCGCGGAACGGCCCCAGGTCGCCGACCGGTACAGCTTCGAGCCCATCGGCGAGCGCCCGGCGCGCCAGCGCGTCGAGCCGACCGACCGCCTTCTCCGCGTCGGACAGCTCCTTCTCCCCGATCTCCATCTGCTTGCGGTAGTGCGTCTGCAATACGAGCAACCGGAACGCGCGCGGGTCGTACTCGTCGAGGACGTCGACGAGGGTGGTGAAGTTGCCGAGCGACTTCGACATCTTGCGGCCGTCGACGTTCAACATCCCGTTGTGCAGCCAGTAGCGCGCGAACTCGTGCCCCGCCCCGACCGCCTGCGCGATCTCGTTCTCGTGATGCGGGAAGACGAGGTCGCTCCCACCGCCGTGGATATCGAACCCGTCGCCGAGAAGCTTCAACGACATTGCGGTGCACTCGATGTGCCAACCGGGACGGCCGGGTCCCCACGGCGAGTCCCATGCCGGCTCTCCCGCCTTGGCCGACTTCCACAGCGCGAAGTCGACGGGTGCGCGTTTGCGTTCGTCGACGTCAACCCGGGCCCCCGCGCTCTCGAGCAGCTCTTCGAGCGTGCGGTGCGACAGCACGCCGTACTCGGGGAGCGTGTCGACCTGAAAGTACACGCCCATTCCCTCGACGACGTATGCGTGGCCGTCGGCGACGAGCTGGGCGACGAGTGCGACCATGTCGTCGATCCATTCGGTGGCGCGGGGCTCCTCGTCGGGGCGCAGGACGTTCAGCCGGTCGAACGCGTCGCGAAACGCGCCTTCGAACTTGGCCACGAGCTCCGACTCGGTGGAGCCGGCGTCGAGGGCGCGAGCGATGATCTTGTCCTCGATGTCGGTGACGTTGCTGACGTACGTGACTCCGAAGCCGCGCCACAGGAGGTAGCGCCGGATCGTGTCGAACACGACCTCTTTGCGGCCGTGACCGAGATGCGGGACGTCGTAGGGCGTCGGCCCGCAGACATACATCGACACGCGCCCTTCCACGCGGGGCACGAAGTCGACCTTCGCGCGTCTCGCAGTGTCGTAGAGGCGCAGCATCCGGCGAGGCTAATGGGAAGGTGCGCTCCGCCCCACAGGATTCAGCCGCCAGACAGGAGGGCCACGGCCCAGACCGCGATTCCCTCGGAGCGCCCGATCGCGCCGAGCCCCTCTCCCCGCTTCGGTCGCACCGAGACCGATATGCCGCGTCCCATCGGTTCCCGCAACCGTTTGAGCGCGGCCACGACGTTGGCGGCCATCGCTTCCACGTGCGGCGCGAGCCGGGGGGTCTCGGCTGCGATCGTCACGTCGACGTTCTCGACCCACCAGCTGGCGCGCCCGACGCGCTCGGCCACCTCGACCAGCATCTGCATCGAATCGGCGTCGCGGTATTGGTCGTCGATCGCCGGGAACAGGGCGCCGAGATCGGGCAGACCGACGGGACCGAGGAGCGCGTCGGCAACCGCGTGCGCGACTGCATCGCCGTCGGAGTGGCCGGCGAGACGCGGCGCGTCCGGAATCGTCACCCCGCCGAGTACCAACGGCGGCTCCGTGCCGAACGGATGCACGTCGAATCCGAGACCGACCCGATTCCTCGTCATTGCATCAACGCCCGGGCCAGCTCGAGATCGGCGGCGAGTGTCACCTTGAGGTTGCGCGGTTCACCGTCGACGACGACCACGGTGCCACCGGCCGCTTCGACGAGCGCGGCGTCGTCGGGGCCGACTCCCTCGGAAGCATGCGCCGATTCCAGCGCGGCCCGGCGAAACGCCTGCGGGGTCTGCACCACCACCAGGTCGTCGCGGAGCACTGTCTCGATTACCCGGTGATCGCGCACGCGTTTCACCGTGTCCGTGACGGGCAGACCTGGTACCGCCGCGTCGGCGCCGGCCCGGACGGCGGCTACGACCCGTTCGAACAGCGCACACGATGCCAGCGGCCGGGCGGCATCGTGGACCACCACGACGTCGGTGCCGGATGGCACGCACGCCAGACCGGCGCGCACCGAGGCCGAGCGGGTTGCCCCGCCCGCCGTCACCCGCACGTCGCCCCGTCCGCCACCCACGGCCCAATCCGATCCGGCGGGCAACACCACCACGACGCCATCGCACGCCTCCCGTGCGACCGCGACCGACTGGTCGAGCATGGTGGCGTCACCGAGGCGGGCGAACTGCTTGACCGCACCGAAGCGGGTTCCGCCTCCGGCTGCGACCACGATCGCCCACGTCTGCACCCCGACATTCTGGCGCAGACCGGGCGCGAGCTACGCGTCGTCGACGCGGGCGAACAAGAGCCGACCGGCCGCGGTCGGGACCACCGACGTCACCTGCAGCATGACCTCGGGTCCGCCGACGAGCTCGTGACCGCCGTTGACGACGACCATCGAACCGTCGTCGAGATGGCCGACGCCCTGCCCCGACTCCTTGCCTTCACGAGTGAGCGAGACCCGCACAAAGTCGCCGGGGCCGATGCTGGGCGTGAGCTCCTGTGCGAGCTTGCGGAGGTTGGTCGTCGGTACGCCTTGGAGCTGAGCGTTCCGTGCCAGCGGTCCGTCATTCGTCAGCAGCCGCAACTGCAATCGCCGCGCCAACGCGATGAGCTTGGCATCGACCTCGGGAATCTCCGGCAGCTCGTCGTCGAGGACGTAGAGCCGGACGTTCGACTCCTGGCGCAGCGAGTCGAGGATCTCGAGCCCGCGCCGGGCCCGTCGGCGCTTGACGTCGTCGGTGGCGTCGGCGAAGCCCTGCACTTCGTCGAGCACGAAGCGGGCCACCATCAGATCGCCGCTGAGGACCCCGGCGCGGGTCAACGGCAGCAACTGGCCGTCCATGACGACCGACGAGTCGACGAGGAGTCCGTCCCGGGCGTCGAAGGCCTGGGCCCGGACCAGCGGCCGGGTCGAGAGGCCGAGCAACTCGAGCACCGCCTCGCTCTGATGGGCGACCAGGCGGTATCCGGCGTAGCCGAAGATCCACGAGGCGAGGCCCACCATCGATACCGCGAACGGGACCGGTACGAGCAGCGTGACCGGCAGGACGAGCACGAGCGCGAGCGCTGATCCCGCGATGGCCCCGAGGGTGCCGGCGACGAACCGGGCCGGGGAACGGCGGTCGACCCGCCGTTCGACCACGCCGACGGCCCGGTCGAGGAGCCGGCCGAGCATCCCGCCACTCGCGTAGCCGAAGAGGCATCCGAGCATGCCTCCCAGCCCTTGGATCTCGGTACCAAAGGTACGCGACACCCAAAAGCCCGCGGCCGTCCCGAGGACGACCATGAACAGCCGGACACCTTCGACGAACACACGCTCTCATCGGCCGGCCGTACCGATGCTTGACCGGCAAGGCGGCGAACCGGTCAGGTCCAGCTCAGGGCGCGCCAGGAATGGGCCGATGCTGAATGTGACCTAGAACACATTGGGCGGCACCGAACAGGCTCGGATAGCCTCCCGCGGCGACAGGACGCAGCGACATGGCGGCACGCACGCCGGTGCTCGACAAGACCGATCTCTTCGGAAATTTACCTCCCGAGCTGCTCGAGCAGCTGCGAGGCCGCACGGCTTTGGCGCGCTATCGCCGGGGCGACACGATCTTCCAGAAGGACGATCCCGCGACCCACCTCTACGTAGTGTTTTCGGGCCGCATCGCGATCGTGGCCCGCGCCTCCGACGATCGGGAGTCAGTGCTGACCGTGCTCGGACCGGGCGCGCTGTTCGGTGAGATGTCGATGTTCGACGGGGGAATGCGCTCGGCCAACGCCCGCGCGCTCACGACGGTCCACCTGATCGCGGTCGAGTTCGACGACGTGCGCGACGTCCTGATCCGCCGGCCCGAGGTGCTGTGGGCCGTCGTCCGGATCCTCGCCCGGCGGCTGCGGGCGACCGACGAGGCGCTGGCCGACGCGATGTTCCTCGACGTGACCGGACGCACCGCCAAGCGGCTCCTCGAGCTCGCCGACGGCGAGGACGACTTCCGCATGCCGCTCACCCAAGAGGAACTGGCCGGCATGGTCGGCGCCTCCCGGGAGCGGGTGAACAAGGCCATCGCGCTGTTCGTCAGGCTGGGTTGGCTCGAGATATCGGGCCGCAGCCGTTACCTCATCACGAACCGCGAAGAGCTCGAAAACCGCGCGACCGTCTAGAACCAGCGCCGGGTTGCTACTTCGCTCCGAGCCAGGCGACGGTGCGGTCCCAGGCGTGGGCGGCATCGTCGGCGCGGTGCACGTCGCGGTCGGGATCGTGCACGAAGCCGTGCTCGGCGCCTTGCACGACAACGATCTCGCAGTCGGTTCGGTCGGTCCACGCCGAGCGCAGGGCCTCGATGTCGTCGGCGGGAGTGAAGGGATCGTCCGATCCGAAGAAGGCGAGCGTCGGCGCCATCTCCGCGGCGACCGCCAGCGGCTCGATGCGGTGGCCGGGGCCGGCCCAGGCTTCGGGGGCGCGCACCATCCCGTAAAACGACACCGCGGCGTCGAAGCGCTCGATCGACGCCGCCTTCAGCACGTAGTGACCACCCATGCAGAACCCGAGTGCCGAGACGCGGGTGACGTCGTCTTCCACGACCAACCGGTTCGCGGCCGCTTCGAAGATGTCCATCTGCCGGGAGTCGTCGAGGTCCTTCACGTGCGCGATGCGACTCTCGACCGACGCGCGTACGTCGTCGGGTTGGCCCGCGAACGGTTCGAAGGCACACACCGCGAAGCCGTGCGTCGCCAACCGCCGGGCCATGTCCTCGAACAGGAACCGGAGACCGGCGACGTCGGGATGCAAAACGACCCCGGCGATCGGCATGCCGTCGGGCCGAGCGTGCACCGCGGGGACCTCGATCCCGTCGACCTTCAGGGGACGCGACTCGACGCTGACTTCCGTGACCGGACCTTCGCGCAGTGCTGCCATCCGGAGAACCTAATGCGAGGTCGGTGTTCCCGTGCGGACGAAGCGCAGCGCAGCGAAGCCCGAGGGAGCCGTGTTCCCGTGCGGACGAAGCGCAGCGCAGCGAAGCCCGAGGGAGCCGTGTTCCCGTGCGGACGAAGCGCAGCGCAGCGAAGCCCGAGGGAGCCGTGTTCCCGTGCGGACGAAGCGCAGCGCAGCGAAGCCCGA
>JBBSFB010000085.1:0-16886 GCA_038239145.1 Acidimicrobiia bacterium
GACATCGCCGTCCAAGTCCGCGGCCGGTTCGGCGATCGCTGGGTCGACGGCTTCGAGATCTGCGAGGTCATGACGACGCCCGCCGGTCCCCGCTATCGGCTCCGCCGTCAGAGCGACGGCGTCGTGCTCCCCGAGCTCTTCGACGCCTCCAACGTCCGCTACGCGGACTCGTTCGATCCGACGTTCGCCGCGCCGAGCGAGATCGAGCTGCAGCGCCGCGAACGGTCGATGGGGCTGCACCCGAGCGGGTCCGAGCCGGGGCCCGGCCCGGTCAACGGTCCTTCGGGCTACTGGTCGCGTTCCTGAGCAGACGCAAGGAGCCGGCGGTCGCGACCGGTTCGAAGCCGTCGGCCACCGCGCGCTGCCATACGTGGAACGGTGCTTGGCCGCCGGCCGCGGGATCGTCGAATACGTCGTGGATGGCGAGGGTTCCGCCGGCGACGAGGTTCGGCGACCAGTTGTCGTAGTCGGCCATCGCGACGTCCTCGGCGTGGCCGCCGTCGATGAACAAGAAGCCGAGCGGCGTCCGCCACGCGCGAGCGACCGGCACCGAATGGCCGACCACCCCGACGACGACGTCCTCCAGACCCGCGGCGTGCATCGTGCGACGGAAAAACGGCAGCGTGTCCATGCGGCCCGAGTCGGGATCGACGACGTCGAGATCGTGGTGCTCCCAGCCGGACTGATTCTCCTCGGAGCCGCGATGGTGATCGACCGTGAACAACACGGTTCCCGCTTCCCGCGCTGCCGCGCCCAGGTAGACGGCCGACTTGCCGCAATAGGTGCCGACCTCGAGCAACGGACCGAGCCGACCCGCGCCGATCGCGGCGTCGTGGAGCGCGAGCCCTTCGTCATCGGGCATGAAGCCCTTGGTGCCCCGGGCCAGGTCGAGCAGTCGGTCATCCATCACGGGCGCGCACCCTCGGGGGCGCGCCCGCGGGCGCGATGCTGCTTCGACGTGAGGACGCCCACCGTGACGACGACCACCGCCGCCGGAGGGCTCCCGGCCGATCGCCTGCGCGGCTTCGCCATCGGGATCGTCGGTCTCGGTCTCGTGCTCGGGGGCATCCGGCTCGTCACTCAGTTCGACTACGGCTACGACTTCTCGGTGTACCGGGCGGCCGGAGCCGCGGTGATCCATCACCACGCGCTCTACGGGCCCTGGATCGGAACGCGGGTCCCGCGCGCGCTCCCGTTCACATATCCCCCGCTGGCCGCGGTCGTCGCCGTCCCTTTCGCGAACGTCCCCGACCTCGTCGGTTTCGTCGCGTGGAACACCGTGTCGATCGTCGCGTTGTTCGCGGTCGTCCGGGCCTGCACCACCGACCTCGTCGCGCGCTTCGATCGCCCCGCACTGGCGCTCGCGACTCTGTTCGCAGTCGCGCTCGCGCTCGCCCCGGTGCAGGAGGAGATCCGCTACGGCAGGTCGGCATCGTGCTCATGGCCATGTGTCTCTTCGACTGCCTCCCCCGCCCGACGCGATGGCCGCGGGGCGCGCTCGTCGGCGCGGCAACGGCGATCAAGCTCGTGCCGGGGATCTTCATCCCGTATCTCTGGTTCACCGGCCGGCGCCGCGCCGCCGGATCGCGGCGGCGACGTTCGCGGTGGTCTCGCTCGCGGGCGCCATCGTCACGCCGGGCGACTCGCGCACGTTCTGGACCACGCGCGTGTTCGACAACAGCCGAGTTGGCGACCTCGGCTACGTCGCGAACCAATCACTCAACGGCGTGTTCGTGCGCGCGTTCGGCGGGCACGAACAGGTGGTGTGGCTCGTGGCGGCCGCGGTCGTCGTCGGGTTCGGCTTACGACGCGCCGTCGGCGCGAGCCTCGGCGGGAACGAGATGCTCGGCGTCGCGCTGGTCGCGCTCGTCGGCTTGCTCGTGTCACCGGTGTCGTGGATCCACCATCTCGTATGGGTGGTCCCGTGGTGGCTGTCGTCGTGGGCGACGGGACGAACCGGCGGCGCGTCGCGATCGCGGCCACGTCGGCCGCGCTGTTCACGTTGCGGGTGCCTTATCTCGCCCGCAGCATCCCGACGGGTTGGCACGTCGGATGGATCGCGGCGGTGATGAGCGACGCCGACACGCTCGTGTGCGTCGCCTTGCTGCTGGTGCTGGCGCGTCTGGTCGAGCCGACGCTCAGATCCGGGGGGACTCGGTCCAGCGCCCGAACACCTCGGCCAGGGACTCGACGATCTCTCCGAGCGTCGCGTACACCTGCACCGCATCGATGAACGCCGGCATCAGGTTGACCTCGGCCTCCGCGGCCTCCGAACGGACCCGCGCCAGCGCGGTACGCACCGCGTCGGCATCGCGTTCACGCTTCACCTTGTCGAGCCGGCGCCTCTGCTCTTCCTCGACCTCGGGACCGATCCGCAGGATGGGCGGCGGCGGCTCGTCACTCCCCTCCAGGAAACCGTTCACGCCGACCACCACGTCGCGTCCGGAATTCAGCTTCCGCTCGAGCGCATAGGCGGAATCGGCGATCTCGCCCTGGTACCAACCTTCCTCGACGCCGCGTATCGCGCCGTCGAGCAACGAGCCCGATCCGAGCTCTTCGATCTGGGCGAAGATGGCTTCCGCCCGGCGTTCCATCTCGTCGGTCAACTCTTCGACGTACCACGACCCGCCGAGCGGGTCGGCCACGTTCGTAACGCGCGTCTCGTGCGCGATCACCTGCTGGGTGCGCAACGCGATGCGGGCCGCTTTCTCCGACGGCAGCGCGAGCGTCTCGTCCATCGAGTTGGTGTGCAGGCTCTGGGTGCCGCCGAGCACTCCGGCGAGGGCTTCGATCGCAGTGCGGACGATATTGACCTCGGGTTGCTGCGCCGTCAGCGACACGCCCGCGGTCTGGGTGTGGAAACGCAACTGCAACGAGCGCTCGAGCTTCGCCCCGTAGCGATCGCGCATCCACCGCGCCCAGATGCGACGGGCGGCTCGATACTTCGCGATCTCCTCGAAGAAGTCGACGTGGGCGTTGAAGAAGAAGGACAACCGCGGCGCGAACGTGTCAACCAAAAGACCTGCACGCAGTGCGAGCTCGACATAGGCGAAGCCGTTGGCGAGGGTGAACGCGAGCTCCTGCGCGGCCGTCGATCCCGCTTCCCGGATGTGGTATCCGGAGATCGAGAGCGGGTGCCAGCGCGGCATCTCGTCGGTGCAGAACGAGATCGTGTCGCGCACGAGCCGGAGCGACGGCCGGGGCGGGAAGATGAACTCCTTCTGCGCCTGGTACTCCTTCAAGATGTCGTTCTGCAGCGTCCCGCCGATTCGGGCGCGCTCGACGCCCTTCGACTCCGCGTGAGCTACGAACATCGCGAAGATCACCGCGGCCGGTCCGTTGATCGTCATCGATGTCGTGACCGCGCCGAGGTCGATCCCGCGGTAGAGGTCGTGCATGTCGGCGAGCGTGTCGACGGCGACCCCGCACTTGCCCACCTCGCCGAGCGCGAGCTCGTCGTCGGAATCACGGCCCATGAGCGTGGGGAGGTCGAACGCGGTCGACAGCCCGTCGCCGCCCGCGGCGAGCAGATCGTGGAAGCGCCGGTTCGTGTCGATGGCGGTGCCGAAGCCGGCGAACATCCGCATCGTCCAGAGCTTCGACCGGTACATGCCGGTGTACGGGCCGCGCGTGTACGGATACCCGCCGGGCCGCTCGGCGTCGTCGGGTCCGTAGACCGACTCGACCGGCACCCCCGACATCGTTTCGAAGAGCCGGTCCGATCCGGGTTCCGCGGTCACCGCGCCAATGGTAGATCCTTAGAAGCCGAACATCTCGGTGACGCCGTGGTCGCGTCCGGCGGTATAGCCGCCGTCAACCGCGATCGCCTGACCCGTCACGAACGAGGCGTCCGCCGACACGAGGAAGAGGGCCACGGCTGCGATCTCGTCGGGCCGGCCCAGCCGGCGGAGCTTGTGCTCGAGCCGGATCTCCTCCCGGATGTGTTCCATGCCCGGCATCCCGAAGACGCCTTCGAGCATCGGGGTCTCGATGAAGCCGGGGCAGATGGAGTTGGCCCGGATCCCGGCGCGCCCGTAGTCGATGGCCAGGTTCTTGGTGAAGATCACCACCGCGCCCTTCGACGCGTTGTAGGAGCTGCCGCCCGCGGTGCCCTCCAACCCCTCGACGCTCGCGACGGTCACGACGCTGCCGCGCTCACCGTCGATCGGCTCTTGCTGCAGCATGTGGCCGATGGCGTGCTTGGCACACAGGAAGGTACCGGTCAGGTTCACGTCGAGTACCCGTTGCCACTCGCTCCGGTCGAGCAGGTGGGCGGGCCCACCGCCGGCCACCCCGGCTGCGGTCACGATCGAGTCGATGCGCCCGTGCTCGGCGACGAGGCCGTCGATCACGGCGGCCAGCGCGTCTTCGTCGCGCACGTCGGCCTGGGCGAAGGTGACCTCAGGCGATCTCGCGGGCAGATCGAGCGCGGTCGTCGGCTCGTTGAGGTCAAGACCGACGACCCGCGCACCTTCGCGCGCGAATCGGGCGATACACGCGAGCCCGATTCCTGATGTCGCGCCGGTGACCAGCGCGGTCTTGCCGTCGAGTCGACCCATTTCCCCGTTCTAGTACGGGATAGGCGCCCGGCGGAATCCCGGCCCCACTCGACTAGGGTCCATCGACCATCCACAGACCGGGAGAGGGGAAATGCCGGAGCAACAGCCCGAACGCAACCTCGCAATGGAGCTCATGCGGGCCACCGAAGCCGCTGCGCTCGCAGCCGGTCGTTGGATGGGCCGCGGCGACAAGAACGCCGCTGACGGCGCCGCCGTGGAAGCCATGCGCGTGGTGCTCAGCACCGTGCGGATGGAAGGTGTCGTCGTCATCGGCGAAGGCGAGAAGGACGAAGCCCCGATGCTCTTCAACGGGGAGCAGATCGGCGACGGCTCGCCGCCCAGCATGGACATCGCGGTCGACCCGGTCGACGGCACCACGCTCACGTCGCTCGGGCGGGGTGGCGCGATTGCGGTCATCGCGATGAGCGAACGGGGCACGATGTTCGACCCGGGCCCGTGCGTCTACATGGACAAGATCGCGGCGGGTCCCGCGGCCATCGACGTGATCGACATCAACGCGCCCGTGAAGGCGAACCTCGAAGCCGTCGCCAAGGCGCTCGGCGAGAAGGTGAGCGACGTCACCGCGGTCATCCTCGACCGCGAGCGCCACACCGACATCATCGCCGAGTGTCGGGAGGCGGGGGCGCGCATCCGGTTGATCCCCGACGGCGACGTTGCCGGCGCCATCTCGGTCGCGTGGCGCAACTCGGGCAACGACATCTTGTTCGGTGTCGGCGGCACCCCGGAAGGTGTCATCTCGGCGTGCGCGCTCAAGGCGCTCGGGGGCACGATCCAGGGCAAGCTCTGGCCCCGCAACGACGAGGAGCGTACGGCCGCGCTCGACGCCGGCTACGACCTCGACAAGACCCTGCTGCTCGACGATCTCGTCTCGGGTGACGACGTATTCTTCGCGGCCACGGGTATCACCGACGGTGAGTTGCTGCGAGGCGTGCGCTACTGGGGCGAGGGCGCCAGCACGCAGAGCCTGGTCATGCGCTCCAAGTCGGGCACGATCCGCATGATCGACGCCCAGCACCACTGGACGAAGCTGAACTCGTATTCGGCCGTCAAGTACAGCTGAACCATCCTGCTGTCGTTCGGCATCGAGCTTACGATCGCGGCGATCGCGGAAGGCGTCGTCCTCGCGACCCTCGAGCGACGGGCCGAGCGCGCGCCTTCGCTGCGGCGCATGTCGATGCTCGTCGGCGCGGTGATGGCCGGCATCCTCGGCGGGTCCATCGGCGCCGCCGCCGGTCCGGCGCGACAGTGGTGATCGCCATCGGCGTCATGTTCGCCATCCAAGTGGTCTTCGCCTTTCGCGCCGCCCAACGCGCTTAGACCTCGCGCGCTTAGACCTTGCGACGGCCCCACCGTGCATGTGGCGGATACCGCTGGTGGTATCGCGGGCGCTATCCACGACTATTCGACGGTGCCCTGTCGGAGCCGAGCACCGCGCCGTCGATCAGCACCGGTACGTCTCCGGCCGCAACCGCAACCAGACCGCGACGCGACTCGCGTCGGGACCGACACCGGAAGGGTCAGGCGGAAGCGGCAACGTCGAGGCGGACGTCGGCGCGCAGGAGGGCCGCCGCCGCGAGCTCGTCGTCGGCGTCGGCGCGCAGCGCCTCTTCCGCACGAGCCTTCGCCTCGGTGGCGCGCTCCACGTCGATCCCGTCGGAGGGCTCGGCCACGTCGGAGAGGATGATCACCTGGTTGTGGCTGACCTCGACAAAACCGCCGTGCACTGCGAACCAGGCCTGGGTCCCATCCTCGAACTTGACGCGCGCGGGCCAGTCGGCCAACGCGCCGAGAAACGGGGCGTGGTTGTCCTCGAACGCGATGTCGCCACCGCCGAGGGTCCGCACGACCACCATCTTCCCGATCCCCTGGTACAGGATCTGCTCCGGAGACACGAGCTGCACGTCCATGAGGTGGGTCCTAGCCCTCGAGCTGCTTCGCCTTGGCGAGCACGGACTCGACGCCACCGACGTTGAAGAACGCCTGCTCCGGCACGTGGTCGAGCTCACCGCCGACGAGGGCTTCGAAGCTCTCGACCGTCTCTTCGACCGGCACGAAGATCCCCTTCAAACCGGTGAAGACCTCTCCCACGAAGAAGGGCTGGCTGAGGTACTTCTGCACCTTGCGGGCCCGGGCCACGGTCACACGGTCCTCTTCCGACAGCTCGTCGAGACCGAGGATGGCGATGATGTCCTGCAGCTCCTTGTAGCGCTGCAGCGTCTCCTGGGTGCGGCGGGCAACGTCGTAGTGGCGCTGGCCGACGATCTCGGGCGCCAGGATGTTGCTGGTCGAGGCCAGCGGGTCGACGGCCGGGTAGATGCCGAGCGCCGCGATCTCACGGGCGAGCTCGGTCGTCGCGTCGAGGTGGGTGAAGGTGGTGAACGGCGCGGGGTCGGTGTAGTCGTCGGCGGGTACATACACAGCCTGCAACGACGTGATCGAACGACCCTTGGTCGAGGTGATGCGCTCCTGCAGCTCGCCCATCTCGTCGGCGAGGGTGGGCTGGTAACCCACGGCCGAAGGCATGCGGCCGAGCAGCGTCGACACCTCGGAACCGGCCTGCACGAACCGGAAGATGTTGTCGACGAACAGCAACACGTCCTGGTTCTGCACGTCGCGGAAGTATTCGGCCATCGTGAGCGCGCTCAGCGCAACCCGGAGCCGTACACCCGGCGGCTCGTCCATCTGGCCGTACACGAGCGCGGCCTTCTCGATGACGCCCGACTCCTGCATCTCCAGCCAGAGGTCGGTGCCCTCACGAGTCCGCTCGCCCACGCCGGCGAACACCGACACACCACCGTGCTGGGTGGCGACCCGGTTGATCATCTCCTGGATGAGCACGGTCTTGCCCACGCCCGCGCCACCGAAGAGGCCGATCTTGCCACCCTCGACGTAGGGCTCGAGGAGATCGATGACCTTGATCCCGGTAACGAACATCTTCGCCTTGGGCTCGAGCTGGTCGAACGGCGGGGCGTCGCGGTGGATGTCCCACCGCTCCTTGATGTCGGTGACCTTGCCGGCAGTCACGTCGAGCTGCTCACCGATCACGTTCCACACGTGACCGAGCGTGACGTCTCCGACCGGCACCTGGATGCCGTGGCCGAGGTTGCGCACGGCGGTGCCGCGCTGCAGACCGTCGGTGGGCTTCAAGCAGACGGCACGGCAGCGGCCTTCACCGATCTGCTGCGCCACTTCCGCGGTAACGGTGATCTTCTCGCCCTCGAGCTCGATGTCCATCTCGAGCGCGAAGTTGATCTCCGGCAGCGCGTCGGGCGGAAACTCGACATCGACGACGGGACCGAGGATCGATACGACCCATCCGTCCTTCAGATCAGTTGTGGGTTCGGCGGTTGCGGTCATGGCAGCTGTTGCTCCCGTGTCAAGCGGTCTTGTCGTAGTACTCGGCGGCGAGGACGTCGTCGTGGTCGGCCGCGCCCTGGCTGAGGGCCTCGGCACCACCGACGATCTCCATGATCTCGGTGGTGATCGAGTCCTGACGGGCCCGGTTCATCCGGCGTCGGTACGTGAGGATCAGGTCTTCGGCATTGTCGGTCGCGGCTTTCATTGCGCGCTGGCGGGCCGCGTGCTCCGACGCGGCCGCGTTGAGCAACGCCGCGTAGATCCGCGACTCCGTGTAGCGCGGCAGCAATGTCTCGAGGATGTTTTCGGGGTTCGGCTCGAACTCGTAGTCGGAGCTCGGCTCATCGGGAGATGCGGGCGACGCCGACGTCTCGACGACCTCGGCTTCCTCCAACGGGAGCAACGGCTCGATGACGACCTCTTGGCGACCGGCCGAGATGAACCGCGTGTACACGAGCTGCACGCGATCGAGCTCGCCCGCCTCGAAACGACTCACGACCGCGGAAGCCACCTGTCGCGCGTCTTCGTACGTGGGTGCACCACTGAAGCCGGAGTACGCGGCGTCGATGGGGAAGTCGCGGAACCGGAAGTAGCCCTCGACCTTGCGGCCTACGGTGACGATCGCGTTCTCGCGGCCCGCCCGTTCCTGCTCGCGCATGTCGCGCTCGGCCGTGCGGATCACGGTGGAGTTGTACCCGCCGCACAGACCGCGGTCGGCGGCGATGATGATGTCGGCGACCCGGTTCATATCGGCCCGGGGGGTCAGCAGGGCACTGTTCGACCCGCCGCCCGTGCTCTGCAAGTTGCGGACGACGTCGGTGATGCCCTCCGCGTACGGCTGCGCCGCGTGCACCCGGGCCTGCGCCTTCACGATGCGCGACGCAGCGATGAGCTCCATCGCGCGCGTGATCTTCTTCGTCGACTCGACCGACTTGATCCGCCTACGAAGAATGCGCTCCTGACCACCCGCCATATCTATGCGCCCTCTGCCGCCGCCGTGGGGACGAACTGGGCCTTGAAGTCGGTGACGGCGGTCTCCAACGCGTCGCCGTCGGGCATCGCGCCCGTGTCCCGGACCTTGTTCAGCAGGTCGGCGTGACGCGTGCGGATGAAGTCGAGCAACTCGTTCTCGAACCGCTTCACATCGGATGCGGGGATGTCGTCGAGGTAGCCGTTCGTGCCCGCGAAGATCGAGACGATCTGCTCCTGCACCGGCATCGGCTCGTGCAGTCCCTGCTTCAACAACTCGACGAGGCGTGCGCCTCGCTCCAGCTGCGCCTTCGACACCGCGTCGAGCTCGGAACCGAACGTGGCGAAGGCCTCGAGCTCACGGAACTGGGCGAGGTCGAGCTTCAACGTTCCCGCGACCGCCTTCATCGCCTTGATCTGCGCGGCGCTACCGACGCGCGACACCGAGATGCCCACGTCGACGGCCGGGCGCACACCCGACTTGAAGAGGTCGTCCTGCAGGTAGATCTGACCGTCGGTGATCGAGATCACGTTGGTCGGGATGTATGCGGAGACGTCGCCGGCCTTGGTCTCGATGACCGGGAGTGCGGTCAGCGAACCGGCGCCGCGCTCGTCGTTCAGCTTCGCCGCGCGCTCGAGCAGGCGGGAGTGGAGGTAGAAGACGTCACCGGGGTACGCCTCGCGGCCCGGCGGGCGCCGGAGCAGCAGCGCCATCTGGCGGTACGCCTCGGCCTGCTTCGAGAGGTCGTCGTACACGACCAGCGCGTGCTGACCGTTCTCCATCCAGTGCTGACCCATCGCGCAACCCGTATAGGGCGCGAGGTACTTGAACACCGCTTCGTCGGAGGCGGGCGCGCTCACCACGACCGTGTACTCGAGGGCACCGTGCACGCGCAGCGTCTCGACGGTCTGCGCGACCGTGGAACCCTTCTGCCCGATGGCAACGTAGATGCACTTCACGCCCTGACCCTTTTGGTTCAGGATCGTGTCGATCGCAACCGTCGTTTTTCCGGTCTTGCGGTCGCCGATGATGAGCTCGCGCTGACCCCGACCGATCGGCGTCATCGCGTCGATGGCCTTGATGCCGGTCTGCAGCGGCTCGTGCACGGGCTTGCGGCCGGTGATGCCGGGCGCCTGCACTTCGAGCCGGCGCACCTCGTCGTCGGCAATGGGCCCCTTGCCGTCGATCGCCACACCGAGGCCGTTGACCACGCGCCCGATGAGCGTGTCGCCCACCGGGACCGAGAGGATGCGACCTGTGGCGGTGACGAGCTGACCTTCTTCGACCGAGTCGGCGTGACCGAGGATCACCGCACCGATCGTGTCCTCTTCGAGGTTGAGGGCGAGCGCCTGGGCGCCGCCTTCGAACTCGAGCAGCTCGTTGACGGCCGCGTGGGGCAAGCCCGCGACACGGGCGATGCCGTCTCCCACCTCGAGGACCCGACCCACCTGGGCGCGGTCGACCTCGGGGCGGAAGCCCTCGACGTTCTTGCGCAGTACCGACGCGATGTCGGCTGCATCGATGGTGAGCTCTGCCATTTAGAGCGTCTCCTTGAGCTGATCCAGACGGTGACGAACGGTTCCGTCGATCACCGTGTCGCCGATCGTGGCGACGATGCCGCCCATGACGGTCGGGTCGACCACCACGCGGACCTCGATGTTCTTCTTGGTCGCCTGGCTGAGTGCCGTCGCCAACCGCTGCACCTGGGTGTCGTCGAGCGGCACCGAGGAGCGGACTTCGGCGACCTCGTGCTCACGGCTCTCCGCCGCGAGCTCCACGAACCGGGCGACGATCGCCGGAAGGTCGTGACCTTTCCCTGCACCGACGATGAACGCCGCGATCGCACGCGTCGTCTGCAGCGAGCGGTTCTCGAGCAGCTCGTCGACGATCGCGGCGCGGCGGTCGGCCGGTTGACCCGGGTTCGCCAGCGCGGTACGCAGGTCGTCGTTGCCCGCGACGATTCGGGCGAAGCGGAAGAGCTCGTCTTCCACCTCGTGCAGATTGCCTTCGGACTTCGCGATCTCCAGCAACGACTGCGCCCACGTCTCGATGCGGTCGGGCACGACTAGTTACTCCCGCCGACCTGGTCGATGAAGCTGTCGACGAGCTGCCGGTTGGTGTCGCTGTCGAGGTTGCGCTCGACGATGCGACCCGCGAGGTCGATCGACAACGACGCGACGTCGGTGCGCAGCTGAGCCATGGCCTGGTTCCGCTGGTTCGCGATGTCAGCCTGGGCCCGGGACCGGATGTCGTTCGCTTCGACCTCGGCGCGGGCGATGAGATCGGCTCGCACCGTCTCGGCCGCCTGCCGGGCCTCTTCGATCAACCGTCCGGCCTCGTTCTTCGCGTCGGCGATCTGCGCGAGGTACTGCGCCTTCTCCGCCTCGGCCTCGGTCTTGGCCGTTTCGGCCGACTCGAGGTCGCCTCGGATGCGGTCTTCGCGGGCCGTCTCCATGTTCTTCACGGCCGGCACGCCGAACTTCCACACCGCGATGAGCAGCACGGCGAACGACGCGAGACCCCACGCGATCTCGTTTCCGCCCGGGAGCAGCGGCGACGGCGCCTTCTGGCAGTCGTCGGCCGTCTTGTCGCCGCCCTCTTTCAAGATGTCGAAGCACTTACGTGCCGACTCCGTCGTGAGCGGCTTCGCGGGCTCGATGTCGGCGGCGTACGCAGGCGCGGCAACGAACGCGACCGTGAACGCGATGCCCAGCACTGCAACGAGTGCGTGAATGCGCTTTCGCACGAGTGACCCCTTAGCCGGAGATGATGAACGCGAGGACGAAGCCGAAGAGCGCGAGCGCTTCGGTGAACGCGATACCGAGGAACATCGTCGTGCGGACGGTGCCGGCCGACTCGGGCTGGCGCGCCATGGCGGTGATCGCGTTACCGACCACCAAGCCAATGCCGATGCCGGGGCCGATGGCGGCGCCGCCGTAGACGATGCCTCGACCGATCGCGGTCAATCCCTTGGTGGGATCGGCGGCCGTCTGGGCGAGGAGGAGATGGAGCAGAGCCACGTGGGTTCTCCTTGTTGTTTTCTCTTGTGTGCGAGTGGATGGGATCGGTGATCAGTGCGAGGGATGCATCGAGCTGTCGATGTAGACGGCCGTCAGGATCGTGAAGATGAAGGCCTGCAGGAAGGCGACGAGGATTTCGAAACCCGTCATCGCCACCAACAGGAGGAACGAGAACGGCAGGATCACGACCGTGACCTTGGCTGCCCACAGCCCGGCACAGAGCGCTGCGAACGTCACCAAGATGAGGTGGCCGGCGAGCATGTTGGCGAAGAGCCGGACCATCAGCGAGAACGGGCGGACGATGAACGTCGACACGAACTCGATCGGGATCACGAGGATCAGGATCGGCTTCGGCACTCCGGGTGGGATGAGCGAGTTCTTCACGTAGTGCAGCGGGCCCTGCTTCACGACACCGACGACGTTGTAGATGAGCCACGTGATCAACGCGAGCGCGAGTGGCATGCCGAAGCGGGCGTTGGCCGGGAACTGCACGAACGGCAGGATCTCGGTGATGTTGCTGAAGAAGATGAAGAAGAACAGCGCCGTGAGGTACGGCAGGTACCGCAGCCCATCGGTGCCCATCGTCTGCATGATGATCTGGTTCCGAACGAACGCGACCCCGGACTCGGCCGAGTTCTGGACGATCCCCGACGGTACGAGCGCGTCCTTGCGCCGCGTCCCGAGCACGAACAACAGGATCGTCGCGACCGCGGCGAACACGTAGATCGCGGCGGTCTTGTTGAAGCCGAGCGGGCCGGCTCCCCAGATCGTGACGTTGCTGATCGGCGGTACGTCGACCGCGAGCAGGAGGTTCATTGGTCTCCGGAAGGTCGTGCCGGCTTCAAACCCGGCGCAGCGAGCGTGAGACTCACGTATTTCATTTCCCAGACGAGCAGACCCAGGTGGGTCCCGACGATGACGATGCCGAGCGTCGGTAGATCGATCCAGGGTTGGTGACGCAACAATACGAGAGCGACGAGGATCACGGCGAGGCGGACCACGTAGCCACCGAGCGCGGCGGCCCCGATCGCGGTCGGTCCGCTCTTGGCGGCGCGCGACATGATCGCCGCCGCGGCCAGGAAGTTGACGAGCACGATGCCGAGTGCGATCGCCGCGCTCGAGGCTCCGTTCCAGCCCCGGATCAGGCCCGCAGCCGCCACGACGACCGGCGCGATCATCAGACCGTGCTTCACGATGTCGAGCGCGACCTCTCGTTCGACGAGCGGCGCTACCGGCTCTTCAGCCACGGCTTGCCCTCCTCGTCACGCTGAACCTGGCTCATGTACGTGTAGTAGGCGCGCAGGCCGATGCCGATGATGGCGAGCAGCCCGAGCGCGACGGTGAAGAGTGGCTTGGTGCCGACCCGATCGTCGATCCAGAGCCCGATCAGCACGAAGATCACGGTCGTAGCGACCATCTCGAAGGCATGTGATAACGCGTTCGAGAAGCCGTGCCACGTGTCTCGCTGGTCGCGACGCTCCCCTGCCGGAACCACGCCGAAGCCCCTTCTGGATGCCGAGCGTAGGCCTCCGTCACCGTTGCCGGAGGGCGCTTGTGAATCCATTCGCAATCTATTGGCGATGTGAAGAAAGAGTCAAACCGGGCACGAAATTTTTGTCGCGGCAGACAAAAAATCTGTCTCGGATCCGCGCATCATGCCCGCTGCCGCCTGCGTTCGGCGAGATCGACCACGTCCTCGGCGGCCGGATGGCCGCTGGGATGGCGGGCCCGCTCCTTGCGTTCCCGCCTCGACCGCACACCCGGGTGGAACCAGGCCAGCAGCAAGAGGGCGAGCGCGGCCACGACGAACGGAACCAGCGCGTTGCTCCCGCTCTTGGGGAAGTACGTCGGGACCAGGGCCACGCCCGAGAGCAGCGCCGTCCACGCCCACAGGATGACCACGGTGCGCCTCGGCCCGTGCCCCAGCCGCATGAGGCGGTGGTGCAGGTGGCCGGCGTCGGCCTCGTGCCAGCGTTGCCGGTGGATCATGCGCCGTAGGAACGAGAACACCGTGTCGAGGATCGGCACGCCGAGGATCAGCACCGGGATCAGGAGCGGGCCGAAGAAGAAGAACGTGTTTCCGGAGAAGGCATGGTCGGTGCGCCCACCGATGGTGATCGTCGGAACTGCGAGCAGTACGCCTAAGAAGAGAGCACCCGCGTCCCCCATCATGATCTTCGACGGATGCCAGTTAAACGGGAGGAAGCCGAGGCAGACGCCCACGGCGATGATCGCGACGAGCGGGCCGATGTTCGACCCGTCGATGAAGTTCTGCTTGAACAACCGGTCGGCGAACAAGAACAGTGCGCCGCCCGCGATCGCGACCACACCTACCGCGAGCCCGTCGAGCCCGTCGATGAGGTTCACCGCGTTCGTCATCAACACGACCCACAACGCGGTGACGAGCGGTGCGAACTGGGAGCCCAGCACCACCGTGTCGGTGTGGAAGAGATTGAACGGCATCCGGAAGTAGAACATCACGACGCCGTAGAACGCGAGGAGGCTCGCGGCCACGACCTGGCCCGCGACCTTGGCCGGCGGCGACACGTCGATGAGGTCGTCGAGACCACCGACGACGAACATCACGCCCGCGCCGAGGATGAGGCCGAACGGTTCCGAGTTCGACTGGAACATCTCGTGGAATTGATGCATCTGCGACGCCACGGCCATCGCCGCGAGGAAGCCGACGAACATTGCCATTCCGCCGAGTGTCGGCGTCGGGCGCGTGTGGACGTGGCGGGGATCGGACGACGGTGTCACGACCGCGCCGAACCGGATCGCGACCAACCGGACCACCGGCGTCAGCAGCAGCGTGGTGCCGAGGGCAACGGCGAGAACGACTGCGTAACCGCCCATGCGCTAGCCCGGGCCTACAGGCTGCGCCTGGCTCTTGCTCATGCACCCTCGGGATAGGGGGTGAACTTCGAGCACAACCGGTTGGCCTGCTCGCGCACGTCGGTGGCGACCGAGTCGTCGTCGACCGCGCGCAACACTTGGCCGATGAGCGAAGCGATCTCGCGCATCTGATCCGTGCCCATCCCCGCCGTCGTGCACGACGCGGTGCCGAGCCGCAGGCCGCTGGTGACGAAGGGCTTCTCGGGGTCGTTCGGGATCGCGTTCTTGTTGCACGTGATGCCGGCGCCGTCGAGCGCTTCCTGCGCGACCTTGCCCGTCACCCCGAACGGGCGGAGGTCGACCAACATCAGATGGTTGTCGGTTCCGCCCGAGACGATGCGAAATCCCTCTTCGGTCAGAGCAGCGGCCAGCGCCCGGGCGTTCGCCACGACGTCGGCTGCGTACTGGCGGAACGAGGGCTCGCTCGCCTCTCGGAACGCCACTGCCTTGGCCGCGATGACATGCATGAGCGGACCGCCCTGCAGACCCGGGAACACCGCCTTGTCGATGCCGGTGGCATACTCCTTGCGGGACAGGATCGCGCCGGCCCGCGGTCCGCGCAGCGTCTTGTGCGTCGTAAACGTGACGACGTCGGCGTACGGCACCGGCGACGGGTGCGCGCCCCCGGCGACGAGCCCCGCGATGTGCGCGGCGTCGACGAGCAACATCGCGCCGACCTCGTCGGCGATGGCCCGGAACACCAGGAAGTCGATCGTGCGCGGGTACGCGGTAGCGCCCGCGATGATCAGGCGGGGCCGCTCGCGCACGGCGAGATCGCGGATCACGTCGTAGTCGAGCATCTCCGACTCGTCGTCGACGCCGTACGCGACGAAGTCGTACATGCGCCCGCTGAAGTTGACCGGCGATCCGTGGGTGAGGTGCCCGCCCTGGTCGAGCCGCATGCCCATGACCTTGTCGCCGGGCTCGAGCAGCGCCATGAACGCGGCCTGGTTCGCGTTCGCACCGGAGTGCGGCTGCACGTTCGCGTTCTCGGCGCCGAACAGCTCGCAGGCCCGCGTGCGGGCGAGGCTCTCGGCTTCGTCGACGACCAGGTTGCCGCCGTAGTAGCGCTTGCCCGGATAGCCCTCCGAGTACTTGTTCGTCAGGACCGAGCCCTGGGCCTCGATCACCGCCCGGGACGTGAAGTTCTCCGACGCGATGAGCTGGATGGTCGTGTTCTGGCGCTCCAGCTCACGCTGGATGATCCCGGCGATCTCGGGATCGGTTCGCTCCAAGGGTGTCGTCATCGCTCGCACTCCTCAAGTTCGATGGCGGCGATCTCCTCCAACCGGCGTACGTGGCGGGAGCCGACGGGCGTCAAACCTTCGTACGGAGTCGAGAGGAAGATCTTCGTGATCTCGTCGGCCAGGTCGGACGCGACGATACGGGCGCCGATCGACAGGACGTTCGCGTTGTTGTGGGCTCGCGCCATACGCGCGGTGTAGAGGTCGTTGCACAACGCGGCCCGGGCGCCCCGGACCTTGTTCGCCGCGATCTGCTCGCCCTGTCCGCTTCCGCCGAGCACGATGCCGAGGTCGGCGTCGCCTCTGACCACCGCGCGCGCGACTGCTGCGCAATAGATCGGGTAGTCGACGGGCTCCTCGGAATTCGTGCCCAGGTCGTCGGTATCGTGGCCCAGTTCCTTCAACAACCCGAGCAGGTGCTGTTTCAGGGAATAGCCGGCGTGGTCGCCGCCGATTGCGATGCGCACCCGACGAGTCTACTCAGCCGGTCCGGCCGTTCCTGTGAGCCGAACGGGCATCCGGTGGCCCCGTCGCACCCCACCGCTAGCGTCGTCCGCATGGCACTCCCACCCGATTCGAGCCCCGGCGAGACCGAGGAGCTGCCCCACGTCAGCCCTCGCCATCTCCGGCTCGCCGAGGAGTTGTGCCGCCGGCGACTTGCTCGCGAGGTCCACAGCGCCAAGCGCGGGGTGAACAAGACCGGCGACATGCGGTTCGCGGTGTCGAATCGCATCGAGGCCGACGCCCGGCTCTCCCAGGCCGAGTCGGGCCCGCCCCGGCCGGAAGCATTCGCGCCTCCCCACGACCTCGAACCCGAGCA
>JBBSFB010000086.1:0-16575 GCA_038239145.1 Acidimicrobiia bacterium
CAAGCCACTCCGAGAGCTTCCCACCCTGCTCCGAGAAGCCGTACAGCTCGTGTGGCGCGCCGCGTCCCGGGAGGCGACGGTCATCGTTTCGGTCAATGCCGCCACCGGGATCCTCACCGCGGTACAGCTCGGGCTCACCCAGCGACTCCTGCAAGCAGTACTCCACGTGCAGGACGGTCGCGACGTGTCAACCGTCATCCCCGAGCTCGCCGCGTTCGTAGCCGTGCTGACCGTGCTCGGGATCTTGACGCTCTACCAGACGGAAAAGAAGCGGGTGCTGTCCGAGCTCGTCACGCAGTATTCACAGGTGCTCGTCGCAACCGCCGCCGCGGATGCCGATCTGGTCGAGTTCGAACGGCCGAGCTTTCACGATCGCTTGCAACGCACAATGGCGAACGCCACGACGCGCCCGGTCGACGTCACCTACGCGCTGATGGGCATGGTGACCTCGATCTTCACGGTCGCGGGCGTCACCATCGCCCTTGCGATCGTGCAGCCGATTCTCCTCGCATTGGCGTTCGTGGCCTTCGGCCCGGTGTGGCTCGTTGCTCGCCGGCTCTCGCGCATCTCGTTCGCCTTCGACGTGGAGGAGACCGAGGCCGATCGCCGGCGTCACTATCTGCTTGCGCTGCTCTCGATGAAGTCGCCGGCCAAGGAGCTGCGCGCCTACGAGCTGGGCGGGCACTTCACCGACTACCACGGCCGCCTCTGGGACGAGCGGATCGGACGACTCCGCCGGTACACCAGCCGGCGCATCAAACTCGGCATCGTCGGCCAGCTCATCAACGGTGTGCTGTTCGGTTCAGTGGTCGCCTTGCTCGTCTGGCTCTTGTCGAGTGGCCGCACGAGCCTGTCGGGCGCGGCCGTCGCCGCCGCCGCAATTCTCGTGCTCGGTCAACGCATGAGCTCGTTGATCGGGAGCGCCGGCCAGCTCTACGAGGCGGCACTGTTTCTCGGGGATGTCAACGACTTTCTCTTTCAGCTGACCGCACGTCGGCGCGCGACCGCGGGCGACGTGGTCGCCGACAAACTCACCGAACTGCGACTCGACGACGTGTTCTTCCGGTATCCGTCGGGAAACCACGACGCGCTCGCCGGTGTATCGCTGGCATTGCACCCGGGCGAGGTCGTCGCGCTCGTCGGCGTCAACGGTTCGGGCAAGACGACACTCGCCAAGGTGATCGGGCAGCTCTACGAGCCCGACCGGGGCTCCGTGTACTGGAACTCGACCGACGCCGCGACGCTCGACCGGGCTTCCCTGCGCGATCAGATCGCCATCATCTTCCAGGACTTCGAGCGCTACATGTTCTCGGCGGCCGAGAACATCGGCTTCGGTCGCTCGGCACGCGCCGGCGATCGCCCTGCGGTCGAGGACGCGGCCCGGCGCGCGGGCGCCGACACATTTCTCGAAGCCTTGACCGGACGCTACGACGCACTGCTCGGCCCCGAATTCATCGGCGGTTCCGATCTTTCGATCGGACAGTGGCAGCGCATCGCGATCGCGCGCGCATTCTTTCGTGATGCAAACCTCGTCATCCTCGACGAACCGAGCTCGGCGCTCGACGCAGAAGCCGAAGCCGCGTTGTTCGGTCGGCTCCGCGAACTCTGTGCGGGTCGGGCTGTCGTCGTGGTGTCACATCGCTTCTCGACCGTCACGAGCGCGGATCGCATCTACGTGCTCGAGGCCGGCACGGTGGTCGAGCACGGTACGCACGCCGAGCTGCTCGCGAAGCGCGGGACCTACGCGCGCATGTTCCATGTCCAGGCCGCGCAGTACCTCGACGGCGAGAGTGGCACCCTGCGCGACTGATCAGCGCAGCAGCTTGCGCTCGCCGAGATCGTCGAGGAATCCGGTGAGCTCGCGGCCGGCTATCTCCGCGTCGATGTCATAGACCTCGAGTACGGCGGCGACCATCGCCTCGAGGGTCGTGCCGCCGGCGAGCAGCGGCCACACCACGGCCCCCGCACCTTTCACCTTCAGGTACAGCGAGGTCTCGAGGTCGAGCACGACGATCTCGTCGTCGAGCGCGCGCCAGGTGATGCCGGCGTTGCGCAACAAGAACGGCGCGGAACGCAGATTCGGTTGCGCGTTCACGTCTCCCACCTCGCCCAAGGCCCGCCCCGATGATCGAGTTCGCCCGCCATGGTATCGGGAGGTCACTCTTCGCGTTCAGACGAGGGAAAGAACACGTTCGACGAGGGTGGAAGCCATTTCCGGCTCGGCCCGAGCACGCCATGGCACCCGAGCGACGAGTATCGGGACCTCGGCGGCCAATGCCGTGAGCTGTAGGAATTGACGAGCAACGACACCCGCGTCGAGCCAGCCGAGTATCCGCGGTGCAGTGAGGAGCGCGGCGAACGCATCAGCCGGGCGCATCCGTTCGATGCCAACATCCGAACGCTCTCGATCGAGCACCGGGAATACGAGTGCGGCCAGCGGGAGGCGCTCGGCACGCGTACGCGGTGGGGCGACAGCAGTGCGTCCGTCGGCTGTCATCCGGCTGCGCTCGGGCCAATGCTGCGTCAGCGCGGCCGCGCCCGCACGCAGGCGTATCTCGGACGCGCCCCGGTAGACGTCGGGTGCCTCACCGGCGAGATCGACGCGCAAGAGGTCGTCGCCGACGAGCGGATGGCCGGCTGCGGCGGCGAGCGCGGCCAGTGTCGACTTCCCCGACCCACTCGGCCCCGACAGCGCCACTGCCCGCCCGTCGGCCTCAACGGCACTCGCGTGCAGGCAGAGCCGCCCCGACAGCGCCATGTACAGCCCGATGCCGAGCCCGGCCGCGAACATCGGCATCAACTCCGGGTCGACAGCCGGGCCGAGCTGCACGGTTGCGCGTGCACCCCTCAGCGTGATGCTCACGACCCCTGGTGCCTTCAGCACCCAAAGTCCGGGCTCCTCGCAGTGGCCCTCGTAGTACACAGTGTCGGTATCGAGTGCGTATCGAATCCCGATCGATTCGTCCGGGATCCGCTCGATCGTGCCCGGTTCCGAGCGGTGGATCTCGAGATCGACGGGTCCGCTGAACGACGTCGCCGGTTCCGGCAGAGGGACGTCGCTGGCGATGCGCAGCCCGTGCATGAGGTACCGATCGGTCACGGCTCGCCGAACGCGAGGTAGTCGGCGGCGAGCGGATCGAGGTCGACACCCGATATCCGGAGCCAAGCGTGCGCGTCGACATCTCGGCTCGTGGCGGCGCGTATCCCGATCACCAGGTCGGGGGCCAGTACCGCGAGCCGGTTCCCGATGACGAGCGCGCGTCGGAGGCAGGTGTCGCCGAACGGCCAGCGCCGCATGACGAAGGCGGCGATGCGGGCGCGTCGCCACGCCCACTCCGGAAGGGCGAAACGGTCCGGGGCGCTGATCGCCTCGCGAAGCACGGGGTCGACCGCGGCGATGCCTATTCCGAGCGCGCGTGCCGTCGTAGGAAGGGTGCGGTACCGAAGGCTCCACTCCGCTCGGGAAGCAACACAGATCACGACGGCCGATTCCACGAGGTCGCGCGCCCGCACGCGCGACAAGCGGCGGAAACGGTCACGTAACGTCGTCGAGTCCACAGGAGATCCAGCCTATTGAGAGGCTCGATCGCATGCCGCGACGTCCGTCGGAGGCACGCGTCCGGCCGCCGAGCCGGTAGCACCTTCGGTTTCCAGCCACGCCTGATGCAACAGCAGCACGGTGCCCGCGTGAATCTCATCCGCGGTGCACCAATGATCTTTGAGCCAATCGGCGTCCACACCCTCGGGCAGCCCGCGCCCGTTCCAGCGTCGAGCGAACTCGCGGGTGCTGTCGCCCAGGTAGGCCCGGTTGAACACCGCCTTCGTCCGGCGTTCGATGATCTCGGGGGGCAGCAGATCGCAGAAGTGGCGCCTCAGGATCTCGGTTCGTCCTCGGTAGGCGTGCCAGGGCAATCCGGCGAGCGCGCCGAGAAAACTCGGGTCGAAAAGCGGCGCCTCCCAGCGCAGCCCGTACTGCGCAGAGATGGCTCGAAGGTTGTGATGCCCGATCCGCACCGAGGGCAACCCGCCGACGTACTCCATGTACGCCCGCGTGTCGAGTGGCTCCTTCGCGTCGAGTCGAGCGATCCGGCGCAGGAGCTCACGTCTGAGGTCTGTCGCCAACCAGTGGGCTTCGTAGTCGCGCTCGAGTTGTCGTAGCAGCATCGACTCGCGCGCCCTTCGGGGGGCGACGGCCTCCAGTGCGACTCGGCCGAGAGCGCGCGACGGTATGTGCCGATGACGAACGCGCTGCGTTACGGCGGCGATCGCCGAGATCCGGCGCGACCCGAGCAGCTCGTCGCCACCCTCCCCGGTCAGAAGGAGTCCGTGGCCAAGTTGCTGCAGAGCGGCAATGTGAGCGAGCCCGGCGGGCGGCCACACCAATCCCCAGGCCCTGAGCGCGCACGTCGCTGGCGCGCCCAGCAGGTCGCCATCTTCGTCGAGATCGATGATCAGCCAGTCGCGGAGCTGAAGGTACCGGACGAGAAGCTCCTGATGTTCCCGTTCATCGGCGTCCGGCGCCTGGGCGTACCGGTAGGTGACGGGAATCGGATCGGGGTGGCCCGACGCGCGGCACGCGTCAGCAGCCGCGGCGAGAACCAGTGAGGAATCGCATCCGCCCGAAAACGCAACGAAACACGAGCGATCGTCGAGGAGTCGGGCGACCACCGAATGAAGCGCGCCGACCAAAGGCGTCCGCCTCGCGGAGATCTGTGGTCCGGGGCCGATCGAGAGAGTCGGAAACCCAAGACGAACCGTGTCGTCGTCGGTCGGAATCAACCCGACGGGCCGGTTCAGATGCTGGTCGTCAACTGGTTGAGCGGGGTCCCAGCAGCGAAGTTCGCGTCAAGCCGCAACCCGATGTGATGGGCAAGTGTGTGGTCGACCAACGCGCCGACGACCGTGATCTCCGGAGGCTCGTACGTACGGAGCTGGGGCTTCTCAGGGCGCTCTTCCATGTGCACAGTGTCTAACGATCTGCGCCAATGTGCAACGGGCCGGTTCCCCCTAGGTGACTCCCACCCGTTCCGAGGTCGACCGTTGACGCCTCGACCGCCCGGAGAAAGGCCGCCCGACCGCTTCGACCACCGGATGCAATCGTCATCGGGTTGTATGCCACTGCCGGCCGGCGACGAGACCAGGCCGGCCGCCAGGGATGCCCGGGCTGGTGAACGAACTCACCGAGAGCTCGGCGGATTCCGGTACCGAGCGCGGTGAACGACGTGGCCGCATCGCTGCTGGTAGCCGCCGAGATCACGTGCCCGGAGAACTGACTTCCTCGCCAGTGATCAGGGGGCCGGACACCGTCGAGCACGCGGAGGAGACCGCGCCACGCGGACCGGGGCACCGGAACAGGCAGCGCAAGGGCGAAACACCGGTTGACGTGATCCAGAGCCGCCGCGCAGACGAGCGCCGTATCGCTTTCCTTCGCCCGACTCCAAAAGACGGGCCAGGTGATGTCGGTGCGCGTGGCCGCGCGCCGAATGTCTTCGAGCCATCCAACCCGATGACAGCCGGCCAGACACGCGTGTACGCACAGATGTTGCAGCTGATCATTCGGATCCGGCACCGAGACCGGGGTTCCGGCGAGGTCGACGGTCCGGGCGCGGTCGAGCACTGCCAGGTCTCGCCACGAGAATCGCCTCCGAAGTTCTTCGCTGTAGAGCAGGTCCCAGTGAAGATCGACGACGACGCCGTGAGGAGTCAGAACGTTGAGCTCTCCTTTGAGCAGATGGAGGCAGAGCTCCCAGTTCTGCTCCATCAACTCCCCTCCCGACGATTCCAGAATCTCCAGGGCCGCGCCGAAATGCGCAGGATCTACGAGGAGGTCGAGATCGAGATATTCCCTGGTGTCGGGGCGCGGGTAGACCATCTCGGCAAGGACGGGCCCCTTCAGGGCGACATACCGAACGCCATCGCGGTCGAACCGCCCGGCAACATCGGTCAAGAGCTGACAGCAAAGGAGGTGATGACGGACTGCCCGCTCATAATCGAGCTGAAACGTTGCCAACACGTCGCCCGGAACGTGTTCACTCTTGCGCAGCGCGAGGTAGACAGCTGGCCGGACGCGGTGATACTTGGCCGAAGCATTGAGCTTGGCCCACTCCGACCTGTCGACGCGGGCCAGCAATTCCTCGGGCGCCGCCTCTCCGTCCGCAAGCAGACAGCTTCGTAGCAGGCGACCGGCGTCGAGGCGGTTAGCCTGCACGGCGACCGTCGAGCGCGCGGCGGTACAGCTCGTCGTAGGCTCCCGCTACGACTGTCCAGTCGTAGTGACTCTTCGCATCCTGCAGCGCACGGCTCTCATTCTGCGCACGCGCTTCATCGTCGATGAGCAGGCGGACGAGATTGCGGCCGAGATGTTTCTTTGATGACAGGGTCCCGAGGCGTCCATCGTCGAGCACTTCCCGGGCTCCGGCGTTGTACGTCGCGACGACTGCCGTGCCGGAGGCCATCGCCTCGATGTAGGGCACACCGAATCCCTCGTACGAACTCGGCAGACAGAAGACCCACGCACGCCGGTAGCGAGCCGCAAGCTCAGCGTCGGTGACGCGGCCCAACACGTCTACACCCGGGAGCGATGGCGCGTCTTCGCATACCATCCAGAGCCGCGCGTTCGGTACACGGGGCAGTACGTAGTCCGTGAACACCTGTTGTAACAACGCGCCCCGTTTGCGTCGGCGATAGGTGCCCACGAAGAGAATTGTCGGATCCGTCTCTCGCATATTCCCCGGGTGGAACCGTTCGGTGTCAACTCCGTTCGGGATGACCCGTTCTAGCCACGGATACCAGCGAATCGAATTCTTCGACACTCCGACAACGTTGCGAAAGCGAACCGCACTCACCATTTCGGTCACGCCGAGCACGACCATGCGCCCGCGAGCGGCGACACCGCGCGAGTGGATCGCCTCGTCGATACAAGACCCATGGAGGGTGCGCACATGCACCGGGCGAGCGCGCGTACGCACCAGATGATCGTCGCCATGCGCGTGGAACACGTCGAAACCACGCACGTCAAGGCTACGCAACCGGTCGGCCCACTGAAACACGCGAAATCGGCCCCGGAGCTCGACCTTTCGGCATTCGTACTTGGCGTCCTCGGGCTTGCTGCAGGGGCTGAACATGCAGACGGAGTGACCGTGTTCCACGAGAGCGTTCGCAAGTCGATGCGCCATCCATCCCGACCCGATCTTGCTTTCACTCGGCAAGTAATACGAGGCCATTGCGATTCGCAGGGGCTCTTCCGTTATCACCGAAGCCGCCCGCGCACCGGTCACGTGGACCAACCGGCCGTCACAGATGACTCGAACGTTACGAGCAAAGCGACATCCTCGGTTCAATCACCATTGTGTGCCCTTCCCAACGATCGACAACGAGGAATCTTACCGAAGCAGTCTCCGACCTTCCGTGGACGGAGGAGGATCCGACGCGTAACGTATGGCAATGTCGCAGGCGTGGAGTTACCGCGCGACCGCGTTGTGAGCTTGCGGGTCCTGCGGGTGTACCACTCCGGTGTGGTCTCCGGCTGGCGGGAACGCGATCGGCAACTGCGCGAGCTCGGGTGCGACGTTCGACTCGTCAGCCCACGACGCTGGAACGAGGGCGGCCGCAACGTCGAGCTCGAACCCGACGGGGATGATTTCGTCGTGACCTCTCCCACATTGGGGCGCCACCCGTACGTCTTTGTGTACGACCCGCGTCCGATTGTGCGTGAGCTCCGCGAGCGGTCCTTCGATGTGATCGATATTCACGAGGAACCGGCAAGCTTGGCTGCGCTCGAGATCGTCGTTCTCACCCGGCTCTTCGCGCCCACCACTCCGCTCGTTTTCTATGGCGCCCAGAACATCGAGAAGCGTTATCCGGCGCCCTTCCGGTGGATCGAACGTGGCTCCCTTGGCCGCGCCGCAGGCGCGCACTGTTGCAATCGTGAGGCGGCGCGCATCTTCCGCGCCAAGGGGCTGAGCGGCGCAATCCGGGTGATCGGGCTCGGTGTCGACACCGACCGTTTCTCGCCGACCTCAGCAGCGCGAACACCACGACCCCTCCGGCTCGGGTACGTGGGCCGGCTCGAGCGCCGGAAAGGACTCGACATCGTGCTCGGCGCGATCGCGCCGCTCGCTGACGTTCATCTCGACGTCTACGGCGACGGACCCGAGCGGGGCGCGCTCGAATCCAGAGTCGACGAGCTCGGTATCCGCGAACGCGTGCGTTTCCATGGGTCCGCCGGCTACGCCGCGCTTCCCGACGTGTACCGGAGCTTCGAGGCGCTCGTGGTTCCCTCGCAACGCACGTCGCGTTGGGTCGAGCAGTTCGGGCGCGTCGCAGTCGAGGCGATGGCCTCGGGACTCCCCGTGCTCGCGAGCGCCGACGGTGCTCTCCCCGAGGTGGTTGGTGGCGCCGGCATTCTCGTGCCGGCCGACGATGTGAGCGCCTGGCGTGTCGCCATCGAGACGCTCCGCGACGACCCCGACGCGCGAAGGCACCTCGGCGTCGCGGCTCGCAAACGCGCGAAACGCTGGAGCTGGGGTCACGTCGCAGAGACACAACTCGGGCTTTACGCCGACGCAATCGCCGGCAGGAACAACGATGTGTCTGACGAGATCGCGGTTCTGGAGTGACCGACAACGCCTTCACGTGGTGGCGCATCCGGACGCGCCTCAAACGAACTGTCCGGCAGCTGCGCGGTCGTGCCGTCGGGCTCCGGCGCGGGATCACCACCGCAGCCGGTGCGCAGATCGGCGCGCGCTGCCGGATCCTCATCGAGCCCGGGGGGCAACTTGTGCTCGGGGCGGGTGTGGAGATCGACGACGGCACCACCCTGGCGGTCTACCGCGAGGGCCGAATCGAGCTTGGCGCGGGTTGCTTCGCCGGCCACCACTGCACGATCGCGGCGCGGGAGCTGATCATCATCGGACCGGACACGTTCCTCGCCGAACTCGTATCGATCCGTGATCATGATCACGATCCCAGCGCGCCACCTCGATCCGGAATCGCGCGCAGTGCCCCGGTCCGGATCGGGCGTGATGTGTGGGTCGCTGCGAAGGTCACGGTCACGCGAGGCGTGGAGATCGGTGATCGAACGGTGATCGGTGCGAACGCAGTTGTCACCAAGAGCCTGCCGGCCGACGTCGTGGCGGGTGGGATTCCGGCCCGTGTGCTGCGCGACAAATCGAACGTACCAGGCCGACCCTGACATGAGCGCAGGACACGACGTCGACGTGGTGATCGTGACCTACAACTCTGCCGACCATCTCCGCGATTGTGTTGCGGCACTGCCGCCGGGCATGCACGTGATCGTGATCGACAATGCGTCGCAGGACGGCTCGGCCGACCTCGCCGACGAGCTCGGCTGCGATGTGTTGCGCAATGACGTCAACGACGGATTCGGCCGCGCCGTCAACCGAGCGGTGCGGGAGCGGGTGAAAGCCCCAACCGTGTTGCTGCTCAACCCCGACGCCCGGATCACCGGCCCCGACCTCGAGCTCCTATGCGTGGCGCTGAAAGACGACGGCGTAGCGGTCGCGGGCCCCCGCCTCCACGACACGGCCGGGAACGAGCAGCGGCCGTGGTGGGAGTTCCCCGCCCCCGCACTCGCGTGGCGCGAAGCGTTCGGGCTCCACCGTCTCCGCCGCCTCGACTTCGGCCGCAGCGCCGACGTCCCGTTCGTCGTGGGCGCCTGCTTTCTGATGCGCACGGGCGCCTTTCGCGATATCGGCGGTTTCGACGAGCGGTACTGGCTCTACGGCGAAGAAGCCGATCTCTGCCGGCGACTGCACGATGCCGGGTGGCGGGTGCGGTACGTCGCGGACGCCCACGCGTCGCACGTCGGTGGCGCGAGTAGCGACGGGCCCGACAATGCCACGATCCGCGAACACTTCATGCGGGGCTCCGACCGCTTCGTGCTCACGCACCACGGAGCGCCCGCGCTCGTCTCCTATCGCATGGCAAGTCTCGTCGGCTCCAGCCTTCGAGCGGTGGCGCTGCGCCGTTCGGATGCTCGGCGCGACCGGCGGGCCGCGTTCGCCCGTCGGAACCGCGACGCGATCTGGAAACACCCCACCCTCGTCACGAGGGTGGCTCCGCCCGTTCCTCACCGCTGCCTCGTCGTCTGCTCGCTCGAAGCCTGGGACACCGTGTGGCGTCGCAATCAGTTTCTCGCACGCGAGCTCACCGCGGCAGATCCGTCCCTGCGGGTGCTCTTCGTGGAACCGCCACGCGACCCGCTGCACGACGCGCTGGTTCGCCATACGCCCTCCTCGATTCGAGGAGGACGGCTCCGCCCTGTCCCCGGATATCCGCAGGTGATCCGGTTCCAGCCGGTGAAGTACGCCCCCCGGCGCCTGGGTGGGTGGGTCGAACGCTCCCTTGCGCGGCAGGTACTCCGGGCCGCAGCTCGTGCCGAGATCTTCGATCCCACGCTCTGGATCAACGACCTGAGCCTCGTTCCCCTTGCGGCTCGAGCCTCGTGGCCCGTGCTCTACGACGTGACCGACGACTGGTTGGCCGCGAAGGCCACCCCGCGAGAAATCGCCCGCCGCGCCGCGCTCGAGGAGCGAATCTTGCACATCGCCGGCTCCGTCGTGGTGTGCTCCCCCGGTTTGGTTGCCTCGAAGGGCGCCACTCGTCCGGTGCGGTTGGTTCCGAACGCCGTCGACGTCGAGCGATTCCGCTCGCCCCGGCCCCGGCCCATCGATCTTCCTTCCGCACCGACGGCCCTCTACATGGGAACCCTGCATGACGAACGGCTCGACGTCGACCTCGTCCTGCGGGCGGCGCGCGAACTGCCCGCGGTGCACTTCGTACTCGTCGGGCCGAGCGTTCTCTCGAGCCGGAGTACCGAACAGCTCGCCGCCGCGCCGAACGTCCAGCTCCTCGGCCCTCGGCCGTTCGACGACGTACCGGCGTATCTACAACATGCGACGGTCATCATCGTCCCGCATGTCGTGAGCGCATTCACCGAGAGTCTCGACCCGATCAAGGCGTACGAGAGTCTCGCGATCGCCACCCCCACCCTCGCGACCCCTGTTGCCGGTTTTCGGGAGCTCGCGGGATCGGTGGCGATAGCGGAACGCATGGAGTTCGTGGGAGTGCTGCGCCGGATCATCGGCGACGGGCCGTCGGGCGCGCACGCGCGGTCGGACGCGCCCGTGCCGAGCTGGAGCGATCGGGCACGCGACTTCGATGAAGCCCTGCGCGCCGCGGTGCACGCCCCCATTCTCGAGTTCGAGCCGCACCTCCGAGTCGTGTACGTCGGACATAGCGCGCAAATGTCGGGCGGCGAGCTCGCGCTCGCTCGTCTGTTGCCTGCGTTGGCACTCCTGGGCGTCGACGCGCACATTGTGCTCGGAGAAGATGGTCCGCTGGTCGATGAGCTGCAAGCGCGCAACCTGAAGGTGGAGGTATTGCCTCTTGCGCGCGAAGCACGCGAGCTGCGAAGAGATCGAGTGACTCCGACCCGGCTGCCGCTGGAAAGTGCGACGCAGACGGCCCGCTACGTAGAGCAGCTCCGCAGACGACTCAAAGAGTTGAACCCCGACATCGTGCACACCAACACGCTCAAGGCCGCCGTGTACGGTGGGGCCGCGGCCCGATTGACCGGTGTCCCAGTGGTCTGGCACATACGTGATCGAATCGCGCCCGACTACCTGCCGAGATCCTCGGTGCTCGCGCTCCGGCTTCTCGCCCGGGTTTTGCCTCGGATCGTGATCACCAACTCGCGGACGACCCGCGCGACGCTCGGCGCCCTCGAGAGCCGGGCCGCTGCCGTGCCGAGTCCCGTGGTGCACGACTCGGTCGAACACCCGCTCGAACCCGCCAACGCGCCAAGATCTGCTTTCACCGTGGGCATGGTTGGACGTTTGAGTCAGTGGAAGGGCCAGCACGTGTTCCTCGAAGGCTTCGCGCGGGCGTTCCCGGACGGCACGGAACGAGCTGTTGTCGTCGGCGCCGCACTGTTCGGCGAAGACGAGTACGCCGCATCGCTTCCGGAGCTGGCCGAGCGGCTCTCGATCGCGGATCGGGTCGACTTCGTCGGGTTCCAGAATGACGTGTTCGGCGTGCTCGCCGACCTGGATGTGCTCGTACACGCGTCGACGCTCCCGGAGCCGTTCGGCCAGGTCGTCATCGAGGGCATGGCCGCCGGCCTGCCCGTTGTCGCCGCCGCCGCCGGCGGTCCTCTCGAGATCATCACCGACGACGTCGACGGGATCCTCGTGCCGCCCGACGATCCCGACGCACTGGCGCGCGCCCTGGTTCGACTCGCAGAAGATCCGCAGCTCCGGTCCCGACTCGGCGATAGAGCCCGTCGGCGGGCCGTTGACTTTCGTCCAGAGCGCGTCGCCGCCGAAATGGCCAATCTCTATCGGCGTATCCTCCCCATTCGGACGGTAGCCAGGTGAATGAGCAGGTGCGCGCCGTTGCGCTCTTCGCCAGCGCCTACGCCCCCCACGTTGGCGGTGTGGAAGAGCTCGTCCGACAGCTAGCCGGTCGACAACGCGCTCGCGGCGACTCGCCTCTCGTGGTGACGACCCGATGGCCGAACAATCTGCCTAAAGCCGAGACTGTGGAGGGAATCCCGGTTCGGCGCCACGTGTTCCGGCTTCCCGAGCGGAAACCGCGCTGGCTGGGCGCCTACGCGCTCGAGAATCGGCGGATCCAGCGAGTGATCAACCGTCAGCTGGTCGACCACGGTGCGGATCTCGTGCACGTGCAATGCGTCTCGGGCAACGGTTTGTATGCGTACCGTGCCGCCCGCGAGCTTCGGCTGCCGCTCGTCGTCACCCTGCAGGGTGAGCTGACCATGGACGCGAACAACGTGTACCAGACGTCGACCGTCCTACCCCACCTCCTGCGGCGCCTCCTGCTCGAGGCAGACGCGATTACTGCGTGCTCTCGACACACGCTGGACGAAGCCCAAGAGTTCACCTCCGTCCGGCTCGGCGAACGGGGCAGCGTCATTCCCAACGGCGTGAGCGTCGCCGAGTTGCGCGACGCGGCTCCCGCGGTTCGGAAGCATCCCTATGTCTTGGCAATCGGACGGCACGTACCCCAGAAGGGTTTCGATGTGCTCATCGATGCCTGGGCACAAGTTCGACGAAAGATCCCGCAATCGATCGCGCTTGTCATCGCCGGCGACGGGCCCGAGCATGTGACTCTTATCGCGCAGGCACGCGAACTCGGGCTCCAGGACTCGATCGACTTCCCGGGTAGTTGTGATCGAGCGACCACTGCATCTCTCTTCGCCGGTTGCACCGCGTTCGTGCTTCCGTCGCGCCACGAGCCGTTCGGCATCGTCAACCTCGAGGCCATGGCCGCGGGAAAACCGGTGGTTGCAACCGACGTCGGCGGCGTTGCCGATGTCGTCGAGCGCGGAGTGACCGGCCTGCTCGTGCCCCCCGATGATCCTCGTGCCCTGGCCACGGCGCTCGAGGAGGTGCTGACGACACCGGGGCGGGCCGCGAGTCTCGGGCGACGCGGCGCCGAACGCAGTGCCATTTTCGACTGGAGGCGAGTCGCAGAGGAGTACGACAACGTGTACGCCCGGCTGTCAGCTCGCTGATGTCATGGCCGCGTGGCGAACGCGAGGTTGGTACCAATGATCGAACGGACGCCGAAGGCCTCCGGAAGCGAGCCTAAATACCGCTGCACGTCTGGGCACGTCCTCGAGTAGTCGTGCCAGGCGATCACGCCTCCACTTCTGACCATGTCGATCGCCTTCGCGGAATCGTTGGCGACAAACTCATAGCTGTGCGCTCCATCTACGAAAGCGAAGTCCACCGCGCCGTCCAGCTCGGTGGTATCGAAGGCTCGGCTGTCACACAGATGTTGGATGATCGCCGTCTCCCAGGGCGTTCCACGCCAGAGCTTTCCGATGACTTCGTCGTCGATCGCGCCTTCCCAGTCAAGATCCATCGACTCCCGTTTCGCGGGCGGCAGATCGAGCGTGTGCACCAACGCCCCCGGGGCGGCGTTCATCGCGAGGTGGACGGTAGCGAGCCCGGTGAATGTTCCGAACTCGAAAATGGTTCCGGGGCGACTACTCGCGACGAGGCAGCAGAGCGCGAACAGGTCCGAAAGTGGAGTCTCACCCCACGTGCCCGGCTCGACGTGAATCTGCACGTCGGAGCCCGTCGTTATTGCGTGTTCAAGGGCGGTGTCAGGGATGTCCGCGCGATCCCGAAAGTCCCACTCGGCCGCCGCTCGGCCCACAGACCGCACGAAAGACTTCTCGGGGAGATGGCGCAACGCCGCGATCCCGTCGAAGGCGCTGGGCTGGCGGTACTTCATGGAGAAAAGCTACCGGACTCCTTTGGGCGACGCGCTCCTACGACCTAACTTCTCTCCGTGCGTGCAACTCATGTCTCCGTCCCTTGGGGTGGGATCTATCCGCCTCCTGAAGATGCGGACGCCGTGGTCTCGGTGCGCGAGGTCGACTGGGCGATGGGGCCGATTCGGCGCCGAGTGCAGCATCTCGAGGGCGCGCTGCAGTTCGTGTGGCGAGCACGACGGGCCGAACGGATGGTCGTTTGTACGGCGGGCACACCACTTGTCGTAGCGGCGTTGGCGAAGCGCCTTGTAGCTCGTCGCACCGAGTTCATTGCGGTCGACTTTCTCCGGCCGCCCCGTCTCCCGTCGTGGGCGTTAAAGTTCGGGCTTCGCTCGGTGGACCGCTTCGTCGTCGTCCGTCGTGGTGACATCGAAATCCTTTCGGGTCTCGGGTACCCGCGCGAACGATGCCGCTTTGTCGAGTTCCCCGGACCCGACCTTTCGGATTTCGTTGCGAGCCATGTCGTGCGGTCGGAAGCGTTCGTCTATTCGGGAGGTAACGCGCAGCGCGATTGGGTAACCCTCTTCGAGGCGTTGCGTCAGGCTCGCGTACCTGCTGTCGTGTCGTGTCCGGATCCCACGGTCAGCGTTTCGTCCAATGTCGAGAAACTTGGGCAGGTGCGCCCGGACCAGGGAAGGTCGTGGCTTGCGCAATCCGAGTTCCTTGTGATGGCCGTCTTCGACAACGATCTGCCGAGCGGCCCCTTGCTTCTGCTCGACGCCTTTGCTCTCGGGCGCTGCGTTGTGGCGACCGATACCAACGGAACTCGCGACTACATCCGTCCCGGAGAGAACGGAATCCTTGTTCCTCCTGACGACCCGGAGGCCCTGGCTGAGGCGGTGCGAGACCTGTTCGGCAGTCCAGACCGCATCAGAACGATGGGCCAGAAGGCGCGCGCGACCGCTACGAAGCTCACCGCGGAGCGGTTTTGGAGCGAAGTACTCCGCTGACGCCAAAGTGTCCGGACTGCCGCTGATAGCCGACCTACCTCGTTCGACCGGTGCGCCGTTGGGCCGCACGCCGCGCAAGCGACGCCAGTGTCGCATCGCCGAGCGAGACGAAGCCCAACGGTGCCAGTCTCGCCGAGCGGGCTCGGCGTCGCTGCCTCGCAACGCGTCTGATCGTCTTCGGAGGCACGTCGAAGGAAAAGAGCCCAGGGGGCGTGCGATCCGGTGGTGACCTGCGCGAGGCGAAGACCGCGAAACGGTCCGCGCCGCCACAACGACGTCCCGTATGTCGCAGACAGCGCCGATGCGCGACCACTGCTCGGCTTGGCGGCGACGAGAGGGAGCGAACGGTGCCACCATGTTGCGCAGCCGGTCGAGAGTGGCGTCGGACACTCGGCCGTCGAGACTGGTGCGCACACGGGCGCTGAGCTTCGTCATGATGCCCCTTTACCGCAGTGCGTTCGCGTTCGGATGAGGCTGCGCGTGCTGCGGACGACGACCGATGGCGACAGCCGCAACGAGCGGCCGATCGCGACCGCTGCGTCACAACGCCGCCCTCGCCGTAGGGAATCACGCGCCGCATCAATGGCCTGGTACGAATACGTACGACGGACAGTGCGTCGTCCACCTTCGAGCGCTTCGAGCGCGCCTAGATCGTTGTTCGACTGCGCCTCGAGCTCATGAAGGTCGTACACCAGAAGCATCTCCCGGATCGCACGCCAATAGTCGCGACTGGCGTTTCCTCCGTGGATGCGGTAATCGACCTCGACCGAGTCAACGAAGCTGATCCGGCCGAGCCGGGCGAGGCGGAGGAACAGATCAAGGTCCTGCTGCATGCGGAGAAGTGGGTGGAACAGGCCGACCGCTTCCAATGCGTCGCGCCGGACAACGGCACTGCTCTGCAGCACCCCGAGCTCTCCAGCCAGCATGTCGAGATAGCCGACCGCGCGGCCGTAACCCGGGCCGATGAGGGTGCCGAGACCGTCGATCAGATCGAAAGCGGTGTGGCACAGGATTGCGCCGCTGCTGAAAAGGTCGGCCTGCCGTTCAAGCTTAGTCGGATGCCAGCGATCATCCTGATCGAGGAACGCGACGTACTCGCCGCGAGTCGCACGGATGCCCTTGTTCCGCGAGACGGAGGCTCCGCCGTGCTGGTCAGATCGCAAACGGCGGACGCGTGGGTCGACATCGTCGACCCACCACAAGTCCTCGGGGGTATCATCGTCGACGACCCGCAGTTCCCAGTTTCGATAAGGCTGGTGTACGACCGATGACACTGCGTCCCGCACGAACGCGCCGGGG
>JBBSFB010000087.1:0-15746 GCA_038239145.1 Acidimicrobiia bacterium
ATCAGAATGGCCTGTGTTTCCGTGCCGAACAGCTGGTGGGTGCCAGCAATCACCGCGAACGGAGTTGATGAACGCGACGACGCCGAAGTGGCCGAGATCACCGACCTCATCGACCTGTCCCGCTGGCCCGAAGGCACCCGCGCGATCGTCCGGCGCGAAGACCCCCATCCCGGCGCGCAACTCACCTTCACCGACTACGAAGGCCGCCGCTACCAAGTGTTCGTCACCGATCTCGACGATCCCGACATCGCGTATCTCGAAGCGTTGCATCGCGGTCGCGGCCGCGCCGAGAAACGGATCTGCGACGCGAAAGACACCGGCCTCGCGAACCTGCCGTCGGCGAACTTCGCGATCAACACCGCGTGGGTGCAGCTCGTCCTCGTCGACAAGACCTTCTCGCGTGGACGAAACTCTTGTGTCTCGACGGTGAGCTCGCACGTGCCGAACCGAAACGGCTCCGCTACACCCTCTTCCACGCGGCCGGCGTCATCGTGCGCAGCGGCCGACGAACCCGACTCCGCATCGCCGCCGGCTGGCCGTGGGCCGAACAGCTCGTCAACGCGTTCACCCGCGTCCGCGCCCTCGCCCTACTGACCTGAACTCGCTCAACATCCGTGCACACGCGGCACCCGACGATAAAACACGCCCGAACGTGGTGCCCGAACCCCGAACCGCGTCGGCGCCCTCCGCGCAACACCGCGACCACGACTCAGCGCGCCCACATCGCCGCGACCACGACCCCGTCCCGCCCGCCACCACGGCTACTGAAAGATCTGGGCTAACCCCAATACCGTTCAGTTAAGGTTACGGGCGTGTAGTTTGGGTGGATGCCGCGTGCTGGGTGGTTGAAGCCGGTCTCGGATCGTCGGTTGTCGGATTTGGTGTCGGTGGGTTTGTTGACGCGGGTGTTCCCGGCGGCGCTGGTTGATGAGGTGGTTGCGGCGGCGGGTCGGACTGAGGTGCGTCATCGGTCGTTGCCGGCTCGGGTGGTGGCGTATTTCGCGATCGGGATGGCGTTGCATTCCGAGGGTTCGTATGAAGATGTGTTGTCGTTGTTGACTGACGGGTTGTCGTGGTCGTCGGGCGAGGCGCCGGTGCGGTTGCCGTCGAAGTCGGCGATCTTCCAGGCTCGAGCGCGTCTTGGTGCGGAGCCGATCGCGGCGTTGTTCGCTCAGGTCGCTGAACCGTTGGCGCAGCCGGGCGCGCCGGGCGCATGGTTGGCGGGTCGGCGTCTCGTCGCGATCGACGGGACGAGTCTGGATGTGGCTGATACGGCGGAGAACGCGCAGTGGTTCGGTCGTCCGGGTGTGAACAAGGGCGAACAGGCTGCGTTCCCGCAGGCGCGTCTCGTCGCGATCGCGGAATGCGCCACCCATGCGATGTTCGACGCGGTCATCGGTCCGTGCACGACGGGCGAGAATACCCTGGCCCGCGAGCTGATCGATCGGCTCGAACCGGGAATGCTGTTACTCGCCGATCGCGGTTTCTGCGGGTTCCCGTTGTGGAACCGGGCCGTCGCGACGGGCGCGGACCTGTTGTGGCGCGCGATGTCGAACATGAAACCGCGCTATCTCGAAACACTCGAAGACGGGTCGTGGCTCGCCGAGCTGCGCGCGTCGGGCAACGCGGGCCGTCACGGCGAACCGTTGACGATCCGAGTGATCGACTACCAGATCGACGACGGACGAGCCAACGACCAGACGTACCGGTTGTTCACCACGATCCTCGACCCTGACGAGGCGTCCGCGGTCGATCTCGCGGTCGCGTACGCGCAGCGTTGGGAGATCGAAAGCACCTTCGATGAACTCAAAACCCATCAGCGTGGCGCCCGGACCGTGTTGCGTTCGAAGTCACCTGATCTTGTCTTGCAAGAGATCTGGGGGCATCTCTGTTGCCACTACGCGATCCGGACCCTGATGTGGGAAGCGGCCGGCCATGCCGGCGTCGACCCCGACCGGGTCAGCTTCGTCGCCGCGCTCCGTATCGCTCGTCGCTCAATCGCAGCGGCGCGCGATTTTTCCCCCTCAGCACACTGATCATGGCTGGCGTCACGCCATCGCGCTGCTCTGCCGCAGACTCAACCCGACCCGACGACACCGCGCCAACCCGCGCCTCATCAAACGCAAGATGCCGAGATGGCACGTCAAACGCGCCCGCCACCGGCACTGGCCCCAACCCACAGGACCCCCAACGGCAACCATCCGAGCGCCTAACTGAACGGTATTGGGGTTAACGGGGTTGCGCCGGAGTCCAGGCAAGAGTGTTCGCGTTCCAACCGGAGGCACCCGGCGCAACCCATCCGGAACCGTAGTAGGTCTGTGTATGGATGCGCTCGTCGAGCACGGCGACGTGGAAGTCCAGCGGACGGACGACGGGCATCGGCCGCCGAACAATCGCATTTTCGACCCACGAACTGAAGCCACGTGGCTCCTCGTCGCCGCGGACTTGGCCACGAGACCGAGCACTGCGACTGCGCCCTCGGACTCCGGCGGCTTCGAGGAGGACCGCTAAGCGCCCGTTGCCGCCGACCGGATGTGTGTCGCGGGAAGTTCGCGGCTCACGAGTTGAGTTGCGACGTCAGCGAGCCGGAGATTGTGATTGCGCGCGTAGGTGCGCATTGCCTCAAAAGCGTCTTCCGTCGAGAACCCGATCGTGGCGGCGATAACGCCTTTGGCTTGCTCGATCATCACTCGGCTTTCCAAGGCACTTTGTAGTTGGCTGGACAGCAACCGGCCTTCCTCAACGAGGCGGTGCTGGAGGATTCCGATCGTGGCCACGTCCGCGACGGCCTGCGCGACCGCGGTGTCGGCGATGCCGAGCGGACCGGCGGTACTCCGGAGTAGGTTCAGGGAACCGATCGTTTCGTCGCGCAGACGCATCGGGATCGCAAACGCTGCGGCCACGCCGGCGTCGAGCGCTTCGGTCGCGAATGTGGGCCACCGGTCGTGAGCGACGGAAAGATCTTCGCACTCGATAGGAAGACCGCTGCGGTAACAGTCAACGCAAGGGCCCTCGTCGTGTTGTACTTCGAAGAGTTCCAGGAGCCGCATCGCGTGACTCGATGAGGCCGCGACTTGAAGTACGCCGTCGGCCGCGAGCATGAGGCCGGCCTCGTCAACGTCGAACAGTTCCACGCACCGAGCCGCGAGGGTGGTCAACATGTCAACCACATCGAACTCGGCAACGAGCGTGTCGGCGATCTCCACGAACGTCCGTGAAAGAAGTGTCTCTCGGTCAGCCATTGTTCCCTTTCTGCGCACGATGCATCACCACGACGCGGGTCACTCGACAAGGAGGGTTCGACCGACAATGTCGGCGGCGACCTCGTCGAGCGGTCGGTCTTCGGCGTATGCGTGCGCACGAATACGAGCGAGTGCGTCATGAACGGAGATGTCGAGCTGGACCGAGAGCATTCCGGACGCCTGATGGACGGCGAAACGCAGACGCTCTGGCTGATCCAACTCCGACGTAAGCGTTCCCGGAAGCGCCGCAGATTGCCACTGGATGATCTCCCGTGCGATCACGTCTGCCATGACGATGGCGTCCGCGTGTTGTTCCGCAGTGAGGTCGCCGATTTCATCGCAGTACAAGTCGAGAGCGCCCAAGCCGACCCCATCGATTTGCACCGGAAAACCGAAGATCGCCGCGACTCCGGCGTCGACTGCCGGTCCCGACAACTCCGGCCATCGAGGAACCACCGGGTGAGCGAGATCGGGTTCGAGGACCGGTCGACCGGTGTTGCAGGTATCGATACATGGACCGATACCGAGCGAGTACTGCAGCTCTTCGACGAGCCGAATCGCATCGTCGGAACCGCCCACGGTGCCGCGGTGGCCATTGTCGACCATCACCATGATGCCGACGCCAGTCACGTCGAGCACGTCGACGCACGCCGCGATGAGAGTCGCGGCGGAGCTTTCGCCAGCGTCCCGGTCTCGGTCGAGGGCGTCCAGGATCTCAGAAAGCGCATCAGGAACCATCCCTGAACTAGCTCCCACCGGTTCGAGACCGGCTCCTACACGAGTTGAACATCACACCTTGCACGCCTGACTCCCTGTCGTATGAACTCGATCTGAGTTCGTCGGCGACGGGGTCTCGGTCACGACGGCGTAGAGGGCAGAATCTCCCGCTCTTACGCGGTCCATGTATACCCCAGCTTCGTGTCGGCGCACGGACCAACGCGTAGGATCTGTCTTTCGGGCGATCGCGCTGCGTGAGTGACCGATTGCTCGGCCCCTCGACGCCGTGGTCTCGGGAATCTTGCGTAGGCGTGCGCAGAGACAGCGCAGGGCGGGCTCGCTCCCTCTGCGTGGTCGCCGCGCTGCACGCCAGCCGCCCACGTTGATCCACGCGCCGGACTACCGATCTGGTCGGGCTCCTCGATCGCGACACCTGCGCAGGAGCGCCGGGAACCGTCTACCCGAATTTGCCCAACGGCGACGTTTCGGCGCGAATCGGGAAGAGAGGAGCTAAAGGGGGCTCGCGGTTGCCGATCGGACGCTGGTCCGTCTGGTCCCCGCGGTTCCTCGAAGCATTGGTCAGCTGAAGGATCAACCCTCGTCAACATCGAACATCGGTTGTCGGGCGTGCTGAGCGACTTCGCGCGGACGCTGGTCACCGATTTCTCTATTCAAGAGATCTTGGACACCTCGTCGTGCGGATCGTGGACGTCCTGCCGATTACCGCGGCCGGAGTGACCCTCATCTCGGCGGGTTCTGATCCTCGGTATATCGCCGCGTCAGATCCTTCCGCCCTTTGCTATGAGCGACTCCAGTCGGAGATGGGCGAAGGGCCGTGTATCGCCGCGTACGAACTCGGCGAGGCGGTCGCGGTGCCAGACCTTCACAAGGATGGCCGATTCCCCCGGTTCGCTCCACCCGCCCTGAAAGCGGGCCTCGCGGCAGTGTTCACCTTCCCTCTCCGTGACAGTGATAGCCAGCTCGGAGCACTCGACCTTTACCGTAAGACCGTCGGCCCACTGGACGCGGAAGCGATGGCAGCGGCACAAACGTTGGCCGACGTCGCGGCTTCGTATCTCCTCAACGCTCGGGCACGCGAGGATCTCCGAGAGTCATCCGAGCTCGCCCGACAAAGTTCCCTGCACGACGCCCTGACCGGGCTCCCGAACCGGACACCGCTCGTTGAACGACTCGACCACGCGATTCTCCGATGTCGCCGGTCGGGAAAAATGGTTGCCGTTCTCTACGCGGATCTGGATCGGTTCAAGTCGATCAACGACTCCTACGGTCATCACGTTGGTGATCTCTTGCTGGTCGCCGTAGCTGATCGACTCACCGGATTGCTACGCCCCGGAGACACTGTGGCGGGCCTCGCGGGCGACGAATTCGTGGTGATGTGCGAAGACTTGGACGATGCCGCACAGGTCGAACCGCTCGCCGACAGGATCGGCGCAGCGTTGTCGGCACCGTTCGTCCTGCTCGGCGTCGAGGTTCGGCTCAGCGCGAGCGTCGGCATCGCGTTTGCGGGCCAAGGTGGCGAGCTTTCCGAACAGGTTCTTCAGGATGCGGACACCGCAATGTACGACGCCAAGCGCGGCGGGGGCGCCCGGCACGGAATCATTGATTTGCGTGAAGAGAGCCTGAGCAGCGTGCGGGCCGGTCTGAACCGTGACCTCGGTGGCGCGTGGGCACGAGATGAGTTGTGGACTGAGTATCAGCCGATCGTGGACATTCACAGCGGATATATCGTCGGAGTCGAGGCGTTGCTCCGTTGGACCCACCCGAACCATGGGGTGGTCCCTGCCGAACTCGCCGTCGCGCTGGCCGAACAGGCGGGCCTCATCGCCGACATCGGCCGGTGGGTGCTCGAGCAAGCCTGCTTAGATCGGCAGCGCTGGCAGATGCACGCTGGCCGCCGAGCAATCGAGATCTCCGTCAACGTTTCTGCACAGCAAGTACTGGAAGGCGATTTCGCGTCCACGGTCGCGTCGGTTCTCGCCGACACGCACACCGATCCCAGGCTGGTCACCCTCGACGTCACCGAAACCGTGTTTCTCAACGACGCCGCACGAGCCCTCGTCGTACTCGACGACCTCAAGAGCATTGGTGTGATGCTCGCACTTGACGACTTCGGTATCGGTTTCTCGTCGCTCAGCTACCTCAAGCAGTTCCCCGTCGACACTGTCAAAGTGGATCGCGGATTTGTCGAAGACGCAGAACATGATCCGCAAGTCGGCTCATCATGAACGCAATCGTCGAGCTGGCCCACGGACTGCGCATGTCCGTCGTTGCCGAAGGCGTCGAGTCCATCGAGCAGTGCGACGCCATCGCTGCGTTCGGCTGCGAGTACCACCAAGGATTTCACTACGCCCGGCCCATGTCCGCCGACGGCATCGAGATGCTATTGACCTTCGAGGATCGCAACGGGCCGCGGCTCGCACTCGCCGGACCATCCTGAGCATGGGCGACATCTATCGGGTGGAACTTCACTGTCCGGCCTCGGCGGTGATCTCGTGCGGCCAGCCGCCAGCGGAAGGTACCTGCAGTTCCAGGGCCGACCTCGTCGCTCGTGTCAGCCAGTCGCGTCGTCCGGCCTGCCGACCAGTGGTGGCGCCGATCAGAACTTGTCTTGCGCTTGCCGGTTCACCGCTCCGTATATGCCGACGACATCCGGATCCCCCAGATCGAAATCGGGTGCCGCACGGAGCGAGGCCGAAGTGCGCACGCGGCCTCGTTTCGCGCCTGGTTCGCTGTCGTCGTCATTCCTCGCGAAGGGTAACTCGTGAATCCCAAACTCCGGTTCGGTACGCGTCTCTGCACGCTTGCGTTCGTCTCGGCGCTGGCCGTCGCCGGGTGCGGTTCGAGTTCGAGTTCGAGTTCGAAGGCTGACCCTGCGGTGACGTCGAGTTCGAGCACCGTGCCTCGCGGCGCCGGAACGACTTCTGCAAGCCCCGCTGTCGCGGCCACGATCACGATCACGATCACGATCAAAGACATCATGTTCAGCGGTCCGATTACCGTGAAGCCGGGTTCGACGGTGACGGTGGAGAACGACGACACCACGACGCATACGCTCGCTTCGGACGACAGTAAGTCCTTCGACACGGGAAACATCTTTCCGGGAGCGACGAGGACGTTCGTGGCCCCGAAGGCGGCTGGAACCTACAAATTCCACTGCAATATCCACGCGAACATGCACGGTGTCCTTAACGTTTCCGCGTAAAAGGCATCCATTACTGGGTCGGGTGTCGAATAGAGGCTAACGACCCGGACCCCGTCGTTCAGTCAGGTGTGCCGTCCTCGGCACGACCGGCAAGGCGGAGTGGTCATGGGTCACGCCATCTGGCGAAATCACGACCCGGTCGTCAGGTCATTCCGCTCGCCCACACGTCGGGTGACGGTCCATCGCATGCAACGACTCTCGTCCGGGAGCCGTCAAGGAAGGGAACCAGATGAAATATCGGAACTCGGCGCTCGCACTTCTTGCGGCGGGCGCAATGTCGGTTGGAGGGATGCTGCTCGCAGCAGCCCCTGCCGGCGCGGCAACCGTGTCATACCAAGCAACACTCGCGCCGCTGAACGGTTCGACTGGGTCGGGAACGTTGATGCTCTCGCTCGACGGCAACCAGGCGACCATCACCGAACAGGCGACAGGTCTGGCGGCGACGTTCAAGAACGCGCCGTACCCGCATGTGCAGCACATTCACATCAATGGTCAAGGCGCGTGCCCGACACCGGCCGCAGACAAGAATGCGGACGGCGTCGTGAACACGACTGAAGGAACGCCGGCGTACGGCCCGATCGGCACGACGTTGTCGACGTCCGGCGCAACCACGCCGGCCGCAGCTGCGGTACTGACGATCGCGCCCATGGGTGCGACGATCAACTACAACCGTGTGATCACGCTCGACGCCGCTACCGTCGCGGCCATTCAGGCCAACAAGGCGGTCATCGTCGTGCACGGTCTCGACCCCACCACGCTCAGCGCCAAGGCGCAGGGTGAAAAGAGTGACCTCGTTCCGTCGTTGCCGCTCGCGGCGACGTCGCCTGTTCTCTGTGGAGCGCTTACCATTGCGCAGACCTCCGCGGTGCCGACCGGTGGCGCCGCCACGGGTGCCGGCGGAACGTCGGGTACCGAGAAGGGTGGACTCCTGATCCTGGGTGGTTCGTTGCTCGCCGGTTCTGCAGTGGTGTTGGGAGTGCGACGCAAGTTCGCCACGACCAGCCGCTAACAAGCCGCTCGTGACTTTAGGGTATTTGTCATGAAAAGCGGACGTTGGTCACGGTCGTCGCCTCGAGCGACGACCGTGATCGCGTTTTTACTTGCGCTCGTCGGCGTGATCGCGCTGGTTGTTGCAGCGCAGGCGCCGGGGCCCACGCCCCAACCGTCCGCTGCCCGCGGCCGCGGGCAGCGTCATCGAAACCACACCGGAATCAACAGCGTTGCCGACCCCGAAGGCTCGTCAAACCAAGAAGAAGCGTGTACAGATCGCGCGAGCTCGTATTGGCGCCGGCATCACGCCCAGTAGAGATCACGATTCCGAGCATTCGTGTTGATTCGTTGCTAGTTTCACTCGACCGCAACGCAGGCGCCAGCATCCAAGTTCCCGACAGCTTTGACATCGCCGGCTGGTACGACCACAGCGTCACCCCCGATGGAGAACGGCCGACCATCATTTTCGGCCAGTCGACTTCGAGTCCGGACCCGGCATCTTCTACCGGCTCGGCGCCCTGCTCCCGGGCGACCTCGTCGACGTCAAACGGACCGACGCCCAGATCGTCACCTTCAAGATCACCGGAGTACGTGAGTGCACCAAAGCACAATTTCCCACACTCGATGTCTACGGCAACACGCCGATCCCAACGCTCCGCCTCGTGACCTGCGGTGGCGCATTCGACCGAGGATCCCGTCACTACCTCTCCAACATCGTCGTCTACGGCCAACTCGCCTGAGCGACGAACGCGCCCTCCAGAAACAGGACAGCATGCTGAGTACTCGCAGCGTTCCCGCAGTTGTCGCGCTTCTCGCGACGTTGAGCCTCACGGCATGCAGCTCGAGCACGGCAAGTCCGAGCGCCGCGCGCCCCACCCCTTCCTCCGCATCGCCGACGCCCGAGCCCGCGAGTTCGGCGAACGTCATCTCGATCTCGACGCGCATGATCTGCGCGTCCGAGGCGCAACACGACATCGCCGCCACACTCGGCATCAAGACGACCCGGCCCGTCGTGCCGACGTGGGCCAACCACGAGTACGCGTGCGCGTACATCTACCCGACCGGAACGATCCGACTCTCCGTCAAGCAACTCCGCGACAAGGCCTCGACCGACCGCTATTTCGCCGAGACCGTCGCCCGGAGAGGCGCACGACAAAAGCTCGAAGGTCTCGGCCAGTACGCATCAACCACCGACGACGACGCCGTCGTCGTCAACAAGGACGACAAGGTCCTTGTCGTTGACGTGCAGGGACTACCAGCCCGCTTCGGCATTCCAGCCGACACCCGCGCCAACGTCGCCGAAAGCGTCGCCGCGACCATCATGGGCTGCTGGACCGGCGCGTAACAGCCGGGCCACACGTAATTCCATCCGGCGCTGTCACGGAAGTGTGACGCATACCGCCTTACGCTCCCAATATGGAGAATCTGCGCGACGCAATAGCGGTGCTCAGGAATCGAGCCGCGCCGACCGCCCCAACCCCCGAGGACACGCTTGCCGACAACCTCGCCGCAATCTGGAAAGCGATCGACTCGATCGCCGACGCAATCGAAGCTCCCTCCGCCTCCACGGACGCCGCCGCGCCCCAGTCCTTAGGTTGAGGCACTGCACCGCTTGGTCGCTCCGTCCGACCTAGGACCAGCGACCCGCAGACAGTGACGATGCAGTTTCGTGAGAAAGTCGCGCGTCGCGAGCGGCCAACAGCTCATCGCATTCGTGCTGACGACATGTCCGATTGGCGCGTTGTCGCGTCTCGCGACGCGCGAATGCAGAGACGGGTCCATATTCTGCGAACATGGAACACGTAGCGAAGCCAGTGACATTGCCCGAGGACGTTTCGAGCCAGGTCGGGTTTTTCGACCGCAGCGCCGGTCTGATCGCACGGGTCGCGAGCCGCGCCCCGTTCTTTGCCTTCTGTGTCGCGCTCGTCGTCCTTTGGCTCGCGCAGGGGTTGGTCAAGGTGCTCGCCGGAGGTGGCCTCTCGTCGTTCGCGAGTTCAACGTATCAATTGGAGATCAACACGACGACGACCATCATCACGTTTTTGCTCGTCGCCCTACTGCAAAACAGTCAGAGCCGGGACGATCAGGCGACCCAGCACAAACTCAACGCGATCGCGGACGGACTCGCCGACCTCATGGCGCATATAGCCGCACAGACCAGCGACGACAAGCTTCGGAACGACATCGCTGAGTTACGGGCCGCTGTCGGTCTGGAAGATCACGAGAGCACCAGTCACAACACATCCGGCTAGGTGGCGTCGGAGCGCCGTTGCCTACGATCCGCGCGCTCAGTCTGTGTGGAGCGTTCGCTGCGTGTCTCGAATGAGGTCCGCCGCGACGTCGTGGAGCTTGCGGTTCGTGTCATTCGACATGCGACGCAAGATCCGAAACGCGTCATCCGCGGTGCAACGATGCAGACCCATGAGTATCCCTTTGGCTTGTTCGATCGGCGCGCGCGACACGAGAGCCTCGCGGAGTTGCACAACAAGTTCGTGTTCGTTCTCGCTGGCCGGTTCGGATTGTTCGACCACGTCCGTTACGGCCGGACGCGCTCGGTCGAATCGCTCGACCCATGCCACGATCGCGGCATCACCCACCCGAACAGTCGGAACCCTGGCTCTTGGCACCAGCCGTCGGACGGACGGCCGCAGCGTCGCCACCTGCCGTTGGCTTCGGGGCCCGTCGCCACGTCCGCGACGAGCAAATAGATAGCGACCAGTCGCAGGACGAGGCGACGCACGGCCGCCAGGCTAGCCGAGGGACCAGCGCAGGCGCCTCGTGGAACGTGCAGTGTGCCTGCGCCATGACGAGTCCGCTCCCCGCGCGATTGGTGCGGCCCCTGCCCGTCAGGGCAGTCTGAACGTGACGTGGGTCTGTCAGATTTGGGTGACCTGTAGAGCCGTGCGCGTCCGACATGGCCACGGCGGTCGACGGTCGATGTGACTCCGCCGGCAAGCTTTTTTTGTGTCGTTTGGCTGCTTCTCCGCGCCATTCCTCGTACAGGAAGAAACGAGACGGAGATACCGGGTGCAAGAGGCACAGGTGTCGTTGGTGTTGACCGTTCCGGAGGCGGCTCGTTTGCTGGGTATCTCCCGTACCCATGCCTATGGGCTGGTGTCGCGGGGCGAGCTGGTCCATGTGCGGCTCGGGCGTCGGATTGTCGTGCCGCGCCACGCCGTGGAGGCGTTGCTCGGGGTACCGGCGGACGGGTCGACGGAGTCGTGACCGTCGGCGTGACCATCGTGGTCGACGCCGACGGCAAGGCCGAACTGGCGGTCGGGACGGAGTCGGTGGACGCACGGCGGGAGCTCGGGGTGGTGGCGTGGTCGGTGCTCGAGGTTCTCGCGCTCGGCGGCCGTCTCGACGGCTCGGGTCGATGGGTTGCGAACAGCAATGTGCGTGAGATCGGACAGCGTCTGGGGATCGGCAAGGACCGCGCCGCGGCCGCGCTTGTCGTGTTGCGCGGGGCGGGGCTCGTCGTGGCGCAGGTTGGTCGCGACCGCGGGTCGCGGTTTGCGCCGAGCTGTTACGAGGTTCGGCTTTCCGTGTCGCACAACACGGACACGGAAACGCAGCAGCTACCAGTCGAGCCCGAAGTCCGCCCACGCGTGTCGGGCCGAGTTCCGCCCCGACCGCGCACCGCTGATCACGGGCCGACCCTCTTCGCCCAAACCGCATGACCACAACTCCGCGTGCCGTCGCCATAGCGACCGACGAGCTTCCGAGATGTGGCCGTTCCGCGCTTGCGTCGCCTCGACTGCACAGTCGGAATACGACCCGCAACATTTCGCACACCGATGCATCGGCGATGCGGGACACGGCGGGCTGCAGGACGCGCAGTTCGCTTGGCGCGCTTGCGACGGTTGCGTGGCGTGTAACCCTTGATTTTCATCGAGGTTCGCACGAGTCGTTGCTCGTGTGGCGTCGGAACCGGACTGGAGCGCGCGCCCTCGACGAATCGCCCTCGACCATCGCGTCGCCCGACGCGTCAAGGCCTTGACGGATGTCTGTACCGGAGTATGTGCCGACGGCCCGGCGAGCACCCGCCTGGCCGTCGACTTGGCGAACCTCTGTGCAATACCTCTGTGCAACGGGCCGAGGCGAGTGCGTCCGAGCCGGCGATCGCCCGGTCCGGAACCCGGCCACGTGCCGCGCCGATGTTGAGTCACGTGCCGCCGCCTCTCGCGTCGTTCCCAACGATCGGCAGGCGTATCGCGGAACGGTGGTCGCATCACGGACGTCGCAATCGACGCTGACCGACCCGCCGACGCTTCCGGTAGGTGGGCCCGCAGCTGCGACGACGTGTGCGCTGATTCAAGGACGCCTTAGAAGCGGGCAGCGTGCTGTGCCTCGCCGATGGGTGTGGTCGTCTGGTCGATTGCTCGTGAACGTCGCATTCGGAAGGGCCGTTTGCTCCAACGTCGGGATGAAAGTCGGCGGCTGCACGCCGACCTTCATCCCATAACCCATCCCTGAAATTGAGCGTCGCCCGACGGTACGGACCGTTACTGATCGGACGAACACTCGTTGCACAAGGAGTCTGCGGGACTTGGCGAACCCTCTGGACGCCCTTGCCTGGACTTTTAATCCGCAGGTTCCGGGTTCGAGTCCCGGGCGGCCCACTTGTTGAGCACCCCCAGGGTGGGGCGACCCCTGCCCGGCGGCCCGTTCGCGGTCGGTCCGCACATATATATGGAGCGGCGTGGTGTGTTGCGTTGCTGAGACGCGATAACGCACCACCTACCCGGCGTTGTGTGGGGCACGCGGCGTCTTCTGGCTGGAGCGTTATTGGGCACCTACGGGTGGGCGTATCTGTGCGGCCAGCCTGTTGCAGTAGCAGCGCTGTAGCCAGCTAAGGCAATAGCGGTGCGGTCGCCGGAACAAGCGGGCCCGTGTCGCCGGGGATCGCGGGCTCGTACCGGCGATCGGTGGCAGAAGGGACTCGGTTTGTTGAGACTTCGCGTTCGCTTCAAACGATCCTGCGCCCGGTGCCGCTTCAGGTTCACCTCGTCGTGGCGTACCTCTTGAAGCGAACCCGGAAGGCGGCTCCGGTCCGAGAGCTACCGGCCCCGGGACGCCAAGACTCGAGCCCGCCGAACCAGCCGAACCCGATCCCCGACACGCCGGCCAAGACCGACACCACTCCGACAGACTGACAACCAACCAACGCACTGTCGTTTTCGACGAACGCGCGCTGTGGGGTTGGAAGAGCGTTCACAATCTCGGCCGGAAGTCGCGTCGCCCCTCGCCGCTGTCACCGCGCTGTGCTAGGAACAACCCACGTTCTTGCCGCATTTCGGGCGGCGGGCGCCGAGGGGGAGCCAGCGTGCAGGTAGTCCGAAATGTCGTGAGCCTGTGCCGGCCCGGCGCCCACAGCCGGATGTGGCGCACAGCCACGGCCACCCGCAGGCGCATGGTGAACGTGCGGTCAGGATCGCGTCGCGGCCCGCTCCGTACCGTCGCTTTCTCGGCCCTTGTCGTCGCGCTCACGTTGGCGACGTTGGTCGTACCGGGAGCGATCGCGCCCGCAGCTGCCGCGGGCTCCACGCCGGTGATCACGGGTGTTTCGCCGATCATCGCCCAGAACAACTCGACGCTCGGCGAGACGTCGGGGTCGGCTGTCGTCATCACCGGCAGCGGCTTCGGCGCGACGCCACCGTTGGTCACGCAGTCCCCGACCATTGGGGGCGCTGCGATTGGATCTTCGGCCTTGGGAGTGGAGGCGAACACTTCCAACCTTCAGTTGAACGATACGACGGGCTTCTTTGGCTCCTTCATGGGCCTCTTTCCGAACAGCCAAAGTTTTGGCGACTGTTTCGTGACGATTGGCTCGTGGTCGGACACACAGATCATCGTCCTACTCGACGACACCGGACTTGTTTCTTGTAGCAACATCAAATCCGGCGACAACTTCAACGTGTCGGTCTGGAGCACGGACGGCGCAACCCAGTCCAACAAGTTCGCGACGGGACCCGCGCAGGCTCCAGGAACGACTGCGGCGATCACTCAGCTGAGCCCGGCGAGCGGGCCGGTCGCCGGCGGAACTTTCACGACCAGCGGGGCGACAGATCCCAACGGCACGATCACCGTCACCGGTTCGGGCTTGTCGGGCGCGAGCATCGTGTGGTTCGGCAACGGCGGAAGTCTCGGAGGTATTGCCACCACCGACTTCACCCTCAGCCCGGATGGTTCATCGCTCACGGTCAAGCCGCCGCCGGCGCCCGGCAATTTTGCACAGGGCTTGTTCGTCGTCGTCACCACACCGGCTGGTACTTCGGACGTGCAATGTCTAGCGATCGATTCGGGGTGTCTGGGGACCTACTTCTACCAGAGCCCGTCCGACATCGTGCCGACGATCAACTCCGGCCCCATAGACCCCTCATTTAATGGCACGCTGAGTCTGAACGCGGCGATCGCCCAGACAACCGGAACCTGTCCCGGGTCGTCCCCTGCCGGCGGAACCGGTATCAGCTTCTCGGCGAACGCCGCGATAACGGGCGGACCCATTAGTTTCTCGGGAACCCCGCAGACGTCGACGAACCTTGGAGTCTTGTCGTCTGTTCAGGCGCCGATCACGGTCAACGTGCAGTCGCCGGTCACGATTGTCTTGACGTTGTCCGGTTCGGTATCGGGTTGCTACAAGGTACCGATACCCGGCCTGAACGTAGCCGGCCTCGGCGGTCTCTTTGTCGTCATCGGCGGCAATCTCTCTGCCAATTACACGTTGACCGTGACTCTCAATCAGGGATCGTGGGTCGTCAACGCGGGATACGTCGCTAATCAGTTGAAGGGCGCGATGATCCCTGCCGGCTCTCAGAACTGCGTGGATGCCAACGGCGCCGCAGCGGAGTGCATTGTGAGTTCGTCGGCGGCCAGCATCTCGGGCACGCTGGTGTTCTCGCCTCTCTGGTTCGGCATCGACATCACCGCCGGCCCCGTCACGGTGTCAGCAGGTGCGGGACTCACGGTCGCCGCCTTTCTCACTGCTGCCACTGACACTGGGTTCAACTTCGACGTCTGTTTCGGTGGAACGTACGCGGCAGCGGTCAGCGCGGGACCTGTGGCGTTTTCGGTTCAAGGAACGTTCTTCGGCCCGTTCAACATCTTCGGGGACGGCTCTGTCTGTCCGCTCGGCGCAATAGGCACCGGTTTGCCGGCAACGTCGGTATCGCTGGCCTCGTCGACCAACCCGTCCTCGGTCGGCCAACAGGTCACTTACACCGCAACGGTCAGTCCGACCGACAACAGCGGCACGGTCTCCTTCGCCGACAACGGCGCGGTGCTCGCCTCGTGCGAGTCGGCGCCGCTTGATGCCAATGGGCAGGCAACGTGCGCCCAGACCTACACGAGCGCCGGAACCCACAACATCGTGGGCAGTTACTCCGGTGACGCCGCCTTCGCCGGCTCGGCCTCGACCGCGTTGGTCCAGCAGGTCACGACGGGTGTGCCGGCTGGTCCGGTGGTGACTGGGTTGGCGCCGGCGACTGGTGATGTAGCTGGTGGGACGTCGGTGACGGTGACTGGTACCGGGTTCGCTGGTGCGACCGGTGTGAAGTTTGGTGGCACTGCGGCGA
>JBBSFB010000088.1:0-15168 GCA_038239145.1 Acidimicrobiia bacterium
CTACGCCCTGACCGGCGCCAACGACCGCCGCCCGCGGACCCCACGCGATCGCCGACACCAACAGAACTCGCGTCGATGACACACACCGTCACCGAACCGCGAACCACGCCCACGTCCCGCCGTTTCACACCAGCCACCTAGAGGCCGAGCAGCGCGTCGAGACCGATCGTGAGCCCGGGCGTCTGCGCGATCTTGCGGACGGCGAGCAACACACCGGGCATGAACGAGGCCCGATCGTAGGAATCGTGACGCACCGACAACGTCTGGCCGGTCGTGCCCAACAGCACCTCTTGATGCGCCACCATGCCGCGCATGCGGATGGAGTGCACGGGGATGCCGTCGACCCGACCGCCGCGCGCGCCCTCGGCCACGACGGTGGTCGTGGGGTCGTCGGCCCACTCCTTCGAGGCCGCGGCCATGCGCTGCGCGGTCAGCGACGCCGTTCCGGAGGGGGCGTCGGCCTTCTGGTCGTGATGTAATTCGATGATCTCGGCGGTCTCGAAGAACGGCGCCGCGATCTCCGCGAAGCGCATCATCAAGACGGCGCCGATCGCGAAGTTAGGGATGATCGCCGCATTCGCTTCCGAACGATCGAACAACACGGCGAATTCCGTCAGCTCCGCGTCAGTGAAGCCCGTGGTGCCGACCACCGCGTGCACGTTGTGTTCCGCGCACCAACGGATGTTCTCGCGGGCCGCATCGAGCACGGTGAAGTCGATCGCCACCTGCGCGCCGGCGACCGCCAATTGATGGGCCGCGGCCGCGAGCCGCACCTCCCCCGTCGCCGCGCCCGCGTGCACGGGATCGACCGCCGCCACCAGCTCGAGATCGGGGGCTTCGGCGACAGCCCGGCACACCGTCGATCCCATGCGCCCGCCTGCACCGAACACGCCGACCCGGATCATGGGGGCCCACACTACGACGCGATCGTCTCGATTCGGAGCCCGAAACAACGGGCTCCGAAGCTCAGAACTCCGCCGCGCTATGAGGGCCGACCACCGCGAGCGTGCGGGGTGCGTCCGCGAACACGCGGTCGATGACCCGCGCGATGTCGTCGGCGGTCACCGCTTCGACGCGAGCGATCAGATCTTCCAGGCTCGGGATCTCGCCTTCGACGAGCTCGGAACGACCGAGGCGGCGCATGCGGCTCGCCGAGGTCTCGAGCGACATCGCGAGCGATCCGACCAGATGACCCTTGGCCGCGGCGATCTCGGCGTCTTCGAGGCCCTTGTCGACCAACCGGTCGAGCTCGGCGCCGATGACCTCGAGCGTCTCGGGCACGTGCTCGGGCGCGGTCCCCGCGTACACGGCGACGAACCCGGCGTCGTCGAAGCTCGCCTGGTAAGAAAAGACCGAGTACGCAAGCCCACGCGTCTCGCGGATCTCTTGGAACAGACGCGACGACATCCCGCCGCCGAGCGCCTGATTGGCTACGGTCAGCGCGTACCGGTCGGGGTCGAGGCCCGGGAACGAGCGCACCCCCATCACGACGTGGGTCTGCTCGGTGTCGCGGTTGAACACGACCGTCGGTTCGGCTGCGATCGCTTCGATTCGGGGCCGGTCCGGGCGGGCGCCCTCGGTCGTCGGGAAGCGGGCGTCGACGAGCTCGAGCACCTTCTCGTGGGTGAGGTTGCCGGCCGCGGCAAACACCACGTTCGAGGGCCGGTAGTGCGAGGCGTGATACGCAGCGATGTCGGGCCGCGCCATGGCGGTGATCGATTCCTCGCTGCCGAGCACCTCCCGACCGAGTGGGTGCTCGGGGAAGAGCGCGCTCGCGAAGAGATCGTGCACGAGGTCGTCGGGAGTGTCGTCGCGCATCCCGATCTCTTCCAAGATGACTCGGCGCTCGGCCTCGACGTCGTCGACGCGGAACGCCGGGTTCCACAAAACGTCGGCGAGCACGTTGAACGCGGGCTCGAGCTGGGTGTCGGGCACCCGCACGTAGAACACCGTCTGCTCGTGCGTCGTGAACGCGTTCATCTCGCCGCCGACCGATTCGATCGACTCCGCGATGTCGCGGGCGCTCAGGCGTTCCGTGCCTTTGAACAGCAGGTGCTCGAGAAAGTGGCTGGCGCCCCACTCTGCGCCCTGCTCGTCGCGGGACCCGCTCCCCACCCACGCGCCGAGCGTCACCGAGTGCAGGCCCGGGAGCGCCTCGGTCACGACGCGTAGGCCCGAGGGCAGACGCGTCCGACCGACTGCGCTCACAGTGCGCTCATCCGGGTGACTGTGTGACTAGCGCCGGGGACCACCGCGGCCGCCGCCGCCGCCGCCACCACGACCACCACGACCGCCTCGGCTCCGGTCTCCGCCGGAGCCCGACTTGGAGGGCTCCTCGGCGGGACCCAGGTCGCCGAACTCTTCGCGCGCCTGCTCTTCCCACGCCGACTCGAACGACGCGGTCACCCGCGTGTCCGTGCCGGACGACTCGCGCGAGCTGCCGGAGTCTCGTGACTCCCGCGGCTCGCGCGCCTCGCGCGGGGGACGATCGCCGCGCGGTGCACGCGACTCCCGATCGCGATCGCGCGGGCCGCTGGCGTTCTCGCCGCCACCGCCACCGGAGTCGTCGCCGTCGTCACCGAGCAACGAGAGCGAGAGCTTCCCGTTCTGGTCGATGTCGTCGACCCGCACCGACAGCTCGTCTCCGAGCGCCAGCACATCTTCGACCCGCTCGACGCGCTTGCCGCGCCCGAGCTTGGAGATGTGGATCAGGCCGTCACGACCCGGGAGGATGTTCACGAACGCACCGAACTTGGTGATGTTGACGACCCGGCCCTCGTAGACCGCACCGACCTCGGCGGTCGGCGGGTCGAGGATGAGCTCGATCCGGCGCTGCGCTTCGGACACGGCGGCGCCGTCCTTGGAACCGATCGAGACGATCCCGACGCCGTCGGCGTCCTGCACCGAGATGTCGGCGCCGGTCTCCTGCTGGATCGTGTTGATGACCTTGCCCTTGGGCCCGATCACCTCGCCGATCTTGTCGACCGGGATCTCGAAGCTGACGATCTTCGGGGCGGTGTTGCGCACCTCTTCACGCGGCTTCGCGATCGCGCCGGCCATGACCTCGAGGATCTTGAGCCGGGCGTCCTTGGCCTGCAGCAGCGCGGCGGCGAGGACGTCGGCGGGAATGCCGGCGATCTTCGTGTCGAGCTGCAGCGCGGTGACGAACTCCGACGTACCTGCGACCTTGAAGTCCATGTCGCCGAAGGCGTCTTCCTGGCCGAGGATGTCGGTGAGGGTCGTGTACTTGCCCTCCGCGAACACGAGGCCCATCGCGATGCCGGCCACCGGCGCCTTGATCGGCACCCCGGCGTCCATCAACGAGAGGCTCGAGCCGCACACCGACGCCATCGACGTGGAACCGTTCGATGCGAGCACGTCGGAGACGACACGCATCGTGTACGGCCACTCAAGACTGCTCGGCAGCACCGGAATCAAGGCCCGCTCGGCCAACGCGCCGTGGCCGATCTCGCGCCGCTTCGGCGAACCGACCCGACCCGTCTCACCGGTGGAGAACGGCGGGAAGTTGTAGTGGTGCATGTACTTCTTGCGGGTCTCGAGCGTGATCGTGTCGAGCATCTGTTCCATGCGCGGCATCGCAAGCGTTGCGACGTCGAGCACCTGCGTCTCGCCCCGCTGGAACAGCGACGAGCCGTGCGCGGTGTCGAGCACGCCGACCTCAGCCGACAGCGCCCGGATGTCGGTCGGTCCACGACCGTCGATGCGAACGCCCTCGTTCACGATGCGCCGGCGTACGACTTCCTTCTGCAGCGACCGGAAGGCCTTTTTGACCTCACCGGCTTGCTCCGCGTGCGCGCCGGGCTTATCGGGGGTACCGATCAGGGCCGCTTGAACACCGACGAGGATCTCGTCGAGCTTGTGGTTGCGGTCGGTCTTGTCGGCGACCTTCATCGCCGCATCCGTGTCCGACTCGGCGTGCGCCTTCACAGCTGCGTACACGGCGGGCGTGTAGTCGACGTTCGGCATGTACTCGATCGGCGTGATCGGGCCGCGGGCCTTGATGAACTCGTCGAGCAGCTTCTTCTGCAGCTCGATCGACGCGGAGATCCACTTCTTCGACTCCTCGAGGCCGCCCGCGATGAGCTCCTCGGTCATCTTCGGGGCGCCCTCTTCGTAGAGCTCCCAGGTGCGCTCGGTGCCACCGGCCTCGACCATCATGATCGCGACGTCGCCGTCGTCGAGCTGACGGCCGGCCACGACGATCTCGAACGTGGAGTCGTCGCCCTCTTGGAACGTGGGGTGAGCGATCCACTCGCCGTTGTGGTGGGCGAGGCGCACGGCGCCGATCGGGCCGTCGAACGGGATGCCCGAGACGGTGAGCGCCGCGGAGGCGCCGTTGATCGAAGCGATGTCGTGCGGGTTCTCGAGGTCGACACCAAGGATGGTGGCGATGACCTGGACCTCGTTGCGGAAGTCGGCCGGGAACGACGGGCGCAGCGGCCGGTCGGTCAGACGACACGTGAGGATCGCGAGCTCGCCGGGGCGACCTTCACGACGGAAGAACGAACCCGGGATCTTGCCCGCGGCGTATGCCCGCTCCTCGACGTCGACCGTCAGCGGGAAGAAGTCGATCCCCTCTCGGGGCTTCGACGTGGCAACGGTCGACAGCAGTGTGGTGCCGCCGACCTTGACGACGACCGCACCCGCGGCCAGTGAAGCGAGCTTGCCGGTCTCGAGAGTCATCTCGAGGCCTGCAGCGTTGATAGGACCGGAAACCGAAATTGCGTCACTCACGCGACGGTTCCTCTCTGTTTGAGCGAGAGGCACCGGTTCCCAGTTGTCAACGTCCGGGGACTCCTACGCAGGGTCCCGGGCGCTGGCGACTGACAACCGACATCTGCTCTCGCGTTGTCTCGAATGTCAATTGTCTCTCATCGCGGCGAGGCGCGGTTGACCGCTCCCCGTGCGAATCCCTATCGACGGATGCCGAGCTTGGCGATGAGCACTCGGTACCGCTCGACGTTGTTGCGCCGGAGGTAATCGAGCATCCGCCGACGGCGGCCGACGAGCATCAGCAGGCCACGTTGCGTATGAAAGTCCTTCTTGTGGATTTTCATGTGCTCCGTCAGGTGCTTGATGCGCTCGGTCAGGAGTGCGATCTGCACCTCGGCGGAACCGGTGTCGGTCTCGTGGAGCCTGTTGTCGCTGATCGTTGCGGCCTTGTCGGGCATACGTGCGCTTGAACCTTCTTCGTTTCGTCAGACTTCGACACGGATTCGGTCGATACGGATTCAGCTGACGACGCTACCAGACCGTCCGACCGGGGTCCGTGAGGGCCCGGACGCGGTCCACGTCGGCCTGCATCTGGGCGATCAGCGCGTCGACGTTCGCGAACCGCTCCTGGCCGCGCAGCCGGTGGGTGAAACCGACCCGGGCAGGCTGGTCGTAGAGGTCGCCGGCGAAGTCGAGGACGTACGCCTCGACCAGGAACATCCCGGCATCGGCGTAAAAGGTCGGTCGGCGGCCGGCCGAGATCGCCGCGGGTCGGGCGACGCCGTCGACGCCGGTGAACGTGCCCGCGTACACACCGTCGAGGGGTAAGCAGATGTTGGCCGGCACGCTCACGTTCGCGGTGGGGAAACCGAGCTCACGACCGCGGGCGTCGCCCCGTTCCACCGGTCCCCGCACCTCGTGCGGCCGGCCCAGCATGACCGCGGCGCCTTCGACGTCGCCGGCGGCGATCAGTTGGCGGATGCGGGTCGAGGAGTAAGGGATACCGGTGTCGCGATCGGGCGCGGCGATGAGGCCGAGCCCGATCGTCTCGAACCCGAGCTCGGCGCCCATGAGCTGCAGCAACGGAACGTCGCCGTGACGCCGATAGCCGAAGTGGAAGTCGGCGCCGACGACCACGAGCCGTGCCTGCAGCGCGCTCGCGAGGAGCTCCTCTACGAATTGCTCGGCGGGCTCTTTGCTCCGGGACGCGTCGAACGGCAGCACGACGCATTCGTCGACCGCGCCGGTCGAGTCGAGGAGCTCGAGCTTCTGCTCGAGCGTGGTGAGCAGCTTGGGGGCGGAGTCCGGGCGCACGACTTCGGCCGGGTGGCGATCGAAGGTCAACACCGTCGCCGACAGACCGCGCGCCCGGGCGAGGTCGTGCACCAGCCGCAACACGGCTTGATGACCCAGGTGCACCCCGTCGAACGCCCCGATCGTCACCGCCCGGCCGGCAATTCGGTCGAGGTTGGCCGGGTCGAGGTGGGTGGGGTCGATCTCGGCCGGATCGCGATAGGTCCTCACGGGATCGTCGCCTCCGTGGCGACGACCACCGACGGTTTGACTCCCCCGCCCCGGCGCTCGTACACCGCGAGCAAGGCGCCGTTCTCGTCGACGATCGCGAACGGGCCGTCAGTCTCGATCGCCCCGATCAACGCGGGGGCCGCGAACGTCGCACCGTGCATGATCGCACGCGCCCGTTCGGCGTCGACGCGCACCCGCTCGAGGTCGCGCATCGCCTCCGCCGGCGCCAAGACCGCGGCGTCGGGATCGGCTTCGATCGCCTCGATCGGTCGGGCGTCGTCGAGCGTAAACCCGCCCACCCGTAGTCGGCGCAACGACCCGAGGTGCGCGCAGCCGCCGAGCGCGACGCCGAGATCGGCCGCGAGCGTCCGGATGTACGTACCGGTGGAGCACGCCACCCGGATCGTCGCCTCCGGGTAGACGCCTGGATCCAAGTCCTCGACGACGAGCTCACCGATGTGCACGGGCCGAGCCGCGCGCTCGATCTCTTCGCCCGCTCTCGCCATCTCGTAGAGCCGCCGGCCGCCGACCTTGAGCGCAGAGACCATCGGCGGGACCTGCTCGATGTCGCCGACGAACGCGAGCGCGGCACGATCGACATCGGCCCGGCTCACTTGCATCTCCTGGCGTTCCAGCACCGCACCCGCGCCGTCGAGCGTGTCGGTCGCGACGCCGAACACGACCCGACCCCGGTATTCCTTGCCCGCCTCCTGCAGGTAGCGGAGCAAGCGGGTGACCCGACCGAGCCCGACGAGCAACACCCCGGTGGCGTCGGGATCGAGCGTCCCTGCGTGGCCGATCCGCCGCTGGCCATACACGCCCCGCAACTTGGCGACGACGTCGTGACTCGTCCACCCCGGGGCCTTGTCGACCACGACCAGTCCGTCGCGCATGTGCGCCGGATCCTTCATCGACGCCGACCCGTCACGGAACGTCGGGTCACAGAGAGCTGAGGATCTGCGCGACGACGGCTTCGGCCGACTCGTCGCTCGTGAACCCGGCTGCGAACCGGTGACCGCCACCGCCCTGACGCTCGGCGATGTGACGGACGTCGACCGCTCCGAGCGATCGGAGACTGACCCGCCAGGTGAGGTCGGGCCCCTGCTTCAACACGCACGCGACCTGCGCCTCGCGGGTCCGGCGGAGCACGTCGATGAGTCCCTCGACCTCGTCGAACGTCACGTCGTGGGTCCCCAGATCGTCCTGGGTCACCTTCGTCCAGACGAATTCCTTGTCGGGTACGAGCACCGCGTTCTGCAACGCCCCGGCAAGGAGCTGGAGGTACGCGAACCGGTGTTCCTCGAACAGGGTGCGGGAGAGCTCCGGGATCGGGAGGTCGAAGCACGAGAGCTCCCGGGCGAGCTCGAACACCGCCGGCGTCGTCGACTCGTACTGGAAGCGGCCCGTGTCGCACACGAGCGCCGCGTACAGACAGACGGCCGCGTCACGATTCATCGGGAGACCGAGACGGTCGATGAGCCTGCGCACGAGCACGCCGCTCGCGGCCGCATGCGGATCGATGACGTTGATCGTGCCGTAGCGGTGGTTCGAGACGTGGTGGTCGATGACGATCAACTCGTCGGCGGCCTTGGCCGACGGTTCCAGGTCGCCGAGGCGGGCGAGAGACCCGCAGTCGAAGGTGGCCATCACGGCCGGTTCACGCGGGAAGAGCTCGGGCGAGGTCAGCAACTCGAGCCCGGGCAACTCCCGGTAGTGCGGCGCCACGACGAACGGCTCCGAGAACGAAGCCACACTCCTGATCCCCGCCATGCGCAACACGTGGTGGAGCGCCAGCATCGAGCCGAGCGCGTCGCCGTCGGGGCTCACGTGGCAGGCGAGACTCACTTCGGCGACGCCGGCGATCGCGTCGGCCGCCACGGTTAACGCCCGGTCGACCGCCGCCTCGGTCCCGGCCGCGTCGGCGTCGATCGGAAGATCGTCGTTCACGAACCCTCCTCCGCCTCGCCGGCACCCCGCGCACCGCTGCGACCATCGTCGCCGGTTGCCGCCTCGTGGTGGTGGATCTCGCGCAGGAGGTCTTCGATGCGCTGTCCGGCGACGATCCCCGGGTCGACGACGAAGTCGAGCTTGGGAACCTGGCGGATCCGCATCTGGCGACCGACGACGCCCCGGAGATGAGATCCGGCCGAGTGCAGCGCGCTCGCGACCTGTTCGGGCACGGTCTCGCTCTTGTCGACCGCCGTGGCCGTGAGGGTGGAGTAATAGACCTTGGCGTGGGCGAGGTCGCGGCTGACGTCGACGCCGGTGAACGTGACCAGCTCGAGACGCGGGTCGCTCATGCGCTCGAGCTCGTCGGCGAGCACTTCGAGCATCACTTCGTTGACCCGCGCCGTGCGCGGGTACTTGCGGGCCGAGGTCATGCGCTCACGCCCGCTCGCTCTCGAGCCACGCCATCTCGACGTCGAGGAGCTCGACGTCGGCCGCGGCGGCGACGAAACGCTCGATCGAGTCGATCACGTCGCGGAGCTGCGACTCGCTCCCGGCCACCACCGCCACGGCGATCGCGCTCCGCTGCCACTGGTCGTGATGGTCGACCTCCGCCACCGACATCCGGAAGCGTTGGCGCAACCCGTCGACGATCGGTCGTATCGCGGCGCGCTTCGCCTTGAGCGATCGGCTCTGCGGGATGTGCAGATCGAAACAGATGGCGGCCGCGTGCACTCCGCCATTCTCGCACCACTCGGCGTGGGCGTCCGATCCGGTGGTCTCAGCCCAGGATCCTGAGCCCCATCACGCCCGCCGCCAGGGCGGGAACACCGACGACGACACCCACGCGCGAGTACCGGACCGCGTCGATCTCCACCCCCGCTCGACGAGGCCCTGCCGGCCAGAGCAACCCCGCCAGCGAACCCGTCAACAGCAGGTGGGGTCCCAGGTTCACCCCGAGCAGCAGCGGCCACACGCGGGCGGTCGTCGAGACGTGGTCGAGCCCCACGAGTACCGCCGGGAGATTGTTGAGCACGTTGGCCGACACGACCCCGGCCCCGAAGCCCCGGAAACCGCCCGAGCCGAGGCTTGTGAACGCATGCGGGAACGCTCCGGCCAGCCCGGTCGCCAGCACTGCGAGCGACGCGGCCAACACCACGGTGCCGGCCGGACGTGACGAAATGGAACCCGCTTCGTCAGGGCGACGAGCACGACCTCGGTCGCGAGTGCGACCACCCAGGCCGGTACACCGTACGGCTCACCGCCGAGCAACAGCACGAGGAAGAGCGCGATCGTCCCGAGCCCACCGCGAGCGACCGCCGATCGAGGGCGCGGCGGGACGGGCGCGCCCGAGGACGTTGTCGGAAGACCCGGCGGTACACGAGCCAGCCCACCCCGGACGCGACGAGCGAGGGCACCGCCAGATGACGGAGGAAGTCGGGGTTGTCGAGCGAGAGGTGCGACGACGAAGAGGGCGAGAATCCAGCGGACGCCGACCGCGTGTCGACTGCGCGCATCGATCAGTCAGGCCCGTCGAGTCAGGCCCGTCGAGTCAGGCCCGTCGAGTCAAGCTCGGCGAGTCAAGCTCGGCGAATCAGACGCGCGAGATCTCGCGCTCCTCGAATGTCTCGATCACGTCGCCCGGCTTCAGGTCCTGGTAGTTCTCGAGCCCGATACCGCACTCGAAACCGTCGCGGACCTCGCGCACGTCGTCCTTGAACCGGCGCAACGTGGCGACCGATCCCTTCCAGATGATCGTGCCTTCGCGCAGGAAGCGGACTTTCGAGCCTCGGGTGATCACGCCGCTGGTGACGTAGCAACCGGCGACCTTGCCGATGCGCGGTACCGAGAAGACCTCGCGCACCTCGGCGTCGCCGGTGACGACTTCCTCGTACTCGGGCTTGAGCATCCCGACGAGTGCGTTGCGCACGTCGTCGAGTACGCCGTAGATGACCTCGTAGGTCCGGATCTCCACGCCTTCGCGCTCGGCGACTTCGCGAGCCTTGCGGTCGGGACGGACGTTGAAGCCGATCACCGTGGCGTTCGACACCGCCGCGAGATCGAGGTCGGACGCCGTGATCCCCCCGACACCGCGGTGGACGAACGACAACCGGACCTCGTCGTGCTCGGCGTCGAGCTTCTTCAACGCGTCGGTGAGCGCCTCGAGGGAGCCGTTGACGTCGGCCTTGACGATCAGGTTCAACGTGGCGACCTCACCCCGCTGGACCATCGCGAAGATGTCTTCGAGCCGGGCGCCGCCGCCCAGCATCATCGGGTTGCGTTGGGCGGCGACCTTGCGCCGATGCGTTCGTGCCTCGGCGACCGTACGGGCCACCTTGTCGGAGGGCGCCACCCGCAGCTCGTCGCCCGCAAGCGGGACGTCGTCGAGCCCGAGCACCTCGACCGGGACCGAGGGCCCGGCTTCGGTCACGTGCGCGCCGGTCTCGTCGAACATCGCCCGGACCCGACCCCAGGCCGGTCCGGCGACGATCTGGTCGCCGATGCGCAGCGTGCCTTCTTCGATCAGCGCGGTCACGACCGGGCCTCGGCCCTGGTCGAGGTACGACTCGAGCACGTAGGCCTTGGCCGGTCGCTTCGGGTTGGCGACGAGGTCTTCGGCGATCTCGGCGTCGGCGACGAGCAGGAGGGCGTCGAGCAGCTCCTCGACTCCCTGCCCGGTGGGCGCGGAGACGTCGAGGACGATCGTGTCGCCACCCCACTCCTCGGGCACCAGCTCGTTCTCCGTGAGCTGCTGGCGGACACGCGTGGGATCGGCATCTTCCCGATCGGTCTTGGTGACCGCGACGACGATCGGGACGTCGGCCGCGCGTGCGTGCGCGATCGCCTCGATGGTCTGGGGCATGACGCCGTCGTCGGCCGCCACCACGAGCACCGCGATGTCGGTGATCTGCGCCCCGCGCGACCGCATGGCGGTGAACGCCTCGTGGCCGGGTGTATCGATGAAGGTGATGCGACGACCGGCCCGATCGACTTGATACGCGCCGATGTGCTGGGTGATGCCACCCGCTTCACCGGCCACGACGTTGGCGTGCCGGATCCGGTCGAGCAACGTGGTCTTGCCGTGGTCGACGTGACCCATGACGGTGATGACGGGCGGGCGCGGCTCCAGCAGCGCCTCGTCGTCCTCGTCGTCGGCCTGTAGCAACGCCTGCAGCTCGAGCTCCTGCTCGCTCCCGGGCTCGACGATCAGGATTTGGGCGCCGAGCTCCTCGGCGATCAGCTCGATCATCTCGTCGGGCAGCGACGCGGTCGCCGTCATCATCTCGCCCGCGGCGAACAGGATCCGGACGAGGTCGGCCGGGGTGCGGTTCAGCTTGGGCGCGTACTCCTGGATCGTGCTGCCGCGCGCGACGACGATCTCACCTTCGGGGACGGGAGCATCGGCCGGCGTGAGCCGTTGCGACGCCGGTTCGAGCTCGGCGCGGTCGCGACGACGCTTCTTGCGCCGGCGCTGCGGGGGCCCTCCGGGCCGGCCGCGACCTCCACCACCGGGTCCCGCGAATCCTCCCGGACCACCGCCGGGTCCGCCGCCTCCGGGACCGCCCCGACCGCGACCAGGTGCCCCCGTACGGGCGCCGCCGGGACCACCTGCGCCGGCGCCGGGTCCGCCGCCGGGCGTGAATCCGCCACCGCCGCCACCCCGAGGACCACCGAAACCGCCACCGCCACCAGCGGGGCCGCTGCGCGCTCCGCCGGCGCCTCCGGGCCCGGGACGCGGACCGCCGGGACGACTCCCGAAGCTGGTGCGCGGGCCGGGCGGGGGCGGCGGAACCTTGCCGCCACCGGGAGGCGGCGGGATGGCCTTACCGCTGCCCGAGGTGGGGCGCGAAGGTGCGTTCGGCGGCGGCGTCGCGGTGCGAGCGGCCGGCCGCTCGTCGATCGCAGGTGTCGGACGAGTACCGGGCGAGGCAACCGCCGGCGCCGCGGGCGCGCTCGGCACGGCAGCTGCGGGTGCGAGGGGAGGAGCCGAGGCCGGGGCGACGGGGGGCGCGGGCGGCGGCGCAACCGACGCGGCGGCCGGGCGATCGACGGGGGTGGGAACCGGTGCCAACGGCGGCGCCGGCGAGGACCGGACGACCCGGTGCGCGGAGCGCACGACTGCGGGCTTGGGTGCCTCGGCGGCGATCGGCTCGGACACCGACGGCCCGCTGGGCTCGCCGGCGGGAACAACGGGGGCGACGGGGGCGACGACTTCGGGCGCCTTCGGCTCCGGCGGTGCCGGGGCGGGCGTGGGCTCGGGTTCGGGGACCGGCTCCTGCTTCAGTCCGCGGGAGTCGGCCAGCCGGCGGACGCGATCGGCCGACGGCTCGTCAATGCTCGAGGAGTGGCTCTTCACCCCGATCTTGAGCTCGTTGGAAAGCTCGACCACTACGGCGTTGTCAACGCCGAGCTCACGTGCCAGCTCGTAGACCCGAATCTTCTTCGTCGCCAAAACAGTCCGTTCCCGTTAGAAATTGATGCTCAGTAGTGTCGCGCGCAACTCTTCGACTTCGGTGCTCGTCAGCTCCCGCCGCAGCGCCCGGGCGAGAGTTCCCCGCTTCGCTGCTCGAGCGAAACAGTCGCTCGAGCAGATCCATGCGCCCCGGCCGGGTACCGCCCGGCCGATCTGTACCGCTCCCTCACGCGGGGCTGCGATGCGGACCCAGCCCGACGGCGGGCCGGTCCGACGACAGCCGACGCATGTGCGTCGCGGCTCGGTCAGTTCTCGTCTCCTGGCGTCTCTTCGATCTCCGCTTCCACTTCGGCTCCGACCGCGATGTCTCCGGTACCGGAGTCGCCATCACCCGAGGCGCCGACTCCCGAGTCCGAGGCGATCTCGTCCGCCGCTTCGTCCGCGTCGGAGGCGTCGATGTGCATCGCAGCCTCCTCGGCCGCCGGTGCGGTGGGTTCCTCATCGGCGAGGTCACCGGTTCCGTCGGGCAGATCGCCCGTCTCGGGCGCGACTTCGGGTTCGGGCTTCGCACCTTCCAACCGACCGTCGCCCGCGACGACTTCGCCGCCGGCGATCGTGCCGTACCCCGCCTCGGCCGCGCTGATGGCGTCGCCGCCTTCGGCCGGCTGCCACATCAGCTGACCGTCGGGACCGTCGACCCATTCGCCCTCTGCATAGCCGCCGCCGGCCTCTTCCTCCGCCAACTGGGTCTCGCTCTTGATGTCGACCCGCCAGCCGGTGAGCCGCGCCGCGAGCCGGGCGTTCTGGCCCTCTTTGCCGATCGCGAGCGACAGCTGGAAGTCGGGGACGATGACCTCGGCGATGCCGGTGTCTTCGTGGATCCGGACCTCGCGCACCTTGGCCGGGGCCAGCGCGCGCATGACGAACTCGGGAGGGTCCGGGCTGTAGGGAACGATGTCGACCTTCTCGCCCCGCAGCTCGTTCACGACCTGGCGGACGCGCATGCCGCGCGCACCGACACACGCACCGACGGGATCAACGTTCTGGTCGTTCGACGCGACCGCGAGCTTGGTGCGATGGCCGGGCTCGCGCGCGACCGCCTTGATCTCCACCACGCCGTCGAGCAGCTCGGGTACCTCCAGCTCGAACAACCTGCGCACGAGACCCGGGTGCGTACGGGAAACGACGATCTGGGGGCCCTTCGCGGTTTTGCGCACCTCGACGATGTAGGCCTTCATGCGGGAGCCGTGGTCGTACCGGTCGCCGGGAACCTGCTCGGCCTGCGGGAGCAGGGCCTCGACCCGACCGAGGTCGAGCAACGTGTAGCGGGCATCGGTCTGTTGGATGATGCCGGTGACGATGTCGCCTTCGCGTCCGGCGTATTCCTCGTACTTCATCTCGCGCTCGGCCTCACGGATCCGCTGCAGGATCACCTGCTTGGCGGTTTGCGCGGCAATGCGCCCGAAGTCCCCGGGAGTGTCGTCCCACTCGCGCGTGACGTTTCCGTCCTCGTCGAGCTCCTGCGCGATCACGCGGATCTCGCCGGTCTCGACGTCGATCTCGACGAGCGCTTCCTCGGCCGCCTCCGGCATCCGCTTGTACGCGGTCACCAGCGCGTTCGCCAGCGCTTCGAGCATGATCTCTTCGGGAATCCCCTTCTCGATTGCGAGCGCCGACAGCGCTTCGAGCATCTCCGGGTTCTTCATGACTTCCCTTTCGCCCGCGCGCGTGCAGGGGTCCCGGAACTCTTCGTGGACGACCCTTGACGCGGCTGCGGGCCCCATTCGAAGACGGTGCGCGCCTGGGTGATGTCGGAGATCGCGATCTCCTCGTCGACACCTTCGTCGGATTCGACGAAGCATTGTGCGCCGTCGAACCCGCGCAGCACACCGCGTACCCGCTTCGGGCCCGCGCTCGTGTGGAACTTGACCGAGACCTCCTCACCGAGCGCTTGGCGGAAATGCTCGGGCCGGCGCAGGGCGCGCTCGATGCCCGGGCTGCTGACTTCGAGAAGATACGAACCGTTGATCGCCCCGTTTGTCGAACACTCATCGATGATCGGATCGACGATGGGCGAGACCGCCCGGGTCACCGACGTGATGGTCTCGAGATCGACCCCGCCCGAGCGCGTCACCGTGAGCCGCAGGGTGCGCGCACCCGCGCTGCCCACGAGCTCGACATCGTACACGGCCAATCCGAGCGCGCCGACGGCAGGCTCGACCGCGGCACGTACCGCTTCGAGTTGCGTGTCGATCGAACCCACAGTCCGTGCCTTCCTCGTGACCTCAAGAAAAAACGTGGGCCACGGGCCCACGTTCACCACTCCCGTAAGGAGCGCCCAATACAACCGCTCAAGTGTAGCGCGACCGGCCCCTTTGTACCAAGCACGCAGTTCGGGCCCGACCGCGTCAGGTGAACCCGCCTTCGGCATCAGGTGAACCCGCCTTCGGCATCAGGTGAACCCGCCTTCGGCATCAGGTGAACCCGCCTTCGGCATCAGGTGAACCCGCCTTCGGCATCAGGTGAACCCGCCTTCGGCATCAGGTGAA
>JBBSFB010000089.1:0-14719 GCA_038239145.1 Acidimicrobiia bacterium
ATGTCGGCGTCGGTGTCGATCAACCGAGACGAGTTCGGCGCCATTCTCCAGGACGCGATCGACGGACTTCCCGAAGAGATCCGCGAGGCCCGGTGGCTTCTGAAGGAGCGCGACGCCGTGGTCGAGCGGGCGCAGCACGAAGCCGAACGCCTCGTCGATGCGGCCCGGGTCCGGGCCGAACGCATGGTCGAGAAGAACGAGTTGGTGCGGGAGGCCCGCCGTACCAGCCAGGAGATCCAAGAGGACGCCGAGCGCCAGGCCGCGGCGATCCGCCACGAGGCCGAGGACTACGTCGACCGCAAGCTCGCCGCCTTCGAGGTCGTGCTCGACCGCACCATGCAGACCGTGCAAAAGGGCCGGGAACGGCTCCAGGTCCACGCCCCGTCGCCGGTGGTGAACGAGGCCGACGCCGACGAGAGCGGCTTCTTCGACCAGGACGACCTCTGAACCCCAGCCCGTTCCCGCGACCTAGTCCCCGGGCGGCTCCGGACGGCAGGCTCCCGACTGGAAACGACGGCTGACCTGCTACGATCCGGCGCGTCCCCGGTGCGCAGGCGGTAGATTCGCCGCCCACCCGCGGCCAACCGGTGCGCGTGACCCGTAGGGCTCCATCAACCGGTCTATCCGGTGTACTTCCGAAACGACCTGCCCGAGCGAATTGCCCGAGCGAATTGCCCAAGCGAATTGCCCAAGCGAATTGCCATGCCGACCACCAGCGCGTTCCGCGTCCCTGTCTCCAACCTCATGCGCCGTCCCGGCGCGTCGCGATCCGTCCACGTGGAGGGCATGCTCGCCGACGTCCGTGGTCCGGGCTCCGAAGTTGCGGCCGCCCCGCCCATCTCGATCGACGTCACCTTGGAGCGTGTCTCCGAGGGGATCGTCGTGCGCGGCACCGTGATCGCGGCGTGGGAAGCATCCTGCAGCCGGTGCCTCGTCTCGGTCGGCGGCGACCTCGCGTTACAGGTCGGCGAGCTGTTCGAGCGCCAACCGCTCGAGGGGGAGACCTATCTCCTGCCCGAGGATGACGTCATCGATCTCGAACCGCTGATCCGCGACGCGCTCCTGCTCGAGCTGCCGGCGGTGCCGCTCTGCCGGGCCGACTGCCAGGGCCTGTGCGCGAACTGCGGCGCCGACCACAACCTCACGTCGTGCGAGTGCGAGACGAGTGCGCCCGACCCGCGCTGGGATGTACTGCGCTCGCTCGACCTGTAATCCGTCCTTCCCCACGAAGACTGTTTTCCCGATCAGTTTCAAGGAGCTGCAACACCATGGCCGTACCGAAGCGCAAGATGAGCCGCTCCGCGACCCGCTCGCGCAAGTCGGCGAACATGCGGCTGGCGCCCCCGGCGCACTCGCTGTGCCCGAACTGCGGCGCATCGCGGCTGCCCCACCGGGTCTGCGGTAACTGTGGTTGGTACCGGGGCCGCCAAGTCCTCGACGTCGAGTAGCGAAGGCGACTCGTGCCGCCCGTAATCGCGATCGACGCGATGGGCGGCGACCGCGCGCCCGCTGACATCGGCGCGGGCGCGCTGCAAGCCGTGCAGGCCTGCGACGTCGACGTGCTGTTGGTCGGACCCGCCGACGCGGTCCGAGCGCACCTGCCGGGTGGAGAACTGCCGCCTCGGGTCGAGCTGCTCGACGCCTCGGAGATCATCGCGATGGGCGACGAACCCGTTGCGGCAGTGCGCATGAAGAAGGACTCGTCGATCGTCCGGGCCGCCGAAGCCGTCCGCGACGGACGGGCGCAGGCGATGGTCGGCGCCGGGAACACGGGCGCCACGATGGCGGCCGCCCTGTTGCGGTTCGGGCGGATCAAAGGCGTGCACCGTCCCGCGATCGCGCTCCCGGTACCCGTATTCGGAGGCGACCGGATCCAACTGCTCGTCGACGGCGGCGCGACTGTCGACCCGGAGCCGGAATGGCTCGTCGAGTGGGCCGAGTTGGCCCGGGCGTACGCCCGCGTCCGCCTGGACGTCGACGAGCCGACGATCGCGTTGTTGTCGAACGGTGAGGAGCCGGGCAAGGGCGATGCGTTGCGCAAGCGCGCCTTCGAGCTCTTCGCCGACGTGAAGGGGTTCGTCGGCAACGTCGAGGGCCGCGACGTGACGCAGCGCAGCGCCGACGTCATCGTCACCGACGGTTTCACCGGAAACGTCACGCTCAAGACCCTCGAAGGCGCGGTCATGGGGCTGGCCGGGCTCGTCTTCGGCGTCGTCGACGAACCGGGCGCGCCCTGGGCCGATGCCGCCGACGCGTTGAAGCTCCGGCTCCTCGAAGCGGCCGCCCCGCTGCTGCCCGACAACACCGGCGGCGCGTTGCTGCTCGGGGTCGAAGGCGTGTGCATCATCTCGCACGGATCGTCGTCGGCAACGGCGATCGTCAACGCGGTGCGCGTCGCGCGGGATTGTGTGAGTGGCGGCGTCGTCGCATCGTTGCGGAAAGCGATCACCCGTGCCGGCTGAGACGCACAGTCAGGTCGGGCCCGTGGGCGACGACGACGTGGAGCGGGTGGTCCGCGACCAACTCGCGGAGATACTCGGGGTCGATCCCGACACGGTCACCCTCGACACGCGGTTGCGCGAAGATCTCGACGCCGATGATTTCGCGGTGATCGATCTGGTCGAAGGTGTGATCGCGGAGCTCGGCGAGCGCACGGTCGGCTTCTCCATCGACGACGAGGACCTCGTCGAGCTCCGGACCGTCCGTGACGCGGTGGAGTGCGCGATGAACGGCCTGCGATCGGCGCACCGATCGTGAGCCGGATCGCCGATCGAATCACGTTGACGAACGGTCCCGGCCTTGCCGCGCTCGAGGCGAGCATCGGCGTGCAGTTCGACGATCGCAACGTGTTGTTGCGATCGCTTGCGCACCGGTCGTGGTGTGCCGAGAGCGGCGAGCCCGAGTCGAACGAACGCCTCGAGTTCCTTGGTGACTCCGTGTTGGGACTCGTGGTCACGCACTATGTGTTCGAGCACTTCCCGTCGCTCCCGGAAGGCCAGCTCTCCGAAGTGCGGGCGGGCGTGGTCAATTCCCACGTATTGGCCGAGCTCGCTCACGAGCTCGACCTCGGCGCGCATCTCCTGCTCGGCAAAGGCGAGGACGCGGCGGGCGGACGGGCCAAGCAGTCGATCCTCGCCGACGCGTTCGAGGCGGTGATCGCCGCCGTGTATCTCGATCAGGGTTTCGCCGTGGCTCGCGACCTCGTGTTGCGTTGCCTCTCGGAACGCATTGCCGACGCCGCCGCCGGACCCGGCGGCCGCGATTACAAGACGCGTTTGCAGGAGGTGACCGCGGCCCGATCGCTCGGGCGACCGCGGTACGTCGTGCGCGACGAGGGCCCGGATCACGCGAAGCGATTCTTCGCGACGGTCTTCGTGAACGACTCTCGCTACGGCGAGGGCGAGGGCCGATCGAAGAAGCAAGCCGAGCAGTCTGCCGCGTGGGTCGCATGGACGCGCCTACAGGAAGAGGCTGCCGGTCAGGGGGGCGACAGTGCCGGAGCTACCTGAGGTCGAGGTGTTGCGCCGCGATCTCGAGAAGGAGTTCGTCGGCAAGAAGATCAAGTCCGTCGACGTGACAGGTACGCGTTCCGTCCGTCGCCACAAGAACAAGAAGGAATTCGTCGACCTCCTCGAGGGCCGCAAGATCGCGTCGGTGCAGCGACGGGGGAAGTACCTCGTCGTCCGCCTCGACGGACCGGACGCGTTGATCGTGCATCTGGGGATGTCGGGTCAGTTGCTGCGCGCGAAGACGGCGCGAGAGAAGGCGCCCAAGCACACGCACGTGGTGATCCACTTCACCCAGGGCGGGCTGCTGCGGTTCGTCGACCCTCGCACGTTCGGCGAGATGTTCATGACTCCCTACGACGACCTCGAACAGCAGGTCGAGGAGCTCGCGCACCTGGGGCTCGATCCGCTCGAGACCGCGCTCTCATGGGAGCTCTTCGGGCGCATGCTCGCAGCCAAGCACGCGCGATTGAAGTCGCTGCTCATGGATCAGAAGTTCATCGCCGGCATCGGGAACGTCTACAGCGACGAGATCCTGTTCCAGGCCGGGCTCAAGTGGGACCACATGAGTGACTCACTCTCCGAGCAGGAGATCCGTCGCCTGTATCGTGCGATCTTCGAGACCTTGCAAGAAGCGGTGAAGCATCGGGGCTCGTCCCTCGCCGACGAGGGGTACGTCGACCTCTTCGGCCGCCCGGGCGGATACCAGCACCATCACCAGGTGTACGACCGCGAAGGCCAGGCCTGCCTGCGCTGCCGCCACGTCGTGCAACGGGCGCGCTACACGAATCGATCGACGTTCTACTGCGATGCATGCCAGGTGTGACCACGCATCCACGATCGAACCCGCGTGAGTGAGGGGCGCAGGGGTGCCCCCGACTCACGCCGGCGTCCGGGTGCGTGTCGTCGTGACGGGGCGCGTGCAAGGTGTGTTCTTCCGGGATTCGTGCCGGGACCACGCGCGATCCGTTGGCGTCGGCGGTTGGGTGCGTAACCGCAGCGACGGTACCGTCGAGGCCGAATTCGAAGGCCCGCCGGATGCTGTCGACCGGCTCGTCACCTGGTGCAGCAACGGCCCGCCGCGCGCCCGGGTCGACGCGGTGGCGGTGCAGTCGGTGCCGGCGCTCGGTGACCAGCGCTTTCGTATCCTGTGAGCTGGTAGTCCCAGTAGGAACGCCGCGCGCCCCCTACGATCGCTCACCGGAGAGGGGGCTGATGTGTTCCTCAAGGCGTTGACGCTGAAGGGCTTCAAGTCCTTCGCAGACAAGACCACACTCGAGTTCGAACCCGGTGTGTGCGTCGTAGTCGGCCCGAACGGATCGGGGAAATCGAACATCGTCGACTCGGTCGCGTGGGTACTCGGCGCCCAAGGCGCGCGGGCGCTGCGCGGTACCAAGATGGACGACGTGATCTTCGCGGGCACCGCCGATCGCCCCTCGCTCGGCCGGGCCGAGGTCTCGCTGACGATCGACAACAGCTCGCGCCTGCTTCCCATCGAGTTCACCGAGGTCACGATCACGCGGATGTTGTTCCGCACCGGCGAGTCCGAGTACCTGATGAATGGCGTTCCGTGCCGGCTGCTCGACATCCAGGATCTCCTCTCCGACACCGGCATCGGTCGTCAACAGCACGTGATCGTCGGTCAGGGTCAGCTCGACGCGGTGTTGAACGCGCGTCCGGAGGACCGACGGGCGATCATCGAGGAAGCGGCCGGCATCCTCAAGTTCCGAAAGCGCAAGGAGAAGGCCGAGCGCCGGCTCGAGGCGACCGAGGGCAACCTCCTGCGCTTGACCGACCTGCTGCGCGAGGTGCGGCGGCAGCTTCGTCCGCTCGAGCGGCAGGCCGACGCCGCCCGCCGGCATGACGGCCTCGTCTCCGAGCTTCATTCGATCCGGCTCCACCTAGCCGGACGTGAGATCGACCAGCTGCGGGTGCGCGAGCAAAAGCGTGTGAGCGCGCGGCGCGATCTTGCGCAGCAGGAACAAGACGTCCGCGTCCAACTGCGTGCCTTCGACGCGGAAGTGCTCGAAGCCGAGCACGCACTCGCCGTTCCCGGCGACGACGACGTCGCCGACGTGCTGGCCCGCGCCGAAGCACTGCGCGAGCGCAGCCGCGGTCTCGTCAACCTGGTGACCGAACGGGCGCGCAGCCTCGACCGAGAGCTTGCCTCCGTAGCCGACGAGGGCGTCGTCGAGTCGCTGGTCGCCGAAGCCGCCCACGTGCGCGAGCAACTCCTCGACGTCGACTCTGATTTCGGTTCGCTCGCGCCGACCCGCGCCGAGGTCGATGAAGCGGAAGCGAAGGTCGAGGCGCTCGGAGTCGTCTCGGTCAGCGTTGCGGAGGCCGAGCTGCAGCGCGCCACCCAGGATCTGGAGCAGCTGACGTCGCGCGCGGGAACCACCGCGGCGGAGTTGGCGCGGGTGCGCAGCGATCTCGGCCGGGTCGCGACCGAGCGGGCGGTACTCGAGCCCCGCGCCCTCGAAGCCGAGACCGCCCAGGCCGACGCCGACCGCGTCCGGGTCGCGTTGGACGCCCAGAGCGGAGTGTCGCCGGAGCTGACGTCAGAGGCGCGCGAGTTGCGCGTCGCCGAAGAGGCACTGCGCGAGGCCGACACAGCACGCCGTGGCGCCGAGAGCGAAGCGTCGCGCTGGCGGGCACGCGCGGAGATGCTCGCGCTGGCGCTGGAAGAAGCCCATGCGGCCGTCGGCGGCGACGACATCGCCACGATCGAGGGCGTGCTCGGTCCGTTGGTCGATCTCCTCGAAATCGACGACGGCTGCGAGGTGGCTGTGGCCGCGGCGCTCGGCGACGCGTTGAAAGCGATCGTCGTCGAAGGCGACGACGCCGCGCGCGCCGCGATCGAACGCTTGAAGCGGGGCGACCGCCCGGCGCTGCTGCTGGTGGCCGCGGGCCGATCGTCAGGCGCACAGATCTCATTCGCGCCCGCAGGCACGCACCCGCTCGGCTCGTCGGTGCGGGGTCTGCGCCCGGGCCTCGATTCGGTACTCGCTCGTCTCTTCGCTCAGTTCGTACTCGTCGACGGTGGTTGGGAGCACGCGCTCGACGTCGCGCTCGCGAATCCCGGTGTGGTCGCGGTGACGCGCGACGGCGACCGGTTCGGTGGTCCCACCGCGTGGCGTGCGGGCCCGCAGGGCTCGTCGGTCGTCACTCCTGCGGCCCTCGCCGACGCGACTGCGAGTGCGGACGCGGCCGAGGTCGCCCGCGACTTCGCCGAGGCCGAAGTGGAGATCGCCCGCCAGCGCCTGGCCGCCGCGCGCCGGGCCGAGTTGCGCGCGACCGAGGAGGAACGCCGGCGGCGCGGCGAGCTCGAAGAGCTGACCGCGCGCGCGGCCCGGCTCCGGCGTGAGGTCGAGGTCGGGCTCGCCACCCTCGATTCTCGCCGGGCGACGCTCACCGCGCGCGCCGACGAGCTCGAACAGTTGATCGAGTCCGTCGGGCCCGACGCCGAAGCCGATGCGCGGGCGCGACTGAACGCGGCGCAACAGCAGCGCGACGACGCCCGGGCCCGGAGAGCCGAGCTGGAACGGCTCCGGTCTCAAGCGGTCGCGCTCAGGCGGGACTTCGAGCTCCGGGGCGCCGCGGTCGACGAACGCCGGACCGTGCTGAACGCCCGTCTGGCCGAGGTCGAGGCTCGCCTTGCCGTCCGTCCCGCCGAAGAGGCGCGCGCCCGCGCCCGGCGCGCGGCCATGGAGCAACGCCGTGAGGCGATCGCCCAGGTCGCCGACCGGCTCTCGGTGCGTACCGGTGAGATCGAGACGCTGGCCGAGCGCCTCCGCACCCGTAGGCGCGCGCAGTCCGAGGCGGCTCGTGAAGCCGGGCGTCGTCTTGATGGCCTCCGCGGCCGGCGCTCGGGAGCCGAGAAGCAGCTCACCGAGCTGCGCGAGCGCGCGAGCAAGCTCGAGGTGGAGGATGCCGAGATACGGCTGCGGCTTGAGCAGGCGGTGGAGCAGGTCCGGCGTGACTTCGATTGCGAACCCGACGCGGCGATCGCGGCGCCGGTCCCCGACGTTCCCGACGGCACTTCGCTGCCGGGCCGGGCGCGTGAGCTCGAACGCGAATTGCGGCTGATGGGCCCCGTCAACCCGCTCGCGCTGACCGAGTACGAGGCGTTGGTCGAGCGGCACGAGTTCTTGCAGAAGCAGCTCGACGACGTGCGCAACACCCGTCGCGAGTTGGCCCGGGTGATCAAGTCGGTCGACGAAGAGATCGTCCGCGTGTTCGACGCGGCGTTCGCCGACGTCGCCCGCAACTTCTCCGAGCTGTTCTCGCTGTTGTTCCCGGGCGGTTCGGGCCGGCTCGTGCTGAGCCAGCCCGACGACCTCCTGAACACCGGCATCGAGATGGAGGCGCGGCCGTCGGGAAAGATGGTGCGCCGCCTCTCGCTCCTCTCCGGGGGTGAGCGCTCGCTCTGCGCGCTCGCGTATCTGTTCTCGGTGTTCCGGGCCCGGCCTTCGCCGTTCTACCTGATGGACGAAGTGGAGGCCGCGCTCGACGACGTGAACCTCCATCGCTTCCTCGACCTGGTGCACGAGTTCCGCAACGAGGCCCAGCTCCTCGTCGTGTCGCACCAGAAGCGGACGATGGAGGCCGCCGACGTCCTCTACGGCGTGTCGATGCCGCCGGGCGGTTCGAGCCGGGTCGTGACACAACGTATGCGTGACCTGACCTTCGACGAAGCGCCTTCCTGAGCCCTGGGTAGCCTCCGGGCATGGTCGTCGTAATTCTCGTTGTTGTTGTCGCGCTCGTGCTGGTGTCGGCCGGGGTGTTCTTCGGGATGCGCGGCTCGGTGCGATCCAAGGAGCGGGGCCGGGTCGCAGGCGAGCCGCCGGCGTCCCCGGGAGAGAGCCCGGTTTCGAAGCACGCGCCCGCGCCTGCGGTCGAATCGGTCGCACCCGCGCCGACCGTCGAGGAGCTCGAGGCGCTCCTGCGCGCCCCTTCCGCACCCGACGTCGTCGTCACTCCCGAGCCGCCGGCCCCGCCGGCCGAGCCCGAAGTTCTGGAGCCCGATGTTCTCGAACGACCGCGTCTGCGCGACCGGCTCGGCCGGACCCGCAGCGCGTTCTCGGGGGCGTTCGGTCGCATCCGGGGGCGCAAGATCGACGACGACACGTGGGACGAGCTCGAAGAGTCGTTGCTGCTCGCCGACGTCGGCATGTTCACCACCACGCGTTTGCTCGACGCGGTACGGACGAGTGCCAAGGAGACCTCGGCCACCGAACCCGACGAGCTGATCGCGCTACTGCGCGACGAGGTGGTTGCGCTATTGAGTGGCGACGCGGATCGTTCGCTACGCATGGATGCGGGCGAGGCGAACGTCTGGATGTTCGTCGGTGTGAACGGCGTCGGGAAGACGACGACCATCGGCAAGCTCGCGTCGCAGCGCGTCACCGAAGGCCACCGGGTGGTGCTCGCGGCCGCCGACACGTTCCGCGCCGCCGCCGCCGACCAGCTCGGAATGTGGGCCGAGCGGACCGGCGGCGAGCTGGTTCGGGGCCAAGAGGGTGCGGACCCCGGCTCGGTCGTGTTCGACGCGATGGCGGCCGCGACCGGGCGGGGCGTCGATCTCGTTCTCGTCGACACCGCGGGCCGGCTGCACACGAAGAGCAACCTCATGGAAGAGCTGAAGAAGCTGCGGCGCATCGTCGATCGCACGCCCGATGCACTGAAAGAGGTGCTGTTGGTCATCGACGCGTCGACCGGTCAGAACGGCCTGGTCCAGGCGAAGCAGTTCGCCGAGGCGGTCGACGTCACCGGCATCGCGCTGACCAAGCTCGACGGGACGGCCAAGGGCGGCATCGTGCTCGCGATCCAGTCCGAGCTCGGGATCCCCGTGAAGATCGTCGGAGTCGGCGAGGGGGTGGGCGACCTCATCGAGTTCGACCCCGCCGAATTCGCGGCCGCACTCTTCAGCGAAGACTGACCGGTATTCTGCACCCCTGTGTTCGACGCCCTGAGTGATCGCCTCGATGGAATCTTCTCCAAGCTTCGCAGCCGCGGGCGGCTGACCGAGCGCGACGTCGACGAGGTCTCGCGCGAGATTCGGTTGGCCCTCCTCGAAGCCGACGTCAACGTGCGCGTCGTGAAGGCGTTCATCGCCCGGGTCAAGGAACGGGCCGTCGGGGTGGAGGTCTCGTCGGCCCTCGATCCGGGCCAGCAGTACATCAAGATCGTGCACGAAGAGCTCGTCGCGACACTCGGCGGGACCACCGGCAAGCTCACGATGAGCGCGAAGCCGCCGACCGTCTTGTTGCTCGCGGGACTGCAGGGCTCCGGTAAGACGACCGCCGCGGCCAAACTCGCCCGGCTCCTCAAATCGCAGGGACTGCAACCGTTGCTGGTCGGCGCCGACCTCCAACGGCCCGCCGCGGTCGAACAACTCCGCGTGCTCGCCGGGCGCGTGGACGTTCCGTTCTACAGCGAGGCCACGGACCCGGTGAGCGTCGCTCGCGGTGCGATCGCCGAGGCGCAACGACTCGGCCGCAACTTCGTCATCGTCGACACCGCAGGCCGGTTGCAGATCGACACCGACCTGATGGACGAGCTGAAGGCGATCTCGGCCGCGGTCCAGCCGCAGAACACGCTGCTGGTCGTCGACGCGATGACCGGACAAGAAGCGGTCAACGTCGCGGAGGCGTTCAACGACGCGGTCGGACTCGACGGAGTCATCCTCACCAAGATCGACGGTGACGCTCGCGGTGGCGCGGCGCTGTCGGTGAAGGAAGTGGTCGGCAAGCCGATCATGTTCGCCGGTACCGGCGAGAAGCTGGACGAGTTTGAAGCGTTCCATCCCGATCGCATGGCGAGCCGCATCCTCGGCATGGGCGACGTGCTGACCCTCATCGAGAAGGTCGAAGCCACTTTCGAGGAGGACGAAAAGCGCCGGGCCGAGGAGCTGCTGCAGAGCGGTCGCCTGACCCTCGAGGATTTCCTCGAGCAGATGCAGCAGATCAAGCGCATGGGTCCGTTGCAGAATGTGCTCGGCATGCTCCCGGGGATGCCCAAGGAAGTACGCAACGCCGAGATCGACGACAACGCGCTCGGGCGCATCGAGGCGATCATCCGGTCGATGACTCCCGAAGAGCGGCGGCGGCCCGAGCTCATCAACGGTCAACGTCGCATGCGGATCGCGAAGGGGAGCGGCACCACCACGAACGAGATCAACAGCCTGTTAAAGCAGTTCAAAGAGGTGCAGACGATGATGAAGGGCATGCCCGGCCTGACCAAGCGGGCCAAGGGTGGCAAGAAAGGCAAGCAGAAGGGCAAACAGAAGGGTCCGAAGATGCCGCCCGGATTTCCCGGCGGCGGCCGGCCCGGCACCCTGCCGCCCGGGTTCCCTGATCTCGAGGCCGGGGGCGGCCTTCCCGGATTTCCGCCCCGGTGACGTAAGCTCCCCCGGTTGTTCCCCGAAGAGGAGTCTCTGTTGGCAGTCAAGATCCGTTTGATGCGAGTCGGCAAGAAGAAGCAGCCGACGTACCGCGTCGTCGTCGCCGATGCGCGTAGCCCACGCGACGGCCGATTCCTCGAGATCCTCGGTCAGTACGCGCCGCGCCAGGAGCCGTCGGTCGTCACGATCGACGGTGAGCGCGCGCTGCACTGGTTGAACGCCGGCGCCCAACCGACCGAAAGCGCGGCGAAGCTGCTGCAGATCGCCGGCGTCTGGGACGCGTACAAGGACGCCAACGGCAAGGTCGCGGCGTCGAAGCCCAAGGTGAAGGTCAAGGCCAAGGCCGTGAAGGAGGCGCCGGCCGCGGCTGCTGCCCCCGCACCTGCCCCCGCCGCCGAGGCCGCGCCCACCGAGGCTGGCGCCGCGGAGACTCCCGCCGAGACCGCGGCCGACGAAACGGCCGAAGCATGAGCGACGACACCACCGAAGACGCGGTCGAGGACGACTTCGACGACTTCGAGGAGGACGACGACGACTTCGAAGACGACGTCGCGCCCGAAGGTAATCGGGTGGTCGGGGCACGCGCCCGCGCGTCCGTGGAGCACATCGCTCGCCATCTCGTCGACGATCCCGACGGCATTTTCGTCGACGCCAACGAGCGCGGCGACAACGTCACGTTGCTCGTGCACGCAAGCCCCGGCGATCTCGGCCGCATCATCGGCAAGCGCGGTCGCGTCATTCAGGCCGTACGCCAGGTCGCCCGCGCCGCCGGCGCGACCGAGAACGTGCGCGTCTCCGTCGACGTCGCGGAGTAAGCGAACGGTGGGCCCCGGCGCCCGGCTCGAGGTGGGACGGATCGGGAAGGCCCACGGGTTGCGGGGCGACGTGGTCATCACCCCCGTGAGCAACATCGCGGCGCGGTTCGCCAAGGGCGCAACGCTCTGGGTCGACGGCGTCCCACTGCTCATCGCGACGTCGCGTCCGAACCAACATCGCTTCGTCGTGCGCTTCGAGGGAGTCGACGGTCGCGACGGAGCGGACTCCCTACGGGGCAAGCTTGTCGAGGCCGAGGCCCTCCCGGACCCGCCCGACGGTGAGCTCTGGGTGCACGAGCTGATCGGTTCCGCGGTTCGCGACCGGGCCGGCACCGAGTTCGGGCGCGTCGTCTCGGTGGAGGCGAACCCGGCCCATGATCTGCTCGTCCTCGACGGTGGCGCGCTCGTTCCGATGGTGTTCGTCGTGTCGTCCGATTCCGGAGTGGTCGTCATCGACCCGCCGGACGGTCTCTTCGACCTCTGACGCCGGAAAGCAGCCGTGCGCATCGACGTTTTCACGATCTTCCCCGAGTATCTCGAAGCGCCGCTGCAGGTGTCTCTGCTCGGACGGGCCCGCGGTACCGGGGTCCTCGACGTCCGGCTGCACGATCCCCGTGCCTTCGCCGTCGACCGCCATCACAGTGTCGACGACCAGCCCTTCGGCGGCGGGGCCGGCATGGTGATGACCCCGGAGCCGCTCTTCGCGGCCGTGGAAGCGGAGCGCCCGCCCCGCCCGCTGTTCCTGCTCTCGGCGAGCGGTCGCCGATTCGACCAGGGCGTCGCCCGAGAGCTCGCGGCCGGTGGGGGATTCTCGATGATCTGCGGCCGTTACGAAGGAGTGGATCAGCGCGTGGCCGACCATCTCTGCGACGGCGAGCTCTCCGTCGGCGATTTCGTGCTCGCCGGGGGAGAAGGGGCGGCGTTGGTCGTGATCGAAGCAGTCGCGCGGCTGCTGCCCGGGGTCATGGGGAACGAGGAGTCGGCGACCGAGGAGTCCTTCACCGGCGGGCGGCTCGAATACCCGCATTACACCCGGCCCGCGGAGTTTCGCGGTTGGGCCGTTCCCGACGTGTTGCGATCCGGTGACCACGCCCGCATCGCCCGCTGGCGGGCGGCCCAGGCGCTGGCACGGACCCGGGCCCGCCGTCCCGATCTCGTAGCCGAACCCCTGGCTGCCGCCGATGTCGCGTTGGTGGCCGAGTTTCCTGAGGCGTTCCCGAACGATGTCGCCGGTGGAGAGCCTTCCCGATAACATCTCGGGTCGCGCTCGCTCGGGCGCGCGTTCACGGGAGCCCTCATGCACCGCACTGATCTCGTCGACCGCGCCGGTCTGCGCGACGACATCCCCGATTTCGGACCTGGCGACACGCTGAAGGTGCACGTCCGCGTCGTCGAAGGCAACCGCGAGCGGGTGCAGGTGTTCCAGGGTGCTGTCATCCGGCGCCAGGGCGGCGGGGTTCGAGAGACCTTCTCGGTCCGCAAGGTGAGCTTCGGGGTCGGCGTCGAACGCACCTTTCCGGTGCATTCGCCGATCATCGCCCGCATCGAGGTGCTCACCCGGGGCGACGTCCGCCGGGCGAAGCTCTACTACCTCCGCGATCGGATCGGAAAGGCCGCAAAGATCAAGGAAAAGCGGTTTACTTAGGCTCGTTGGCGATTCGGGGCCGCTACGGCTTGCGGAGATCATCGACGCGTTCTGTCGGCGCTATCCGAACGACAAGACTGCGTACGACTACCGATCGTCGCTACGGCGGTTGTTCGCCCACGCGGGAGCCGATCATCCGGCCCAGCTGACCGAGACGGACCTGCTCGGGTATTGCACCGCCGGGAGCCCGGCGAACAACACCGTCTACCAGCGCACGACGAAGGTGCTGGCCTTCCTGCGCTGGTGCGAGTCCACCGGCCTTGTGGAACGCAATCCCGGCGCGCGGTTACGTGACCGCGACAGTCCGTTTTGCGCACGTATCGACGCACGTACGGCAAGGTGCAGGCCCGCAACCCGGGCCGTTGGCTGACCCATGAGGAAGCCTTCGGCCAGCTCGTGGGCGCGTGTCGTGATGCGACCGAGCTGGGTCTGCGCGACGAGGTCGTGATCCGACTCGGGCTCACCGGCCTGCGGGTGACTGAAATCGCCCCTGCATCTCGACGATTTCCGCCACGCCCCCGATCTGACGTGGACGGGGAAGGTCACGCCGCGAGGCAAGCGACCCTGGGCGCCGCGTTGATGGACATGATGCGCCTTCGACACGCCCTGCGTTCCGACAACTTCGGACCACGAATTCCGTAACCACATCGCAAAGTCACCGCCGTATTTCAGCCCGATCGCCGGAACCTTCCCCCGACCCCGATAGCGCCCGAACTCGCGTTCCAGTCGCCGCCGCAACAACGTCCGCTGCCGAAACCCTTCGAACTCCTCATCCGGAACGGCATCAGGGATCGCCAGGAACAGATGCATGTGGGGACGCCCCGACTCCTGGAATTCCTTCACCCACACACCCGCAGGCGCACCCCACCGCCGCCGCCACCGCTCCAAAAACGCCCGCCGATGCGCGTCGAACTTGCGCCCGTCCGGCACCCACTCCCGCCACTCACCCGGATACGTCAACGACAACATCACCAACCGCTCCCAAGGCAACGACGCGAACAACCAACGCATCCTCAACCGACTGCGCGCAGACTGACCGCTATCCCCCTGCCCACTCCTACGAAGCGCGGTCGTCGTGCCCGCTGCCCACCGCCGATGCCAACCGAACGGCCGCAACTCCGGCCGCTCCGGATCAGGCAACCACCCTCGGGCCAGACGGACCGCGCCCGGCGAGACAGTCAGCCGCCATTCGCTCGCCATCCGACCCATCTCCGCGTTGAATCCACCTCAACACCGTATGAATGGGGTGAGACACCAACGCCCACGGGCCTGCTCGCGGTGGGGGGGGGGGCGGCGGGGGGGGCGGCCCCCCCGGGGGCGGCCGCCTGCCTGTCCGCCCCCCCGGGCG
>JBBSFB010000090.1:0-14387 GCA_038239145.1 Acidimicrobiia bacterium
AGGAGCGCCGCTGCGAGGTAGTCGCCGGCCGAGTGCACGGTGAAGGGCAACACCTTGAACACGCCGAGCGGGTAGCGGGTGAGCATGCTCACTGCGAGCACGGTCACGCCGACGACGACACCGGCCGCGACGGCCTTGCCGCTGCCGCCGACGGCGAGCGCGATCACAATGAGCCCCGCGCCGACTGCGTAGTCGGCAACGGCGTGGAGCCACGCGGGGAGTAGACGGGTCAACGACACAGCTTTCTCCTTCTTTGGTCGACTGCAGGCGGCGGGCCCGAGTGGTCCCGCAGCGCCGTTGGAGTCGAGGTTCACTGCCATTTCGGAGCGGGCCCGAAGTTCGGATGAGTGCAAGACTGAAATCGTGGAGCAGTTGGTCGATGCCGAAACCCTGGCCGCCTGGATGGATACGCAGGGTCTCGTCGTCGGGGCGCCGCTCTCGATCGAGCGCATCACGACCGGCCATTCGAACGAGGTGTTCCGCGTGACGCGAGGTGAGCGAGTGTTCGTGTTGCGGCGACCGCCGAGGACGCCGCTGTCGCCGACGGCGCACGACATGGCCCGCGAGTTCCGCTTGCTGCGCGCGTTCTTCGGGCGGGCGGCCGTTCCCGTACCGGAACCGATCGCGTGTTGCGTCGACCTCGATGTGCTCGGCGTGCCCTTCTATCTCATGGCGCCCGTCGACGGAGTGGTCGTGCGCGACCGGGTTCCGGCGCCGCTCAGGAGCGACGCCGCAACGCCGCGCGCGTGCTCGTTCGCGCTCGTCGACGCGCTGGCCGGGATCCACGCCTTCGACTGGCGCACCGGGGGGCTCGGCGACTTCGGGAAGCCGGACGGGTACCTCGACCGGCAGGTGCCGCGCTGGCTCGGCCAACTCGAGCGCTACGCGACCCGGCCGTTGCCCGACGTCGACGAAGCCGGCCGTTGGCTGCAGGCCCATACGCCCGTCATGCAGGCGCCGGCCGTGATCCACGGCGACTACAAGCTGGACAACGTGATGTTCGCGCCGCGGCTTCCAGTCGAGTTGATCGCAGTGGTCGACTGGGAGCAGTCGACGATCGGCGACCCGCTCGTCGACCTCGGCTGGCTGACCGGGCTGTGGATCGAGCCCGGCGAACGGGCGTCTCTCGCAGGCGCATCACCGTTCGGTCCCGATGCCGACGTCCCGACTCGTCAGGAGCTTGTCGACCGGTACACGCAGCGAACCGATCGCGACGTCTCGAACCTCGCGTTCTATTGCGTGCTCGGGCTGTTCAAGCTGGCGTGTGTGATGGAGGGTTCGTTCGCCCGCTTCCGGGCGGGGACCAGTGACGACGCGTACTTCGCCGCGCTCGAAGCCGGTGTGCCTGCGCTTGCACAACGGGCGCTCGAGTTCGCCACCCGCGGCGTCTGAGCCGTGTATTCCAAGCCCGAAGTTCCGAGATTCAATCGCGCAGGTCGATGATGACCGGAGCGTGATCCGACGGCCCGGTGCCCTTGCGAGCGTTGCGGTCGACGACCGCCCATGTGACCCGTTCCGCGACCGGCGCCGTGGCGAGCACCAGATCGATGCGCATGCCGCGGTGCTGGTGGAAGTCTCCGGCGCGGTAGTCCCAGTAGCTGTACAGCTTGTCGGTGTCCGGGTACACGCGCCGGAACGCGTCTTCGAAACCCCACTCCTCCAACCGGGCCACGGCTTTGCGTTCGGGTTCGGTCACGTGGGTGGAACCAACGAACCGCTTCGGGTCCCAGACGTCTCGATCTTCGGGCGCGACGTTGAAGTCGCCCATGACGACGAGCGGGTCGGCCGCCGCGTACGCGGCGTCGATCCAGTCGTACATGCTCGAGAGCCATTGCAGCTTGCGTTCGTAGAAATCGGTCGCGACCTCACGCCCGTTGGGCACGTAAACGCTGACGGCACGTATGCCGCCACACATTGCCGACAGGACGCGCGCGTCGCCGTCGTACGGATCGACGTGTCCGTCGCCGAACCCGTTGAACGGATCCGAGATCCCGACCCGGGACAGGATCGCGACGCCGTTCCATTGACCCTGACCGTGGTGCACCGATTCGTAGCCGAGCGCCTGGAAGGTAAGCGCGGGGAACGCCTTGTCGGCCAGCTTGGTTTCCTGCAGGCACAGCACGTCGACCTCGGCGTACCCGAGGAACTCCTCGACCCGCGGGAGCCGGGCTTTGAGCGAGTTGACGTTCCAGGTCGCGATCCGCATCACGCTGCAGGCTAGGCGGACGCGTCGGTGGGCAGATAGCCGGGATTCGCGACGAGGAGCTTCTCGCGAACGGTCGCACGGACGTGCGCGCGCACCGCGTCGAGATCGTCGTCCAGCGAACCATCGCGGATCCGGGCTGCCAGCTCGCGCTCGAGTGCTCGGGTGTCGTCGTCGTGCCCGAGGATGGCCGCGGCGCGCAGCCGTTCCGCGTCGGTGAATCCCTCACCGCTCGTCAGCTCGCGTTCGATCATGCCGAGGGCGTTGGCCGCGACGCGAGTGTGGAACTGCACCCGACCCTCGGTTGCATCCATGACGTCGCGCTCGAGGAATTCCCGTACGGCTTGTATGAGCTCGGTTGCGGTCGGGCGATCCTGGGCCATCGGTCACCAACCTCCGTCGAGAATGTCGAGCAGATCCCATTCGGTCTCGGCGACGCGACGACCGAGCGTCGCGAGCTCGACGGAACGGACGAGGCCGCTCAAGTGAGTGAAGGCCTGCCCCACGCAGATGACGCCCCACTTCAGCGTTCCGAGCCCGACCCAGAACCGGAGCGCGTCCTCGTCGACCGTACGGCCCCCCGCACTCGAGTATGCGGCGAGGAGGTCGGAAACGTCGCCGAATCCGCCGACGAGCCGTTCCGGCACGCCGAAACGCCACGACTTCACGCACAGCCAGCCGAGATCCTCGATCGGGTCGCCGAGGTGCGCGAGCTCCCAGTCGAGCACGGCCCGGATGCCCTCGGGGCCGACAATGAAGTTGCCGTGGCGGAAGTCGCCGTGTACGAGCTCGGGTTCTGGCGGAGGTTCGGGGATGCGCTCCGCGAGCCACCTGAGCCCGAGCTCGAAGGCGGGGTGGGGTTCCCCGAAGGTGTCGAGCAGGGTCCGGTACTGGTCGAGCTGCGCGGCAGCGCCCTGCACGGCGAGGCGAGGGAGCGCCGACCGATCGACGGAATGAATGCGAGCGGCGAGCGCACCGGACTCGGCGGCGAGGAGGGGACGGGCATCGGCGTACGCGTCGTCCCGGAGGATGCGCCGGGGAATGGTCTCGCCCTCGACGCGGTCCATCACGAACCCGCGTCCGAGCTCGTGTTGAGGCTGCAGGAGCAGGCGTACCCGGGGCACGGCGACGCCGGCGGCGGCGGCCGCTTCGAGAAGGTGGTATTCGATCGACCGGTCCGACTGCCCTCCGTGTTCGCCCGGGTCCCGGCGCAACACGAAGCCTTGGCGGGTTCCGTCCCGGGCGACAAGATCGAAAGACCAGGATTCTCGCGAGGCCCCGCCCGAGAGCCGGCGCAATCCGTCGACGGCACCGGCTCCGACGGCCGGCGCCAGTGCGCTCGCGAGCGCCTCGGGATCAACAGGTCGGGCCACGCAGCGACGCTACCGACCTGCCCCGCCGCCCCGCCCGTACCCGCGAATCCGTGTCGACGATTCTTCCGACGAATCTCCGACACGGGTAGGAAGGCGAGGTGGCCCGGGCGAATGGCGGTGACATCGAAGCGATGCTGGACCAGGCGCGCACCGCCGCCGACCGAAGATTCGAGCAGCTGGAAGGCGCCCTCGCCGCGATCATCGATTCGTCGGAATCGGCCAACCTCGACGACGAGCACGACCCCGAAGGCGCCACCGTCGGCTTCGAACGGGCCCAGATCGCGGCCCTCCTCGAACGGAGCCGGGATCAGCTCGCCGAGCTCGACGCGGCCCGGGAACGGCTGCGCTGCGGGTGCTACGGCCTGTGCGAATCCTGCAATCGGCCGATCGGACGACCCCGGCTCGATGCCCAACCCGCGGCCCGCCTCTGCATCGGGTGCGCGCGCGGCTCCGCCTCCGACCGAAGACCCCGTCGATGACCGCTGAACGGCCGCCCAGACCCGAGGCCGAGCCGATCTGCACATTTTCTCCACAGGCGCATGAGGACTCCTCCACGGCAGATCCGTATCCTCGCGGTGTGACCTCACTTGCGCCGAGAGCGCGAGATGGGCTGGTCCGGACGGTCGTTGTGATCGAGGACGAGCAGCCGATTGCCCAGGCCGTTGCTGCGCGCCTGATCAGCGAGGGCTTCGCGGTCGAGATCGCGGGCGACGGTCCCAGCGGCGTCGCCCTCTGCGAGCGGGTCCAGCCCGACCTCGTGGTCCTCGACCTCATGCTCCCCGGCCTCGACGGCATTGAGGTGTGCACACGCATCCAGCGCGAGCGCCCGTTGCCCGTGCTCATGCTCACCGCCCGCGACAGCGAGACCGACTTGCTCGTCGGCCTCGCGGTCGGGGCCGACGACTACATGACCAAGCCGTTCAGTATGCGCGAGCTCATTGCGCGGGTTCATGCGCTGCTGCGACGGGCGGAGCGGTCGGGCGACTCGCCCTTGCCGGCGATCGTCCGGATCGGCGACGTCGAACTCGACGCAACGACGCGTCGAGTTCGCGTCGACGGTCAACTCGTCCATCTCACCCCGATCGAGTTCGACCTCGTCCACTACCTCGCCGCGCGCCCGGGTCGGGTCTCGACCCGCGAAGAGCTCCTCGCTCAGGTCTGGGGCTACGACGTTCCCTCCGGCGCGCGCACTGTCGACTCCCACATCCGCACGATCCGGCGCAAGCTCGGCTCCTCGATCGTGCGCACCGTGCACGGTGTGGGCTACGCCGTCGAAGAGGCGCGCGCGTGCGCCTGAAACGTCCCCGCACCCCGGAGCGCCCACTCGATCCGCTCCCCACCCTGAAGCTCAAGATCAGCGTCATTATCCTGGCTGCGGTCGCGGTCACGGTCGGCGGCTTCTTCATCAGTTTGAAGGTCGGGCTGTGGCCGTCGTTCGCCGGTGTGCTGTCGGGCCTGCTGGCCCTCGCCGTGGTCTGGGTCCTCGCGCGCGGGCTCACCTCGCCGCTGCGCGAGATGGTCGCCGCGACCGAAGCAATGGCGCGAGGTGACTTCTCGGCCCGGGTCACCGCGGTTTCCCACGACGAGATCGGCACCCTGGCCCACGCGTTCAACCAGATGGCCGCCGAGCTCGCGCAGACGGACCGGCTCCGCCGCGACCTGGTCGCCAACGTGAGTCACGAGCTCCGCACGCCGATCACTGCGCTGCAGGCCGTGCTCGAGAATCTCGTCGACGGTGTTGGTAAAGCCGATCCCGAAACGTTGCGCACGATGCTCGCCCAGGTCGAACGGCTCGGCCGCCTGGTGCAGCAGCTCCTCGACCTCTCCCGTCTGGAGTCGGGGACCCTGCCCCTCGATCGCAACTCGTTCGAGGTGCGGCCGATGATCGAGCACGCGATCCGTGAGTCCCAGTTGCACGCCACCAACGTGCACTTCGAGATCGAGACCACCCCCCGCGACTTCCGGCTCGAGGCCGACGCCGAACGCCTGCACCAGGTCGTGGCGAACTTCGTCGAGAACGCGGTCCGGCACTCGCCGCCCCAGGGCACGGTCTCGGTGCGCGCGACCGCGGCATCCGACGGTGGCGCCCGCATCGAAGTATCAGACGACGGCCCCGGTATCCCCGACAGCGAGGCAAGCCGCGTCTTCGAACGTTTCTACCGAGCCGACTCCGCCCGCTCGTCGAGCGACGGCGGTGCCGGTCTCGGCCTCGCAATCGCACGGTGGATCGTGGAGCTCCACGGTGGCGACATCAGTGTGGCTCGCAACGAGCCGCACGGATGTCGCATGATCGCAACCATCCCGGGACGCGTAGAGCTCTGTGCGCTGCCCACTCCCGAACTCATCAACTGAAGGACGGTGCTGTGCCCCTTACCTCCATCGACGACGCGCTCCGGCGCATCCGCCGCGGCGAGATGGTGCTCGTGGTCGACGACGAAGATCGCGAGAACGAGGGCGACCTGACGCTCGCGGCCGAGTGGGTCACGCCCGAGGCGATCAACTTCATGATGCGCTGGGCCCGTGGGCTCGTCTGCATGCCGTGCAGCGTGTCTCGCCTCGACGAGCTCGAGATGGGGCCGATGGTGCCGGCGGACAAAGCCGGTTGCGACACCGCTTTCACCGTCACCATCGATCATCGCGATGCCGGCAGCGGAATCGGCGCGCACGATCGCGCGCTCACGGTCCGCAAGGTCCTCGACCCTGCGTCGCGTCCCGACCACTTCGTACGCCCCGGTCACGTGTTCCCGCTCCGTGCGCGCGAAGGCGGCGTGCTCGAGCGACGCGGGCACACCGAGGCCGCGGTCGACCTGGCCCGTCTGGCCGGCTGTGCGCCGGTCGCGGTGATCTGCGAGGTCTTACACGACGACGGCTCGCCCGCTCGCTTCCCGTACCTCGAGTTGTTCGCGCAGGAGCACCGCATCGCGCTCGTCTCGGTTGCGCAACTCGTCGAGTACCGCGAGCAGGCCGGCGCCACCACCGGCGCCCGCACGCTGCTCCTCTGAGGCGGGTCGACTAGCCCGAGGCCCGGTCGGCGATCTTCAATGCCGACGGGCTCTCGGCCGAATCGATGAGATCACGGGCGCGGAACTCGACCCAGTTGTCGCGCGTCTGCTTGGCCTCGTACATCGCGCCATCCGCGTCCTTGAGCATCTCGGCCGCGGATCGCCCCGCCTCGTCGAAGCTCGCCACACCGATGCTGACGGTCGCGAAGATGGCGACGCCGGTGTCGGTGAGGATCGTCTGGCGGAGGCATTCGATGAGGCTCTGCGCCACGGTACGAGCATCGGCGGCGGTTCCGTCCGTGAGGAGCACGACGAACTCGTCCCCGCCGATGCGGGCGACGACGTCGGGCTCACGCAGGCGGCGAGCAGCCGATTCGCAGTGGCGGTGATGACCTGGTCGCCTGCGAGGTGACCGTGCCCGTCGGTGATCTGCTTGAAGTTGTCGAGATCGAGCATCAGCACCGATCCTGACGGACCGTACCGCCGGCAGCGTGCGACGTGGTTCGTCAGCGCCGATTGGAAACTGCGTCGGTTCAGCAGCCCGCTCAACGGATCGTGGTTGGCGAGGGTGACCAGTTGCTCTTCGAACTTTCGGCGCTGCGTCGTGTCGACGAATTGCGCGACGGTGAAACCCGATCCGTCCGAGCCGCGCGCTCCGATCCGTGCGTAGTGGATCGTCGCCTATCGGATCGAGCCGTCGGCCCGAAGAATGCGTCGATCCTCCGATGTCTTGTTGACGACGTCGGCTATCGCCGCCGCCGTCGTGCCCTCCACCAGCGAGTTCAACACTTTCGTGGTCAGGTCGTCGATCGAGAACCCTGTGAGCTCGGACAGCGCGTGGTTTGCCCGAACGATGCAGCCGTCGTGGTCGAGGAGCGCCATGCCGACCGGCGACGATTCGAAGACCGTGCGGAAGAGTGTTTCCGCCTCCTGCAACGCATGTTCGGCGGCCCGGCGCGAGGTGATGTCTTCCAACGTTCCGACCAGACCGGCGTCGCCGCCGTCGGGGACCTTCGACGCGTGGGCGTGCACCCAGGCAATCTCACCCGTCGGCCGTACGACCCGGAACTCGATATCGAAGTCGACGCCGGTCGTCACGGTGTGTTCCCACTCGGCCAGAGTTCGGGCGCGATCGTCGACGTGGATGGTGCTGCCGCGGCTCGGTCGAGAAGTGCGTCGCGGGACCAGCCGTAGATCGTGCAGAACTGATCGTTCACGTACGTGCGTCGGCCGCTGTTATCGCAGTGGAAGATACCGATCGGGGCGGTGCCGGCAAGTGCTCGTGCCCACGCCTCGCTCGTCGCCAGTGCGGCGGTGCGCTCCGAGATCCTGCTCTCCAAGCTCGCAGTGAGGTCGCGGAGTTCATGGTTCCCGACGATCCACGCGTCGTACGACACCACCACCATGATCCCGACCCCGAACGCGAACGGATAGAGACCGTGGCGCTGGCCCTCGAGCTGTAGATACGCAAGGAGCGGCATCGCGAGCACGGCGGTCGGAATGTTGCGGCGGAGAACGGTTGCGCCGGGATCGTCACCCTTCACGATCCAGCGCAGGGTTCCGTCCGGGCTGCTGGCCATGAGCCCGACCGCGAGCAGAACGATTGCCGTCGCGGTGTGGCCGGCCATGCTCGAGAACGGGCCGACCGCGTAGAGCGCCTTGACCCCGAACAGGTAGCCCAGACAGCCGAGCCAGCCGATGACGAAGAGGGGCACGGTGAGCGATACCACCAGCCGCGGGCGGTGCGCCCGAATGGCGAACAGGGCACCGGAAGCCAACCACATCGAGACCGCGGTGTTGATCTTCATCGTTGCCAGATCGGGTGCGATCCGCTTGAGCATCTCGATGCCGAAGGCGTATCCGATGCTGACGCAGACCGAGATCGCGATGACCGAACCGGCGGTGAGCAGCGTCCAGTTCCGGAGCGGTCCCGCCGCCGCGAACGCCGCGACACGTCGGTCCCGGCGGGCGTTCGGAGTCGTCGTCACGTTGCCTGCCGGATTCGAGCGCGGCGGGCGGAATCGGGTGCGACGACCACGATCGACCGTCTCGCCCGTTGGTTCGTCAGCGGGACGGTGAATCCGGAGGGAGACCTGCTACGCCCGAGGCGCGCTCTCCTCGACGGCGCCCACGGGTCGGCCGTCGATGATCTGGTCGAGGTACTCGGAGAGGCCGTAACCCGTCAGCCCTCGGCACGACCACTCGGTCATGCCCTCGGAGATACGGGTGACGAGTTGCTCGCCTTCGAGGGTCTGACGCCGGTTGCGCAACGGGATGAGGTTCAACACCTTCCCCGTGATCTCGTAGGTGTCGACCTCGGTGGTGGCGGTCGCTCGGACCTCGGCGTGGTACTCGTCGGCGCCGGTCCAGACGGTCTCGACCGTGGCGTGGTGGATGTGCTCGTACACGCCGTTGCGCAACACGATGCCGCCGTACCGCCGGCCTCCGTCGCGCGACGCGATGACGGAGACGACGAATCCGAAGTCGGCACCGAAGTTGGCGGTCAGCCATCGGTACCACCACGGCGCCTGCCAGAAACGCGGGCCCCACGAGTGGTCGCGCAGGCCGAAGCCGCGCACCGGCCACTCCTCGTCGCCGACGCGGATCGTTCCGGCCACCGACATGTGCTGTTCGTAGTGCCCGCGCGCGAACCCGCCCGAATGATCCTCCGAGAGCGGTGACCCGTCGTCGTTCACCGGCTCGCCTCCGTACATGGGAGAGACGCCGCGGTGGGTCAGCTGCACGTGGGCCTCGACCCAGGGATTCTCGGTGAACGCCTGGCGGGGATTCGCCATCTGCAACGGTTCGCTCAGCATCGCGAGCTTGCCGTCGTACGTGGTGCGCAACTCCTCGAACGGCGTCACGACTTCGAAGCGCGTGCCGCCCGCGTCGAACGCCCCGTTGTTCGAGATCTCGGGCCGGTTGTATGTGAACGCGACTCGGCCGTCGGGAAGATAGATGCATGTCGTGAGCTCGGCGTAGCCCTCGTTGGCGCGGTTGCCGAGGCGCAGGAACCCGCCGACGTGCGCGTCGGGGTCGTAGACGTTGAAGTACATCGACTCGTTGAAGTTCGACGCCTCCTCCAACGCGTGCATGTATTCGTCCTGGGGATCCATCCGTATGCGCATGTGCGTATCTTGACCGGGAACGCGCCGGGGTGCTCAGCTCCCGGCGCGGCCATCGAGAGGGCGGGTGCGACGAACATGAGTCAACCGGAGATCACTGAGATCACGTCGGGCCTGGAGTTCCCGGAAGGTCCCGTCGCGATGCCCGACGGCAGCGTGATCGTGGTCGAGCTGAAGGGCGGGTGCGTCACCCGGGTGCAGCCCGACGGATCGAAGAGTCAGGTCGCGGCGCCGGGTGGATCACCCAACGGTGCAGCCCTCGGACCCGACGGCGCGCTGTACATCTGTAACAGCGGCGGCTGGGCGTTCAGCGAGGTGATCGGCCTGACGATCCCCGACACCGAACTGCCCGCAGATCACAGCGGCGGCCGGATCGAGCGCATCGACCTCGAGACCGGCCGCGTCGACGTCCTCTACACCGAGTGCGACGGCAACCCGCTGATCGGCCCGAACGACATCGTGTTCGACGCGCACGGCGGGATGTGGTTCACGGAGCACGGGCGGCGGGACGGGCGCGTGCAGCACGTCGGCGCGATCTACTACGCGCAACCCGACGGCTCGTCGATCCACGAAGTCGTGTTCCCGAGCGATTCACCGAACGGTATTGGCCTCTCGCCCGACGGTACCCGCCTCTACGCGGCCGAGACGCACACCGGGCGCGTGTACGCGTGGAATGTGACCGGCCCCGGCGAGGTCGAGCGCAACGCGATGGGCGCCGCGGGCGCGATGCTCTGCGGCCTGGCCGGGATGCAGCTGTTCGACTCGCTGGGCGTCGACAGCGACGGCAACGTCGTCGTCGCGACGCTCGTGACGGGCGCGCTGACGGTCATCTCGCCCGGCGGTGACGTGCTCGATCAGGTTCTCGTCGGCGACCCCATGATCACGAACGTGTGCTGGGGCGGACCCGATCTCCGCACCGCCTACGTCACGCTCTCGGGGACCGGTCGGCTGGTATCGGTGCCGTGGCCGCGTCCGGGGTTGGCGCTCAACTACTGACAAGCCCCCTCGAACCGGCGTGGCGGTGGCAAACCACCATGTTGGCGCGCTCACGCCGGTTCGACCCTCGCGTTGGCCGCGCGTAGCTTGCACGGAATGGGACCGCTTGCAGGAGTCAAGATCGTCGAACTGGCCGGTATCGGGCCGGGGCCATTCGCCGGCATGTTGTTGTCGGACATGGGCGCCGACGTCATTCGCATCGACCGCGCCGCACAGGTCAATCCTGCGCAGTTCGACAAAGTGAACCTCGAGCCGCTGTATCGCGGCCGGCGGTCGATCGGTGTCGACCTGAAGAACCCCGAAGGCCGCGAGCTCGTCCTCCGGCTGGTGGAGAACGCCGACGCCTTGTTCGAGGGCTACCGCCCCGGCGTCACCGAGCGGCTCGGGCTTGCGCCCGACGACTGCCTCGGCCGCAACCCGAAGCTTGTCTACGCCCGGATGACGGGTTGGGGTCAAGAAGGCCCGATGGCGCAGGCCGCCGGCCACGACATCAACTACATCGCGCTGGCGGGTGCGCTCGCCCACTTCGGCCGGGCCGAGAGCAAGCCCACCCCGCCCATCAACCTCGTCGGCGACTTCGGTGGCGGTGGCATGTTCATGGCGTTCGGACTCGTGTGCGGCATCCTCGAAGCGAAGACGTCGGGCCAGGGTCAGGTGATCGATGTGGCGATGGTCGACGGCACCGCCACCCTTATGTCGATGATCTGGGGTCTGAAGCAGATCGGCGCGTGGAAAGAGGAGCACGGCACGAACGTGCTCGACACCGGTGCGCCGTTCTACGACACCTACGAGACCAAGGACGGTAAGTACGTCTCACTCGGTTCGCTGGAACCGCAGTTCTACGCGGAGCTGCTCGCACGGACCGGGCTCGACGCCGAAGAGCTTCCCGCGCAGATGGACGCGTCGGGTTGGGACACGCTGCGCACCCGCTTCACCGACCTGTTCCTCACCAAGACCCGCGCCGAGTGGGACGAGCTGCTGCTCGGTACCGACGCCTGCTACGCGCCGGTGTTGACGATGAGTGAGGCGACGAACGACGCGCACATCAAGGCCCGGAACACGATCATCGAGCGCGACGGCGTGCCGCAGCCGGCCCCGGCGCCGCGCTTCTCCCGCACCGAAGGCGAAGTGCAGCGTTCGGCTCCCTGGCCGGGCCAGCACACCGACGAGGCGCTCGCGGATTGGGGTGTGGACGGCGACGAGGTTGCGAAGCTACGGGAGACCGGCGCCATCGCATAGCTCGCCCACGCGCGCGAGACGCGGTTCCAACGCATCCACGTCGGGCGCAGTCACGGTGACGTGGCCGAGCTTGCGCCCCGGGCGCGCCTCCTTGCCGTAGTCGTGAAGATGCGCGCCGGGGATCCGCAACAGTGCATCGCGATCGGGCATCACCCCGAGGCAGTTGACCATCGCGCTGGGGCCGCGGGTCGCGGTCGAGCCGAGCGGCAGCCCGAGGATCGCGCGCACGTGGTTCTCGAACTGACTCGTGTCCGCGCCCTCGATCGTCCAGTGTCCCGAGTTGTGCACGCGCGGGGCGATCTCGTTCGCCAAGAGGTGCCCGCCCACGTCGAAGAGCTCGACGCAGCAGACCCCCACGTAGTCGAGCTCGTCGAGGAGCGGGCGGATCGCATCCTCGGCCCGCGCCTGTAACGTGACGTCGAGTCCGGGTGCGGGTGCGCGCGTGAGCCGGAGGATGCCGTCGCGATGGTGGTTCTCGACCGCGGGCCAGCACGCGACCTCGCCGTCGCGGCCACGCACCGCGAGGATCGACAGCTCGCGATCGAAGTCGACGAAACCTTCGAGGACACATGGGGCCCCGCCGAGCTGCGACCAGGAGGGGTCGATGTCGGCGCCGGCTCGCAGCACCGCCTGGCCCTTCCCGTCGTATCCGCCCCGCCGCGTCTTCAACACCGACGGGAGTCCGATCGTGTCGACGGCGGCGCGCAGCCCATCCGCCGAATCGACGGGCGCGAACGCCGCAGTCTCGATGCCGAGTGCGCGCAGGGCCTCTTTCTCGACGACGCGGTCCTGGGAGACGTCGAGCGCGCGCGGCGGTGGGAACACCGGCGCAGTCGCCTCGAGCGCACGAGCAGTAGCGGCGGGTACCCCCTCCCACTCGTATGTCACCACCATCGCGCCCGCGGCGACGCGACGCGCGGCGTCGACGTCGTCCAGCGCGCCGACGACGATCTCACCGACCGCAGCGGCCGGGGCGCCCTCGACCGGATCGAGGAAAGCGAACGAGCACCCCAGCGGGATACCGGCCAACCCGAGCATCCGACCGAGCTGGCCACCGCCCAGCACCGCAACCCGCTGCATGCGCGGCACGCTAGCGGTCGGGACGAACGTGACCGGGGCTTCGGTCAGGCTTCGAGCGCAAGCGGGAGGATCTGCGGATCGACGAGCGCGGGTTCTTCGAGCCGGAGTGATTCGATCTTGTCGAGCGGTCGTTGCAGAGCACGATGACGGGTCGTCATCAGTGCGGAGTATTCCTTGGCGACACCGTCGAACCGCTGTTGCACGCGATCGAGTTGACCCGAGTACTTCTCCCATTGCAGGGAGAACTCCCGTAGGAGCCCGAGGATCTCGTTCGAGGTCCGCTCGAGCCGGAAGTTGTCGACGGCCTGGCGCACGACCGCAAGCACCGCGTAGAGCGTCAGCGGTGAGCACAGGACGATTTTGTGGCGCATCGCATCGTCGATCGCGTCGCGGTCGTTCTCCTGCACGAACGAATACACCTGCTCGTTCGGGATGAAGAGGAGGAGGCAGTCGACGGTCTCGTCGGTGGCGTCGAGATAGCCGCGGGTGGTCAGCTCCTTGACCCGGTCGCGCACGTCGCGCAGGAACTGGTCGCGAAAGCGCGCGCGTTCTACGTCGTTGGTCGCTTCGAGGTGACGGACGTAGTTGTCGAGCGGGAACTTGACGTCCATGTGCATGACGAGGCCGTTCGGCAACAGGAACGTGTAGTCGGGGCGACCGGCTCCCGCGAGCGTGGATTGCTTGCGGTAGTTGATGCCCTCGAGGAAGCCGGCGAGCTGCAACACGTCCTCGGCCATCCGCTCGCCCCACTGGCCCCGGACCCGCGAGTTCGACAACGCCTCCCGCAGTTGGTGCGTGTGCTCGCTCAGAGCGTTGAGGCCCTCGTGTTGGCGCTTCAGCTCGTTGGTGAGCTGCCCGAACGCGTTGTGGCGATCGTGCTCGAGCTCGCGCACGAGCTCGTTCACCTTGCCGAGCTCACCCGTCATCGACGCGAGTTGCTGGTCGATGAGGCCCTTCTTCCCGTCGAGCTCCGAAGTGGCGCGCAGCCGCTCCTGCTCCAGGAGGACTCGATTCGCCTCGATCAGGCGGCTGACGATCTCGTTGGTGTCCGGGCCGGGAACGGTCGCCGCCGCGGCCGCCATCGCGTCGGAGGCGGCGACCTGTTGCGCGAGGCGGCTGCGGGAGCGCTCCGCCGACAGCACGAATGCGCCGGCCACACCTGCGAGGATGCAACCGCCGACCAGGCCGAGTATCAGGGTGATGACCATGGCGGCGACCCTAGACAGAGGGTGTGACATCCACATGGCCCCCTCGGGCTCCGCTGCGCTGCGCTTCGTCCGCACGGTTCCATGGCTCCCTCGGGCTCCGCTGCGCTGCGCTTCGTCCGCACGGTTCCATGGCTCCCTCGGGCTCCGCTGCGCTGCGCTTC
>JBBSFB010000091.1:0-14356 GCA_038239145.1 Acidimicrobiia bacterium
CCTCGCCATCCACGACGTATTCGACGATCCCGCGGCCGGCGGCCAAGCACCGTTCCACGTATGGCAGCGCGCGGTGGCCGACGGCTTCGAACCGGTCGCAACCGCCGGCTCCTTGCGTCTGCTCAGGAACGCGACCAGTAGCCCGAAGGACCGTTGACCGGCCCGGGCCCCGGCTCGGACCCGCTCGGGTGCAGCCCCATCGACCGTTCGCGGCGCTGCAGCTCGATCTCGCTCGGCGGTGTGAACGTCGGATCGAAAGAGTCCGCGTAGCGGACGTTGGAAGCGTCGAAGAGCTCGGGGAGCACGACTCCGTCGCTCTGACGGCGGAGCCGATAGCGGGGACCGGCGGGCGTCGTCATGACCTCGCAGATCTCGAAGCCGTCGACCCAGCGATCGCCGAACCGGCCGCGGACTTGGACGGCGATGTCGGTCGGCGCGGGTGACGACGATTCCCCGGGCTGCGCCGCGGTTCCCGAGAGGTCGGTTTCGGCATCGACGAGGTCGAGGTGCGGGTCTGGCCCCGCGGCGACCGAGCCGCCGATAACGCGCTCCCGCCAGGCGACCGGGGTACCGGGCTCGTTCGAGGACTGGGCGAATGCCCACGGCTCGCTCGGGCGCGCCGTCCCGGGCCCACCCGCGCGGGTCGCGGGGCCGACGTCGAGCGCGGGCCGGGCCGCCAGGGCGGCGACGGCGCTCGCGGCGCCCTCGGTGATGACCCGGCTGATATCGGTGAGGGTGTCGACCATGAGCTGACGCTCGACCCGGTCGGCCTCGATGTACTCGATGACGTGGTCGCACATGCTCGTCACGACCTCGAGCAGGCGGAAGAACTCCGCCTGCGGGAGCGCGCCCGGAGGGAAATCGGCTCGGGGCCGCCCCGGTCCGTCGGGGTTCACCGAGGGGTCCGGCCGGATGTCGAGCCGCGGCACCGCCGTGAGCTTCGGTACCGACGGCCGGATCGAGTCGACGGCCGGAGGGGCGTACGGAAACGGCGGCGCGGGGCGCGCCGACGATTCGGCGACGGTCGGGATCGCTTCGTGTACGGGCGGTGATCCCGGGACGGAAGGCACGCCGGAGTGCGCGAGCGCGTCCGAACCGTGTTCGACGGGACGCTGTTCGCCCGGACTCTGTTCGACGGGAGTCGGTTCGCCGGGTTTGGGCGCGAACAGGGCCCGGACCGGCGGCGGCCCGGGAGCGGGCGGAGTGGCCGGGGTCGATTCCGCGGCGGTCGGGGGCTCGGTCGGGACCTCGACGGGAAGGCCCGTCGGGCGTCCGAGCGCGCGCGGGTTCGTATCCCACACCTTCGCCTTCGGACGTGCGCTCCACCAACCCCGCATGCGTCGCGGATAGTACGACGAACGGTGCAATTCGTCGCGCATCCCTGCCGAGCAGGGAAGACAATCCGCGTGGTCGCCGACGGTCGCGATCAGCGCCGGTCGCGAGCCGCGCGGTCCGCCTCGATGGCGGCCCCCGCGTCGATCAATTCTTGGGCGGTGAGGCTGCCCGGAAGGCCCTCGCCCCGGAACATCCCGGCCGTCGGGCCGGCGCCGCCGAGAGCGTTGGCTGCGAGCACGACGGCGGCGCTGTTCCACGTCGGCTGTTCGGCGGTGAAGTACTCGCCCCAGCCGTCGTACCGCGCGTCGGGAAAGTTCATGCCGGTCCAGTACGAACCGTCGTCGTGGCGGAGGAACTGCACCCACTCGAACAACGTGTGGGCCCGCTCGTGCAGGCCGATCGCGTCGAGGGCCATCACGAGCTCGCAGGTCTCCGCGGCGGTGATCCAGGGTTGGTCGGAGACGCATCGCACGCCGCGACCGGGCGCTACGAACGTGTCCCACTTCGACGCGAGGCGGGCTTCGGCGGCGCTGCCCCGCAGGACTCCTACGAGGATCGGGTAGTACCAGTCCATTGCCCAACGGTCCTTGTCGAGGAACCGTTCCGGCCGGTGCGCGATGGCGATGGCCAGCGAGCCCAACGACAGCTCCCAGTCGGGGCGTTCGCGGCCGAGCCGCTCGGCGGCGGCGATCGCGCAGCGCAACGACGAATAGATGCTCGACGAGCCCGTGAGCAATGCGCCCTTGCCCTCGACGCGCTCGGGGTCGGCGTCCCATTCGATCTCGCCCGTCGGGTGTTGGTTGTCGAGCGCGAAGTCGATGGCGCGTTCCACGATCGGGAACATCTCTTCGAGGAAGCCGGCATCACGCGTGCACGCGTAGTGGTGCCACACGCCGTTCGCGACATACGAGCTGACATTGGTATCGAGCGTGTGCTCCTTGACCTCGTCACCGACGTAGTACGCGTGCCACGAACCGCCGTTGTGCTGCATGCGCGCCAGCCATTCGTAGGCGCGCTCGGCGTCGGCGAACCGGTTTCCCACGTCGAGCGCCATCGCCGCCTCGACCAGGTTCCACGGATCGGTGTGGTGTCCGGGGGTCCAGGGGATGTTGCCGTCCGGGAGCTGCACCGACGCGATCGCGTCGACCGTCTGGGCCACTTGGGCCCGCGTCAGTACTCCGTCGACTTCCGGGAGAGTGTGTTCAGGCAAGGCTTCGCTTTCCCCACTTCGACATCGTCGGTGCGACCTTCTCGCCGTAGAGCACCACGCTCTTGCCCATGAGCGGGTTCAACGCGCGCTCGGTCACGCCGGCCCAGCGTGGATTCTGTTCGATCAACATGCACAAGAAGTCGTGGTAGCGCCGCACCGGAGCGGCTTCGGTGTTCTCGATCCCGTACGCACATTTCAGCCACCAGTACGGCGAATGGAACGCGTGCGCGTGATGCGAGCCCCGATAGAAGAAGCCGGCGCGCTCGAGCTTCAGCTCCAACTCGTGCTGGCGGTAGATACGGACGTGACCCCCGGGCGTGTCGTGGTAGTGCCAGTTGAGTGCCCACGAGACGCGTTCGGGCCAGCGGGTCGGTACCGTCGCCGCGATCCGTCCACCCGGTCGGAGCACGCGGCAGATCTCGGTGAGGGCGCGCTCGTCGTCCCAGATGTGCTCGAGCACCTCCGACACGATGACGCGATCGAAGCTGTTCGACGCGAACGGAAGGTCGAGCGCGTCGGCATTGGCGACGCCGGCCCATTGGTCGAACGTGATGTCGGCGGCGTCGATCATCGCCCCGGCGACCGCGGCGACGTCCTTGAGATCCGCGGCGGAGTAGTCGAGCGCGGTGACGCGAGCGCCCCGGCGCATGGCTTCGAACGCGTGCCTGCCGCCACCGGCGCCGAGGTCGAGGAGACGTTCTCCGGGGAGCAGCCCGATCCGGTCGAAGTCGACCGTCAGCATCAGGCGCCGTAGCCCGAGTCGTGGCGACGCCGAGCGTGCGCTTCCAACTCGAGGTAGTACTGCTCGGCGGTGCCTTCGGCGGTCTTGCGCCAGGTGAACCGGTCGAGCACACGCCGGCGGCCGCGCTCGCCCAGGCGGGCGCGCAGCTCGTCGTCGTTCAACACCTCGATGATCATCTGCGCGAGCGCGCCGGATTCGCCGGGCGCAACGGTCATTGCGCCGTCGCCCGATGTCCCGACCACCTCGGGGAGCGCGCCGCCCGTGGTCGTCACGAGCGGAGCGCCGCACGCCATCGCCTCGATCGCGGGCAGCGAGAAACCTTCGTACAGGGAGGGCACGACCGCGATCTCCGCTTCCGCGTAGAGCTCGACGATGCGCTCGTCGCTGACGCCCGACACGAACTCGATCGCACCTTGGAGCCCGAGCCGTTCGATCTGTGCGGGCACCGCGGACTTGTGCCGGGGCTGGCCGATCACGACGAGGTGTGCATCGTTGCGTTCGGTCCGGATCTTGGCGAGCGCCTCGATCAGAAAGGTGAGGCCCTTGAGCGGCACGTCGGCGCTCGCGGTGGTCATCAGGCGCCCGGGGACGCGCGCGACGTGCGGCAACGGGCGGAACTGTTTCTGGTCGACGCCGACCGGCACGATGTGCAGCGTGTCGGGGTCGACGCGCATCTGGGCAACGATGTCCTTCTTGGAGTTCTGCGACACCGTGATGTGACGCGGAAGCTGGCGCGCCACCTTCATCTGCATGCCGAGGAAGCCGTACCAGCGCCGTAGCGTCAGCTTGCGGAAAGGTGAGTTCGCCGCCGCGATGTCAAGGTCGCGGTCGACCGTGATCGGGTGGTGCAAGGTGTTCACGAACGGCCAGCCGTCGCGCACGAATCCGAGCAGTCCACTCCCGAGGCATTGGTTGTCGTGCACGAGGTCGAACTCGGACCGGCGGTCGCGCAGGTGCGTGTAGACGCGTCGGCTGAACGCGTAGGGCTCGGGGAAACCGGCCCCGGCCATGATCCCGAACTCCTCGACGTCGGCCCAGGTACGGAACTCGTGCGGCCACGGGACCCGGAACGGGTTCTCCCGCTTGTAGAGGTCGAGGCTCTCGATGTGCTCCAGGGTCACGGGCGCGTCGGCGACGGGCCACGGCGGTCCCGCGAGCATCGTCACGGTGTGACCGAGCTCGGTCAGCTCCCGGGTGAGGTGGCGGCTGTAGACGCCCTGCCCGCCGCAGTGCGGGTTGCCTCGGTAGATCAGGAATGCGACCCGAAGGGGGTCGCCGGGCGCGGGCGTGCGCGCACGCGAAAGGGCAGATCGGGGGGTCGGCATGTGGAACCCAGGATGGAGGGGGAGCGACCCGAAAGGCAAGCCGCGGGATAGCGTCGCCGGTCGGTGGGACCCACAATAGTACCGACGATGTTGAGTCGCTCACGGAGCGTGGCCGGTCCCCGCTGGTCGCCCTCGGGCGGGCGCCTGGCATGGGTGGACGGGTACGACGGGCGCGCCGATCTCGTCGTCTCGAGCGGCGACGGAACCGGCGCCCCGATCGTGGTCACCGCCGAGTGCGGACTCGGGGGCGGTTTCGACTGGGCCGGGGAGGAGCGCCTCGTGGTCGGCGCCGGCGACGGTCGGCTCGCGGTGGTGCGCGCGTCCGGGGGGATCGAACGGGTGCTGTCGCGCGACGGTCGCGCCGCGGCGCCGGCAGTGTCGGCGCGCGGTGAGGTCGCGTTCGCGATCGAGCGCGACGACGCCTGCGACGTGGCGATTGTCCCGCTCGACGGCTCGAGTTGGCCCGAGCGGGCGTCGCACGCCGACTTCGCCTGGGATCCGGCGTGGTCCCCCGACGGTAGCGCGCTCGTCTGGCAGGAGTGGGATCTTCCGAACATGCCGTGGCATGCGTCGCGCATCATGCGTCGCGACCGCGGCGGCGACCGCGACCGTTCCGGGAAGCCGTACGTCGTCGACGATGCCGGTGCGTGCAGTCAAGCGCGCTTTTCTCCCGACGGTGCGCGCCTCGCATGGGTACGCGACGCCGCGCTCGTCGTCGACGGAGAACCGTTGCTCCCGGGACAGGTACAACAGGAGTGTGCCGAACCGGCGTGGTCGTCGGGTCAGCGTTCGTTCGCGTGGTCTCCCGACGGCGAAGAGCTCGCGTGGTGCCGCAATGAATCCGCGTTCGGACGGATGGTGATCGGCGCGCCCGGACGCAAGTCGGCGCGCGAGTTGTCGCGCGGCTGGCATCGCGACGTCGACTGGGCCGACGCCGGCATCGTGTGCGTTCGTTCGGGCGCGGTCACACCGGGTCAGGTGGTCGTCCTCGCCGCGAACGGTTCGGGGCGGCGCGCGCTCGCGCGTGGTCCTGTCGGCGGCTTCGAGGCGACCGGACTGGTGGAGCCCCGACCCGTGATGTGGAAGTCGGCCAACGCGGTGGTGCACGGCTTGCTGTGGCGCGCCGCGGATGCGAGCGGTCCTTCACCGATGGTCGTACACATTCACGGCGGGCCGACCGGCCAGGCGTTGGCCGACTGGAACCCTCGTCTGCAATGGCTTGTGCAGCAGGGATACAGCGTCCTCCAGCCGAATCACCGTGGCTCCTCCGGGTACGGCGTCGCGTATCGGAACGCGCTCGACGGTCGTTGGGGCGAGATCGACACCGCCGATGTCGTTGCCGGGATCAAGCACGCGACCAAGCAGGGCTGGGCGACGGCGGGCCGTGTCGCGCTCATGGGTGGCAGCGCAGGCGGCTTCACTGCGCTCAACGTCGCGTCGCGGATCCCCGACCTGGTTGCCGCGGTGATCGCGTCGTATCCGGTTACGGACCTGCTCGATCTCGCCGCCACCACGCATCGATTCGAGTCGGGCGACCTGGTCCGGCTCGTCGGTCCGCTGCCCGACGCTCGCGACCGGTACGTCGCCCGCTCGCCCATGACACGTGCGTCCGAGCTGCGTGCGCCGACTCTGCTGTTGCAGGGCGATGCCGATCCGGTAGTGAACCCGGAGCGCACTGCGGAGTTCGCACAAATGCTGCGACGACAAGGTGTGGTCGTCGAGCACCATGTCTACGCGGACGAGGGCCACGGTTGGCGACGAGCGGAAACGGTTGCCGACGAGCTCGCCCGTATCCAGCGATTCCTCCAGCGCTGGTGTTGAACGACCAAAATCTCCACCAACCAATTCCCCACCAACAGTTGTGCGACTTTTCATCGCTATGCGTTGATTTCTCGCACAACTGTTGGTGGGGGAAATGAAGGGTGATGATCGGGAGATGAACGACTTCGCGTATCAGGGACCCAAGCGGGGCGCCGACCGCGCGGTTCTGCTCGCGCACGGTGCCGGCGCGGACATGAACGCGGCGACGCTCACAACGGTGACCGACGCCCTCGCCGACGCCAAGGTCCCGTCGCTGCGCTTCAACTTCCCGTATCGCGCGGCCGGACGACGTGCGCCCGATCGCGCGCCCGTGCTCGATGCATCGTTCCGCGAGGCAATCGCAGAACTTGCGCGGCGAACGAAATTGCCGACCAACCGGATCGTGCTCGGTGGCCGTTCCATGGGGGGTCGGATCGGTTCGATGGTCGCGGCCGACGGGGTCGACGTGCTCGGTCTGGTGCTGCTGGGGTATCCGCTCCACCCGCCCGGGAAACCGGAGAAGCTGCGCATCGACCATTTCCCGCAGATCCGGGTGCCGGCACTCTTCGTCAGTGGGACGCGGGATGCGTTCGGTACTCCCGCGGAGTTGAAGAAGTACGCCCACAAGGTGAAGGGCCCGGTGAGGTTTCACTGGATCGAGACCGGTGACCACGGGTTCAAGCCGCTCAAGTCGAGTGGTTCCACGGTTGCCGGGGTGCTGGAAGAGGTCGCGAGCGTTGTCATCGATTTCGTTACCGCTTTGCCGGGCGGGAAGTGAGAGAATCAACGGGTGCGAGTCGAGCGTTGGTTCTCGTTCGTCGACCTCTCCGGCTTCACTTCGTTCGGCGATCAGTTCGGTGACGACGAGTCGGTGCGCGTGCTCACCGTCTTCCGAGCGGCGACGCGCCAGGTCGCGACCGACTTCGGCGTACGCATCGCCAAGTGGCTCGGGGACGGCTGCATGCTCGTGTCGGTCGAGCCCGGTCAACTGATCGCGGCGGTCGCGAAGTTGGAGGAGCTCACGCACGAGCACGACCTGCCGCTGTCCATGCACGCCGGTTGTGCCGGAGGTGCCGTGATCCTGTTGGAGGGTGACGACTACACGGGGAGGTCGGTGAACCTCGCGGCCCGTCTGGCGGCGGCGGCGCGGCCCCACGAGATCCTGCTCACCGTCGAGCTCGCGAAGTTCGCGTCGGCCGATACCGCGATCGAACCTGCGGGCATGATCACTGTGGCCGGGATCCACGAGCCCGTCGAGATCATGCGTTTCGGCTGTGCTTCGGCGGGCGATACCGTGCGCGTATGACGCACTACGAGACCGTCGAACTCACGCGTGACGGCCACATCGGATGGCTCCGCCTGAATCGGCCCGACAAGCTCAACTCGTTCACCATCGAGATGTGGCAGGAGCTGCGTGCGCTCGGCAAGGAGTTGCGCGACGATCCCGATCTGCGCGCGCTCGTCGTGATCGGCAACGGCCGCGCGTTCTCGTCGGGCATCGACACGTCGGTGTTCACCGGTGGTTCGGCGGAGTCGATCGAAGGCGGCGACGACATCGGGACGCGTCACCGCGACCCCACAGTCGACGGGATACTGCGCACGCAGGAGGCGTACTCCTGGCTCGAAGAGGCGCGCTATCCCACGATCGCGGCGGTACGCGGATTCGCGCTCGGCGCCGGGTTGCAGATGGCGCTCGCGTGTGACATTCGCGTGTTCGCGCGCGGTACGTCGGTCGGCCTCCTCGAGCACAAGTACGGCATCCTCCCGGACCTCGGCGGCACCCAGCGGTTGCCGCGCGTCGTCGGAGCGGGGAAGGCCAAGGAGATGATCTGGACCGCCGCCCGCGTCGACGCGGAGGAGGCGTACCGCATCAGATTGTGCGAGCGGCTCGTCGACGATGACGCGCTCGATGCCGAAGCCGGTGCGCTCGCGGCGGCGATCGCCGCGCAACCACCGCTCGCAGTGCAGGGCGCGAAACGGGCGGTGGAAGCGGCCGGCCGCCTACCGGTCGCGGAGGGACTGGTGGTCGAAGCCGAGGCCCAGGCCGTCTGCCTGCGCTCCGCGGATATGCGAGAGGCCATTCAGGCCTTCGTGGAGCAACGCCAACCGGACTACACCGGTAAGTAGTCTGTTCTGCCGTGACTCGATTCCGAGTTCGCGCGAACGGACCGCTCTCGGGACGAGTGCAGCCGTCGGGCGCGACCAAGAACGCCGGGCTCAAGCAGATGGCTGCGGCGCTGCTCGCGCCCGGGATCACGACACTGCGGAACATGCCGACGGTGCGCGACCTCGACGTGATGATCGAACTGTTGCGCGCCACCGGCGCGCAGGTCGACCGGCCTGCGCCCGATGTCGTGCGGGTCGACGCCAGTGGGGAGCTCTCGCCCGAAGCGCCCTACGAGCTCGTCGCACGCATGCGTGCCTCGTTCAACGTCCTCGGGCCGTTGCTCGCCCGGTGTGGTCACGCGCGGGTCGCGCTTCCCGGCGGCGACAACATCGGGAGCCGCAAGGTCGACATGCACCTGCGCGGCCTCGAGGCGATGGGCGCGCACGTCGAGGTCGCGCACGGATACGTCGTCGCTCGCGCGGAGCTGCTGCACGGCGCGCGCACGGTGCTCGAGTTCCCGAGCGTTGGCGCGACCGAGAACCTCATGTGTGCGGCAGTGCGCGCCAAAGGAACGACCGTGATCGAGAACGCGGCGCGCGAGCCGGAGGTCACCGCGCTGGCGACGTTCCTCACTCGTATGGGCGCGCACCTGCTCGGCGCAGGGTCGTCGACGATCGAGATCGAAGGCGTCGAGGAGCTGCACGCGGTCGACAGCGAGATCATGACCGACCGGGTCGAGGCGGCCACGTTGCTGATGGCCTGCGGCATCGCGGGCGGGGAGATCGAGCTCGTCGGCGTCCGGTCGGAGCACGTCGAGATGGTGTCGATGAAGTTGTGCGAGATGGGGATGCGAATCTCGCCGACCAGTGACGGGCTCTGGGCGCTCGCCTCGCACCGCTTGCGGGCCGTCGACGTCGCGACCTTGCCCCACCCGGGATTCGCCACCGACTTCATGCCGCTGGCGGTCTCGCTGATGACGGTCGCCGAAGGCAGCGCGATTGTCACCGAGAACGTCTACGACGGCCGGTTCCAGTTCGTCGACGAACTCGCCCGGATGGGCGCCGACGTCCGTACCGAGGGTCGCCACGCGATCGTGCGAGGTGTCGAGCGGCTCTCGGGGGCGCCGGTGCGGGCCTCGGACGTGCGTGCCGGCGCCGCGCTGGTGCTGGCCGGGCTGGTGGCGGACGGCGAAACGATCGTGCACGACGGCGAGCACATCGAGCGGGGCTACTCCGACCTCGCCGGCCGCCTGCGGTCGCTGGGTGCCGACGTCGAGCGCCTCGATGACTGATTCCGGGGACTGATCCCCGGCACCGGACCTGGCCGGGGATCAGTCCCCGGGCCGGCCGTTTACGGGCCGCCCGGGAACAAGCGCGATACTGGAGCGGTTGTCCGGGACGTGGCCACGGTTTGGAGATCTGATGTCGGTTGACGTTGCAGAAATCGCCGAGATGGAGCCTGGGGTCTTGGAGGCCATCGAGGCCATCCGACCCGCGCTGCAGAGCGACGGCGGAGACATCGTGTTCAACGGTATCGACGAGGACGCAGTCGTTCACGTGTCGCTGATCGGTGCCTGCGGCTCGTGTCCGGTGTCGACGATGACACTCAAGGCCGGTGTCGAGCGGATCATCATGGACCGCGTTCCCGGGATCACCGAGGTTGTTGCCGACGAGTAGCGTCGGCGCTCCATGGGAGACGCCAACGCCGCGCTCGTAGCGCGCGCGCTCGAGGGTGACCGGCGTTCGATCGCGAAGGTCATCTCCCTGGTCGAACGGGGCGGAGAAGGCGCTCGCCTCGCGATCCAGATGTTGCACCCCCGCACGGGGAACGCGTGGTCGATCGGCATCACCGGCGCGCCCGGCGCGGGGAAATCGACGCTGACCGATCAGCTCGTCGGCCGGCTCCGCTCTACCGGCAAAGAGGTGGGCGTGCTCGCGGTCGATCCGACGAGCCCGTTCAGCGGCGGCGCGATCCTCGGCGATCGAGTGCGCATGCAGAGCCACACCACCGACCCCGGAGTGTTCATCCGGTCGATGGCCACGCGCGGGCATCTCGGCGGTCTTGCGCTTGCGGCTCCGCAGGCGGTGCGGGTGCTCGATGCCGTCGGGAAAACGTGGATCGTCATCGAGACGGTAGGCGTGGGCCAGGTCGAGGTCGAGATCGCGGGCCACGCCGACACGACGGTCGTCGTGGTGAACCCGGGTTGGGGCGACGCCGTACAGACCGCCAAGGCGGGTCTAATGGAGATCGCCGACGTCTTCGTCGTCAACAAAGCCGATCGACCCGGTGCGGCCGAGACCGCGAGCGATCTGGCGGGAATGCTGGAGCTGTCGGGTCATCGCTCGTGGCGCCCGCCCATCGTGCACACCGTTGCGACGACCGGCGTCGGCATCGACGACCTCTTCGACGCGATCGTCGCGCACAAGGCGCACCTCGAGTCGACGGGCGACGCCGACGCCCGGCGCCGGGCGCGTTTACGAGTGGAGTTGCGAGGACTGGTCGACGCCGAGATGCTGGCCCGCGCGGAAACGCTGTGTAGCGGACCCCGGTTCGAGACGATCGTCGACGAGGTTGCGGCGCGGACGCGCGACCCCTACACCGCAATGGAGGAGTTGCTGCAGCCGTGAGCGCGCATCCGGCTGCGCATGCTCCTCGACGATGCCGCGGCCGGGAGATTCCCGCCCGCCGACGGACTGGTCGACGTGGTGCCGTCGCCGGGCGGGCCGGCCGACGCGATCATCGGTCTGACCGGCCACTTCATGCTCACGGCCGACATCGCTGCGGACGAGGTGGCAGAGCGCCTGCCGGACGGCGATTTCCGCGCCGATGTCGTCGGCGACGTTGCAGTGGATCGCACATCGACTCGGCTCGAAGCCGGGGCGACGCGGTACCGCCGGGAGATGCGCCGCTTCGTTGCGGACGACGACGCGGCGGTGGTGGTGATCGGCCGCGACCTCTGTGACCGCTGGGAGTTCGGGTACGAGGTCGAATCCTGGGCCCAGGGGCGCGGTCTCGGGCGCAAGATCGCCGCCGCGGGGCTCCTCCCGGCAGGTGAGCCTCTGTGGGGACAGGTGGCACCGGGCAATGCGACGTCGTTGCGAGCGCTGGCGGCCGCGGACTTCGTGCCCGTGGGCGCCGAGGTCTTGTTCCCGAAGGCTGTCGGTCAGGTGCCGCTATAAGGTCCGACGATGGCCGACGACCTCGTTCTCATCGAACGCAATCCCGACGGAGTCGCGGTCATCCGCTTGAACAATCCGCCGATGAATGCGCTTTCGCGTGCGCTGCTCGAGCGACTGCATGCGGTGGCAGCCGAGGTCGGCGGCGACGCCTCGGTGAAGGCGGTCGTGGTCACCGGCGGAGAACGGGCACTGGCGGCGGGTGCCGACATCTCCGAGTTCTCCGGGCAGGAGGCGGCGCGCGTGATCGGCGGCGTGTTCCGCGACGCGTTCGACGCGATCGCGGCTATTCCGCGTCCGGTCATCGCCGCGATCCGCGGCTACGCGCTCGGAGGTGGTCTCGAGCTCGCGTGCGCATGCGACCTTCGCGTCGCGGGGGAGTCGGCTCGGCTCGGTCAACCCGAGATCCTGCTCGGCATCATTCCGGGCGCGGGCGGTACGCAGCGGCTGACCCGGCTCGTGGGGCCGGCGCGGGCCAAGGAGATGATCTGGAGCGGCCGCCAGGTGCGAGCCGAGGAGGCGCTCGCCATCGGCCTGGTCGACCGCGTGGTCCCGAAGGGCGAAGAAGAGGACGCGGCGCGGCGCTGGGCCGAAGAGCTGGGGCGCGGCGCGGTCGTAGCGATGGGCCTGGCCAAGCGAGTGATCGACGCCGGTCTGGGCGGACCGCTCGCGGCGGGGCTCGACCTCGAGCTCGATGCCTTCGTCGACGTGTTCGGCACCGACGATGCCGCGACGGGCGTGAAGTCGTTCCTCGCCGACGGTCCCGGCAAAGCCAAGTTCGCCGGACGCTGAACTGCGCCGGTCGGGCGCGACCTACGCCAGCGCTTGCAAGGTACGGGTCACGGTGGCGCGGCGGTCCTCGCCCCACGGCAGCGCGAACACGATCGGAACGTCGACGCCGTGGTCGGCGTACGCCTGCACCGCGTCGCGCACGTGTTGTTCGTCGCCCATGATCTGGATCTCGTCGACCCAGCCGTCGCTGATCGCGGCGAGCGCGCCGTCGCGGTCTTTGGCGGCCCAGCGATTCTGGAAATGCCGTACTTCGTCGAGGAAACCGGCCCGTTCGAACTGCACCGCGTACGCGGGCGCGACCGCGTAGTTCAAGAGATCCTTGCGCGCGAGGTCGGCGTAACGGTCGCGGTCGGTCACCGCGCAGTGCACGTACGCGTGGATCTCGGCGTTGCCGCCGGCGCGAACGCGCTCGACGCACCAAGGAACGAGGGTGGCCGGGAGATAGTTCAACAACACGACGTCGGCGAGCTCACCCCCGAGGCGCAGCATCTGTTTGTTCAATGCCGCGAGCGCGATCTTGGGTCGTCGATCGCCGAGCTTGAGGCCGAGGCGGAAACGCTTGACGTCGTAAAAGTCGCCTTGGAACGTGACCGTCTCGCCTGTCAGGCACTCGCGCAGGAGCGTGAGGAACTCGCGCACCTGCGCGATGGGCCGGTCGGTGTACCCGGCGCCGTGCCACTGTCCTGCAACCGCGGGCGACGAGATGCCGACACCGAGGTACACGTCGCGGTCGCCCGCGAGCTGCTGCAGCGTCGCCGCCGCCATCGCGTGCAGCGGCGGAGTGCGCAGCTGCAGCGCGAGCACGCCGGTGCCGATCCCCACGTGGGGGGCGGCCTGACTGATGGCGCCGAGCAACGACATGCCCTCCGCTGCGTTCGCTTCCGCGACCCAGACGGTCGAGTACCCGAGCTCGTCGGCCTCGTGCGCGACCTCGAGCGACAGGTTTGCGCCCAGCGTCTGTAGGCCGGCGACGCTCATTGCGAGGTTGGTCATGTCGCCTCCACGATCGTCTTCAAGCGGCGCAGGTTACGGCGCCAGATCGCACGCAACACGGGCTTGGCCGCCACGGCGCCCACGGCGCCACCCATCCACCACGGGAAGGTGAGGCGCTCGTTCCACGTGAACCGCGTCCGGCCGCCGCGGCTGCGGCGCAGGGTGAACCGGCCGATCCCGGTCACGATGCCGTCGTGCCGGATGCCCATGCGCCGGCCCGGTTCCCATTCCGTCACGGTCATGCGATCGGTGAGCCGGATCGGGCCGACCTTGGTGATGCAGTCGAACGTCGTTCCCGTGCCGCGCGTCTGCGCGCTCGTGAAGCGGATCGATTCGGCATCGACCATCCAGTCGACGTGATGCTCGACCGGTTCGACGACGCTCCACGTCGTCGCGGGAGGCGCGTCGATCGTGATGCCGACCCGGATCTTCATGTTGTGCTCGGTTGCGCCGCACGCAACGCATCGGCGGCGGCGGCCGGGGCGACGATGTTGACGGAGAGTCCGGTGCCGAGCTCGAATCCCGCGGTGGTCGTCAGGCGGGGGACGACGTCGATCCACCAACGGAACGGGTCGGTGTGTTCGCGGGGCGCGGTCTCGATCATCACGTTGTAGGCCACGTCTCCGATCAGTGCGCGGAGCCGTCCGACCGCGTCGCGGAGCGCGATACCTGCGGCGCAGGCTTGGTCGTCGGTCGCCTCGTCGAAGCGGGCGCCGCCGTCGGTGAGTGCGAGCCGCATGACGAACGGCGTTGCCGACGCCCGTGGGCACCAGACGCGGACCTCGCCGTCGACGACGCGGTGCTCCTGGTCGTCGACGAAACCGGCGGCCGTGAAGTGGTCCAAGCGCGTGCGGGCCCGGCGCGGAACGAAGTCGA
>JBBSFB010000092.1:0-13837 GCA_038239145.1 Acidimicrobiia bacterium
GCGAGGGCCTCGTTCTCCCAGGTCCGGATCGTGCGCGCGAGCCTCCGGAACTCGCGCACGCCGGTCTGGTCGCAATGTTCGTAGAAGCGGCGCAGCCGACGACGCGCGGCGCGGACCGTCTTCGCGTTGTAGACGTCGCGCAGGAGCTCCTTCGCGAGGTAGGTGTTGGTGACGTCTCCGTGGCGGTCGCCGTGACCCAACAAGGTGAGCAGCCGTCCGTATTGTTGGTCGCTGAGCCGTTCGTGACCAACGAGGAGGTGAAGCGCCCCGGGTTTGATGGAGGCTCTGAACCCGCGAAAGGGTTGGGGTCATGCCTGCACCGAGGATGTATCCGGCTGAGCTTCGTGAGCGAGCGGTGCGTCTCGTGCTCGAGGCTCGGGGCCAAGAGCCCGAGTTGTCGTTGAACGCGGCGGTGTTGCGGATCGGCCCGCGGGTCGGGATCAACAAGGACACGCTGCGCGGCTGGTGTAAGGAGGCTGAGATCGACGTGGGTCGCCGGCCGGGTTCCACGACCGCGGACACCGTGACGATCCGGGAGTTGCAACAAGAGGTCAAGGAACTCAAGCGCGCGAACGAGATCTTGTTGGCGGCGTCGAGTTTCTTCGCGCGGGAGCTCGACCCGCGACACTGTGGTGATCGAGTTCATCGATACCCATCGGGACCGGTTCGGGGTCGAGCCGATCTGCGCGGTGCTGCGCGAGCAGGATTGTGGGATCGCCCCGTCGACGTATTTCGCGGCGAAGACACGACCACGTTCGGCGCGCGCCGTGCGTGACGAGATGGTGATGGAACATGTCCGGCGTGTGCACGGCGACCCGAAGATCGGTCGCGGCCTCTACGGTGCTCGCAAGGTCTGGCATGAACTCGCCACGAACAAGCTCGTGGCGAGTATTCGGAGCGGGGTGCGGTGCCCCGCAGTCAGGCCGAACGACTGATGCGGACCGCGAGTTTGCGAGGCGTGCGCCCCGACAAGCGTTTCGTGACGACCAGGTCGGATCCGGCCGCGGCCCGGCCGCCGGATCTGGTACGCCGGAACTTCACTGCGTCACGCCCGAACAAATTGTGGGTCGTTGACTTCACCTACGTGCCGACCTGGTCCGGGACCGTGTTCTCGGCGTTCATGTCGGATGTGTGCTCGCGTCGCATCGTGGGATGGCGCACCAAAGCGACGATGCCGACTGAACTGCCGCTCGACGCGCTCGCGATGGCCTTGTGGACGCGTCAACAAGCCAAGGAGCTCGTCGCCGGTGTCGTGCACCGCAGCGACGCGGGAAGTCAATACGTCGCGATCCGTTACTCGGAGCGGCTCGCCGCGTTGGCGTGGTCGCGTCGATCGGAACAGTCGGTGACAGTTACGACAACGCCATGGCCGAAAGTGTCATCGGCCTCTACAAGACCGAATGCGTCCGTCATGAAGGCCCTTGGCGTGGGGTCGACGACCTGGAACTCGGGACCTTGAACTGGGTGTGGTGGTTCAACACGATCCGCCTCCGCAGCGAGATCGGCTACGTGCCACCCATCGAGTTCGAGAACGCCTACGACCGTCAGATCAACACCCAGCCGCAACCGCGGCTGGGAGAACCGAGCCTCTACCAAACCCGGGGCGCTTCAGTCGCGGTGGGGCCGCGGGAGCATCGCGGTAGGTCGGGTCTCCGGAAGCCGTGGTGAAGGCCAAGCTTTGGACGGGTTCAGGGTCCGGTGCGTAGTCCCATGGTGTGGAGGTTGCCTGCTGAGACGGTGTACCAGTTGCTGGATTGATCCAACTGGATCGGCGACGTCGGGAACGTCGAGTTGCCGTCGCCGAGCTCGAAGTCGCCGTTGTAGCCCCATCCCCAACGGGTGCCGTCGGAGCGGATCGCGACGGAGTGATCGGCGCCTCCGCTGACCTGCTTCCAGCTCGCGCTGTTGATCTCGGTGGGGATGATTCGGTTGGTGGTGGTGGCATCGCCGACTTGTCCGTAGACGTTGTATCCCCACGCCCACATGGTTGCGTCGGAACGGATCGCGACATCGTGGAACCCGCCGGCACTCACTTGCTTCCAGGTGGCGGTACCGATGTGCACGGGCGCGGTTCGGTTGGTGGCGGTGCCGTCGCCGAGTTCACCGAGGTCGTTGCGACCCCACGCCCACAACGAACCGTCGGCGCGCAACGCGACCGTGTGGTTCACGCCCGCGCTCACCGACGACCAAGAGGTGAGGGTCCCAACCCGTGTCGGTGTGTGCCGCTCGGTGGTCGTTCCGTCACCGACCTCGCCGTAGGAATTGCTGCCCCAGCTCCACAGTGAGCCGTCGGTCCGCACCGCGACGGTATGCGACCCTGCGTTGTAGCCGTCGGTCGCAACACTCGCCCAGTTCGTCGCGGTACCGATCTGTTCGGGTGTTGCCCGGTTGACGGTGGTGCCATCACCGAGTTGCCCGTCGTCGTTGAGCCCCCACGCCCACAACGTGCCGTCGGTACGGATCGCGAGCGTCGCGAACCGGCCCGCCGACATCGTCTTCCAGGTCGACGTGCCGATCTGCACCGGTTTGGCGCGGTCGGTCGTCGTGCCGTCGCCGATCTCGCCGTCGGCGTTGTCACCCCACGCCCACAACGTGTTGTCATCTCGGAGCGCGACGGTGTGCAACCAGCCCGCGCTGATCGCGTTCCAACCGTGCGCAGGCACATACCAGTTTGTCGCCGTGCCCACCTGGTTCGGACTCGACCGGTCGGTCATCGAACCATCACCCAACTCGCCGGTTTCGTTGTCACCCCATGCCCACAAGGTTCCATCCGAGTGGGCGCCGACCGTGTGGTTGTATCCCGCGCTCACAGCCGACCAGTTGGTCGCCGAGCCGACCTGGCCCGGCGCTACGCGGGCGATGGTAGTAGTCGTCCCGTCGCCCAACTCACCGTGTGTACCGGCCCCCCACGTCCACAACGAGCCGTCCGTACGCAAGCCCGCGGAGTGAGCGCCGCCGGCGCTCACCGACGACCAGTTCGTCGCCGACCCCACCCGCACCGGAGCGTCCCTTTCCGTCGTCGTGCCATCACCCAGCTGGCCGAACGAGTTGGCTCCCCACGCCCACAGGCTTCCGTCGGAGCGCACCGCCAGCGAGTGCGCGTTCTCGGTGTTGACCGAGGACCACGTCGACCCGGCTCCAATCTGCTCCGGCTGGAGCTGTCCCGTCGTCGTCCCGTCGCCGAGTTCACCGTCGAAGTTGTATCCCCATGCCCACAGCGTCCCGTCCGCCCGCAACGCCAACGTATGGATGAACCCTGCGCTCACCGACACCCAGTTGCGCGCCGCGCCCACAACCTTGGGAAAGAGTCGGTTCGTCGTTGTCCCGTCGCCGATCTCGCCGTGGTCGTTCTCGCCCCAGGCCCAAAGAAACCCATCCGCGCTCAGTGCCGTTGAGTGGTAACCACCGGCACTCACCGCAGTCCAGTTCGCGTTGGCGAGTTTCACCGGTACATGCCGGTCGATCGTCGTGCCGTCGCCGACCTCGCCGTAGCCGTTGTAACCCCACGCCCAGAGCGTGCCGTCCGATCGCAGCCCGAGCGAATGCTCGCTTCCGGCACTGACCGATACCCAGTTGTTCGCCGTCCCGATCTGTTCGGGCGTCACCCGCGTCGTGGTCGTTCCGTCGCCCAGCTGGCCGAAGTTGTTGGCTCCCCACGCCCACAGGGTGCCGTCGGTGCGGATCGCCAGCGTGCGGTAGAAGTTGGCGCTGATCGTCCGGAACTGCCCGGCGATCTGCACCGGATACAGGTGGCCAAGCTCGCCGCTGCCGCTGCCGACCTGGCCGGACGCATTCCAGCCCCAACCCCACATCGAACACCCCGACAACAACAAGCCCGCCGTCGCCAAAGTCACAACCCGCAGGCCCCAGCTTCTTGCACCCATCCCGCCCCCATGCATCGACTTCCCCGCGTAGCGAGAACGCAACCCGACCCGTCAGGGCGACCAGCGCGCCGAAACGTGAACCCCACCCCGAAAATGCTGCCGAGTGAGTTCTCGGCGAGCCGCAACCGTGGTGGTGTGTCCCGGATTCAACTCGGTGGTTCGGTCACTGCGTCCCTGCGCCGCGTCGTGACCGATCGTCGCAACGCCGACCTCGCCGCTTGTAAGACGGGAACGGGACTGTCGGCGGTCAGTTGCGCCGAGCTCCCCGATGTCCACCCGGCTTTGACGAGCCTCTGCCGCTCTTCTCGAGAGGCTCGACGAATCTAAACGGGAGAGACTTCGCGATTTCTGCCGACGTGTCCGTGCACAGGAGCGGGTTCGACCCGAAACGTGAACGCGCCGCGAGAGAAGTTTTTGTGGGCGGTGGTGACTCGAGAACCATACGAAAAGTGTGGTGGCAGATCGTGGGTTGTTTGCCGTAGCCTCCCGTGCGGATGGGCGAAGAAACGACAGCGGTCCTCCTCTTCACCGACCTCGTGGGTTCGACGGAACAGGTATCCCGTCTCGAAGCAGTCGCCGCGGACGAGCTCCGCGCCGTGCATTTCGCATTGCTGCGCAGAGCGATCGACGCGTCGGACGGCGCCGAGGTCAAGACCCTCGGCGATGGACTCATGGTCGCGTTCGTCAGCGCCACTCGGGCGGTTGAATGCGCGGTCGCCATGCAGCAGGCGATCGATCGCCACAACCGCACCGCGGCCGAACGGCTCGAGATCCGCATCGGCGCAAGCGCGGGCGACTGTATGGAGGAAGACGGCGATTATTTCGGTGAACCCGTGATCGAAGCCGCCCGCCTGTGCGCGACCGCCCGCGGGGGCCAGATCATCGTGTCGAATTTGCTCGCCCTGATGGCCGGTCGCCGGTCCATGCACGCCTTAGAGCCACTCGGCGAGGTCGAGCTGAAGGGACTACAGAGCCCGGTAATAGCCTTCGAAGTGCGATGGGAACGCGCGCGAGATGTCGTCGCCGCAGGCCCCTTGCCCCCGGCAATCACGGCGGCCGGCGAGGCGCAGTTCGGCTTTGTCGGGCGAGAGGTCGAGCTCGACCGCTTGCGGGACGAGTTCAAGCACGCGGCGCAAGGATCACTTCGTGTCGTGTTGGTCGGTGGAGAGGCCGGAATCGGCAAGACGTCGATCGTTTCGCAACTCGCACTCGAGGTTTGCGCCCGGGGTGGCGCGGTGCTGTTCGGGCATTGCGACGAAGACCTTCGAGTCGCCTACCAACCGTGGATCGAAGCCCTCGACGGTTGGGCTACGTCCGCACCGGCCGACGTGCTCCACGCGCATGTGCAATCGAACGGTCCGGTACTCGGTCGGATCTTGCCGGTGTTGGCAACCAGAGGCGTGCCGCGCGACGACGATCCCGAGACGGAGCGCTATCTCCTGCTGCGCGCCTGTGCCGACCTGCTGGGGCGGGCATCGTCCGCCTCGTCCGCGCTGGTACTGCTCGACGATCTCCATTGGGCCGATTCCGCCACCTGTCAGCTGCTACGGCACTTGTTGTCGTCACACACCACGCTGCCGATCCTCATTGTCGGCACCTTCCGCGACACCGATCTCGGTCCTTCGGATCCCTTCAACGCCTTCCTCGCCGACGTGCGACCGCACGACCGAGTGGCGCGGATCCGGTTGGCCGGGCTCAATGACACCGAGGTTGCACAGCTCGTCGAGTCGGCCGCCGGGCACGAACTCGATGCCGAAGCACTCGAGCTCGCGCACGCCCTCCAACGGGAGACGGCCGGCAACCCCTACTTCACCGCCGAGCTCCTCCGCCATCTCGCGGAGTCAGGTGAAATCGCAGTTGGCGCCGACGGCCGTTGGCAGTCGCGCGGCGCCCTCGACGAGCTCAACCTGCCCGGCAGCGTTCGCGAAGTCATCGGCCGCCGGCTCCACCGGCTCGGAGCACGCACGACAACGATCCTCTCCTACGCGGCCGTGATCGGACGGCAGTTCGATCTCGACCTTCTTTCCGTCGTAGCCGACGCGGACGACGGGCAGCTTCTCGATCTTCTCGAACAGGCGATGCGAGCAGGCGTGATCGTCGAAACCGAACGCGTTGGTCGATTTGCGTTCGCGCACGCGCTCGTGCAGCACGTCTTGGTCGGGGAGCTGACCGCCACGCGGCGCCAACGCATCCACCACCAGATCGCCGAGTCGCTCGAGCAGTTGTGCGGCGACGATCCCGGCGAGCGCATCGAGGAACTCGCGCACCACTGGGCGACCGCGACTCGACCAGTCGATCAGACGAAGGCCGCCGGCTACGCGATGCGCGCCGGGAACCAGGCCTTGAACGCGCTCGCGCCCAAGGACGCCCTGCGCTGGTTCACCCAGGCACTCGAGATATGCCACGAGCAGCGAACCCCCGATGACGGCCAACGCTGTGACGTGCTTCTGGCACTCGGGAACGCGCTCTGGGTCGACGGTCGACCGGCGGAGGCTTGCGCCCGCTTCATCGACGCCGCGGACGTCGCCCGCCGGCTCCGGGATGCCCAGCGACTCGCCCGCGCCGCGCTGGGATGCTCGGGCGATGTGCACCGCTTCTCGCCCCTGGACACGGGGGTTGTGGATGCCGTCATCGTCGCCCTCTTGCGAGAGGCCATTGCGGCGATCGGTGACGCGGCGACCGAGCTGACCGTACGACTCTACGGCGCGCTCGCTACGCAGCTGGTCTACGACGAGACCAGTCGCGAGGAGCAGCAGCACCTGAGCGGCGCCGCGGTCGAGCTGGCACGCGAGCTCGGTGATGCGGAGACGCTCGCGACCGCGCTCGGTATGCGCCACGCCGTGATGCGCCGACCCGCCCACCTCGCCGAGCGACTCGAGATCGCGAACGAGATGATCGACCTCGCCGAGCGCGCCGGGAATGAGTACCTCGCGCTGCACGCGCACCGCCAACTTCTCATCGATCTCATGGAAATCGGCGACTTCGCGGGTGCCGACCAGCAGGTCGAAGTACTCGAGGTGTCGCTGGCGCGCAGCCCGCGCCCGTTTTTGGAGTGGACCGCGCTGACCTACCGGTCATGCCGGGCCATGTCGTCGGGTGATTTCGACGCGGCCGAAGCGCTGCTCACCCGAGCAGCGCTCGTCGGTGAGGGAAGGGTTGACACCGCGGCAGCCGACTTCGGCGTGCAGCTGGCGATCCTTCGCCGTATGCAGGGCCGAGTTCCCGAGATTCTGGGTGCGGTCCGGGCGATTGTCGACGGGCGCCCGGACTACGGGACGTGGCGCGCCGGACTCGTCTACGCAATGACCGAGCTCGATGACCCTGCCGCTCTCCGCGCCGACTTCGAGATCCTCGCCCAGGACGATTTCGCCGGGCTCGGCTACGACTCGGCGTACCTCGTTGGAGTCGCAATGGCGAGCAGCGCCTGCGCCCGGGTCGGCCACCCCGAGCAGGCTGCGGTGCTGTTCGATGCCCTCCTCCCGTACGACGGACGCGGCGCGACCGCGACCCATTTCGTTTATCTCGGGCCTGTCGGGCACTTTCTCGGAATTCTCGCGGCGACGATGGGCGACTTCGACGATGCCCGTCGCCGGCTTACCGCCGCGCTCGACTCCAGCCGCACACTCGGCTCGCGCGCGCACGCCTGCGAGACGACCCTTGCTCTGGCGCGCGTGCAGATCGCGCAGCCTCGGGCCGGCGACGACGTGGCGCGCCTGCTGGGCGACCTCGAAGCCGAAGCCGCGGCCCTCGGCATGCTTCACATCGTCGCCGAAACCCGCGCGTTGGCTCGGCTTTAGCGGTGTTGCTCGCCAGGTTGGTGACGCAGGGGATTGCGTCGTCTTGTTGCCGAGGTCGCCGTGCTGGTTGATGCCCCCAACGCTTGACTGTCCCGGCCCCAGAGGCCGGACCTACGGAGAACCCGCAATTGGGTCACCCTCGACGACACTGGGCCCGGGCCGAGCAACGTGGGCCGCTCGATTCGGTTGACCGGCTCCTCGCGCGCCGGGGAGGATTGCGTGCACAGCATGTGGGGCCTGGGGGGGGCGTTGGGAGGTCGTGCAATACCGGTATTGGCGCTTCTGGTCGCGTCCGTGCTCTGTGCGTCCGGTTGTGCGGATGCGAGGAGCGCATCACGTCGCGCCGCGTCTTCGCCAGCGACGGCTGTTGGTGTCAGTGTCGGCGGTGCAGGTCCGACGGTTTCGAAGTCCGAAACGCTCGTCGCCGCGAATGCTGCCTGCACGGCGTTCTATCGTCTCGATCCTGTCGACCCGGGCACGTCTGTCGGTCTCGCGCGAATGAGCGAGTTCGCGTCGGCCCGCACCCGTTCTCTTCAGGCCGGCCTCGGTGCGCTGGAAACGGTTCCGTTCCAGGCGAAGGACCGTCCCTTGCGCGACCTGGTGCACGACAACCTCGCGAGCGCGCTCGCGATCTATCGCGATGTCCTCGGGCTTCCGGCATCGACGCCACGACTCACCGCAGAATCGTTGATGGTGTCGGCTCAGCGTTTGGTCATCCAGAGCGCAGTGGCTTTGATCAACTACGGCGCGAAGCAGTGCGCGCCGCCGGCCGACGAACGGCCCGCCGCGCCGGGGCGCGACGGCGGCGCGCTAGTCGCAGTCGCTCCGACTGCTGTGATCAACGTGGGAGCCCCCGGCCTGGACAACAAGTCGATCGTGGTCGATGGGTCGGGCGCGTGGGTGGCGCTCGCCCGCGAGCCGAGCCTCGTGCGAATCGATCGCACCTCGAACGTGATCGTTGCCCGGGTGGCTCTGCCTAGCGCCGTGACGCAACCGATCCAGGCTGTGGACGGTCACATCTGGGTCGCGACCACGACGGAGATGGATCGTATCGACGAGGCGACGAACCACATTGATTTCCGGATGGATCTCGGCCAGCTCGGTCCGCCCGATTCGGCGTTCACCGTCAACGGCGGTGTGCTGTGGGCATGCGACGCCGAAACGCTGCACCGCTTCGACGTCGCAGACAACCGGCCGTTGTCAGACGTCTTCCTGCCCGGGGCGTGTCAGGTACTCACCGCGACAGGTGATCACGTGACGGTCGCGTACGGAGTCTTGACGGGCCCGAGCTTTGCAATGTTCGTCGCGCGTATCAACGCCGAGACCGGCGGCATCGAGGCGTCGGTCGCCTTGCCGGGACTTCGCTCAGCGTGGGGCATGCTCGAAACGCCGTCCGGCCGAGTCTTCATCGACTCCGGCGGCAAGCTGGAAGAGGTCGATGTCATGCACAAGCGCGTCGTTCGCACGTACGCTCGGAGCGGCCGGCCCGGTAATGAGCTCGCCCTCGTCGGGGTGACGCTGTGGCTCACCCGCCAGGACGAGCAACGATTGGTGGCCTACGACCTGGAGCGCGGCTGGCTCGCGGAGGTAACCGGGGGGCCCGGCGTCAATGGCGTCGCGTACTTCGACGGATCCATCTGGGCGACGAATTCCGACGCCGGCACGGTCGTGCGGTACCCGGCGAACCTGGCCGCCGGGTCATGAACCGCAAGCGAAAAGAAATGTTCGTCGGCGATAACGCTCTTGGCCCTTTCACGCCCTGACAGGCGAGACCCTTGACGACCGGAGAGCAGGGACGACGAAGTGCCGACACGACTTTCAGCCCTCGATCGCATCCCGGTACGCAATCACTGGCCCGAGATCACCCGGCGAGCCGCGGATCTCGAAGTCGCCGATCTCGTTCCCGCCGACGCCCCTCCCGCGCGCCGAAATCGAGTGCCGGCCCTCGCGGCTGTAGCCGTGGCGATTGCCCTGGTCGGGGCCGGATTCCTGATCGGCCGTTCCATGCCACCGACACGAGTGGCGACGTCGCCTTCGCCTCGACTGTGGACGGTTGGGCCTTCGATCTCGGTCGCGGCGCCGGACCGGGTCGGTGTGCCGCTGGTCTCGGCGGCGGCGGGGCACGTCGTTGCCGCGTTCCGCGGCGGAAGTGAGATCGTTTTCGCCGATGAGCGCGGTGCTCACCGATCCGTCGCGGTCGCCGGGACGGTGGCGGCTCTCGGCGCCGGTGTCGATCGCTCCGGCAAGCCGATCGGAATTGTGCTCACCCGGGCCGGACTGATGTTACGGGTCGGCGGCGATGGCGTCCCCCATGCCGTTGCTGATCTGGGACCGGTGGCCTCGCGCGTCGAGATTGCGGTTGCCGACGGCCGAGTCTTCGTCGCCCGGGCGGGATTCGCGCTCACTGCTTTCGACGTCGCCGGTTCGGGCGCGCCGGTGACGGTTGGGACCGTCCACGCGTCGCTGGTCGTGAGTTCCGGCGACGACGTATGGGCGATCGACACCGACGGCGGCGTACTGGAGCGCATTGGCGCATCTTCGCTCCGAGTCGAAGGCACGGTACGTATCCGCGGAGTGGTCGCGATGGCGGCCTTGCCCAAGCGCGTCTATGTCGCGCAACCGGCCGGCCGCCAGGTGAGCGCCGTCGACGATGACCTTGTCGTGCGTGACATCGCGTTGCTCGATCCTCTGACGACGACGATCTCAGCCGGCGACACGATTGTCTGGTCGGCGGCATTCGGTGTGCTCCGTGCAAACGACATCGAAACGGGGCGCCTTGTGTCGACCATCGCCCGTTCGACTCCGCAGCTCGTGCTCGCCTTCGACGGCACGTCGGCGTGGACGTTCGGGGACTTCGACGGTCTGCGTCGACTCGAGCAGGTCCCATAGGTGCCGGACGTCTGGAGGGTTGGGGCCCGGGTTGAGATCGACAAACGGCCCGGCGGGATTGAGCGCGACTTTGCGGGCGAGGTGGAGGCTCTCTATCGCGCGGACGGCCCCCGGCTTTGGCGTTCATTGTACGGCTATGCCCAGAGTCGGGCCGTGGCCGACGATGCCGTCGCCGAGGCGTTCGCGCAGCTGTTGCGGCGCGGCGACAAAGTCCGTGATCCGCAGAAGTGGGTGTGGCGGGCGGCGTTTCGCATCGCGGCCGGTGACCTGCAGCGCCAGCGCCGCGATATCCACGAGGTCGTCATCGACGACATCGACGACACCTACGACGCCCCCGACGAGGCGGCCGATCTGGTCGCGGCGCTGCGGTCGTTGAGTGACATGCAGCGCCGCTCGGTCGTGTTGCACGACTACGCCGGATACCGCGCCGCCGAGATCGCCCGGATGATCGGCTCCACCGAGGCCGCCGTCCGCGTCCATCTCATGCGGGGCCGGCGGCGCCTGCGACCCTTGCTCGACCCCGACCGCTGAATCACCTGCCGATAGGCCCGCGGTTGCCGCGCCTCCGCTGGTGAATCTCGCGGCTGGGAAACATTTCCCGATGCTGGTTCACGTTTCGATTCGGTTCACGTCCTGACAGGGGACAGCGACTTTGGGCGTGGGAGGAAAATCGGGATGCGACTTTCGAAGACGGTGGTGCGGGCAGCGAACCGGCCGTACAGGACGGCGTTCATTTTTCTGGTGGTGTTCGCGCTGTTCGGCACCAGTGGGTGTGCATTCATCTTGCGTTCGAGTCTGCCGGACCCGTCGACCGGGGCCGCACAATCGAACGGTCGAAGTTGGGCGCCGGCGATCTCGGGGGACGGTCGTTACACCGTGTTCCTGTCCGACGCCTCGAACCTTGTGCCCGGAGACACGAACGGCGTCACCGACGTCTTCGTGCGAGACAACAGCACCAGCACGGTAACGCGATACACAGACGGTTCAGTTGTCGGGGATTCCAGGCCGACGATCAGCGAAGACGGCACGAAGATCGCATACACGGTTGACCAGGGCTACGGAGATGGAAGCAGGAGGTGCCGAGTCGGGGTGGTGGATGTAGCGACCGTCACGCTCGTCTACTTCAAGTGGGCATTCAACTCAGACACGGTCGAATGCAACAAGAACCCGACTCTGTCTGCGAACGGCAAGGTCGTCGCCTATGAGGAAAACTTCAGCTTCGGCTTCAACGATGCGTACGTCTCATCGCAGACCAGCTCAACAATTGCGTCACCGAACCGAACGAACAACACGCTGACCGGCTATCTCAGCAACCTTCGCCTCGATCCGGCCGGCTTGTTTCTCCTGTTCGACTCGCCGGCCAACAACATTGTCAGCGGAGATACGAATGGCACGGACGACGTCTTTGAATACAAAGTCTCGACCGACACGACAACGCGTCGCTCGTTGACCTCAACCGGTGCTCAGGCGAATGGCTCGAGCGGGTACGCCTCCTACTGTCTCAACAGCGGTTCATCGAGCGGTATCGTCTTCGCCAGTTTCGCGAGCAATCTGGTGTCCGGTGATACCAACGGCCACCAAGACATCTTCGAAAGACTCCTTCCAATATCTGGATCAGGGACGTTCCGGCTCATTGCCGGAAACGGGGATTCTTCCCTCCCTCAGTGCTCGGATGACTCCGGTTCTATGTTTGGTGCGCGGTTCATGTCGTTCATCTCCAAGGCGACGGACCTCGTCCCTGGTGACACCAACACCGCTCTCGATGTCTTCACTTACGACGCCGAAACCAGCAAGATCACACGTACTTCAGTAGACGTGAACCTGAATCAGGCGAATGGCGGCTCCTCGTACGCCCAGATCTCGGCGAATGGTCGGTGGGTCAGCTACGAGTCGGACGCGTCGAATCTCGTCGGCGCCGACACGAACGGTGTCACGGACGTGTTTACCGGTAACACCTTCCGGCCGACGATCACGTCGATCTCACCGAGCTTGGTGTTCCGGCCGACGAGCCAGACGATCACGATCACCGGGACAGGATTCGTCGGACCGATCAAGCTCTTCGCGAGTGATTCGGTGATCACCTTCTCCAACATCGCGCTCGTCGACACGACGAAGATCACGGCCACGGTCTCCGTTCCCTTGAGCGCGAAGGGTGGCCAGGTCACTATCTTCGTGGTTACCGACGGTACGGCGGTCTTCGCTCCCGGTGGGGCGGCGGCTCAATGCACGTGCTTCAGCAGCGTAATTCTTCTGCCCTAGCTCGGTGTTGTTTCAGGGACGTTGTTGACATGCACCGGTGCGTGAGCCTCCCGGGTGAGTGTGGAGTCGTTCGACGGCAAAACACCAACCCAGGAGGCTCTCGTGCACGCACAAGTGGCGGCGACGCTTCCAAGATCAAGGTCTCGAAGGCCTGGGGTGAGAGAAACGGGCGAACGCTTTGCCGAGGCTGGGGTCGCGGGTTCGAACACAGTCATTCGCGTCAAGAACAGATTGAGGAACGTGCACGTCAGCGGCCTTTCGGGGCGCTGATTCGCGTCCGGCGCGGACGTAGTCGCGCGACGCCGTATCGGTTGGCCTTGCGCGGCGGCAAGGTGAGCCTTGCCGCCGCGCCAGCCGGCGCGGGACCGCGAGGAGATGGTCGAGCGCCCTGCGGGGGCCGATGATCGTTGCAACACCGGAACCGCTCCGTGGAACCACGCGGATCGGGTCAGTTACACCAGGGGAGAACCAATGAAGCATCGCCTGCGCGGCGCGACCGTCGCTTGTTTCACGGCGGCGGCCGTGCGGTGTGGGCGGCATCGACCCCGCGCTCCGACCGGCTGATCGCACTCTTCGCCGACGGGACCGGCGGTTTCTACGACCTGCGAACAGACCGGCGGGTCCCACGGTCGGTCATACGTCTCCCGTTCGAGCCCACGAGCGCGGTGCGGACCGCGAACCGGCTGCTCGTCGTGGGCGGCGGGAACCTCCAGGGAATCGACCTCACCACCGGCCGAACCACCGGGCCTGCGCTCCATCAGGCGGGCAAGATCCATGGCATCGTCGCCGACCGCGATGCATTGCACATCTTGACCCGCGAGGACGCCGGTCTCCAGGCCCGCACACTTGCGGGGGCCAAGGTCGGCTCCATCATCGACGCGACCGACGCGACCGACGCGACCGACGCGACCGACGCGACCGACGCGACCGACGCGACCGACGCGACCGACGCGACCGACGCGACCGACGCGACCGACGCGACCGACGCGACCGACGCGACCGACGCGA
>JBBSFB010000093.1:0-13451 GCA_038239145.1 Acidimicrobiia bacterium
AAGTGGTACAGCCAGTTCTACGCGGAGCCGTACGAGGTCAGCGCGAGCTGACGCGAAAGTCCTGGTCACTGGCTCACCGCGCGCTGAGAGCATCCAGTTTGCTACAGCCGTGGTGCCGTGGTGGTGCCAAGCGCGCGAAAAAGGTCAGCCGAAGATGAGGGCTTCGAGCTTCGCGGCCGCCTCTTCCTGCATGCCCGGCACGACGTGGCTGTAGAGGTCGAGCGTGATGCCGACCTTGGCGTGACCGAGCCGCTCCGACATGACCTTCGCCGGAATCCCGGCCGCGAGCCCGAGCGTCGCGTGCGTGTGGCGCAGGTCGTGCAGCCGGATCCGTGGCAGCGATGCCGAGGTGACGAGTGCCTCGAACTGGCGGGTCACGGCATCGGGCCGTATTGGCGCGCCGCTGGTCTGCGTGAAGACGTAGCCGCTGTCCTGCCACGCCGCGCCCCACGCGAGTCGTTCTTCGAGCTGTCGCTTGCGATGAGTTCTCAGTGCGGAAAGGGTCGCCGGCGCGCAAGCGATGACGCGAGCGCGATCAGACTTCGGCGTTCCCTCGGTCACCCTGCCGGCGACGGGAACCCGGGCCCGCCGTACTGCGAGGCTGCCAATCTCGAAGTTCACGTCGTGCCACATCAAACCGCAGAGCTCGCCGCGCCGCATGCCGGTCGTCGCCGCAACGACCCAGAGAGCATGGAGGCGGTCCTCTTCGACGTGCTCGAGGAAGCGACGAAGGTCAGGAGTGGTCCAGACGTTCATCTCGCGGTTGGCGGTTGACCGCGGGACGACGGCGTCGGTCGCGGGATTCGACCGGATGATGCGCCGTCGGACCGCGTCGCGCAGCGCTCGGTGAAGAATGCGGTGCACGACCGCGACGGTCTGCTCCGACAGCGGCGTCGGCTCGCCAGCCTTGTCCGGGCGGCCACCGCTCGTGCGGAGATCGGCGTAGAGCGCGTCGAGGGCTGCGGAGTCGAGCTGGCGTAGGCGCATCGCGCCGATCCTCGGGATCACGTAGCGGCGCATCTTGTGCGCGTACATGGCCGCGGTCGACGGCTTGTGGCCGACCGCGACTCCCGAGAGCCAGTTCTCGAGATACGCGCGCACGGGTTGGCTGGACGGCTCGATGTAGTCGCCGTCGCGCGACTCGGCGAGCACGAACTTGAGCGCGTCTTCGGCGCTCTTGCGGGTCGGGAACCCGCGCCGGCGCAGTCGTCGGCGCTTCCCGCTCGCGCCATCGGGTGCGACATCGATGACGAAGTACCAGGTGCCTCGGTCGGTGTCCTTCTTGACGCTTCCTCGCATGGTGGTGCCTCTCGGGTGACTAACTCAGAGTTCGATTCCGAGGCCTTGTTCGAGCGCGCGACTCTTGTGTGGATGTCGGTCGTGGTCGAGCTGGCGAGCGGCTTGTTCGCAGTGATCGTTGGCGTGTTGCCACTGGATGTGCTGCGAGCGTACGGCGGGGGTGGGACCGAGCGCGTTCTGCGGGTCGGTGATGCCGTATTCGGTTCGGTATGCCTCGATGTCGGCAGCTGCTCGGCGCCAGATGTTTCGGCCCGGGTCGGTGATGGGCGCGGGTCCGAGTGGGCGTAGGTAGTCGGGCGGGTGGTCGGCGAGTGTGTCGATGATTTGGTCGATGCGGTTGCCGATCAGGTAGTCGATCACCTCGCGTTCGGCGTCGCCGTTTCGGCAGTCTTGTCGGTGTTGGTTGTGTGCGTCTTGGCCGGTCCGGGCTTCGTCGAGCGCGGTGTCGATGCGCTCGAGCGAGCGACTTGCGCGGTCGCGCGCTCGTTCGGCGGCGAAGCGTTCGCTGGTGTGTTCGCCCCGATGAAGTGGCAGGCGAAGGCGCGACGCGTGTGCGAGTTCGGCTCGGGAGTCGTTGAGCACGGTCTGTTGGTGGTGGTGCTCGCGTTCGAGCGCGTTGATGTCGTCGGTCCGGTCGGGTGGCCCTGACATGCGATGGTTTCGGTCGGCCTCGCGCCGCTTGTAGAGCAGCTCGAGCTCCCGGCGGAGTTCCCACGTGTCAATGCCGTGGTCGATGGCAAGGTGCTGGCTGCGGTCGGTCTTTAGTGCCTCGGCAAGTTGCGCGTTCGGATCGGGCAGCTGGCGGGTGGGGTGATGTTGTTCGGGGTCGTTTTCGGGTTGGGCGATGAGGTAGACGCGGTTGTCGACGCGGCCGCGTGAGAGCGCGGTGTAGCCCGCTTGGCCGTCGAGGGTGTCGCTGACGAGGACGAGGCAGCGGTCGACGGTTGCGCCTTGGGATTTGTGCACGGTAAGTGCGTAGCCATAGGTGAGGTGGCCGGCGTCGAGATACCGGCGCGGAACGATCGCGATGGCGTCATCGGTGCGGATCGAGAGCGCGCCGGCGTCGGGATCGACAGCGATGACGGTGGCGAGCGTGCCGTTGCGCAGTCCGAGCCTGCGGTCGTTGCGGAGGCAGAGCACGCGGTCGCCGGTTTGGAACGTGTGGCCGTTGGCGTCGAGCTCGGGTCCGGTGAGTGCTCCCGAGCTGGTGAGGTGGCCGCGGGCGCGGTGGTTGAGGTCGTCGACGTCGTGGTGTCGTTCGGCGAGCATGATCACCTGTTGCCCGGTGAGGGTGGCGGCGTACCAGTCGGCGGCCATTTGGTTGCGGACGTCGATCGCGGTTTCGCAGACGACGACTCGGTCGTGGCGGTGGTAAGCCTCGAGCGCAGGTTCGATGTGACCGGCACGCAGCTCGGCGAGCGCGTCCCGTTCCCAGGATTGTTGTTGGCGGCGGTTCTCCGTGAGCGTGACCGGTTCGAGCCGGTGAGCGAGACCGTTGAGGAGACCGCCCGCGTCGATGGCGTCGAGTTGGTGGGGATCGCCGACCATCACCACCTTCGCGCTCGCCGTGTGCGCGGCGTCCAGGAGAGGTGCGAGACCGCGAGTGGAAGCCATGGCGGCTTCGTCGACGACGAGGACGGTGGTCCGGTCGAGTTGGAGGGAGCGGTCGGCGAGTTGCAGGGTTCGGAGCGCGATCGTGTCGGACGGCATCGAGGTCTGGGTTTGGAGTTGACGCGCGGCGGAGGCCGCCAAGGCGGTACCGATGACGTGGTAACCGGCGCGGCTCCAGGCGTCGTGGGCGGCGTCGAGGCAGAACGTCTTGCCGGTCCCGGCGGCGGCGACGATGACGTCGACGCCGTTCCCCGAGGTCGTGATCGCGGCGACCGCGGCGACTTGTTCGGGCGAGAGTTCGGGTCGGGCGTCGAGCGCGGCGCGGAGATGTTGTTCGTCGGCCGCGCCGACGCCCTGATCGATGGCGGCTGCGGCGGTGTCGACGAGTCGTCGTTCGAGCGCGAGCAGTTCGGTGGTGGAGTGCACACCGAACGGACCACGACTGAGGAGCGGTACGACTCTCGGGTCAGTGAGCGTCGCCGCCGCGAGCTGTTCGATGGTGGCGATGGTTGCGCCCGCCGGGAGTTGTTCGCACCAGCCTCGGAGCACGGCCCGTCGATCGAAGGTGGTTGATTGCTCGGTGAGACCGTGCGCGCCCAACAGCGACGCGATGCCGTCTTGTTCGAGGTCGGGGCCGATCGATGGCCCACGGGTGCGGTACAAGGCTTCGGTGGCCACGTTGGGATCGTGGCCGGCTTCGACCGCACGGGCGTGCCATTGGTCGCGTTGGGCTCCGATGTCAACGTCGTATTCCTTGGCCTGGCGGGTCTCCAGCGCGGCGACGCGTGCGGCTTGAGGGCTGTGCAGGCCGCGGGCGTCGAGCTCATCTTGAATCTCTTGGCGCCGGATGGAGAACAGGGCGCACAGCTCATCGGGGATTCCGATGATGTCGGCGGCTCCTTTGTGGACGGGGCCCCACTCGACGCCCAAGGCGACGGTGAGCTCGTGTCGGAGTTGGGCCTTGTAGAGGTAGCCGGCGGTCCGGGCCTGCCACAGCAGCGGCCCGCCATGCAGCGTCCGCCACTGTCCGTCGGTGCAGTGCGTCAGGTTGGCGACGAGGACATGGGTGTGGAGTTGTGGGTCACCGGCCCGACTCGACCGGTGCACGAACGCGGCGGCGACGAACCCATCCGCGTCGACGATGTCGATGCCGTCGATCCCACGGCGCGAGACGCAGCCCGCGCGTTCGAGCCAGCCGAGCGCGGCGCCGACGGCCCGGTCGTGCGCGGCGCGCACTTCGCGGACGGTGTCGGGATCTCCGAGTCCGTAGATCACGGACACGGACTTCGGTGCGGAGAACGTGAGATCGAATCCCGGGACCCGGTCTTTCCGGGCCTGGATCAACCGGACACCGTTCACCGGGTCACGGCCCTCGAGTACCGCACGCAACGCAGCCGCGTCCACCTGGCCGTCGAGGTCCAGCAGCTCGGACGCGGATCCGACCCATCGACCGGGAGCTTCACCGTGTCCGAGGTAGTAGTCCTCGATGCCGTACGCGACCGCGTCGAGGTAGTAGCCCTCCTGGCCGGCGCCGAGCTTGCTGACACTCAACACGACGGCCTCCGAGCGCTCGACGGAGGTCTTGACGCGCGGCTCGGGGCCGTGTCCTGCATCGCCGATGCATCGGTGTGCGAAATGTTGCGGGTCGAAATCCGACTGTGCAGTCGGCCGAACGCAAACACGGAACGATCGTGTCTCGGAAGCTCGTCGGCCACCGTGGCCAAGGCACGCGGAGCTGTGATCATGCGGTCTCGTCGAAGAGGCTCGGGACGTGATCAGCGGTGCGCGGTCGGGGGTGAACTCGGCCCGACACGCGTGGTCGGACTTCGGGCTCGACCGGCGGCAACGGCTCCGTGTCCGTGTTGCGCGACACGGGAAGCCGAACCTCGTAACAGCTCGGCGCAAACCGCGACCCCCGGTCGCGACCAACCTGCGCCACGACGAGCCCCGCGCCACGCAGCACGGTCAGTGCGGCGGCGGCACGGTCCTTGCCGATCCCCAGGCGCTGTCCGATCTCACGCACGTTGCTGTTCGCAACCCATCGACCTGAGCCGTCGAGACTTCCGCCGAGCGCGAGGACCTCGAGCACCGACCACGCCACGACCCCGAGCTCCCGCCGTGCATCCACCGACTCCGTCCCGACCACGAGTTCGGCATTGCCGTCGGCATCGACGACGATGGTCACGCCGACGATCACGACGCCGTCAACCCGTCCGTCGGCACCCCGAGCAAGACCTCCACGGCGCGGCGCGGCACGACAATCCGACGCCCCAGCCGCACATGTACCAGCTCGCCCCGCGACACCAGCCCATAGGCATGTGTACGGGAGATACCCAGCAAACGCGCCGCCTCCGGAACGGTCAACACCAACGACAGCTCTTCCTTCTGCACCCACAACCTCCATCTCGTTTCGTCCTGTACCAAGGAATGGCGCGAAGAGAAGGCCAAACGCGCAAAAAAACTCTGCCGCGGTCAGAAAAAAGCCGACCGGCGCGACCAGCTCGTGCCCGCACGGATCGACACGCTGCCGCCCATCAACCCACAAGGCGGGCACATGGCCGGCGATCAGGGAACCCTCATCGCGTGGGTCGGGGAACGCTCGCTTGGAGGACACTCCGCCGTGTCGCTATGTGCGGCTCGACCCGTTGGCATAACGCGTCCTGACCGGCAGAGATGGCAGCGATGCCGAATCATCGCGTACCTATGATCTCGTCGTGGCCGAGGTCGCGTTTCCCCGCGCCGTGGAGTTCACCGACGCGGGTCCGTTCGGGCCGGTCCTGTGGCTGCAACGTCGCGCTCGCTGCTCGTATCGGCTGGCGATCTCGGACACAGAGGTGCGACTCGAGGGCCGTGGTCGAGTGCTGCGCGCGATTCTCCCCTCACGATCTTGCGGGTTCTCCGACGCCGAGTCTGCGCGATTACAGGCACGCTCGTGATCCTCAGCCTCACGAACGGCGCATCGGTCACTGTCGACGCTCACCTCGGGCCGGAGGATCCTCGGCGAACTGGAAGCGCGACACGTCTCGATAACTCAGGATTCTTGAGCCCCCGCGTCACGCCGATCGGCAGATATGTACGTCGACAAGCGTCAGCCGATGCCTCGATGGCCGTCGAACGCGTCTTGCAGCTTGCGCTCGATCAGCGCGACCTCATCGCTTAGCTGTGCGATACGCGCAGCCTCGGCCTCGGTCGGTTGACGCTCCTCGCGCACGGCACCCAACATCGTGGTCTTCGCTTGCTGAGTGAGCGCCTTCCGGCGCAGCTCAAGCTCGGAAATGTCGGCGCTGTCTCCGTTACTCATCATCACCAGGATGCCCGATCGCGCACGACGGGAGGTAGTCCCGATCGGCAGATATGTACGCCCTCGTCGGGTTGTGGGGTCGTGCTGATCTGCGTGGCACGATGGGTGCGATGACAGCCGAGCCGACGATCCCGCGACACGTTCAGAAGCCTTGGGGCTATGAGATTTGGTGGGCGGTCACCGACGAGTACGTAGGCAAGATCCTGCACGTCGACGAGGGTCACCGGCTCTCGCTCCAGTACCACGAGCAGAAGGACGAGTCCTGCTACTTGCTGTCCGGACGACTGTTGCTCGTCCAGGGAAAGTCGGTCGACTCACTGACTGAATGTGAGATCGGCCCGGGCGAGGCGTGGCGAAACCTCCCCGGCCTGATTCACACGATCGAGGCGCTGGAGGACTGCGACGTGCTCGAAGCCTCCACACCCTTTCTTGATGATGTCGTCCGACTCAAGGACAACTATGGGCGCGAAGGCACCAGCGCGGTCTAAGCGGTCACGAGTGTCAACAGTCGCGGACGGAATGCCCGATCCGGCGTCTGCAGAGCGGCAGCTATGGCGTGCCGGAACCGCTGTGGTGACCGGATCGAACAAACATCCACAGGCTGGCGAGTCCTAACGGGACGGTTCCGAAAAGCCAGTACGAATTCCCCGATCCGACCGCACCGATGCTGGTGAGGAGCATCGTGACAGGCGTGCCGAGAAGCACCACGCGATTGGCGTCCACGACGCACAGATTGCCCGATCCCGCGCCTCTCGGCGAGTGCAGAGCGGCAGTTCTGCGTCACTCGCTGGAGTAAACGGCGAACGGCGCGTCGGTGTAGATCGTGCTGTTGTCGCCTTCGATCAAGCCAACGGTGCAAATCTCGCCGCGAAGCCGCATTTTGAGGCGTTCCATCACCCCACGTGACGCCCGGTTGTGTCGTTCGGTGAACGAGACGACCCGATCGGCCCCGAGCACCTCAACCGCGAAGCGAAGGCCCTCCTGTCCGATCTCCGTCGCCAGACCCCGACCGCGGAACGAACTGAGCAACGCCCAACCGAGTTCAAGACGATCCTTCTCCCACGCCGAGTCGGCTACCAGGGCCGCGATCGATCGCATCTGGTCTGAGTCAGCCGGAAGGCGAGAAAGCCCGCCTCGGCCGACAAGCCCGCCGGTGTGTCGCTCGTACGCAATCCACTTGCACGCGCCATCGTGAATCCACGCCCAAGCGCATCGCTCACAGAACGCGGAAGCGTCCCGCTTCAACCACGCACCGCCGTACCATTCAGCGATCACCGGGTCCTGGTGAATCGTCCAAACATCGTCGGCATGTTCCAGGCCGATCGGTTCAAGTATGAGCCGATCCGTCGTCCTCGGCTGTGTGACTGACACCCGGACAGATTGCCCGATCCGGAGCTCTTCTGCGAGCAACCCGATCGGCAGTTATGGCGTTCCGCGCTCGCTATTCGGAAGTGGTGACGCGATTCCGGTCACGTGCGCCGCGTGGGTCGTGCCGTTCTGCCTGCGGCAAAGAGATGCGACCTCGGAGGCGCTCGGTGGAGTCGGATAGAAGTCGCCGGTTCCAACGATCTCGACTCCGCGGCCGCAGACGGGACACTCGTAGGTACGCGTGAGCGGGCGCGCGGGCGTGGCCGACGCCCAGAGCCACCGCCATGCGCGGCGAGCACCGGACCCTAAGCGCATCTGCATGATCGAATGGTGCCCGGTCCCGGAACGGATTACACCACCCCGATCGGCGGCAGTTATGCATCCGATCCAGGCCACGATTTGCGGTCGGCGACCACAGCTTTGGAGAGCATCCATGTTGACGCGATCAGGACTGGAAGGCTGAGAACCAACAGCCACAGGTGTCCGCCTGTAATCGCGGCAAAGCTCACCAACATCATCGAGACGATCTCGAATATCCACGTAGTACGCGCTCGAACGGTGGGTCTCCGCACCCGCACAGAGTGCCCGATCGCGCGCCGGTGAGGCCAGCGCATAGCGGCAGATCTGGGCGGCTACGACATCGCTGCGTAGACAACTCCGATGACGAGCACCGAGATGAGGATCTCGACGACGCCGAGAATCCGGATACGCCGGACCGACGCACCATCAGTCGGGGTTTCCGGGTCGATCCCAAACAATCGCTGAAAGAACCTACCCACGCTGCCTCGCAGATCTCCGTCACCGTGGCGAGCGGTCGAGCGAATCTGCCAAGCAAGAGTGGTCCGAGGCGCAACGACGTTCAGCACGCCGTACCCGGCGAGCGGCAAGAACGTGAGAACGACGAACCACATGACCCGCACAGATTGCCCAGTGAGACTGATCCTGTCCATGTCGGGGTCCGCGCGCGATGGTTGGCGGGCTGGGATGCTTTGGGTTCATCGGGGTAACGACACGCCCCGTTCCGGAGGGCGACTCGAGGTGCTGCGCGAACAGCTTCCTCGGTCACGGTCTCCTTCCCGGGACGTGCGTGCCACCCCTCAAACAGGAAAGGGATGGCTATGCCCATCGTAGATTTACCGCGCCCGGTTGTGGGTGGTGTCGACACGCACCTTGATGTGCATGTCGCCGCAGTCGTGGATTCGATCGGCGGCGTGTTGGGTGTTGTGTCGTTCCCCGTCAACCGGGCTGGGTATGCAGCACTGACGTCGTGGATGACCGGCTTCGGGACGGTTGATCGGGTCGGGATCGAAGGGACCGGTTCGTATGGTGCTGGCCTGGCGAGGCATTTGGCTGCGGCCGGGATCGCGGTGATCGAGGTTGATCGTCCGAACCGTCAAGAACGTCGACGGAACGGCAAGAGCGACGAACTCGACGCGATCGAAGCGGCCCGCGCCGCGTTGTCGGGCCGGGCTCGGGGACGAGCGAAAGATCGCAGCGGCAATGTCGAGGCGATACGGGCGCTGCTGGTCGCGAAACGTTCCGCTCGCTCGAGTCGCATCTTGGCGATCGTGCAGCTCCGCCATCTGATGTTCACCGCCCCTGACGATGTCCGCGCACGGTTCACCGGACTGTCTCCCAAGGCGCTGGTGCGCGAGACAGCACGACTTCGACCGCGACCCGAAGGTGACCCGGTGCGTTACGCGACGAAGACCACCGCGGTGATCCTCGCTCGGCGCGTGCACGCACTCGACGAGGAGATCGCCCTGTTGGACCGTCAGATCGAACCGCTCGTGAAAGCAACTGGGCCTGCACTGTTGAACATCTACGGTGCCGGCGTCGACACCGCCGCGACACTGTTGGTCGCCGCGGGCGACAACGCGCAACGGATCCGTTCCGAAGCCGCGTGGGCGAAACTCTGTGGCGTGTCGCCCGTGCCCGCGAACACCGGCAAACGTGACAACCGATACCGGCTCAACCATGGTGGGAACCGCCACGCGAACAACGCGCTGTGGCACATCGTGTTCACCCGTCTCGGTCAACACGAACCGCGCACCGTCGCCTACATGCAACGACGACTCGCGCGAGGACGCACCAAACCCGAAATCATGCGCTGCTTGAAACGCTACGTCGCTCGAGAGACCTTCAGCGCGCTGCCGCGCTGAACCGATCGCGGTGACGGAACTGGCCCAAGATTGCCCTGACACCCACCGGGTTGTCCTCAGAACGACCAGCCGACCCGTCACCGCACACCACGCCGGACCCGTGGCCTAATAAGAGCTTGCCCTCACCCGAGTGGCCCGTCACTGGTCTGCCCGAAAATCCGGCACCAGCACCTTGACAACACATAGGAGCGTCGATCGGGAGCGGTTATGGCGAGCGCCGAACGGCAGCTATGGCGTGTGCGGGGCGGGCACGTCGAGAGCGGCCGAACCCTCACGTGTCGGTGGCGAACTCGACGGCTTGGCCGGAACGGACGCTGAATCACCGCCGCCCACACCCGGACGATCCGGGCAGCGGTGAACTTCGTAAGACGACGACGCCCCTAGCGGGTACCCGTTACGACCCGCGATGAAATCGATCGTGTAGCCCGCGGCACTGACCTTGAACTCGTCGATGATCTCGCCCGGCCGTTCGATGACAGCTTTCATCACCCACGCACCCTCGACGGGGCTGTCGAACGGAGGATCGATCGCAAAGCGGTACGGCCGACTAGAGGTGACGGTGACGGCATCGCCGCAGTTAGGGCAAGTCGCCGTGTCTCTCACACCTACAGATTGCTTCGATCGGGAGCGGTTATGGCGAGCGCAGAACGGCGGCGGTCTCAGGGGATCAACGCATCACACCCTTCGATCGAGTTGGATCGATCGGGAGGTGCGTGGTGGCGCAGCGTTTGTCGGAGCTGGAGAAGTGGCGGATCGCGGAGTTGGCGGCCGAGGGTTGGCCAACCCGTTTGATCGGCAAGGAGATCGGGCGCGCTCATAACGCGGTCGCGAGGAATCTGCGGTTGATGCACCGACGGCCGGTTCCGGAACCGGTGCGGTGCGCGTTGCGGTTGTCGCTCATCGAACGTGAAGAGATCTCGCGGGGTCTGGCGGGCGGCGAGTCGTTGCGTGGGATCGCGCGACGGATGGGACGGTCTTCGTCGACGATCTCGCGTGAGGTCGCTTCGAACGGTGGACGCCAGCGATATCGCGCGTGTCCTGCCGACAAAGCGGCGGTGCGTCGGCTGCGGCGCCCGAAACCATCGAAGCTGGCGTCTTGCGATCGGCTCCGCGCGGTCGTGGAAGCGAAGCTCGAGCTGCGTTGGTCTCCGGCCCAGATCTCGGGTTGGCTGGTGGAGGAGTTCCCCGACGAGCCGGAGATGCGCGTGTCGCACGAGACGATCTACGTGTCGCTGTTCGTCCAGTCGCGCGGTGCATTACGTAAGGAACTGACCCGTTACCTGCGTTCGGGACACACGACACGCCGACCGCGCGGCCACACCGTCATGAACGGTCAAGGACAGTTGAGGGGCACGCTCAACATTCGCGAACGGCCCGCCGAAGCCGACGACCGGGCCGTGCCTGGCCATTGGGAAGGCGACCTTCTGATGGGCAAACGGATGCACGCAATGGCGACGCTGGTCGAACGCAAGACCCGCTTCGTCATGCTGATCGCGCTCCCGGACGGGCACAGCGCGGACGTGGTTGCGGACGCGCTCGCTGCGAAGATCACCGAGCTCCCCGAGCAGCTCCGCCGATCGCTGACGTGGGATCAAGGCAAAGAGATGGCCGCCCACGCAAAGTTCAGCGTGCAGACCGGCGTCCCGGTGTATTTCTGCGACCCACGAAGTCCCTGGCAGCGCGGCAGCAACGAAAACACCAACGGGCTGTTACGTCAGTACTTCCCGAAACGCACCGAGATCGCGCACTTCACCCAGGCCGACCTCGATGACGTGGCGGCAGAACTCAACGGCAGGCCTCGACAAACCCTCGGATGGAAGACACCATCACAGGTACTCGACGAAGTGTTGCGTTGATCACCTGATCTCGCAGCCGATCTGTACTGGCCGCGAGGCAATCGATCGGGCAGCCTGTACGCGTGGCTACGTCAGATTGGGAAGAGGTCCGCAAGTACGTCGAACCGATCGTGAGCGAGATCAACCAGCCCGAAGCGGAACTCGCGCGGATCGAGGTTGTTCTCCTCGGCGACGGACAAGAATCGGTACGTTCCGAGTTCGCGTATGCGAATCCGAGCGGCGAGCGAAACGCTGCTCTTCTGCGGCATGCCGCGGCGCTGCTGCAGGGACACGCCGATTCCGTCGAGCGGCGAGGGCGTCCCTAACTGCCGCTCTGCGCTCGCTCTTCGGCGGGCGATCGGGCAATCTGGCGCGATGTCGCTCGACGCCGACGCTGAGGTGTGGCAGCTCCCCATTGTCGGATTCGAGGTTACGGATATCTGGTTCAGCTTCCAGCTCTACGTCACCGCGTACGGGCCCGGCGGGGACGCACGCATCGGCAAGGCTGCACCGAGAACGTCCGATGCGGCGGGCGAACCGAGCGATGTCGTGGTGCCGGATTGGTGCCAAGACGCGCTGACACGGGGTGTACGCGAGCCCACTGCGCGACACCACGCGTTCCAACGCCGCAGGTCAGCGCCTATGCAACGATCGCGGTGGCACGCCTCGAACGTGCCTGAACAAACAGCCAGTTCTACGCCGAGCCCCACGAGGTCGGCTGAATCCTTCACAAAGTGGCTGGGCATAGAGCTACGAGCACGCCGCAGGGCGGACTTCGGTCGCCCGTTGTACCACCGTGGTGCCAAACGGGCTCTACGCCATGAATGCTGGGGGCGTGTCGTGAACGGGCCGGGTTTGTACGTCCCAGCGAGGCCAGGGGCCTCGCCACTCTTGCGGCGGCGAGAGAGGGAGACCCTGGTGATCGGTCACGGCAGCGATGGCGCGACCGCGTTGTTCGACATGCCGGGCTTCGTGGTCGGCGCGCACGTGCTCGAGCACGGCGAGTGGTGGCTGTTGGTTGAGACGACGGCCGATCGGGTGGCTGCGCGTCGTGTGGGGTGCGGGCGGTCGGTCACGGCCGCCCGCCGGTGCGGTTGGTGTGGGCGAAGCGCGTCTGGCGTTGCACCGACTCGGATTGCGCGACGGCAACGTGGAGCGAACAGCACGATCAGAGCCCGCGGGCGTCGTTGACGCGACGAGCTCGGATCGAGATCTGCCGCGGAGTCGGTGAAGACGCCGACGGCGTCGCCCAGACGGCTCGCGGGTTCGGGATCGGCTCTGGCACACAACGATGTCGGCGGTGCGCGAACACGGGATCGACCTGGACCGGCACAAGCTCCTCGACGTCGCCGAAGGGCGTTCTGGTCAGGTCGTTCGCGATTGGCTCGCTGATCGACCGTCCGAATGGGTTGCGGCTGTCGAGGTGGCGGTCATCGACCCGTTCCGCGGCTATGCGGCCGGGCTCACCGCCCGGCTCGACGCGACGATCGTGGTCGATCACTTCCATGCGATCCGCCTGGCGAACAAGGCGATCGACGACGCCCGCCGGCGCACCCAACAGGAGTCGCTCGGTCATCGCGGCCGACGCGACGACCCGTTGTATCGGATCCGCCGCCGCCTCCTCGTTGGTCACGAACGGCTCAGCGACCAACAATACGGACGGCTGCTCACCTTGTTGGGTCACGGCGACCGCCACGGAGACGTCACCAACACCTACCTCGCGAAGGAGCTCCGGCGCGACGTCTACAACGCGAAGACGGTCCGCGCCGCGCGTCGTCGGCTGCGCCGCTTCTACGAACATTGCGACCAGACCGGCGTGCGCGAGTTCCGGAGGCTCGCGCGCACGATCCGGACCTGGGAGAACGAGGCCCTCGC
>JBBSFB010000094.1:0-13122 GCA_038239145.1 Acidimicrobiia bacterium
AAGGCGACGTCCTGCTTGTCGCCCGACAGCCGCTCCAGCTCGCGCCGCTGCTCCTCGCGCTGACGTTCGGCGAGGCGGGCCGCGAGGATCTGCATGGCCTTGGCCCGGTTCTGCAGTTGTGAACGTTCGTTCTGGCAGGAGACCACGACGCCGGTCGGGATGTGCGTGATCCGGACCGCGGAATCGGTGACGTTGACATGCTGGCCGCCCGCCCCGGACGACCGGTAGGTGTCGATGCGCAGATCGCTCGGATCGATCTCGGGCCGCTCGGCCTGTTCGAGCGCGGGAACACAGTCGACCGAGGCGAACGCAGTCTGGCGCCGCGCGTTGCCGTCGAACGGCGAGATGCGGATCAGCCGGTGCACTCCCCGTTCGCCTTCGAGCATGCCGTAGGCGTAGCGGCCCTTCACGATGAAGGTCGCCGACGTGATGCCGGCCTCCTGGCCTTCCGCGATCTCGTCGACCTCGACCTCGAAACCTTTGGTCTCCGCCCACCGCCGGATCATGCGCAGCACCATCTGAGCCCAATCCTGGGCGTCGGTACCACCCGCGCCGGAATGCACCTCGCAGATCGCGTCGCGTTCGTCGTGCTCGCCACTGAACAGGGCGCGCAGCTCCAACGTGTCGAGGTCGCGCACCAGCCCTGCGATGCTCTGCGCGATCTCGGGCTCGAGCGATGCGTCGTCTTCCTCGCGCGCCAACTCGTGCAAGGTCTGTACGTCGGAGAGCCGAGCGTCGAGCTCGTCCATGAGCTCCACGTCTTCGCGCACGCCGGCCATGTCGGAGGTGACCTGGCGGGCGTGATCGGGGTCGTCCCAGAGATCCGGAACGCTGGCTTGTTCCTCGAGATCGGTCAGGCGCGCGCGGGCTTCGCCGATACGCAGATACTTGTGCGCATCGGCGACACGCCGCGCGAGATCAGCGATCTCCTCGGAAAAGTCCTTCATTTATCGCCCGTGGCAGAGCTTGTACTTCTTGCCGCTGCCGCAGAAACATTGCTCGTTGCGGCCCGGCAGCTTCTCGGTGCGGACCGGCATCTGCTGCACGGGCTCCGACGCGCCCGCCATTGCGGCCCCGTCGTCGTCGGGGTCGTCGAAGGCCAGGGGCGCTTCCGCGATCTGCGCGACGCGTGCCGCTTCGATCGCCTCCGAACCCTGGACCGGATCGGACGGTGCGCTGTAGGAGACGTTACGGATGTCGGGCGCGGGCTCGTCGTCCACGACCACCTGCAGGTGGAAGACGTAACGGACGAAGTCGTCCTCGATCTGGCCCATCATCGCTTCGAACATGTCGAAGCCCTCACGCTGCCATTCCGACAGCGGATCCTGCTGACCCATCGCCCGCAGGTTGATGCCCTCTTGCAAGTAGTCCATCTCGTAGAGGTGCTCGCGCCAGTGCTGGTCGATGACCGAGAGCATCACGCGCCGTTCGATGTCGCGCAGCGTCTCGGGCCCGATCGACTCGCCCTTCTCCTCGTACAGGACTTTGGCGTCGTCGACGAACATCGCTTCGAGCGCTTCCCGCCCGATGACCTCGTCGATGTTCTCCTTGGTGATGCGCGTTGGGTAGTACAGCCGGGCCGCGTCGAGGAGGCCGGGCACGTCCCAGTCCTCGAAGTACTCGCCGAGGCAGTGCTGCACCACGAGCCGGCTGATGGCCGACTCGATCGCAAGGATCGCATCCTCTTCGAGATCCTCGCCGTCGAGGATCTGCTGGCGGCGCCGGTAGATCACCTTGCGCTGCTCGTTCATCACCTCGTCGTACTTGAGCACGTTTTTACGGATCTCGAAGTTGCGATCCTCGACCGTGCCCTGCGCGCGCTCGACGGCCTTCGACACCATCCGCGACTCGAGCGGCATGTCGTCGGGGAACGACGCGTTCATCACCCGCGACATCAAACCCGTCGCGAAAAGGCGCATCAGCTCGTCCTCGAGCGAGAGGTAGAAGCGGCTCTCCCCCGCGTCGCCCTGGCGACCGGCGCGCCCGCGGAGCTGGTTGTCGATGCGGCGGGACTCGTGGCGTTCCGTGCCGAGCACGTAAAGACCGCCGGTCTCGCGCACCTTCTCCCGCTCGGCATCGCACGACTGCTCGAAGCCCGGGTAGAGCTCTTCGTAACGAGCGGCAAACTCGGGCGTGTCGGGGGCGAGCCCTTCCTTCAGGCACTCGCGCCGGGCCAAGCCCTCCGGGTTCCCACCGAGCAGGATGTCGACGCCGCGGCCCGCCATGTTCGTGGCCACGGTCACGGCGTTGAGCTTGCCTGCCTGCACGACGATCTCGGCTTCGCGCTGGTGCTGCTTGGCGTTGAGCACCTCGTGCGGGATGCCCTTTTTGGCCAGCTCCCGGGAAAGTGCCTCCGACTTCTCGACCGAGATGGTGCCGACGAGTACGGGCTGCCCTTTTTCGTTGCGTTCGGCGATGTCCTCGATGGCCGCGGAGAACTTCGCTTCCTCGGTCTTGTAGATGTAGTCGGCGTTGTCGGTGCGGACCATCATCCGGTTCGTCGGGATCGAGACGACCTGCAGGTCGTAGGTGTGCGCGAACTCGCCCGCCTCGGTGAAAGCGGTACCGGTCATCCCCGAGAGCTTCTCGTAGAGACGGAAGTAGTTCTGCAGGGTGACGGTCGCGAGGGTCTGGTTCTCCTCTTTGATCTTCACGTTCTCTTTGGCCTCGACCGCTTGATGGAGGCCTTCGCTCCAGCGCCGGCCCTCGAGGATGCGGCCGGTGAACTCGTCGACGATCTTCACCTCGCCCGCCTGCACGATGTAGTCGACGTCGCGCTTGAACAGCTCCTTGCCTCGCAAGGCCTGCTGGAGCTGATGGACGTAGTTCTGGTGAATGTTCTCGTACAGGTTCTCGACCCCGAGTGCCTCTTCGACGCGCCCGATGCCTTCCTCGGTCGGCACGACCGTGCGCTTGGCCTCGTCGACCTCGTAGTCACGGTCGCGCTGCAGGCCCCGCACGACGCGGGCGAACTGGTAGTAGAGCTCAGCCGCGTCGGCCGCCCGGCCCGAGATGATGAGCGGCGTGCGCGCTTCGTCGATCAGGATCGAGTCGACCTCGTCGACGATGCTGAAGAAGTGCGGCGACCACGACTGGTTGCGGTGCCCGCGCTGCACCTGTTCGGCGATGTCGACGACCATATTGTCGCGCAAATAGTCGAAGCCGACCTCGTTGTTCGTTCCGTACATGAGGTCGCAGTCGTACTGGGCGCGCTTTTGGTCCGGCGTCGAGTCGTCCGGCACCACGACGCCGACCGTCAGACCGAGGAAGCGGTGCAGCCGACCCATCCATTCGGCGTCGCGCTGGACGAGGTAGTCGTTCACGGTGACGAGGTGCACGCCCCGCCCGGCGAGCGCGTTGAGGTACGCCGGGAGCGTCGACACGAGGGTCTTGCCCTCGCCCGTCTTCATCTCCGCGACCCAGCCCAGGTGCAGGGCGGCGCCGCCCATGACCTGCACGTCGTAGTGGCGCTGGCCGAGCACCCGGCGCCCGGCCTCCCGGACGACGGCGAACGCCTCCGGGAGCATCTCGTCGATCGCGTCGCCGACGAGGTCCTTTTCGTGGTCGGGATTCTTGGCCGAGGAGCGGGCGCGGTCGACGCGCGCCTTGAACTCGCCGGTCTTGGCGATCAGCTGCTCGTCGGACAGGCGCTCGATCTCGGGCTCGAGCGCATTGACCTCGGGCACGATCGCCTGGACCGCTTTGAGTCGACGACCCTCCCCAGCGTGGAGGATTTTGTTGAATAAGCCCATGCGGCAGGCGAGTCTACCGGCGGCCGGCCCTGGCCCCGGGCCGCAGCAGCCCGATCCCGACCCCGTCCCGATCCGTGATCAGGTCAGGGTGCGTCGACGAGCTTCTCCCGCACCGCGTACATCGCCGCTTCGACACGCGACCGCACATGGAGCTTCTCCAAGATGTTGCGCACGTGGTTACGCACGGTGTTCTCGGCGATCACGAGCTCGGTCCCGATGTCCTTGTTCGACATCCCCCGGGCGATCAGCCGGAGCACCTCGAGCTCACGATCCGTGAGCCGCCGGCCGTCGTGCTCCTCTTCGAGCCTCCGGGACAACGAGTTGAACTCGGAGAGAAGCTTGGTCGTCATCGACGGTGAGACCAGGGCCTGACCGTTGGCCACGGAACGGATCGCGTCGGCAATCTCGTCGATGGCCACCTCCTTCAGGAGGTAGCCGGTGGCACCGGCGCGCACGGCGCCGTAGAGGTCCTCTTCGTCCTCCGACTCGGTGAGCATGAGGATCCGCACCGCCGGTTGCGCGGTGCGGATCCGCCGTGAGGCTTCGATGCCGTTGACACTCGGCATGCGCACGTCCATGAGCACGACGTCGGGTTGCAGCTCGGCCGCCTGCTCGACGGCTTCCATCCCGTCGCGGGCTTCACCGACGACCTCGAGGTCGGATGCGGAACGCAACACGGAGATGAGCCCGTGGCGGAAGAGCGCGTGGTCGTCGACGACGAGCACGCGAATGGGGGGCGAGTCGTCGCCGACGACGTCGACCAAGATCTGATCCCGGTCAGCCGGTGACTTCGATGAGGCCGAGGGCGCCATCGCGCCGTCGGTACAGGACCGCCGCGCTCTCGGACTCGCTGTTCCGGAACAAGAAGAAGTCGTGGCCGAGCAACTCCATTTGCAGCGCCGCTTCTTCGGGATGCATCGGCTTCACCGCGAACTGCTTGGTCTTCACGATCACCGGACCGTCGTTGCGGGCGTCGCCGTCGAGCGACGCGAGCTCGCCGGCATCGGCGTCGTCGGTGAGACCGGAACGCGCCTCCGTGCCCCGGGCGCGATTGCCCCGCCGCACCCGGCGCTCGTGCAGCCGGCGCATCTGGTGTTCGGCCTTGTCGAGCGCGAGATCGAGCGCCATGACGTGCTCCACCGCAGCCGCGGTGCCCTTCACGAGGTGGTGCGGAAGGTGCACGAGGATCTCGCACGTGCACGAGTCGCCGGCCCGGCGGGTCTGGTGCAACCCGTAGTCGACGTCGATGCGGCGCACGTCGAGCGTGAACTTGGCGAGGTGCTCGACCTTCTCCAAGGTGACCGCCCGAAGGCCCGGGTCGACCTCCACGTGCTTGCCGAAGACGACGACGTCCACAAGGTCCCTATCGACTTCTTCGGGCCCGGAGGCCGGCCGGAGTAGGCGAAGTATACGCGGACGGTCCCCGAGCGGCCCCGGGCGGCGGGGTGCGGGCGATCGTCGCCCCGAACACGCTCCGGGCCCCCGCCTGCACCAACGCCCGGGCCGCAGCCGCAAGCGTTCCGCCGGTTGTGGCCACGTCGTCGACGACGAGCACGGTCTCTCCCGAGAGCACGATCGTCGCTCGCAGCCGCGGACCGAGGCGCCGGGTCGCGGCGTCGAGCCCGGTCTGGGGCGGGCCGGGAGCACGAACCAGGCCCGGCGCGACGGAGATCGCCGCGACCCTCCCGACCGCGCGGGCCAACAACTCGCCGTGATCGACGCCGTGGGCGCGAACGCGCCGCGCGCTCGCCGGCGCCCAGGTGACGACGTCGATCGGGCCGGGCGCGCGCTGCAGAGTACGAGCCACTTCGCGCGCAACGACGACGAGGAACCGGCGCTGGTTGCGGTACTTGGCCCGAGCCACCAACTCGCGCGCGACTCCGTCGTAAGAGAAACACGCGCTCCACCACTCGAGCGGCGCGGGCGGCGCGGCCGAGGGCGGGGGCACGAGTGACGCCGCGCACCCGTTGCAGACGAACGCACCCCGACGCCCACAACCCGGGCACTGCGCCGGGAGCATCGCGTCGAGCAGATCGTCGAGAGCTGCCCGGAGCGCCATGGCGGCCGACCCTACGAATGAGGTGCGCCACTCATCCCGTCTTCGGATTGGCCGGAACGGCACCGGGGCCTCGCCGAACGTGGGCCGGCAGCGATCGGCGATACGGCGGGCGCGCGATGCCACTCTCGTTCACGATCGCGGTCACCAACCGGGCGGGCGTGACGTCGAACGCGGGATTGAACGCCACCGCGCCATCGGGAGCGATACGCCGGCCCGCGAAGTGGGTTACCTCGCCCGGATCGCGCGCTTCGATCTCGATACCGTCGCCCGTCGCCGTCGCGAGATCGATCGTCGTCGTCGGCGCGACGACGTAGAACGGGATCTGATGGTAGCGAGCCGCGACCGCGAGCCCGTAGGTGCCGATCTTGTTGGCGACGTCGCCGTTCGCGGCGATCCGGTCGGCGCCCACGATCACGAGGTCGACGAGCCCTCGCCCCATGAGCGCGGCGGCCGCGCCGTCGGCAACGAGCGTCGCCTCGATGCCGATCTGCTCGCACTCCCACATCGTCAGGCGCGCCCCCTGGAGCAAGGGCCGAGTCTCGTCGGCCCACACCTTCGGTCGACGCCCCGACTCGAACGCGGCTCGGACGACTCCGAGGCCGGTGCCGTAGCCGACCGCGGCGAGCGAGCCTGTGTTGCAATGGGTCAGGACCCGGCCGTCGATCGGGACGAGGTGCGCACCGTGCGCGCCCATGATCCGATTGCGGCGGACGTCGTCGGCGGCGATCTCCTGTGCCGTCGCCAGCGCGGCACCGGCGCCGCCGCTCTCGAATGCCGCCAGCGCACGGTTGGCACCCCAGCCCAGGTTCACCGCGGTGGGACGCGACGCGGCTATTCGTCGGGCGGCGGCGCGCACACGGAGCTTCACGCGGACGGTGCGGGCGGCAAGGGCGACGCCGAACGCACCGGCCGCCCCGAGCGCGGGCGCGCCCCGCACGGCCAACGTCGCGATTGCATCGACAAGAGTGTCGACGTCGCGACACGTCAGGAAGCGCAGCCGGCCGGGCAACGCCCGTTGGTCGACGAGGCGTATCGCATCACGCCGCCACTCGATCGTGGGCGGGACGGGATCGACGTCGAGCATCGCGCGCGTCCCGATCCGATCAGATCGGCAGACCCATGCGCGGATTCGTGCGGGCCTCGAGCGAGTGCATGCGCGCGTTCACGCCCGCCACCCAGAAGTCGCCTTCGTCGTCGTGCGTGAGGATCCAGAACTCGTCGTTGACCACCGCCGCGAGCACTCTGGCGGCGACGTCGTCGGGCGGCATGCCCTTTTGGATGACGTCCCGAAGCAACGACGCACCGTCGCCGTCGACGTCGGCCCCGATGCCGGCGACCGCCTCTTGGAGATGCGCGGGTCGGTTGCGCCCGCTCTCGGCGATCTTGGTGTTGACCCAACCCGGGCACAGCACCGAGACCTTCACGTGCGGCGCCGTCATCGTGAGCTCGTGATGCAGCGTCTCCGAGATTGCGACCACCGCATGCTTGCTCGCGTTGTAGGGACCCATGAACGGCGCGGCCACGAGGCCCGCGACCGACGCGGTGTTCACGATGTGCGCTTCCGGTTGCTGGATCAGCAACGGCACGAACGCGCGCAGCCCGTGGATCACGCCCCAGAGGTTGACCCCGATTATCCACTCCCAGGTGGAAAGCGGCATCTCCCAGGACAAGCCTCCGCCGCCGACGCCCGCGTTGTTGCAGAAGACGTGCACGCCTCCGAAGCGGGCGACGCTCGCGTCGGCGAGCGCCTGCATCTGCGCAGGGTCGGTGACATCGGTGACGACGCCTTCGACCTCAGCGCCTGATTCGCGAAGCGACGCGACGGCCGCCTCGAGCGCGGACGCTTCGACATCGCCGATGACGATGCGCGCGCCCTCCGCCGCGAAACGACGCGCGAGCGCGTTGCCGATCCCGCTCGCCCCGCCGGTGATCACGACGACCTTGCCCGTGAAGTCCTGCACGGCCGAACTCTAACGCCCGGCCGTGCAGGCTTCCTCGGGACTCAGTACCGCCGGCGCAGTCTCAGTACCGGTAGTGGTCGGGCTTGAACGGGCCGTTCACCGGCACGGTGATGTAGTCGGCCTGTTCCTCGGTGAGCGTCGTCAACTTCACCCCGAGCTTGTCGAGGTGCAGCCGGGCAACCTTCTCGTCGAGGTGCTTCGGCAGCACGTGCACCTTGGTCTCGTAGAAATCGGTGTGCGTGAACAGCTCGATCTGCGCGATGACCTGGTTCGTGAAGCTGTTCGACATCACGAAGCTCGGGTGACCCGTCGCGCAACCGAGGTTGAGCAACCGACCCTCGGCCAGGACGATGATCGCGTGACCGTCGGGGAAGTGCCACTCGTCGACCTGGGGCTTGACGTTGTTGCGCACGATGCCCTTGTACGCCATGAGACCGGCCATGTCGATCTCGGTGTCGAAGTGACCGATGTTGCCGACGATCGCGTTGTTCTTCATCTTCGCCATCGAGTCGACGGTGATGATGTCGCGGTTGCCGGTGGTGGTGACGAAGATGTCGGCCTCGCCGACGACCTCGTCGAGCGTCGTGACCTGGTAGCCCTCCATCGCCGCCTGCAGAGCGCAGATCGGGTCGATCTCGGTGATGATGACGCGTGCACCCTGGCCGCGCAGTGACTGCGCGCAACCCTTGCCGACGTCGCCGTAACCGCAGACGACCGCGATCTTGCCCGCGATCATCACGTCGGTCGCACGGTTGATGCCGTCGATGAGCGAGTGCCGACAGCCGTACAGGTTGTCGAACTTGCTCTTGGTGACCGAGTCGTTGACGTTGATCGCCGGGAACAGCAACGTTCCGGCCTGGTGCATCTGGTAAAGGCGATGCACGCCGGTCGTGGTCTCCTCGGTGACACCCTTGATGTCGGCCCCGATGCCGTGGAACAGCTTCGGCGATTCCTTCTGGAGCTTGTCCAGCAGGCCGAGCACGACCGCGAACTCTTCGCTGTCGGCGGTCTCCGTACCCGGGACCTTGCCGGCCTTCTCGAACTCGACACCCTTGTGGATGAGCAGGGTGACGTCGCCACCGTCGTCGAGGATCATGTTGGGGCCGCCACCGTCGGGCCACTTGACGACCTGCTCGGTGCACCACCAGTACTCCTCGAGCGACTCGCCCTTCCAGGCGAACACGGGGATGCCCGCGGCGGCCATCGCGGCCGCGGCGTGGTCCTGGGTGGAGAAGATGTTGCAGCTCACCCAGCGCAGCTCGGCGCCGAGCTCGACGAGCGTCTCCATGAGCACGGCCGTCTGGATGGTCATGTGCAGCGAGCCGGTGATGCGGGCGCCGGCGAGGGGCTTGGACTTGCCCCACTCCTCCCGGCAGGCCATGAGGCCGGGCATCTCGACTTCGGCCAGTGCGATCTCCTTGCGGCCGAATTCGGCGAGGGAGATGTCGGCGACCTTGTAGTCGGTGAAAGTGCCCGAAGCGGGCACGCGGGAATCAGTCTTCGTCATGTCTGGGGTCCTCCGATAGCGGCGCGGGAGGCGCCATCTCATGGTGCGCCGGGCGCCACCATTTTTCACGGAGGCCGGCCCGGATCACCGGATGACAGCCCACAGGGGCCCGACCGAGTCCTCATGGTAGCGCGGTGCCGGGGCCCCGTGACATGGTGCGGGCATGACTGATGTCTCATCTCCGGCGCTGTCGCAGCCGTGCAGGGCACCCCGGTGTTCCTCGACCGGGAGGCGACGATCGCCCGGGTCGCCGCGCTCTGCCGGTAGGGGGCGGGCGCAGGCGCCCGCCTGGTCGCGTATCCGGAGGGATTCGTCCCGAACTATCCCGACTGGGTCTGGCGGACGGTCCCGTGGCAGGACGCCGAATGGTACGTCCGCTGGATCGACCAGTGCGTCGAGGTGCCCGGGGCGGCGTGCGACGCGTTGGGCGACATCGCTCGCGCCAATGCCGTGTACCTCGCCGTCCCCGTGAACGAGCGCGACGGTGGGACCGTCTACAACACGCTCCTCTACGGCGCGCTGCTCGGCACGCATCGCAAGCTCGTGGCGACCGGCGGCGAGCGCCTCGTGTCGGGCACGGGCGACGGTTCGACGATGCCGGTGTTCGACACGCCGTTCGGTCGGGTGGGCGGGCTCATCTGCTGGGAGAACTACATGCCGCTCGCGCGCGTCGCGATGTACGAGCAAGGTGTCGACATTCTCCTCGCACCGACCTGGGACAACTCCGACGTCTGGGTCGCGTCGATGCGTCACATCGCCAAGGAGGGCCGCTGCTACGTGCTCGGCATCACGTCGTGCCTGCGAGCGTCCGACGTTCCGGCCGATATCCCCGGGCGCGACGAGATCTACGGGGGTGACGACGACTGGATGTCGCGCGGCAACTCCGTCATCGTCGATCCGCACGGCGAGATCCTCGCCGGGCCGATCACCGAGACCGAAGACATCATCTACGCCGAAGTCGACGTCGCGACCGTTCGCCGATCACGGCGCGAGTTCGACGTCGTCGGCCACTACGCGCGCCCCGACGTCTTCAACTTCTCGGTACGCACCGACTGAGACGTCGGCTTCGACGCGCGTCAGTCCAGCGCGAACGGCGGATAGAGGTCGGTAAGAAGCAGGCCGTAGGCCAGCACGCGCACCTGCCAGCCCATCACCTTGGTGACGAAGTCGCGCATCCCCGGCGACCAGCGGCCGGTGAACAGCACGACGAAGAACGAGATGAAGACGATAACGGAGGCGACGAAGCCGAGCACCCCGAGCACGATCGCTTGCGGGATCACCAAGATGATCCGGAAGAACACCGTGAGCCGGTTCCGTTCGGTCAGCTGCGGCGTGAAGTCGACCCGCACGCGCGGATCGTCGCCGGGATCGGCCGGGGTCGTCGCAAACGTGAACGGCGGGTACTCCTCGCGCAAGAAGAGCAGGTAGGAATACGTGCGTAGCGCGTACCTGATGTACATCATCTGGACGCCGGCCAGGCCCTCGGGCAGTTTGCCGGTGAACAGGATCACGAACCAGGAGATCACGGCGATCACTTCTGCGACGATCTGCAGCACGTACAGGATGATCCAGTGCGGGATCACGAGCAGCCAGTGCACGAGCGGTCGCCAGTTCGCGACCTTCTCCGGTGGGTTGAACGAGAACGTCGCGGGATAGGCGGGCGTGGATTCGAGCATCAGGGGCCTCCCCCGGCCGAACGACGACGATCGGCGCTCAGTGTCCCCCGCGTCCCACCGGAAACGGTGGATGCGTTACGGGGTCGGCACCGTCGAGATCGCGCAGCCCGAGGAGTTCGCCAGGATCGACGGACCGTTAGGGAGCATCGCGACCGTCGAGCAACCGAACTCGGAGAACGTGGTGTCGCCGGTGACCGTACCGCCGTCGGCGAAGTGCACGACGGTCACCGCCCGGCGGATGAACCCGAGCCCGTCGATCGAGAGTTGCACGCTCGTCGTCGTGTAGCCCTCGTTGCGGAGCAAGGCCAGAGTCGTGGTCGTCGCCTTGATCTCCTCGGCCGTGAGATCCGTCCGGTCGAGCGCCTTCATCGTGTCGATGGTGATGTCGTACCGCTGCACCGGCACCCCCTCGACCACTGATCCGCCGCGCGCCGACGCCCCGGTGATTGCAGCTTTGGCGAAGTCGAGGTAGCCGGTCGGACTGGCGAGACTGTTCATCGCGAACGCGCCCTCGCGACGACCCAGCGTGCCCGACACGAGACTCGCGAACCGAGAGAGAGCGGTGAGCCCGGCCCCGTGTTCGTGCTCGGCGTCATCCCGTAGTTCGCCCCGCCGTCTTCCCACACGTCGTTGCCGTCGACACGCGTCGTGATCAGACCCAGGTTGGGAACGTTGGCGGTCGTCACCATCGCCGAGGGGTTCATGTGTACGACACCGTCACCCGAGATGGACACGTCGTTCGGCGAGCCGACGTCGCCGCACACGTCGTCGGGTCGCGGCACCACGAGCGCACCCGTCCCGGAGTAGCTCACTCCGCACGAGCCCGCGGACGTCGTCGGCGTCGCCGGCGTTGTCGGATCCGCGGTCAGCCTGTACTGGATATGGAAGCTTCCGGACGCCGTCGTGGTGTCGAGTGCCGACTGGACCGCGATACGCGCCCGAACGTTGCCGTCAGTCTTCGTGGCGCGCTGGTCGCCGGTACCGACGCGATCTCGGGTGTGATCGCCGTGGTTCACGACGTGAGCGAGCACGACCCAACCGGCGCCCGCGAGCGCGATCACGAGCAAGGCGGCCGCGATGCGCCGTGAAGGAACACGACGTCGGCCCGGCCGCGCTACGGGTTCCTCGGTGAGATCCGCCACCGGAACGAAGGGATCAGGATCTTCTCGCAGAGCCCAGTAGTCGTCGTCCCGCACGAGCACCCGCCTTTGCCGCGTCCACGTCGCCGGTTCGTCATTCGACGCGCTCGGAATTAGACGCTCGTCGACGGCGCGCGGTTGCACAATGCGGCAAACCCGCCAAACAAGGGCTACACGGACGCCCAGAGCGACTCGAGGCCGGCCGCCACCTCGGCGGGCTTGCGAATCGGCCACCAGTGGCCGCTGTCGGGGAACATCACGAGCCGGGCGCCCGTCCGTTCGGCCAGGCGTTCCCCGAACTCACCGGCGACGTACGGATCGTCCGCACCCCAGAACACCACTCCCGGCCGGGAGATACCGTCGACCGCGTCGTGCCAATCACCGAAGCCGGCCGTCGCAGATCGGTAGAGCTTCAAGATGCAGTCGCCCATCGTCGCGTCGACGTGGCTCGCGACGACGGTCGCCTGCTCCCTCCCGAGCATGTCGGCAAGGCCTTCGGCGAGCGTGTCGCCCAGCATCGCTTCCATCACCTGCTCCCCCACCTCGGGCGTCTGCCACGCCTGCGCCATGTCGTGCCACACGTAATCCCGATCGACGGGGCCGCCACCAGCGGCCCACGTCCGGACGAGATCGGGGCGGATCGACACGAGCCGCTGCACGAGGATCGAGCCCCAGTCGTGGCCGACGATGTCGACGGGTTCGCCGATCCCCTCGACCTGCGCGATCAACCAGTCGACGTACGCCTCTTTGCTCGCGTCGAATCCGGCGGGTAGCGGCGCGTCGAAACCGGGAAGCTTCGGCGTGACGATGTCGCTGCGCGCGAGGTGCGAGCGCACGCCATCCCACAACTGTGCGGTGTCGGGAACACCGTGGACGAGTACAGCGGGCATGGGATACCTCCTCGGCGCCCCGACGGGACGCGGGTCAGGGAGTGTTGGCGAGTCGCGACTTCAGGTCGGCAATCGCGGCGATGGGCCCGGGGTCGACGTCGCTCTGGAGCGCCAGGTAGCAGCTCATCCAGTCGCCGA
>JBBSFB010000095.1:0-12674 GCA_038239145.1 Acidimicrobiia bacterium
ACTCCCACAACGTCGGCTGCTCGCTTACCGTTCTCAACACGATGGCCTCGATCCGTACTTGTCCTACGGGTCGAGGCCATCATCCGCCATCCCGCGACCGATCGCGAGCACCAACCAGCCGACTATTTCAGGTCGAAGTAGCTAGACGAAATATTCCTCGCGGTCTCTCATCGCCGCGCTCGCCGAAACGTGGGGAGCATCGCGCGCGACGACTGCAAAGTTGTTTGGGCACAAGTTCTGTACGAGTGACCCACAGGCTCCGCACGCACTCGATGCGCCGACACCGGTCCACCTGTCGCCTGACCGGCGAGGCCGCTTACGCACCTGCACCACACAAGCCGAGTAGCAGGCAGGGTCGTCGTTGCGACTGCGCCCCCGAAAACGCGCCGCCGCCAATATCTGGATGAGGGATGAACGACGCCCGGCTATTCGTCGTCGAGGGCCCCGAGCACCGTCGCGGTGACGACGCCGTACGCCAGATGCGGGACGATGTCGGCGAGCCAATCTGTTGCAGCCCAGGTCCGTGGATCGGAAACGCCGAGCGCGGCCATCGGACCGTTCCCGGCGATCAGCGCACCGACCGTCGCGACGAGCGCGCTCACCACGACGCTGGGACGCCACCCGAAACCACGCAGCAGACCAAGTGTCGCACCGGTGCCAACGCCGGCAGCGAGCCCAGTTAGGGGGCCGAGCCCAGCGACCCGGTTCTCCCGCTGATCTTTGTCGCCGGGAATCGTGATATCGGTTTTGTCGACCAACGCCTCGACCGTGTCCTCGGGCGTGCTGCTCGACGGGCGGGCACGCGCCACCATGTCGACGTAGGTGACCGTATTCAGAGCCGTCGTTCCGGCTGCGCCGGCCGCGGCTCCTGCGAAGAGGCCCTTCACGAGATTCACAGCAGTACCAGCGCCGAAGCTCGAGCGACGAAGGCCGCAGCAACCACATTCGGCGTCCCGCAGGCGTACCAGTCCATCGAAATCTCGACTACCCGAACTCCGGGCCGGCCGAAACCCTAAACCTTATGTCCCATTTCCGATTCTGAGAATCCTGCGTTCGGGGAGGGATCGCCTCGAGAACGTTCACTGACGCGCGCAGCCACAGAACTCGCTCACCAACGGATCCCAGCACGGTCGCCGAACTACAACGCGGTGTGCGAACGCTTCCAAGGCACCGCGCTCCAAGAGTGCTGGCGTCCCGCATTCCACCGTCGACGGTTCACCAGCATTCGGCCAGCTCCAAGACAAGATCGACGGCTGGCTGGTCACTACAACAACCATCGACGCAACCACGGCGACCTCATGCACGTCGCACCCCGAGAACCGTCCTCAACAGCCACTGCGTTCGGCGCGATCGGGCACATCGCCCCGACCGCGGTCCCGATCCGCGATGCGGCTTCTTCCGTTTGCGATACGGCACCCTTCAGTCCTTCCTCACGCACAGGCGCTGCAGACGCTTGTCGTTGATCTTGCGGCCATCACGACGGAGCTTCTTCGCGGCGCGTCGCCAACCCCACCGTGGTCGCTCCCGAGAAAAAGCCCGCAGCCACGCTCGCAAGTCCGCGTCGTCGTCCGTCCGAACGGGCGAGTCGAGCCGCTCCGTGGAGCGATGCTGACCGACCACCTTGCACGCGCGTCGTTGAACCCCGAATCGTTCACGCAGCACACGAATCGCGTTGCGTCGACGGTTCGGGTCAGAAGTTTCCCTCGGCCAGCTCCTTGAGCATCGCGTTGTCGAGCGCTCCCGGCGACTTCATCGGCGACCGGCCCGTCAACTCCCTCGTCCACCCTGCTGCCCATCAACGCCTCCACGATCGAAGTGTTGCGACGCCAGTTAAATCCACCCTTCGAAACTCAACCATTCACGTCCCGGCCGGCAGTCGTCGTGCCCGTACAGCTCGGGCACACGTGAAAGAGCACCTCGAAGCCCGCTTCGGAGTTAGCAGCAGCATGAAGAACAGACTGGGGAAGTGGATGATCTCGACCCACTACGGGAAGAAACTGGGTCGCGGTCACCGCACCGTCGATCTCGATCCGGCGGACGGCGTCGCACCACGGCGGTCGTCGGCGTCGCTCATCGCCTCGCCTGACGCGATGCGTTCAGCGAGCCGCGAGGCCAGCGTCATGATCGTCAGCGCCGGGTTGGCGGAGCCTTGGGTCGGGCAGACCGAACCGTCGCAGATGAACAGGTTCGGCACGGCCCAGGCACGGTGGTTGGAATCGATCACACTGGTCTCGGGGCTGGCGCCCATGCGGGCGCCACCGACGAGGTGGGCGTAGCGGTGGATGGTGAGCGTGTCCTGGGCGCCGGCGGCGTGGAGGATGTCGGCGATGACTCCGGTGGAGTACTCGATGTTCGCCCTGTCGTTGTCGCACAGCGAGTAGTCCATGCGGGCGATCGGGATGCCGTAGGGATCGGTCTCGTCGGCGATGGTGATGCGATTATCGGGTTGCGGCAGCAGTTCGTTGAGCACACCGATGGTCGCCCAATGGTTGTAGTCGCGCATGTACTCGCGCATCGCTCGTCCCCAGTGTCCTTCGGCGAGGACATGTTCGGCCCATCCGATCGGTAACGGCGACACCGTCTGGATGGAGAACCCGCGCTTGAAGTCGCGGTCGGGGTCGGTCTCGTAGAACTGTTCGGATGACACCTCTGGAGGTGGGGCCTTGTACTGGCGCAACTCGTCGGGGAACCGCCCTGCGGTCTGGCTGGCGCCCTGGACCATGATGTAGCGGCCGACCTGGTCGTCGTTGTTGCACAGACCGTTCGGGAACCGCGTCGAAGTGGAGTTGAGCAACAGTCGTGGTGTCTCGATCGAGTAGCCCGAGATCGCTACGAACCGGGCACGTTGCAACCGCTCGGCACCGCCGATCTCGTCGTGGTACACGATCCCGATGGCTTGTGCGCGCTCGTCGAGTTCGACCCGGCTGGCCATGCAGTTCGCCCGGATCTCCACGGCGTGCGCCAACGCGTCGGGGAGATGGGTGACGTACGGGCTGGCCTTGGCGTTGACTTTGCAGCCCTGCAGGCAGTAGCCGCGGTAGATGCAGTGCGGACGGTTCCCGAACGTCCCGTTGACGATACCGACCGGGCCGACACGCATTTCGATACCGAGCCGGTGCGCCCCGTCCCACAACCTCGACGCTGCACCTGAGATCGGATGCGGGGAGAACGGGTAGCGGTGCGGATACCCCCACGGCCAGTTCTGCCCGGCGACCGGGAGTTCGGCCTCGACCTGCTCGTAGTGCGATCGCAGGTCTTCGTAGCTGATGGGCCAGTCCGCACCGACCCCGTCGTCGGTGGCCGTGGAGAAATCGGAGGGATGGAAACGGGGGGTGTAGCCGGCGTAGTGCACCATCGAGCCACCGACGCCGCGCCCGGAGTTGTTCTTGCCCAACTCGATCGGATCGTCACCGCCGATGATGCGCTTCTGGGTCCAGTAGAGCTCGTGTGACCCGGCCTCATCGGACACCCAATCCTCGTCTGGATGCCAGAACGGTCCCGCTTCGAGGATCACGACCTTCCAACCGTGTCGCGCGAGACGCTGCGCGAGCACCGACCCGCCGGCGCCCGCGCCGACGATCACCAGGTCGACCTCGTCGTCGGGGTCGTAGCGACACATCGTGTCCTCACCGGGCAACTGGCGTGTGTGCACGTCGAGCAGGAATCGTGAGTCGTTGTCGCGGGGGCCGACGGCACCCTTCAATAGACCACGCAGAAAATCAGCCATCGTGGCGCTGTTCGGTGAGTGCGACCCGGTCCTCGTCGGTCGCGCCGTGACGTTCGAATGGTTCGGTGGTGCTTGTCGGCCCGAGACGCATGAACCCGCGCGGATACGCGGGGCCACCGAATCCGATCTCGTTCCATGCCCACGGGTGCGAGTAGAACCCGGTGAGGATCGAGCGCATGCACACACTCCAGGCTCGCGACACGTTCAGTCCGTCCCACGGTCCGCCGTTGAGGCGTCCGTGGGCGAGATCGTCGACGATCGATTCGCGGTCACGCTCGGTGGCTTCTGCGAACGGCGTCTCGAAGCGGATTCGTGCGGTCTGGTCGAGGCCGGACAGGACCTTGACCCAGGTCTCTCGATCGTCGGGCATGTCTGCGTACTGGTAGCCGTCGAGGCGCCCCGCGGCGAGTTTGTCGTCGACGAACTCTGCGACAGGCACCCGTGGTTCGGTGTCCTGCGCCATCACGGTGTCGCAGAATGCTCGCAGTGTCGGTTCCTGTCCGGGTGCGAAGAACCGCAGCGGCGACGGATCCTCCAGCCGCGCCATCACCACCGAGGTGGTGGCGTGATCCCACGTGTCCGAGGCCGACAACACGTCGAAGTCCGGGTAGCGGCCGATCATCTGCGGGCTCACCCCGACGCGTTGGCGCGGTAGCCATGACGGGTCGGGTGGCTCGTGATCCGGTCGGAGGTTGGGAAGGTGGGCAGGGTTGCGGAAATCCGGCATGACGACTTACTTTTCGCGCCGCAGCACGGCCGCGAGCAGACCCATGCCGCCAACCATGGCCATCAATCCCGGTGCGGAGATCGGTGGTCCCATCGGGACGTTGTACGACGCCATTGCCCAGCCCCCCGGTTTCCTCGCCACACCTCGGGCGTGGAAGTACTCGCCGATCAGTCCGGTGAGCCCGAACACCGCCGCCGTCACCGGCAGCGCGGTCTTCGCCCACCGCTTGCTGAACACACCGCCCACGCCGGCGATCACGAGGGGTGGCGTCACCAGGATGGGGCTCCACATCACCTTGTTGCCGAAGCTCGCCTTGTAGTGCTCGAGGTACACCTCGGCGCCTGTCACGACCGCCGCGATCGCGGTCAGTCCCGACAGCGAACGCTCGAATCGTCCGTGCTCTACGTTCACCAGCAGCCGATCGAGCACGTTCTCGGCGGTTCCCACATCAGTTCGTCGCATCATGTCCAACCTCATCTCGTCGCGGTCTCATCGGTGTCCGTCGTTCGGTCGGGTCGGTGATCACGTTGCGAACCGGAACGGTGAAGCGTCGATGACCCGCGAGACGATCAACTTCACTGCCGTCGTGACTCATCGCTCTAGCCGGTCGGGATCGACGACGACGCTCGTCAAGTGCACGTCGCGTCGTTGCAGTCGGTAAGCCGCGTCAGTCGTCGCCGCGTAGATCGCGTGTTGGACGACGCTGGTGACCAGCAGGCGACGCGGCCATCGCCACGGCGATGGAGCGAGACCCAGGCCGCGCAACAGCACCACCTCGCCACCCCAGGTCAAGACGAGGAGTGCCACGGCCGGACGACGGGCCCTGCCGTCCATGAGATGGCGTACTGCACCGGCGCATGACCCGTACCCGAACCGGAGGATTTGGTTGACGACACCTTCGCTTGGGCCCGACAGTGCGAGCGGCGTCCATCGTTCGATGAGGTCGATCGCGACGCGGCTGTCGTCGTAGTCGATCGGGCCCGCCTGTCCACCGAGCACACGTTGCAGGAGGGTGGAGGTCGCCATCGCCGTCGTGCCTGCGACCCCCGCGACCAGGCCGCGCCCGATCCCCTGCACGGCATTCATGTCACCGGCTCCGTTGCAGCGAACGCGGCCATCCGCGTCGAGTGGTCATCGGCGGGGTAAGGGGCGCGTGCGGGCGCTTGCCTGGTGGCCGTCGTCGCAATGATCGCGGTTCGATTGGTCACGGTCTGCGTCCTGTCACGAGGTTCGATGTTGGAAGTGCGCAGCATCGGAGCGTTTGAAGTCGATGCCGAGCCCGGGCCGATCCGGGTCGGGCCGCAGGGCTCCGTCGACGGGTTCGAGGACGCCGTCGAAGAGCATCGATTCGAGACGGATGTGATCGGCGAAGTACTCGAGGTGTCGCAGGTGCCACAGGCCGGAGCACGCGTGTGCGCTCACCTGGGGTGCGCAGTGTGACGACACGTCGATGCACTCGGCGTCGGCGAGCGCTCCGACGCGTAGGAACGCGGTGATCCCGCCGCATCGGGTGACGTCGGCCTGCAGGCAGTCGACCGATTGCGCGGCGAGCATGTCGCGGAAGTACGGCAGGTCGTAGCCGTATTCGCCGGCGGTGATGTCCATGCCGGCGGGGGAACGATCACGCAGTAGCCGGAGACCGTGGAGGTCGTCGGAGCTGACGGGCTCCTCGAACCAGCGCACATCACGCCTGGCGAACTCTTCGGCGAGTGCCAAGGCCTGTTTGCGTGTGTATCCGCCGTTGGCGTCGACGAACAGATCGACGTCGTCACCGATCGCGGCGCGTGCGACATCGACTCGGTGCGGGTCGTCAGTCGGCGCGCGGCCGACCTTCATCTTTACCGCCCGGAGGCCCTGTGCGGCCCAGCCACCCAGTTGCTCGGTCAGTTCCTCATCCGAGAAGCTGGTGAAGCCTCCGCTCCCGTAGATGGGAACCGAATCGTGCGTGCGCCCGATGGCATCGGCGAGCGACAACTCCAGCAGCCGGGCCTTGAGGTCCCAGATGGCGATGTCGACGGCCGAGATGGCGGAGCTGACAACGCCGGGTCGTCCCTGGTTCCGGATGGCATGGACCATCGCCGCCCACGCTGCCCCTGTGGCCATCGGGTCTCGGCCCACCACGACGTCGCGCAGGGTGTCGGCGACCACGGCGGCTGCCGCTGGTGCGGCGTAGGTGTAGCCGAGCCCGGTCGTCGAGCCGCTCGTGGCCTCCACGACGATGATCGTCGTGGCATCCCACTGGAGGGTTCCGTCGGATTCCGGTGTCTCGGTCGGCACCGTGTAGGCGCCGACATCGATGCGCTCGATGGTGTTCACCGCCCGCTGCGCGATGTCAGACGTCGTGCAAGGATGGTGCCGGCGACCGCCACCGCAATGCCACCGGCAAGTCGGAAGCGTTCGCGGGAATCGGTGCGACCGACCCAGGTGATCTTCTCCCGGCCGAGGCGGACACCCGCCTGCACCAGGGTTGCTGCGGCCTGGGGCAGCGACTCGAGGAAGCTCGGGTCGAAGAACCCGCCCGCCTTGTCCGAGAACTGACCTCGGGCGCCCATGTCGTGATCGTCGTCGGCCGGCTTGCGCAGGTTGACCGGGCGATCGTTTCTCACCGGGCGTGATGTCAGTTGTGTTTCCCACGCGCCGATCGACGCGTACTGGTTGCCGTATCCCGGTGTGAGCTGTCCGGCCGCAACGACGAGGTGGTTCCAGGATCCGACGATCTTCGAGCGGCGCCCGTCGAGTGCGGCTTGCACCACGTACCTCGCCACGTCGTCGGGCTGGTAGATCGGCGGGACGGGTTGAGGGTGGTCATCCATCGTGGTCTCGCACCAGTCGAACTGCGGCGTGTTGACCGCCGGCATATGGACCATGCCGATCTGCACATTGCTGCCCTCGTGGAGCAGCTCGGCCCGTATGGATTCGAAGAACCCGCGACACGCGAACTTCGAGGCGCAGTAGGCGGACTGCAACGGGATACCGATGAACGCGAGGGCTGAGCCGATGTTGACGATGTTGCCCCGATCGCGTGGCCGCATGTACTCCAGCGCGACCAGTGTTCCCCACACTTGACCGAGGAACGTCACGTCGACAGCGCGCTGGAAATCGGCGGACTTCACCTCCCATGCCGGCGCGAACACCGTGGTCATCGCGTCGTTGACCCAGACGTCGATCTCGCCGAACTCGTTCTCGATCCGCACTGCGGCGGCCGCGACCTGGGCATGGTCGGCGACGTCGGTCGGGATGGCGAGGGCGCGCCGACCGGCGGCGCGAACGGCGTCGGCTGCTCCCTCCAGACCGGCTCGACCGCGGCTCAGGAGCGCTACGTCGAAGCCGGTCTCGGCGAATGCAACTGCGATGCTGCGGCCGATCCCGGCCGACGCCCCGGTGACGACGGCGATCCGTGATCGCTCCGAGCCTTGATTGGTTCTGGGCATCGGCTCAGGCATCGTCGTGTCCGACTGCTGCGCCGAGTCTGGCGAAGAGTTGCGACGCGACGGCTCTGGCGCTGTTCGTGACGACCCGTCGTGATTCGGGGTCACCGTGGAGGATCGATTCAGCCACACCCTTGGCCTGTTCGTAGGTGATGTGAGCCGGCAAGGGCGGCACGTTGCGATCGGTGTGCACGTCGAGGATCACGGGTCGATCGGCAGCGAAAGCTTCATCCCATGCCGATTCGACCCGATCGGGATCGTCCACCTTGATTCCCTTCAGGCCGAGGACCTCGGCGTACTTGGCGTAGTCCATGTCCTCGACGAGCTGCGCGGTGTCCCAGCGGGGGTCGCCGGCTTCGCGCATCTCCCACGACACCTGGTTGAGGTCGTCGTTGTGCAGGATCATCACGATGAACGTGGGGTTCTCCCATTCCTTCCAATGGCTCTTCACCGTGATCAGGCCGTTCATGCCGAGCATCTGGAATGCCCCGTCACCGATCGTGCACACCACGGGACGATCCGGGTACGCGAACTTGGCGGCGATCGCGTACGGCATCGCACCCAACATCGTCGCGAGGCTGCCCGAGAGGTTGCCCATCTGGTCGCGACCCAGCTTGATGTGATGGCCGTACCAGTCGGCGGTGCTGCCCGCGTCCGCGGTGATGATCGCGTTGCTCGGCAGTTTGTCGTTCAGATGGTGGTACACGAGTCGCGGGTTGATCGGATCCGCCTCGACCATCGCGGCCTTGCGCGTCACCGCGTCCCAAGTCTTCATCCCATCGACAGCCTGCTGCTGCCAGCTCAGATCGGATTGCTGATCAAGGTGCGGGAGGAGAGCCGCGAGGGTGGCCTTCGAGTCACCCCAGAGGTTGACCTCCATCGGATAGCGCAGGCTGAGATGCCGGGGAGCAAGGTCGATCTGGACACCACGTGCCTGGCCCGTCGGTGGCAGGAACTCGCTGTACGGGTAGTTCGTGCCGACCATCAGCAATGTGTCGCAGTCCTGCATCATGTCCCAGCTCGGCTTCGAGCCGAGTAGGCCGAGTTGCTGGGTGTGGTACGCCACGTCGCCCGGGACGGCACCCTTGCCGAGCAGCGCGGTGATGATCCCCGCGCCGAGCTTCTCGGCGACGGCGAGCACTTCGTCGGTCGCGTCCAGCGCCCCTTGGCCGACCATCATCACGACCTTCTCGCCGGCATTGAGCACGTCGGCCGCGCGCGTGAGTTCGTCGTCAGGTGGACAGATCCGCGTCGACGCGTGACCGACGCCGGTGCGCGACACGAAATGCTCGAGGGTCGGTTCCTCCATCGCGAGGTTCTGCACATCGGCGGGCAAGATCACGACGCACGGTTGGCGAGAGGCCTTCGCGATCCGTACCGCCCGGTCGACGACCAACTGTGCCTGCATCGGCGTCGTCACGGTCTTCACGTACTCCGCGACGTCGCTGAACATGCGCTCCATGTTCAGCTCCTGTTGGAAGTCGCTGCCCATCGCGACTCGGGCCTGCTGTCCGACGACGGCGAGGACTGGTTGGTTGTCGCATTTCGCGTCGTACAGACCGTTCATCATGTGAACGGCCCCCGGCCCGGACGTCGACATGCACACGCCCACCTCCCCGGTGAACTTGGCGTGCGCCGTCGCCATCAGCGAGCACATCTCCTCGTGGGTCGGGCGAATGTATCGAAAGTCCTTGCCGTCCTTCTCGGCTCGGCCGAGTGCACCGTCGAACCCGCCGATCCCGTCCCCGGGGAAGCCGTAGAAACGGTGCAGATCCCATTCGATCAGACGATCGATAACGAAATCACTGACGGTGTACATGCGCTGTCTCCTTGCGTTCTCGGTCGGTTAGCAATGCGTTCGTTGTGCGCCGTCCAAAGGCTCGACGAGATCTCCATGACCTTGCAAAAAGGGCTGCAGTTGACCCGAGCGTGTCTCCCATGTCGAAGCCACCTCATCGTTTGTCCGTCGTAGACCCTGTACGGGATCGCTTTGGCGCACCCGCGGAGTTCACGGTCAGCGAAGTCGTGCACGTTCACGCGTGTCGGTTCACCCCTCGGTCGCGGATCTCACTTCCGCCGTTGCTGGTTCGCGATCAGATCCTTTCCGCGTGTCGACACTGATCCCCGGTTCAGCTCCGTCGATGAACTCGCCGACCAGCGGGGTTGAGGTAACGGAACTGGCCTTCGCCCGCTGGGAGTCTTTGGCCGCAATCTCACCGACGGGGCGAAGATCATCGTCATCGCGTCGTTGATCCAGACCTGGATTGGGCCGAGGTCGCGCTCGACGACGGTCGCCGCGTGGTAGACCTGCTCGAACCGGGCGACGTCCGTGGGCACGGTCAAGGCCAGACGCCGCTGGATTCGACGTCGCGGGCCGGGTCGCGAGCCCGACGTCGCCGCGTGCCAGGAGTCCGTCGAAGACTCACGCCGAGCGCCGTTGCTTCGCGTGACAACCTCGTCGCCCATCTCGCATCGCTCGTTACGGTCCAGTTTCGATTTCAGCTCCGGAAACACTTTCAGCTCCGGAAACACTTCGGTCTCTTCCTCCTTGACGTGATGTTTGATCCCAGCGGTGACCATCGCAACCGCGGCTCCGTACCCACCCTCGTCAACCAGCTCAGTCATTCTTTTTCGTGCCGAGCCAGCGAATGTTCCGTCTCTGCTTCTTGCTCCTCGTTGTGACCGAGCCGTTCGGCCACGAGGCGATATACGAAGTTCTTCTCGATCTGCATGTGTCGTGCGAGCGCGGCCACGACCTTCTGCGTCGTTTGCATTGGCATCGCACTTCTCGATCAGCGTGTGCATCGCGTCGTCGACGTGCGCGCGATAGCGCGCCACCTCGGCGACGGACGGGCGCGACAGCAACCCGCGCTGGGGCCGCGGATGCCGCGGGCCCACCGCGTCGTAGTACGAGTTGAAGAGATACGCGTACGCGGGGTCGAACGCTTCGTAGCGTTCAGAGTGTGGTGAGAGCAGGAACGTCTCGAAGAACCACGTGGTGTGCGCGCGGTGCCATTTGGTGGGACTGGCATCGGGCATCGACTGGACGACTTGGTCCTCGTCGGAGAGCGGCGCGGCGAGATCTTCGGTGAGAGCCCGGACCCGGCCGAAATGATCGTGCAGCGCCGCGCGGGCGGCCGAGTCCAGGGAAGGTCCGGTGGCGAGGGCGGTCATCGATCGACCGTCCCGAAACAGGCCGCGACCCACGCTCGATCGCGGACCGGCGCAATCCATTCGACGACTGGCATCGTCGGACCGAGCGAACGACTGCTCATCGATCTCCCTCGGTCCCGCGTCCGTGGACCCCGATGAGATGTGTTCTGGTCGGCGGCTCTCTCCGAGGCGGAGATTTGGGTGGAGACTCGCACCTCGAAGAAAGCCCTTTGCCGAAGGGTGCCGGGCCGGACAACTAGCGTCAACGGACCGGGATTCGTGGGCCGTTTGACATCGACGAGTCCGTCGGGTGCCGATGGGTGGCCTTCTGTCGCATCTCATCCGTCCCTGCTGGTCATGACGACAACGCGTCGTCTATATCCCCGCATTCTGATCAGGGAAACCGTGTGTCGCGGAGGTTTCGAAACTCGTAATCAATCAGCTGCGTGGACATGTGCCGATCCTGCACTTATGGCGGGTGTCGATCGTTTGATCGCCAGCGTGCGAGTGCGAGGGCTGTGGTGACGGCCCAGACGGCTGCGGCGACGATGAGTAGTCCATCGGTGTAGTTCTCTGGGGCAGGACGGTCGGGTTGGTCTTGTGGTCGCCGAATCGACGTACGAACGGGTATGCGAAGAGGATGACGATGCCGGAGCAGATGAGTCCGGCCTGGATTGGCGCCCGAATGCGGCCGGGCACGACACGGGCGACGCCAACTCCGATGTGGGTGACGGCCGGGACCAGTATGAGGTCATGGACCAGGTGTGCTTTCGCGATGAGGAGGGCCCAGGACGGGCGTTCCCGCGTACTGGGCGTCGATCCGACGGTGAGCACCTTGATGGATACCTTGCCGTCGCTGAGATTCGCCGAGGCACTCCGGTCGAGATGGGCCCGGCGATCGCGGCGATGACGGCTACCGCGAGTCCAGCTGCCAAAGCCGGCAGTGACCGAGTTCGAGACTGCGCATTCGAGTGTGCCTCCCTGTGCCGCGACCTGCGGACACGGGACGAGAACCCGCCCCAATCGGCGGCACTGTGGAAGTGTGGGGCGCTGACAATGTTCGTGAGAAGCGTCAAGCGCTGCGTTGAGGGAAGGGTTGGTGTTGTACGGCGCGTTTCGAACAGGTGGAGCGGAAAGAGGCCGGTGTGAGCGACTACGACTTGGTGATCGTCGGGGCGGGGAGCGGCAACATGTTGCCGAGCGACGAGTTTGCCGGGTGGCGGATCGCAGTGGTGGAGAGTGATCGCTTCGGCGGGACCTGCCTGAACCGCGGCTGTATTCCATCGAAGATGCTCGTATACGCGGCCGACGTGGCCGAAACGACACGCCATGCCGGTCGGTACGGAATCGACGCGACTTTCACCTGCGCAAACTGGGCGGCGATCCGGGACCGGGTCTTCGGTCGTATCGATCCGATTCACGAGCGCGCCGTCGCGTACAGACGCAAGTCTGGCGCTGACGTATTCTTGGGTCAGGCTCGGTTCGTCGCGCCCAGGGTGCTCGACGTTGGCGGCCAGATCGTCCGAGCGTCCCGTTTCGTCCTGGCGGTCGGCTCGCGGCCGCATGTTCCGGCTATCCCGGGTCTCAAGGCGGTCTCGTTCCATACGTCCGACACGATCATGCGCGTCGACACGTTGCC
>JBBSFB010000096.1:0-11948 GCA_038239145.1 Acidimicrobiia bacterium
CCCAAGCGCATTCGCGAGGCGGTGAAGCTCGGAGCCGACCTGGTGTTCGTGTGGGGCGGAGATGGGATGGTGCAACGGTGCATCGACGCGATCGCCGGTTCGAGCGTCACGATTGCGATCCTGCCGGCAGGTACCGCCAACCTCCTCGCGACCAACCTCGACATCCCCAAGGATCTCGAGCAGGCCGTTGCCATCGGTCTCCACGGTGATCGTCGCATGCTCGACGTCGGCCAGATAAACGGTGAACGATTCGCCGTCATGGCCGGGGCCGGCTTCGACGCCCGGATCATGGGTGGTATCGACAGCGCGGCCAAGCAGCGGTTCGGGCGTCTCGCCTATTTCGGGAGCAGCGCCCGGGCCCTGGGATCGGGACGCCGTCAGATGAAGATCAAGGTCGACGGCCGGCTCTGGTTCGACGGCAAGGCGAGCTGCGTGCTCTTCGGCAACGTCGGCACTATCACCGGCGGGCTCACCATCTTCCCCGATGCTCGGCCCGACGACGGGGTCCTCGAGGTCGGCGTCGTCACCGCACGCCGGCTGGTCGACTGGCTACGCGTCTTGACCAGAATCGTCTCGCACCATCCGGCGAAGTCGCCGATGGTCAACATGACACATGGGCGGAAGTTCACGGTGCGGCTCGACAGCCCGTTGCCATACGAACTCGACGGCGGTGCGCGCACAACGACCCGCAAGTTGCGCGTTCGCGTGCAGCCGGCGGCCGTCTGCGTGTGTGTGCCGAACCAGCCGACGGCCGACCGCGCTCGTCTCGAGCCGAAGCCGATGCACTCGGAGAGCCTGTGACGTCGGCCTCGATGACCCACAACCCGGTCGGCCACTTGACGGCCGAGCACCCTGCAATCGTAAAACTCGGGCGGGCCGGATGGTTCGCCAAGGGCATCGTCTATCTCCTCGCGGGCGGGCTCGCGCTACTCGTGGTGGACCAGTCCTTCGGTTGGACTCGTGTAGCCGCCGGTTCGAAAGAGGCCAGCCCAACGGGTGCCATCAAGGAGGTTGCGCAATCGACCGGCGGCCCTGTGCTACTCATTGCCCTCGCCATCGGCATGTTCCTCTACGCGGCGTGGAGGATCGCAACAGCAGTCCTGCCCGGCAGCACGGATGCCGAAGGTGTGGCGACACGTGCCGGCTACGGCGTGAGCGCGATCATGTACACGACGTTCGGTGTCACCGCGCTCGCATTGGCTCGTAGCCGCGCCGCGAAGGTAAACGGCAACAAGACGGTCACCGACATGACGAGTCGAGTGATGCAACACACCGCCGGCCGATGGGTCATCGGCATTGCCGGCGTGGTGGTCATCGGTGCCGGTCTGTATCGCTTCGCGAAGGGCCTGAAGTCCGACGTCACCGACGACGTCGACATGACCAACATGTCGGCCGAGCGCAGGCGCTGGACGCGTCGCCTTGGTGCGATCGGAGAGATGGGCCGGGGAATCGCGATGGGCCTCATCGGCTTCTTCCTCGTGCGCTCCGCCGTCAGCTTCAAAGCCACGGAAGCGACTGGCCTCGACGGTGCGTTGCGGCGCCTCGCGCTCGAGTCTTGGGGCATCGTCGTCGTCGCCGTCGTCGGCCTCGGGTTGATCGCCTACGGGATCTTCTGCGTCGCCACCGTCACCCGCCGCCGCCTGCAAGCCCCGTGACCGAGCGGCCGCGACCACCGACACGGTCTGCCCGCGCACCAATGGCGAGCCATGCGCATCGATGACTGGTTCCTCGCTGCTGAAGAGCGCGGCAACGTCCACAGCGCGATCGACCGGCGCCACGACGGCGATGCGTGGACCGAGAACAACCAGGTCGAGATTCTCGTCGACGGCGCCGAGTATTTCCGCCGTCTGCACGAGGTCTTGTCGTCACTGGAGCGCGGCGATCACGTGCATCTCACAGACTGGGAGGGTGACGGCGACGAGCTCCTTGCCGGGCCGGGCACCGACATCGGTCGTGTCCTCGCCGCGGCCGCGCGACGAGGTGTACAGGTCCGCGGTCTGCTCTGGCGTTCGCACCCACGACAGGCACACTTCGCGGAACAGGCCAACGCGGCGTTAGCCAAGATGGTCAACGAGGCAGGCGGCGAGATCGTCCTCGACGAACGGGTGCGGCGCGGCGGTAGTCACCACCAAAAACTGGTCGTCATCCAACACGGCGGGGCAGCGGACGAAGACGTCGCCTTCGCAGGTGGTATCGATCTGTGTCACGGACGCCACGACGACTCGCGGCACACCGGCGATCCTCAGGCAGTGGAACTCGACGACCGTTATGGCGCCACGCCTCCCTGGCACGACGTCCAACTCAAGATTCGAGGGCCGGCCGTCGGCGATCTCGAATACACCTTTCGTGAACGCTGGCAAGACCCGACACCGCTCGACCATCGCAATCCGTGGCGCATTGCCCTGCGGCGGTTGACCCACGAGCCGCGCCACCCCGCCCCCCTGCCACCGCCAAGCGACGACCCCGCGCCCCAAGGGACTCACGCCGTGCAGGTCCTGCGCACCTACCCTGCGAAACGTCCGCCGTTTCCATTCGCGCCCGAAGGTGAACGCAGCATCGCCCGCGCGTACCTCAAGGCGTTCCGGCGCGCCCGCCGACTCGTCTACGTCGAGGACCAATATCTCTGGTCCCAGCACGCTGCACACGCACTCGCCGACGAGTTGCAACGTCATCGCGACCTGCACGTCGTCGCCATCGTGCCGCGATTTCCCGACCGCGGCGGATCCGCGACGAACGCTGCCAACCGGATCGGCCGCGAGTACGCCACGGAGATCCTGCGCCAAGCCGGAGGCGACCGGGTCGCCGTATACGACCTCGAGAACACCGACGGAACACCGATCTACATCCACGCAAAGGTCTGCGTCATCGACGACGTCCTGTTGGTGGTTGGCTCCGACAACCTGAACCGCCGTTCGTGGACCCACGACTCTGAGATCTCCTGCTCGGTCATCGACGCAGAACCGGACGATCGTGCTCCCAAGGACCCCGGCGGCCTCGGCGACGGTGCGCGCCGCCTTGCTCGCGATACGCGGCTGCGACTGTGGCGCGAGCACATCGAACGCGCCGACGACAACGACCACGACCTCGTCGACCCCGCGGACGGCTTCGCCGCCCTCCGCGAATCCGCAGCCGCACTCGACAGCTGGCACAAGAACGGCCGCCGCGGACCGCGGCCACCAGGACACCTTCGCTCCCACGACCCCGAAGTCGTCAGCAAGCGGGCACGAGCAGCGGCGTTCGCGCTCTACCGCGTCGTACTCGACCCCGACGGACGACCGCCCGAGCTCCGCCACGCCGACACGATGTAATACCGCATCGAACACACGGGCACAAGCGATCGGCGAACTGTCCCCTACCGACCCCGGCCCCCCGTCGCCTCGCGCCCCAGAACGCCCGGGTATGACCTTCGCGATCGGGATCGACGGCGCATCGAGGCGCACCAACGCGTGGCGTGTATCGAGCGTGGAGTCGTCCGGCGCTATCTCTTGAGGAGGGCGAGGATCGGGAACGCGGTCATGGCGATGCCGGCAACGGAGGTAGCGATCAGTGATGTCCAGCCCGATCGCCACGTGCCAAGTACTGCCCGTGATCGTGTGAGGATGACGATGAGCAAGATGAGTGGTGGCGCGGTGAGTCCGTTGAAGATCGCGGCGAGGTACAGGGCTCGGATCGGGTTGACGCCGAATCCAACCAGTGCGAGCCCGATCGTCATCGACGCGGTGATCACTGCGTAGAAGCCTTGGGCGTCTTTGAGGCGGTGGCTGAGGCCTTCGTTCCAGTCGAATGCCTCGGCGACGGCGTATGCGGTCGAACCGGCGAGGACCGGGACTGCGAGCAGTCCCAGACCCACGATCCCCACAGCGAAGACGACTTTCGCGAAGCTGCCCGCGAGGGGCTCGAGTGCTTTGGCGGCTTGTTCGGCGGTTTGGATATTGATCGATCCTTTCGCTCCGAGGGTGACCGCCGCGGTGCACATGATGGCGAACATGGTCCAGACACCGGAGAGCATCCCGGTCCACACGTCGACGCGCATCGCGATCAGGTGGCGTCGGTCAACCGGCGTGGGCTCGGCGTCCTCGCGTTCTTCGACTTCCTCGGCGGCCTGCCAGAAGAACAGATACGGCGAGATCGTCGTTCCCGCGACCGCGGTCATGGCGATCATGTTCGTTGCGTCGAACCGAAAGCGGGGAACGAACGTGCGGGCCGCGACCGCGGACCAGTTGACGTGGACGACGGCGAGCACCAAGACGTACGCGACTAGCGACAACGCAAACCAGCGCAAGACGCGCGAGTAACGGTGGTATGGCACGACGACCTCTGCCACGCCCATCGCGATGGCGAAGAGCACCACACCGACACCAGCCGGTACCGGCACCAGCAGTCGCAGCGCGGCACCCATCGACGCCAGGTCTGCCGCGATGTTGAGCGTGTTCGCCGACGCGACCAGAACCACGGCACCGATCAGCACCCACCGCGGGAACCGCTCGCGGATCAGGGTGCCCAAACCTCTTCCGGTGACCAGCCCGAGACGCGCGGTCGACTCCTGCACGCCCACGGCCAACGGCAACAGGAACGGTGCCATCCACAACAAAGACAGGCCCTGCGCGGCACCGACCTGGGAGTAGGTGGCAATGCCGGACGGATCGTCGTCGGCTGCACCCGTGACAATGCCAGGACCCAGCCGCTTGAAATACCCGTGACCCCGTAGCGACCCCCGCCCCGGATGATGCGTTCGCTTCGACTCCGCCCGGACCGCCACTCCCGACATTGTCGCGTTCGGAGCGGCGTCAGCCGGGCATGACCGGACGCGGCTGTCGTTCCGAAGGTCGCCCGCCATCAAACATCGCTCGCACCGAGCATCAGCGACGAGCTGCGACGCGTGACCCGAGCACACCGGACCGCACTCCACGTGGTGCCGTTGGCACTTGTGCTCATTACGATGTCGTTCTCGGCACAGTTGGCCCGGAAGCGACAGTCGGTCCACACCGCGTAGACCTTCCCGGCCCGGTCGATCTCCGCCGAGGGCAGCGCGTCGCTTCGCAGACCGCCGGCGACGGTGTGATGGCTGATCGCGGCGACCGTCACCGGATTCGAATAGGTTGCGCCGCCGTCAGTCGAGGTGAGGGAGACGATCGTGTTGTTCAGGCCGAGGTAGGGGACGACCACCTTGCCCGCGGGTTGCACGAGGGGCTGCCCACCGAGCCCGATCGACGTGGCCGGGACGATCCCCTCCGCCCAGGTCTTCCCGCCGTCACTCGAGCGGGCCATGTGCATGACGTCGCCGGCACCGTTGTCGTCGTACTCGACGTAACAGCGCCCGTAGAACGCGCTCGCCGGGTGGTTGTCGCACACAATCCATTCCTTGTCGAGGTTCGCGCCGGGCGCGACCGACGAAGGGGTCGCGCTCCAGGCGCGACCGTCGGTCGACGAGCTGACGAGCACCGCACCCGAGCCGCCCGGACCATTGAAGGCGAGCGACGAGACGAGCCAGAGCTTGTGGCGCGCGTCGTAGGCGACCGACGGATCGGAGACCCGACCGAACACGCCCTTGCCGTGGTATGGAGTCAGGCCCGCCAAGAAGCCCTTCGACCAGTGTGTGCCCCCGTCGACCGACGTGGCCCACCCGATGTCGGACGCACCGCCGTCGAAGAAGCGCCCGGTCTGGAACACGGAGACCAGCGTCGACCCGTAGGCGAACGTGTCGGGCTCGACCTGCGTGCGGTGTTGGCTCGAGGCGTTGGTGAACGGATCGGAGCTCACCTGTACTGCGCAGCCGGCGAGGGCCAGCACCGTCACCGCGATGATCGCCACCCGCCGCATATCCCCGCCCCCGAGGTCGATGGACGCGTACGGCTCGAACGACGCGCCCCGAATCAGCTTCCGAGTGGCGAGGCTGCCCTCCCCGCCACCACCTGTCAAACAGGCCCTCGGTTCGGGCGGCGGGGCTGCGGACTTCCCACAGATTGCGCGCTACGGACCGTCCGGGATCGCGTGATCGCCGTCAAGGGCGGGGAGGCGGAGCCGAGATACGAACAGGAGAGTTCGGACAGGCAGTGTCGGATGGCTCGCGTGCCGGAGCGAACGGTCGCTGCGGGCGCGGTGGACGGATCCCCGAGGCGGTTCTCGGTGGCGACTGGGACAGTGGCGGAAAGCGACGACGACGGGTCGAGTGCGTGGACCGGTCGTCCTGCGCTGGCCCGATGCGTCCGCGTCGGGGTGGCCGTCGTTCCGGTGTTGGCGTCGGTGGCGGCGACCGCGCTCGCGACGAAGTTGGTGCCCCGCCCGGCGAGCGTCGGCGTGCTCGTCGCGTGGTGGATCGGTCTGCTGATCCTGGGCTTCGCGGTGCTACGCCTCGTCGATCGGGGCGCCCGCCGGCTGCTTCCGTTGTCGACGCTGTTGCGGCTCACCCTCGTGTTCCCCGACCAGGCCCCGTCTCGGCTCGGAGTCGCGATGCGCTCGACCTCCCAGAAACAACTCGTCGCTCTGGTCGAGCGCGCGCACTCCGACGCGTCGTTGCGCGAACCCGCGCACGCGGCCGAGGAGATCCTAACGCTCCTCGCGGCGTTGAATGCCCACGACCGCCGCACGCGCGGTCATTCCGACCGCGTGCGCGCCTATACGAAGTTGCTTGCGGATCAGCTGCCGCTCACCGGCGAGCAACGCGACCGGCTCCAGTGGGCGGCGATGCTTCACGACATCGGGAAGCTCACCGTCTCCCCCGCGATCTTGAACAAGAACGGCAAGCCCGACGCCGACGAGTGGGTGGCGATCAAGGGACATCCGGCCGCGGCCATCCCGTTCCTCGCCCCGCTGCGCGAGTGGCTCGGTGATACGTGGCATGCCGCCGACCAGCATCACGAACGTTGGGACGGGACCGGCTATCCCCTCGGGCTCGCCGGGGAGCAGATCAGCCGGGCGGGGCGGATCGTCGCGGTTGCCGACGCGTTCGAGGTGATGACGGCCGTGCGGTCGTACAAGCGGCCGATGACCGCCCAGGCCGCTCGCCAGGAGCTCGCCCGCTGCGCCGGCACGCATTTCGATCCCGCGATCGTGCGGGCGTTCATGAGTGTGTCTCTCGGCGATCTCCGCACGGTGATGGGTCCGATGTCGCTCCTCGCCCAGGTTCCCGTGCTCGCAGGTGTACACGACCTCGGCCAGACGTTCACGAACCTCCTCGGTCCCGTCGCGCGGGCCGCGGCCGCGGTCACGATGGTGGCCGGCACCGTCGCGCTCACGGGCGCCGCTCCGGCCTCGAGCTACGCGGCTTCGAACCAACCGCTCCCGTCGACCACGGTCGACGCCGGCGCGACTTCCAGCCGCGCCCTGAGCGCGGGCCGCTCGGGCGCGCGCGGCACTTCCGCGGTGCCGACGACGGTTCGTCCGGCGGGCGCGCCCGGCGCGGCTTGGGCCAAGTTGCCCGGCAAGGGCGGCACACCCGCGTCGACGAGTCCGCGCAAGACGGCAGGCCCCGGCGCGCCCGCGCCGAGGCCGGGAACGACCGCGCCGAGCTCGGGTACCGTCCCCTCGCCGAACACACCGACGACCCGGAAGAGCCCGACACCGACACCCGCACCCGAGCCGCAGCCGACCACCCCGATGACCGCACCATCCCCGACGACCCCGACCACGATCAACAGCGCGCCCGTCGCCCAGGCCGACGCCGCGACCGCGAAGAAGAAGGCGACGTTGCTCATTCCGGTGTTGGGCAACGATTTCGATCCGAACGGCAATCTCGACCCGCTCAGCGTGACGATCATGAACGGCCCGACGGGGCCCGGTAACAAGATGGGGACGCTCACCGTCGTCAACGTCGGCGGCACCGACGAGGTCAACTACAAGTCGCCCGACAAGAAGGGCACGTTTACCTTCACGTACTCGGTGTGCGACACGTACCACACGTGCGCGACCGCGACGGTCTTCGTCACACTGACCGATTGATCACCTGATCGACCAGCGAGCGGCATCATTGGCCCGGATGAATGTCGTTGCGACCGACCGACGACCGGTAACGACGAGGGTCGAGCGCCAAGCGCGCGCGCCGATTTCGCATCCGGCTCGCAGCGATCACGACGGTCGGGCTCATGGTGCGGTTCGTCTATGCGTTCGGGTTCCGCCGAGACCTGAAGCTTCCGGCGTACCGGCCGAACAAAGCTTTGACGAAGCAAGAGACGGCGCCGGGGGCGCGGTCGTGAGGTGGGCGTCCGTAACTCCGGGCGATCCGTCGGCCGAGTTACTTCGGTTTCGGTATCCGAGTGGTCCGGGCGATGAGCGCGACGGCTACTGATTGCAGTTCGCGAGAGCGGCCTTCGGTGCGGCGGAATGCGGACCCTGCTGAACGATGGGACCGAGCTCGCCGATCAGGCGATCTCGGCGCGTGATGGACCAGGCGGCCGCGCCCGGCGCCTTCGCTCGGAGTTCGGAGGTGTTGTTGGCGGATGTCCGTTGTCGACGGTGTTCAGCCCGGAGGGTTGTTGTTCCCGTTTGCGACTTGGGTTCGTTTCATGAGGTGCGTTGAACGGGTCGTGTGGGCCGGTTGCGTCGTCCCATTCGATCCGTTCGTAGGGGTTGTTGTATGCGTATTCGTTGGGGGTGCGCTCGAGCCGAGCGATCGAACGACGCTGCGTCGAGGACATCGCGTTTCGGGTGCTGGCCGGGAACCATGCTCCAGATCACGTGACGATCGCCCGGTTCCGTCAACGTCACGAGCTCGCCCTGGCCGAAGTGCTGGTCGACTCGTTGCGGCTGTGCGCGGCGGCGGGGCTGGTCGAGCTCGGAACCGTGATGTTGGATGGCACCAAGATCGAGGCGAACGCAACCAAGGCAGCGAGCCGGACGTTGGCGGACATCGAGGCCGAGGTCGCGCGCATGCTCGCCGACGCGGATGCGGCCGATCACGCCGACGACGATCGGGAAGGGCGCGACCGCGATGGCGGGTTGGGACCGAAGTTGGCGGACCCGCGCAGCCGGCTCGCTCGCCTGCAAGCAGCTAGAGCGCGTCTAGAGGCCGACGCAGCCGAGCGCGCCGCACGGTTCGCTGAACGCAGCCGTCAGCTCAACGAAGCCCGCGCCGCGAAAGGGTTGGAGGCGCGTTCGTTCCGGCCCCGACCTCGCAACGAGGCACCTCAGCCCGACGCCAAAGCGAACGTCACCGATCCCGACAGTCGATTCTTGCGCCGCCAGGGCGGCACCTGCCAGGGCTACAACGCGCAGATCATCTGCACCGCCGACCAGGTCATCGTCGCCGCCGAGGTCACCCAAGCGATCAACGACGTCACCCAACTCGAACCGATGCTCGACGCCCTGACCGCGACCACGACCAACGCAGGTATCCGCCGCAAGCCGCGAACATTGGTCGCTGATGCCGGCTACTGGCGAGCGGAGAACGTCGACGGTTCCATCCCCAACGCGCCGGAGTTGTTCATCCCCGTCGCCAAACACGCCCGTCGAGGCAAACCCCGCCAAGACGGCAACGAGTCCGGATCGAAGACCGAACATCTCGTCGTCGCGATGAACAAACGCATGGCGACAGCCCGCGGCAAGGACATGGCCCGGCTGCGAAGAGTCACCGTCGAGCCGACCTTCGGACAGATCAAAGACGCCCGCAACGCACGACGATTCATGCGCCGCGGACTCGACGCGTGCGCGAGCGAGTGGAAACTGATCTGCGGGACGCACAACCTGCTCAAGCTCTGGCGTTACCAACACGCGTCGGCGTAACCGACCGCCATACAGACTTTCCCGCCCACAAGCGGGATGAGCAGCAATGAATCTTGCGGCCGCAATTGTCACATCAACGTCAACGCCGCGCGTCCTGCGACATCCACTGCGCAACAGGCTCGTCAGCGTCAAGCCGCCGTAGGAGGAGTTCGGGTACTCGGCCGGTCCGCTCCCTCCGGGAGCGGCGACTCTGTAGAAAAAGATCGTCGCTGATGTCGCGTTCGCCGCTTCGCCCGCGCTTTTCCCATGTGTGGAAGAGATCCAACCGACGAGCCGAACCGCGCAGCACAACGACGACGAGGTCCGCGTCATACGCATCGCTCGAGCGGTGCGTATTCCGTTCGCTGAGCTCGACGCATTTGTTGCACGAGGTCACCGCAACGTCGTACGCTCCGGACGGTTCCCCTTCGCACTTGCCGGCGTCCCATCGAGGATCGCTGCAGCCGTGCCTCTCATGCGCCTTGCGAGGCGCGATCCGTCACGCGGGGAGGTAGCGGGGATGTCTTCACTCGGCCACGGCGCGACATGGCCAGACCACGGATTACGGGAAAGCCGGACCGCTGTCGTGCTCTGCGTGCCGTGTCGTCCCTGCCCACGCCGGGGCACCGCCGCCAGCGGCCTGGCACGCCGCCTGCATGTGTCACCTTGCCGAAATTGTCGTGGAAGGATTGTCGGTGATGAGTCGCGAGAGAAGGCCACACGCCAAATACTCCTGAAATCAGCGACTCCAACTGAGCGAGCGACGGTTCGACATCCTCCTGTGCTCGCTCGACGGCGCGAACGCACCAGGAGCGCTCGAACGCTGGCTCAGGCAACGCCGAGCCGAGCGCGGACGCCTAACGCAGTGGCGAACTGATGCGAGGAACCATCAAGAAGGATGAGGAGCACGGCACCTGGTTTCTCGTCATTGACAACGGCGTGAGTCCGGCGACAGGGAAACGACGTCAGCTGAGACGGCGAGGGTTCAGCACGAAGAAGAAGGCCGAAGAGAAGCTGAAAGAGCTGCTCGGCGAGATGCGCGACGGCGACTACGTGGAGCCGTCGAGGCAACCCGTGGGCGTGTTCCTCGAGAACTTCCTACAGATCGTCGCAGCAACCCGCAAACCCTCGACCGCGGGCATGTACGCGCACAAGCTGCGCCGGTACGTCATCCCTCGTATCGGAGCGATGCCACTTCGCCAGGTCGACGCCACGACGCTCGAGGCCCTGTACGCCGAGCTGCGGGTCAGCGGCGGCCAGGTCGACAGGAACGGCAACCCGCGCCCGCTGTCGGAACAGACCGTGGCCGTGGTGCACCGCATTCTGCATCGAGCATTCTCAACTGCCGCGCGCCGCGGTGTAATTCGAGCCAACCCTGCGAGCCTGGTCGAGCCGCCGAAGTCGAGCGCACCACGGGCGATGAAGGTCTGGGACGCCGAGCAGATGCACGACTTCATCGATCACGTGGTCGACAACCGGCTGCGAGCCTTGTGGGTCGTTGCCGCGACGACAGGAATGAGACGCGGCGAAGTGTGCGGCCTGATGTGGTCGGACGTGAACCTCGACGGCGGCCAGCTCGCGGTACGCCGGTCGCGGGTGCCGGTGAGCGGCAAGGTCATCGAGACGACACCGAAGTCTGCGCACGCTCGGGTCATCACTCTCGCACCCGTCACGGTGTCCGCGCTGCGGAGCCACCGCAAGCAACAGGTCGCCGAACGAATCGCTTGGGGTGAAGCGTGGCAGGACACCGGCTACGTGTTCACCGCCGAGAATGGCGTGCCCCTCCGGCCCGACTGGCTCCTGCATCGCTTCACGGCTCTTGGCGACGAGTGCGAGCTCCCGCGCATCGGCGGATTTCACGGTTTGCGGCACAGCTTTGCGACGCTCGCGCTCGCCGCGAACGTCCATCCGAAGGTCGTGCAAGAGATTCTCGGCCACTCGAACGTCGGGATCACCCTCGACCTGTACAGCCACGTCGCGCCCGGCATGCAGGCCGAAGCGACCGCCCGGGTCGCCGCGCTGTTCCTCGGTTCGTGACCAATCCGTGACCACGGAGGCCTTACCGGCCGCGTAACCCCAGGTCAGCGCCTTCGGAGAAGTCCTCTGCGTAAAACTGGCTGTACCACTTGCGGAATTTGAGGATCGGACCGTCGGTGTCGGCGAGCGCGGGCGACGGCAGGAAGCTCTTGTGCTCCCAGATCGGCCGGTCTTCCTGCACCTGCTTGTTGATCTCCTTCACGAACGCGTCGGCG
>JBBSFB010000097.1:0-10588 GCA_038239145.1 Acidimicrobiia bacterium
CGGCACAAACGACGCCGACGCACCCGCCGGCAAACCCGACGCACTCAACACCACATTCTGCGCAACCCCCGACGTCACCGTCGTACCAATCGAACTCGACGCCGACAACCCCGCCGTCACCGACACCGAAGCCGGCGACGCTCCGATGGAGAAGTCGTTCGGCGGCGGCGTCCCGCCGGCCGTCTTGAAGAACGCAATCCCACTCGACCAGTACATCCCGGCCGGGAAAGTGCCCGCGAAGGACTGCGGGCTCGGCGCCCCGAGCGGCTGGTAGCCGGTGACGATCGTGGCGATGCTCGGGCTCGTCGCCGTCTGCTGCGACTGGACGAGGTAACCGGACGAGCTGATGCTGATGGCCTGGGTGTTGCTGTGACCGGCGACGAAGCCAACTGCCAGATCGTTCGAAGCCGTCGGCGTCGCGCTGCCCGAGCTCGCGGTTGTCCCCGTGTTCGCCGCTCCGGCAGATCCGTCGAGCGGGTTCGTCCCAGCCACGCCGGAGAACTCGAGCGCTTTCAACGCCACCGTCGTCGCGCCGGTGGTGACGGTGATGCTGCTCACCGAGGCCGCGTTCGCGGAATACCACATCTCGCCGTCGGAGTTCTGTCCCGAGACGGCGTACGCGCCGACCTTGGTCCACGTGTTCTTGCCGTCGCTGACGGCTGTGATCGGCTTGCTCAACCCGGTGAACACGCCGGCCGACAGCACGAGGAGATCGCCTGCGGTGCTGGGCGCGGGCAGCGTGACGGTCGTCGTCGACGAGCCCGCGGATTGTACGAGGCTCGCACCGCTCCCGGGCGGAGGTGTGGTGACGGTGACGGGCGGGCTGAATGCCGACGGGTTGCCGGCGTTGTCGCGGGCCCGCACGCTGTATTGGTAAGTGGTTGCGGGTGACGCGGTCGTGTCGGCGTAGGAGGTGACGGTAGATCCGACGGATCCAATCGTGACCCCGTCACGCGCGACGTCGTAGCCCGCGATTCCACTTGCATCGGTCGACGCGGTCCACGCCACGTTCACCAGGGTCGGCGAGGCCGCGCTCGCAGCGACGCCGCCCGGCACGTTCGGCGCCGCAGTGTCGATCGTCCAATTCGCGACGGCCGGATTCGGGTCGGTTCCGGCCGACGTCGTCGCCGCGATCGTGAAGGTATGGGCTCCGGCGGCGAGGCCCGTGTAGTTGGCGGGGCTCGTGCACGACGTAGCCGCGGCGCCGTCGAGGCGGCACGCGAAGGTCGCCGGTGTGAGAGTGGAATGGAATGTGAAGGCGGCGCTCGTTGTATTCGTTGGCGAGGTCGGCTGCGAATCGACGACAGTGTCCGGAAGGGTGGACCCGATGAAGGAATAGCTCTGTACGTCGAACGTACGGCCGAGCTCGTCGGTCGGTGCCACCGTCACGTTGGTACCCGAGACGGTCACCTTCAAGAAGTGGAACACGTTGCTCGCCGCCGATGGCGGTTGGGCGGCGCCGCACGCAGAGCCTTTGAGGCTGCTCGGCGACCAGCCAATTCCGTACGCGTCGTAGGGGCGGCACGGGCCCACCGGCTCCAGCAACGCGCCGCCTCCGCCGGTAACGTAGGTGATCGGCATGCCCGGCGCACTCGCCGTATTGCGCTCGTACAGATGCGCATGACCGTTGAACACGATCTTCACACCGTGCTGCCCGAGCAAACCCTCCAAGTTCGATGGGCCTTGGAGGGACGTATCCGAGGACTGATTCGGATTGTCCGCATAGAACGGGTAGTGCGAGAAGGCGAATTTCAACCCGGATGGGTGGGCTTGGAGGTCGCTGAGCAGCCACTGATACTCGGGAGTGCCCGGCGCGAAGTGCGCGGCCGCGTCGTTCGCATACGGCGTCGCGTTCCCACCGTTGGTGTCGCCCCAGGCAGAATCGAGCATGTAGATGCGCGCCGGACCGGCGTCGAACGCGTACCACTCACTGGCGTAGTTCGCCGAGCTGCTCGCGTTGGGGCAGCAATACACGTCGTTCTGGTAACGACCACCCGAGCTCGAGACGGCAGTGTCCTGCGTCCAGGTGGCGATGTCGGTGTGCGTGGGCCCGCTCAGCCCGTGATTCCCCGCCGCGGTGAAGAGCGGGATAGTGGTGCCGGGAACGCTCCAGAAGCTCGGGCCGAAGATCGCGCTGGTGTCGGCGGCCTTCTGCTTGAGATCGCCGTAGTTGATCTGGCTTCCGTTCGGGTACCCATTGTCGCCGACAGTGACCGCAAACCGGGCGCCGCTCGCGGCAACGCGGGCGAACAGGTTCGTCATGTCCGGGCTGTTGCCGCTGCCGTCGACCTGACCCCAGTCGCCGAACACGTCGAACGAGAACGGCGTGTTGTCGCCGGGCGCGACTTGGCTCTGGAATTGAGGCGACGCGTTGGCCCCGAGCAGATCGGTACTCCCGAGCAAGGGGCGGTAGCAGTATCTGCCCTGCGTCGGAAGCGCGAGCGAGGCCTTCCACTGGTACTCGGACACAGATCCGACCGTGATCGAAGAGCGGACCGCGGCCTGCGTCGATGTGAGGGAGCACGTTCCCGACGTCACCGCGCCCCATTGCAGGCTGCCCGTCGTTCCCGACCGATCGGTCGCCCAGTTGACGGCAACGTGGGTATTCACCAGGTCCGTGAGGTACGGCGTGCGGGTGAGCGGCAAAGCGAATGGGGACGCCGCTGCGGCGGACGATGCCGTCGCGACCCCGGCGACGGCGACCAGTACCCCGAGCGCCCCGCCCATCACACGCCGCGTCATATTACGCCGTGTCACGCTTACCCGTACCGATCGCATCCCTGCCCCCGACGCCGCCACCGAGGCGTTCTCCAAGCCCCGCTCGTACCCTACGCCATCCAATGGGAGCGCTCCATGCTGAAAATCCACATTCATCTCGGACTGCGCGACCGATGATCTCCGCTCCGGTTTGGACGGAGTCGGGAGCGCCGCGCGTCGCTCGCCTCTTCCGCTCGGCGACGTTCGCAGTCGTTCCCGTGCTGCTGACCTCGGTGCTCGTCTCCGCGTGCGGAAGCAGCCGAACTCATTCGACCGCCTCGCCCACAACGCGAACCGCGACAACTTCGCCGGTCCACATCCCAATCACCCCGAAAGTGGCCGAGTTCGGACAGGCATTCCGACTCGGGAAGCTCACGATCGTCGTCACCGAATCAGGAACGGTGCCCGACCCGAATCCGAAAGGTGCACCCCGCACGCGACTGATCGTCCAGACGACGAACGGGTCGACGGCTCCGGACCGCGCACCGGGCCTGGCGATCGTCTGCGAGCAACACCCACAGATCGCCGGCGGCTTGCTGTACGCCGACCCGCGGCCGGTTCCCCGTCCGTTCGTCGCCGGAAGGATCGAACCGATCGGGGCGAAGGACATCGGCAGCATCACGATTGTCGTGAACCCGACGTGCCCGGCGCCGCGGCTGCAGATCTCACCGGGGGGGGCGACGGTCAACGGATTACCCGGACCCGTGCTCATCTCGGTGAAGTGATCGCTCCTCGTTCACCCCGCCGACGTCGCCTCAGTCTCCGCCGTCTCCCGCCTCGTTGTCTCCTCGTGTGGTCGGCGATCCTGCGTCGGTCGGCGTCGGGGACGAGATCGACGGCAACGGGGACTGGGTCGGCGAACCGAAGCTGAGCGGCTGTCCGATCAGGCGGCATTCCTGTGCCGCGTACGGTGCGCCGGTCGCGCTCTTGCCCGACTCGGGACTCGCCATCACCCCGACCCAGTCCGGGATTGCGGCGCGCAGTTGTGGGTTGTCGGCCTGCTTCGCGGTGGCGGTCGCCGCTTGGTACGTGGCGCTTGGACGCTTGCCACCGTTCGAGGCGTTGAACGACGCGTAGGCGTTACCGAGTTGCGTGCAGGCAGCGCGGTCGCGGGTCGTCCCGGTCATGAACCGCTTATCCACGTCCCCAGCGCTCGGTGAGGCACCGGCGCCTCGTTCGTCGACGTCGGGCCGAGCGATGGTGAGAAATCCGACGAGCGCGACGATCGCGACGAGCAGGACGAAGCTGACTGGCCCGTCGCCCCATCCCAGCCCCGACCGGGCCCGGGGCACAGCCATCCGGTCCGAGAACGATGCGCCGAGCGGACGAGTGACGATGTACGCGAACCAGAAGGCGAGAATCGCGTTCATGCGCAGCCGCCACCACGCGAACGTCGGGATGGCGATGAGCACCGCGAACACGCACCCGGACGTGAAGAACCCGAGATTCATGGTGGTGGCGGTCATGTCGCCCGCGGCTCGTCGCGTTGCGATCGTTCGTCAGCCTGTCGATAACGTCAACCGCGGTCGTCTTGACCGTGTCATGGGCGATGCGCACCGCGAGGTCCGAGGATCTCGTGTTCGCCGCGATCGCGTGAGCCGAGCGAGGAATAATCCCGGCCCGACTCGGATATTGCGGCGTCTCCGAAGTAATCGACGACTTCTTCACCGACGCTTCGCCGAGTGTTCACCGACGGCCGTATCGCGACGCCGGCGAGTCTCCTAGGTTTCCGGATACGGCGTTGCGCCGCCGGCTTCAGAACTCCCAGCCACGCGGCGCAACGCCGTTCTCAATCCAGCGGCCAGCGTCCGCACCTTCGACCCGAATCGCGTGGGACTCGCGTCGACACTCGCCGAATTCACCGTGCTTGATTCCCACCGCCGGCGAAGGCCGGCCCGTTCCTCTTTCGTCGTGGCGGCCCAGATGCCGGAGAGCTCGGGAGTGTTGAGGGCATACGCACGGCAATCGGCGCGAACGCTGCAGCCCAAGCAGATCAGGTAGGCCTCGACCTGCTCGACACCGTCGACGGCCCAGAGCGAAGGCTCGAGACGACACGGAGCACCGTCGAGAAAGCGCGGAAGCCCCGACCACGTCGTACCGGCGGCTCGAAAGCTGCTTTCCGTCACGCCGCCAGCGTAGAACTGCGGTACTGCCGAAGGCGAGCGAGGAGGTAACGAGCAGGCAACGAGTAGACCAACTCCGAGGTATTGCGCCTGGTCGCGTCCCGATTCCAGCGACCAGGGTCATCCGAACTTCAGGTTGTGTAACGTCCGACCTCGACGGTGTTCCGACCTCGACGACGTAACGAGGCGCCCTCGCGGACGGACTGGGCCACCGAGACGAGAGGCAGGGACGCGAATGTCACGGCACCCGGACGCCCGCGCGCAGCGTTCCCCACGGTGCACACCCCCCGGGCGGCATCGGCTGGGCCTGCCGAGCCTCATCATGGTGTCGATCGCGTCGTTCCTGACGGCGGCCGGTGTTCATCCCGCGTCGGCCGTAGCGGCGTTGACACGCGTTCCGCCCATCCACGACTGCGATACCTACGAGGCCGCTCGGGGCCCGAACACGTTTTCCGTCGACTTCAACTTCTCCGCCTCACCGCAACACTGGGTCGTCCCGCCGAACGTCGTGGGCGGAACCGTCTGCATCGACGTCAGCGGCGGCCAGGGCGGCGCCGGTAGCCATTCGCCCGGTGGCCTCGGCGGCGCGGTCAACGAGCTCTTCGCCGTCAGGCCCGGCCAGACGTATGTGATTTCGACCGGAGCCATCGGGGTCAACTCGCCGTCGTCGGGCGGAACGGGCGGAGGCGGCACCTACGTCTTCGACGGGGCGCACAATCTGATCCTGGCCGCGGGCGGCGGCGGTGGGGGCGGTGCTGCTGCGTCCAGCGCGGGTGGCGCCGGCAACAGCCTTGGCAGCGACCACACAAGTGGGTCGGGTGCACCCGGCCAGCCCGGTGGGAGCGGCGGCGGCGGCGCGACCAGGGCGGCACCGGGAGCAGCAGGCCCGCAGGCAAATGCGGGAACAGGTCCGACAACATCTGTCGTCACGTTGGGCCGCGGCGGGTCGCCCGCGCCCGGGGGTGGCTCCGGCGGCGGGGGCTACTTCGGCGGCGGAGGCGGTGGCTCGAACGCAGGGGGCGGCGGTGGTTCGGGCTTCAGTGCGTCGAGTGCGCAGCTCAGCGTTCCCTATTTTCAGGGTCTTTGGCACGGCCGGGGCCACGTCACGATCGTGTACCAGACGACCAAGGCTCAACCACCGTCGAAAGGCGGCGAACGGGGCTCGGTCTCCGCGGCGAGCACGGGCTACTGGCTGATCGGCTCCGGTGGTGGGATCTTCACCTACGGCAGCTCCGCCTTCCACGGATCAGAAGGAGGAAGGACGCTCGCAGCGCCAGTCGTGGGCATGGCTCCGACCCCGACCGGCGGCGGATATTGGCTCGCGGCGTCGGATGGACGCGTGTTCACTCACGGATTCGCGGGCTTCCATAGTCCGGCCGGAAGCCTGCTACTCAACCAGCCGATCGTCGGCATCGCCGCGACGCCCGACGGGCAGGGGTACTGGTTGGTCGCGCGTGACGGTGGCATCAGGGCCTACGGCGACGCCCGATTCCACGGATCCCTCGGTGGGAAACATCTGAACCGACCGATCGTCGGCATGGCCGCTACGGCCACGGGCAATGGGTATTGGCTCGTCGCCTCGGACGGCGGTGTGTTCGCGTTCGGCGATGCCGTCTTCTCCGGATCCGCCGGCAACATTCGGCTGGGCAAGCCGGTCGTCGGCATGGCCGTGGATCCGGTCACCGGCGGATACTGGCTCGTCGCCTCGGACGGCGGCGTGTTTTCGTACGACGCCCCGTTCCTGGGGTCGACCGGCAACATCCGAATCAACAAGCCCATCGTCGGAATGGCCTCGTCGGGCGATGGTGCCGGCTACTGGCTCGCAGCGTCAGACGGTGGCGTGTTCACCTTCGGTCAGGCCCGGTTCTACGGATCCGCCGGGAGCCTGCCGCTGAACAAGCCGGTCGTAGGCATCGCCGCCAACTGAACACAGTTCTCGCGACCGCACGATCGCACCGTCCGTGCAGAACCCCCGTCGTGCACGTCGTAGGCCGAAATGGCCGTCGACGTCGCTACGCCGGTAGGTCAGTGGCGATGAACGTGATCGGCATCCCGTGCACGGCACTCAGCATCGCCTCCTCGAGCGCGAAGCCGGCGCCGCCGCGATCCTGTCGCAGCAGCGGCGACGCGCCGTAGCGACTGGCCACCGACAACGGACCGTCGATGTCGCCCGTCAACACGACGACCGAATAGACACCTTCGCCGCGCTCGTCGAGGAAACGTTGCACCCGGGCACCTTCGGCGGCGGCGACTTCGGAGGGCGAGATGATCTCGATGCCACGACTCCAGTCGAGCAGGACGCGCAAGCCGACGTCGGGCAGGTCGATCTCGACGAGCTCGAAGCCGAGATCATTCCAAAAGCTCGCCGCGTCGTCCTGATGCGCGCGTTCGACGCAGAAGACGACGTGATGAAGACAGGGACGCGCATCAGGCACGCGCAGATCCTTTCGCAGTGCGTCGGCGCCGGGTCGGCGCGCCGGTGTCGAGATGGGCGACAAGAAGATCGACCAACGCGGCCCGCTCACGGGTGGACTCGATGGGTTCGTCCACGACCATCTGGGTCAGGACGAGCCCGCGCAGCGTCGCCCACAGCAGGTCCCCGATCGCCGTTGCATCTCCGACGCGTCGTCGTCGGTCGCCGAGGAGATCCTCGCCGAGCCGCATCAGCTCGCCGGCCATCGCGGCGAGGTGTGCGTTGGTCGCGTGGTCGCGTCGCGAGCGGGTGGCGACAAGGATCTCGAGGCTGGCCCGCGAGGTCGGCGTCGAGAACGCGGCCCAGGCCGCATCGACCAGAGCGGTGACCTGTTTTCGGCTCGAACCGTGCGGCACGTCGACGGTCGCCATGCACGCACGCAACTCGTCAAAACCCGCGTCGACGACCGCGGCCAACAATCCGTCGCGGTCTCCGAAGTGGTATTGGATGACGCCCCACGTCACGCCGGCCCGCTCGGCAATGTGCTTTGCGCTCGCGGCGGCGAATCCTTCCTCGACCACGCAGCGCACGGTCTCGTCCATGATCAGCGCGCGTGTCCGTTCGGCGCGGAGCTGAGCGCCTCCCGCCGGGCGCGTCGGCGCAATCGGCGTCCGTCTCCCGCGCGCCGTCGCCGTCATCGCATGAGACCCTGGACCTGCGACACCGGAAGGTCGCGCAAGCTGGTGTGCCCCGGCGGTGCTGCGCACACTGCGGCAATCGCGTTGACCGCCTTCGCGGCCGTCGCGATGACTCCGGCTTCGTTATGGTCGGTGAAATCGTTCCCGACGACGAGATGCGCGAGCGCTACGAGCTCGTCGGCGAGGAGCTGTACCGGCCCGCCCCAGATCGAAGCGAGCACGCCCGGCAGGAAGAGCGTGGGCACGTCGTCGGGCGTGGTGCCGAACCCGAAACTCACGCCGGTGAATTCCGCGTCGTCGTAGGGGCCGTAGTCACAGATCTCCGGTACGAGAATCGACCCCGCGCGTTCGGTCAGGCTCAACGCGGCGAGCGGAAGCAGGTCGCCCGAGAACCCGGGGTCGATGCCGTTCACGTACATCGTCGTTCCGCCGGCCGCGCAGGCAGCTTCGATCGGATCGCGAAGCCACGCGTCGGCGTGGGGCGGGTACACCAGCCAGAACAATGACGTGCCGACCACGTTGGTCCCGGCCGCGAGAAACGCGGTGATCTCCGCGAGTGCAGCGTCGGGCCGGGTTTCGGCCTGCGAGGTATAGATGACGCAGTCGGCACGCAGCGTCACGAGCGCGTCGAGGTCGTCGGTGGCGACGATTCCGGTCGGGTCGGCGAGACCGCAGAGGTCGGCAGCGTCGCGGCCCACCTTGTCGGGACTGCTCGCATGCACGCCGACAAGTTCGAGATCGGGCCGGTGGACAATCGACCGCGACGCGTGCCGCCCGACGTTGCCGGTCGAGAACTGGATAACCCGCAACGGCATGTCGCCCCCGTGTGTATGCAAGCGACGAACGCGCCCTTGCCGAATATCATAAACCGATTTATGTTTCCCGGGCCGAGCAAGCCAGGCGGCATCGAGGAGAGAGTTCGGGGGACCCCATGGGCAAGCTCGACGGCAAGGTTGCGATCGTGACGGGAACGAGTCGGGGCGTCGGGGTCGGCATCTCGCGACAGCTGCTGCTCGAGGGCGCGACGGTCGTCGGCTGCTCCCGTAGCGAGCTCCCTGCGTTACCTGCGGCCGCCGATGTACCCGGCGGCGCCGAACGTTCTGCGCAGTGGGTGTGCGATCAGGGCGACTACCACGCCATTGACGCGTTCGTCTCCCGGGTCGTCGAGACCTACGGCCGCATCGACATCCTGGTGAACAACGCGGGAGGCACGGTGCCCGCTCCTCACGTGGAGGACATCCCCGAGCTCGTGCAGAAGATACAAGGTGCACCGCGCAGCGCCGACGACTTCGAACGCACAGTGCTGTACCACTCGTTCGCGATCCAGATGAATCTGATCAGTCCGATGTGGTTCGCCATTCGTGTGTTCCGCCAGATGAAAACACAAGACGGCGTCGGTTCGATCATCAACATCTCCAGTGGTGCGGGTCACCCGGCCGGATCGCCGACGCTCGTGTCGTATGGCGCGGCGAAGTCGGGACTCAACCACCTCACGCGATCGCTGGCCGAGGAGTGGGGGCCCGATGCGCGGGTCAACTGCCTGGCGCTCGGACCGACGATGACCGACAACTTCCAGGCATTCGTGATGCCACCCGACGACCCGACAGGCCGGGAGTACTTCCGCAACGTTCCCCTCGGACGAGCGGGCGAACCCGACGAAGTCGGCCGGGCCTGTGTCTTTCTCTGCGGAGGCGAAGCCGACTACATCAACGGCACGACAATCGAGATCGACGGCGGAATGCTTCCCGGCGTGCTGTACGACGCGGGGCTCAAGACGATCTCGGATCTCCTGTGAGGAACACGGAGCGGGTGGTGGCTCGGCGACCTCGTCCGCTCTGCCTCCGCCAAGGCGACTCCTTCGATCGCGCTCGGCAGTTGACGAACAAAGGGTATGAGGAACTCGCGGTCGGAGGCCGGCGTGTATCGGCGTCCCGTCGCTCCCCGACCACCGCAGGATCGGCATTCGGTCCTGTTCGCCGTGCTCCGGATCCTGCTCGTGACGGTCATGCTGGTTTGCATCCTGGCCGCCGTCGAACGCAACGGCAGCGTCGCCGCCTCGACCGGCACTCGTGCGAGTGTCGAAGCGAGCATCGCTTCTGACCTCACGCGGACGAGCCAAGCGAACAATGACCTCGAGACGGCCTTCGAGCGCGCCGCCACGATCCAGGACGTGGGCGGCCGTGCCGCGCAGTTCTCAACGGCCAGTGCGACCGGGACCGCCGGCACGGCCGCCTACAGCACGTACTTGCAACGTTCGCTACTCCTGCCGAACGAGCTCCAGCTGCGTGCCGCGTACCAACGGTCAAACAGCACTTGGACTGACTTGGGCGGCGTCTTCGGCGGCCAACTCGTCAACCCGGCGACGTCACCGGCCGTCGTCACGGACTCGACGGCGCGGCTCCACAAGTTGCAGGGTGCCCGGCAAGTTGCGCTCGCTGCTCTCGTGGGTCTTTACAGGCTCTTCGCGTTGGGGTGGGGAGTGACGTGTAGCTGAGGGTCCACCGCGCGGGTCAGGGATCCCGCCATCTTCGTGGCTGTTCGACGGCTACGGAGACGGGAGACCCCTGACGATGAGCGACGGTATCGGTCTGGCGGAA
>JBBSFB010000098.1:0-10513 GCA_038239145.1 Acidimicrobiia bacterium
AGATTGACGAGACCAGACCCACACGGGGCCTCCCTCAGTGCGCTTCTCAACGCCGCCACCCGAACCAGCCGGGAAGACAATGCAACCCTGGAACCCCGACCCCGGAGTGGATCCCCGGCGCCGGTGTTGCTTACATGTGCGCCGTGACCGAAGATTCGTTGAGTCTGGTTCCAATGCCGATCGTGGATGTCACCGGTGTCCTCCCGATGGAGCGGGGGGCTCTTCTAGAACTGCTCTCGGGTCTCGCCCCGCACGAGTGGGCGGCGGCGACTGAGTGTCCGGCCTGGACGGTGGCAGGAGTCGCGCTGCACGTGCTCGGTGACGATCTGTCGCTTCTCGCTCGACAGCGGGACGCGGCGGCGCAGGGTTTGGTGACGTTCGGTGAATCGCATCCCGGCCTGACGTTCCGACAGCTTCTTGACGGATTCAATGAGCAGTGGGTGACCGCGACGCAGTTTTTCAGCCCGGCCCTGATTCTCACGCTCTTGGAAGCCACCGGTCGTTGGACCGCCGAGTTCTACCGCGACGTGGACACGGAGCAGTTGGGTGAGCCTGTGGGGCTCTTCGCAGTTCAAGACGCCTCGCCGTATTGGCAGATCGCAGCGAGGGAGTATCTGGAGCGGTGGACACATCAGCAGCAGATCCGGCGCACGACGGCGCGACCGGATCTCCGCCACGAGTTCTTGGTGCCCGCCGGGGAGGTGGTGGCGCACATCATCGCCGCGCACGCTCGTGCTCTGGATGTCGAGTCAGGGATGACGATCGTGTTTGAGATCAGCGGAGTGGGCGAGTGGACGGTCGAGGTTGGTGCAACCGAGTCGTTGGTGTTCCTCGGTGCCGCAGCGTCTCCTACCGTCACGCTCGCCATTGACGCTGATGCTGCGACGCCGATCCTCTCCCGCGGGCTTACAGCGCCGGACCTGATACCGAAGCTGCGAGTAACCGGCTCGGACGACCTCTCGGCCAAGTTGGCCCAAGGATTCACTCTGATCGCGGCGCGTCCCTGACCCCGCCACCACGCCATATCCGCCAGTGAGACTGGGTTCGTCGTCATTCGCGGTTTCGTGGGTGACCGCTTCCCGCACCAGGGCCTTCGGAGACAGGCGCGCGAACCGTTCGCGGACATCGTCAGGGGCGGCGAACATCAGATGGCGGAGCTGCACGATCGCCGAGATGCGGCCGGAGCGAGCGGAACGTTTCGCGACCAGCAACGCCCGTATCGCCTCGACATTGCCGCTGCGATCTTTCGCTCGTCCCCTGGCCCGGCCCGACAACGCGGCGCGGGCCGCTTCGATCGCGTCGAGCTCGTCGCTCTTGCCGTTCCGTCGTCGTTCTTGACGGTTCGGACGATCAACCTCGATCACCGCGATCCCGGCCGCAGTGAAGTGTCTCGCCAGGCCCGCACCATACGAACCGGTCCCTTCGATCCCGACCCGATCGACCGTCCCGAACCCAGTCATCCACGACGACAGGGCTGCATACCCTGCGCGGTCGACCGGGAACGGCGCGACACCAAGCACGCCGCCGATCGCATCGACGACGGCAGCGACATGCACATCAAGGTGCGTGTCGACACCACCCACAACCGGGCGCGGTAAATCTACGATGGGCATAGCCATCCCTTTCCTGTTTGAGGGGTGGCACGCACGTCCCGGGAAGGAGACCGTGACCGAGGAAGCTGTTAGCGCAGCACCTCGAGTCGCCCTCCGGAACGGGGCGTGTCGTTACCCCGATGAGCCCAAAGCATCGCAGTCCGCCACCACCCAATCGTGGACCCCGACATGGACAACCCCATTCTCACTGGGCAATCTGTGTGCGTGGGTCCGGTATTGGCGGGACGGAATCGGGATGTGAAGAGCGCGCTGGGCCGCTGTGCGGAGATATCCACGATCAGCCGGAGGAAGTGGCAGCCGGTGGCGGGGTCGCCTCCAAAAAAGCGCTTCCCCTACCTATACGTCGCCGGTCAAATCCGTCACCGCGCAGTGCGTCGCGTCGTCCAGGCGACGACCAAGCTCGCGATACCGATCACGGTTATCACAGCCCAGAAGATCTTGGGGGCGCCCGTCGGCGCATGCGTCACGCCGAGCGCACCCAAGATCGTGGCAACGGCACCGAACAAGACGTACAGCCACGACGGGATACGAGACATCTCTACCTTCCCAGGGTGAACGCCACTCGGGCGCTGAACACACGACGCTACTCGTTTTCGAGGGAGGCAAGTTTGCGAACCGAGAGCCTGTACTTCGACCAACTCACGATGGTGCGACAGGTGGCGGGCGAAGTCACAGAACTGCCGATCGGCACTGCTGGGGCATGATGTGAGTGTGAAGCTGAGTGGCAAGCGCAGGGACGCCTACTACGCAAGCGGATGGCAAGCCACACTCTGGATGGGCGTTCCCTTCGGTCTGTTCATGGGAGTGTTCTCGTTCGGCACGACTGGTAGCTGGTTCGCGGCAATCTTCCAGGCCGTCTTCGGCATCCTGTTCTTCGGTCCAACGATGCGGTGGCTTGCGCGGAGATATTGGCCGGGCGCGAGCGGTCTCGAAACTTCGGATCGCGTAGCCGTACTGGAGATAGTCCGTCAGGGCGGTCCGGTGCGGGACGCTCGACTTGCGCCCGCCGTTCTGGAATACGTTGCCGTAGTTCGGCGCGCGCAGGATCGCGACCGTCGGTAGTGGTGGGAAGCCGGTGGGCAGCTCGGTGCCTGAAGAGTCCGCCGCAAGCGCGGGACTTCGGAGCCGCCTCCTTCGGCTTAGTTGATTGTGAAGTCCGTGTATTCCTTCGCCGGGAGCGGTTGATCTCTCGCGCCCTCTGCCGAGCGGCTGACGAGAAGGTAACGGCCTTTGGGAAGTCGGCCGCTGAAGACCATCGTGCCGTCTTTGTGCGCTGGGATGTCTGCGGTCGCGCCCATTTCGAGTACTCCGTCTGGGAACTCCGATGCGGCGGTGTTGGTTTGGCGCTCGGTACCTATCGCTTCGATCACTGGGAGAAACGATGCGACATTGAGATCGGCGGGGATGCCGAGGATGAAGAGGCCCTTGGCGGCGGCGCCCGTGTTCTTCACCAAGAACCCGAAATCGGTCTTCGGCAGCCGAGCAGGAAGAAGGATCGGCGCGTGGTCGCGAAGCGTCATCGTCACCGACGCCAGGTCGCTGGGGAGCCCAGGCGACGAGGACACGTCGGACACGGATTGCCACCGCTCGCCATGTTTGATCCAGGTCTCGCGCTGCCCAAGCAACGTCGTAATGACGTTCGCCTTCAGATTGCGACCGACGATCGCGTTCTCGTATTCGATCGACGCAGTGTTGCCGTTCACCGCGATGGCATTGATCCGGTAGAGCCGAATCCGGTAGGTGTTCATGAACCCGAGTAACTCCGCCCTCGATGCTCCAGTGCTGGACTGACTGACGATCGCGGCTGCCACGTCCTTGCGTTCGAAGGCGTCGAGTCGCGCCCGGAACGCTCTCTCGACTTCCGCCGCTGCCCCAGTGAAGACCGGCTTGTAGGAGCGCGGTGGGGCTACTAAGCCCGGGATCGTGAGGGTCGGGGTGCCCTGAAATTCGGTCGTCGAGGACACGGCCGCGCGGGGTTCGTTCGACCCCGCACGATGCGCTCCTGAGCCGCATGCCCCAACGACGAGGACGAACGTGAAGCTGACCGCCCCGGTTCGGAGATTGCGCGATGCGATCCAAATTCGGGCCATGCTCGCACGCTACTTTCCCGCGCCACGTGCAGGGACCGACCGTCCGCTCTCCCCCCTATCCCATGTGGCCGATGTGCCGCGTGCGTTTGAACCGGAAGAATCGGCAGGGCGGCACGTCGCGTACGCCATATCTGCCGATCTGGCGCACCTGCTGATAGGTGGACCTGAGCAAAACGTACGCGCCATAACGCGCGCCGATCAACGATTGCGCGCATCCTCGAAGTGTCGGCAGGGGACACTCGCGATTACGGCGTGCAACCTCTCCCGAGCGGAGGGGCTTCGTGCGGTGTCGATCGCTCACGAAGGTTGTGACATTGCCGACGGGGCATGCGATCGCGCGATGTCGTGGTGCCGGATTGGTGCCAAGACGTGCCGACACGGGGTGTACGCGAGCCCACTGCGCGACACCACGCGTTCGAGCGCCGCAGGTCAGGACATGCAACGATCGCGTTGGTACGCTGAGAACAGCCCGGAAGAAACAGCCAGTAGTACGGCTCGATCGCCGTGCGGGTTTCGGGTGCGCGACCGACCTGTTCGAGATACTCCGCGATTGCGGCGTCCTGGCCGGCGAGCTGATGTTGGTACCGGAGTGCGGCGGCAGCTGAGTGGTGGCCGAGGCGGTGCATGATGGCGCGCAGCGGCGCGCCGCTGGCTGCGGCGAGCGTGGCGTTGGTGTGGCGTAGGTCATGGAACCGGAGCCCTTCGACGCCGACCGCTTCGCACGCAGGAAGCCATACGCGCTTGCGGAAGTTCTCGCGACGCAACACCGTGCCTTCGGCCATCACGAAAACGAGACCCTCGGGGCCCGGTTCACTCCATCGCGCAAGGTGTTCGAGCATGGTGTCGACGATGAAGTCGGGCAGGACCACGGTACGAGTCCCGCGCTCGTCTTGGGCGGCCCCCACACGAAATGACCCGATACTTGTGTGCATTGCTCGACGATGCGAACAGTCTTGTGGAGCGGATCGAGGTAGCGGCAACGTAGGCCGGCGAGTTCGCCCCATCGCAATCCCGAGTACGCGGCGAGCAGGATGAGGGCGCGCCATTCTGGGTCTACGGCGTCGGCGAGCGCGGCCACTTGTTCCGATGTCGCGCAGCGCATTTCGGGCAGGCGTTCGGTTGCCGCTCCCTTGATGCGACACGGGTTCCGGACGATGAGCTCTGCGTCGAGTGCGGACTCCATGACCGCTCGCAGAACCTTGTACGTCTTGGTCACGCTGTTGGCGCCCATGCGCGTGTTGGAACTGCGGTCAGAGATCCACATCTGCACGGACAGCTTCGTGATGGAACCGATCGGTTCGTCGGCGAATGTCGGCCGGATGTGCCGATCGAGAAGTGTGCGGTAGATGTGCTTGGTCGTCGGACGAAGATGCAGCTTGGTGGCGTACCAGCGTTCGGCCACCTCGGAGAACGGGACGTCGCCGCGCTTGGGGTCGTGCCAATGCCCGCGAGTCATGTCGGCCTCGAGGACGGACAGCCAACGAGCGGCTTCGGTCTTGGTCGTGAAGGTCTGCGTCGCGCTGCGATAGCTCTGAGTGTCGGGATCGCGATAGCGAACCTGCCAACGGCCAGACGGCAACTTGCGAACCGCGCCGAAGCGGCGTCGGCCGCTCATCGGACTGCTCCGTTTCGCCCTCGGTTGCTCGCGAAGGTGCGAGACCGTCGTTCAGGACCCGAGTTCGGTTCGATCGCGAAAGCGCGTTTGCGCGCGTGCATGTATGCCTCCTGTGTCGACGAAAGTTCCGGCACCAGGAAGAAGCGCGTTGGCGACGCCAAACGCGACAACAAAGTGCCGGCGTGCCACTTCCGTGCCACTACGGAGACAGAAGCAGGGGTACGGGACGCAACGCCCCGATACCGTGCGAACGCCTGACCAGGACTTACGCCCGAACGCCCTGCTCGGACGCCCCGTCGAAGGCCGTTTACAAGCAGGGGGTCGGCGGTTCGAGCCCGCCAGCGCCCACCAATTTTCGTCATGGTGAGCGCTCGGCGCGGCGAGGACGGTCGCTACGGCCAGCGATCCGAGACCGTTCGCGGAACGCTCCGGGAAGCCCGGCGGGTTCGTGCTCGCCTGATGGTCGCTGCGGGCCCGACGGCCGGCGAAGAAGGCACGACCCCCTGCGGTCGAAGGAATGCCGACGCCTGCAGCGGCTTGTCGCGGCGTTCGAGCCCGCCAGCGCCCGGTTCATCTGCGATTCCATGAGGAGCCGCGCAGGTACGCCACGTCCTGGCGGCCGGCGCCGTACCTCTCGTACGCGCGGCGCGATCCCGATGCTCGAACGAACCCACCCGACGCGGTTTTGGCGGCTCGGGCGGGTGACGTTCAGACATGCTCGAGGTCGCGCTCGTGGCTCGGCGCAGTATCGGTCGGCTCGTACATAGGATCCGGCTCGCCCGGGCGCGCCCCACGCCACGCGAGCAGACTGCCGAGCAGCACGAGCATCCCGAGCAGCAGCAGCCCGTTCGGCAACCGCGTTTCGACGAGGTTCATCTGCGACGCCTGCTGCGTGGCCTTGTGCGCAACGTGGAGCGAGGACGCCACGGTTTGGGTGTACACGAAGGTTTCGGCCCGCTGCGGCTCGCGCCGCGCCAGCGCGGCGAGCCCGTCGGCGGCCGCTTTCACCGAGGGGATCGACGAGTACCTCGCGAGCAACGAGTTCAGCGCCGAAGCTCCGCCCAGGTCGGGCTTCACAGCGACACCCTCCTCGGTGCTGTGCACGTCGACGAGGGCGCCGGTCTTCGGCTCGATCGAGACCGTGCCGTTTACGATGAAGTAGTAGCGCAACGGAATCGACTTCGACAGCGTCTCGGTCACCAGCCGCTGCTCCGCCGGCGTCAGGCGTGGGCCCACATCGGCCAGCGCTCGGTTCACGTCGATGCCCGCCGCGGCGAGCTGCGGCTGCAGCTCGGCCGTCGTGATCTGCATGGGCAGGCCCAGCGCGCGGAGATGCGCGAGGTAGTAGGGCGCGACGGGCCGCGTAAGCTTGCTCGAGAAGTCGATCACGCTCACGCGTGCATCGGCGTGGTAGTGACGGCCTTCGACGAGCGCGAGCGGCGTCGTGGCGTCCGCCTCCGGGATGTACGAACGGTATGAACCGTTCCCCGTGGTGCTCATCGCGAAGTTGACGCGGTAGGCGCCGGCGGGATGCATCGTCGCTTTCGGGTCGCCGAACGCGTATGAACGTGGGTCGTTCACGACCTGCATGGACCGCCGGTCCATGACGTACTGGTACGTCTCGACCGTGGTGACGGAGCCGGCCTTGACGGTGACGGTCTCGTCGACGAGCGCGCGGGAAAAGTCGCCGGAGACGACCTTGACGTGCCGGTCGACCGTGATCGGCACGCTCGCCGGTTTTGCGAGCGGGAGCAACGTCCTCGCGTCGACGTAGACGAGCTCGTGCCCCGAATAGTGAGCGGTCTCGTCGAGATTCAGTGGAAATCGAACCAGTGCCGGGGCCGCCACCGTGCGAACCGCCACCGACCCGAGCACAAGGACCACTGCTACACACACTCCCGCGATTCCCCAGCGGCGTCGTCTCATCGCTTCGTCCCCTCTCGAACTCCTTCGATCGATGCTTCATTCACGCGCCGTCGACGCCTTCGCGACAGAGGCGATAGTCACTCTTTCGCGATGTTCGTGCGAACGCGGCAAACGATCGCAGGGCGAACGCCGATGTGGTGTGGACAAGGGACGTTCGCCTCTGGCGCGCTCGGCGGTGCGGGGCGCGAAATGGGAGTCGGGAAGTCTCGTCGAGTTGACCGGGGGATACCACGATGAATGACGCAGCACCGTTCCGTATCGAGGGCGAGACGATCGTCGAGTCGTTCTGTCTCAACCGCCATCACATCGGCGAGCGCCCGGCGCTGCGCCGGCGGGTCGAGTCGGGATGGGAGACACTCAGCTGGGGCGAATACGGCCGAGCGGTCGCGAGCGTGACCGCGGGCCTGGCCGAGATCGGCGTCGAGCCCGCTGATCGCGTCGCGATCCTCTCGGGGAACCGGGTCGAATGGCATGTCGCCGATTTCGGAGCGCTCTGCAACGGCAGTGTGACCGTGCCGCTCTACCAGACCAGCTCACCCGAGCAGATCGCGTACATGCTCGCCCACTCGGGCGCCGTAGTGTGCTTCGTCGAGGACGAGCTCCTCGCGAAGGTGCTCGCGGTACGCGACCAGCTTCCCGCGCTGCGCCACGTTGTGGTCTTCAGCAACGACGAGCGCGTCGACGACCCGACCCTGCTCGCGTTCGTCCGGCTCCAAGAGATCGGCGCCGCGCGCCTCGAGCTCGAGCCGGGCCTCTTCGACACACGAGCCGCCGCGGTCGTCCCGGAACAACTCGCCACGCTCGTCTACACGAGCGGGACGACCGGGCCGCCCAAGGGCGCCATGATCAGCCACGCCAACATCATCTGGACGATCCGGAGCGCGGCCGCGATGTTCGAGATTCGCGAGCGCGAGCGGCTGCTGTCGTTCCTGCCGTTGAGCCACATCGCCGAACGGATGATGAGCGACTTCGCTCCGGTGGCTGTCGGCGGAGAGACGTGGTTCGCGCGCAGTCTCGCGACGGTCGCCGAAGACCTCCGCGCTTGTCGCCCAACCGTGTTCTTTGCGGTCCCGCGCGTCTGGGAGAAGGCACAGGAGGCAATTCTCGAAAAGTTCGGCGACGAGCACGGCCTGCGGAAGCTCGTCATCGACAACTACATGAGCCTCGGTCGGCACATGGAATCGCGACACGCGAACACGGAACGCGCTCCGTTCTGGGAGCGGGTTCCGTACTCCGCGCTCGACGCCTCGGTGGGTGACCGGATCCGCCACGAGCTCGGTCTCGACCAGGCCCACATCCTCATCACCGCGGCGGCGCCTACGGATCCCGAGCTGCTCCGCTGGTACCACGCGCTCGGTATGCCGATCGTCGAGCTCTACGGGCAGACGGAGTCGTGCGGGCCGACGACGTGCAATCCCCCGCTCGACAATCGTGTCGGAACGGTCGGGCACGCGCTGCCCGGAGTGCGCGTGTCGATTGCCGACGACGGCGAGATCCTCGTCAAGGGTGGCAATGTCTGCATGGGATACTACGAAAACGCCGCCGGCACGGCTGAGCTGATCGACAACGACGGCTGGATGCATTCCGGCGACACCGGCCGCGTCGACAAGGACGGGTACCTCACGATCATCGGGCGCAAGAAGGACCTCATCATCACCGGCGCAGGGCAGAACATCGCACCGCAGGACATCGAGATGGATCTCAGACACTCCGAGCTGGTCGCAGAGGCGATCGTGATCGGCGAAGGGCAGCGCTACCTGACCGCGCTTCTCATGTTCGACGTGAACGCTCTCACGCGGTGGGCCAAGGCGCATCGCAAGGTCGCCGACTACGAAGCGCTCGTCGGCGATCCGGACTTGCGTGTCGAGATCGACGGCATCATCTCGAAGGTGAACGACAAGCGGTCGCGGGTCGAGCGCATCCGGAAGTACCGGCTCCTCCCACGCGAGCTCACCGTCTCGGAGGGTGAGATGACCCCGACGTTGAAAGTCAAGCGCGCCGTCGTAGCCGAGCACTTCCACGCCCTCATCGACGAGATGTACGCGGAGGAACGGGTCCGGGCCGGATGACGTCTTCAACGCTGGTCGAAGTCGACGTCCGCGCGGTTGCTCCCGAGGCCCTGACCACGTTCGTCGGCGTCGCTCGAGCCGAGCTCTTCGCGCGGGCGGCGGCACGCGCCCGGGTCCGGCTCGACGGACGCCGGGTCATCAACGTGAACTCCACCGCGACCGGCGGCGGCGTCGCCGAGTTGCTGCAGACGCTGCTCGCGTACGCGCGCGGCGTCGGCATCGACGCACGATGGCTGGTCATCGACGGCGACCCTCGCTTCTTCGAGATCACGAAGCGGATTCACAATCACCTGTACGGCACCGCGGGCGACGGTGGCCCCCTTGCCGAGGCGGAGCACGCCCATTACGAGGAGACGATCGCCCGCAGCCTTGCCGGTTTCCGTTCGGTCGTACGCGCGAGTGACGTGGTGATCCTGCACGACCCGCAGACCGCCGCGCTCGCGCGTGCCGCGATGCCGGCCGGCGTGACCGTGGTATGGCGTTGCCACGTCGGCATCGACACCCAGAACGAGCACTCGGCCACGGCCTGGGCGTTCCTCCGCCGGTACCTCGACGACGTCGATGCCTTCGTGTTCTCACGCGCGCAGTTCGCGCCTCCGTGGGTGACGAGCGACCGGCTCGCCGTCATCCCACCGTCGATCGATCCTTTCTCGGCGAAGAACGTGCACATCGAGCCCGACGACGTTCGCCGCGTCCTGCAAGACGTCGGCCTTCTCGGCGGCGGCAGCGGCGCCTCCGCTGCCGTCGAGTTCACCCGACGCGACGGATCGCGCGGAGCGGTCACCACGTCGGTCAATCTGCTCGGCACCGGACCGCCACCACCGCCCACGGTGCCGGTCGTGCTGCAGGCGTCGCGCTGGGACGTGATGAAGGACATGGCGGGCGTGATGACCGGATTCGCCGACGGGATCGCCGAGCGCTCCGACGCGCACCTCATGCTGGCCGGTCCGGAGGCCAGTGGCGTCGCCGACGACCCGGAAGCCGCCGATGTGCTCCGGGCATGCCTCGAGACGTGGAGGGATCTTCCCGAGGCGACGCGGCGGCGGGTGCATCTCGCCTGCGTACCGATGACCGACGGCGACGAAGCCGCGACGGTCGTCAACGCTCTGCAGCGCCACGCTGCCGTCGTCGTGCAGAAGAGCCTCGCCGAAGGATTCGGGCTCACCGTCACCGAAGCGATGTGGAAGGGCCGACCGGTCG
>JBBSFB010000099.1:0-10445 GCA_038239145.1 Acidimicrobiia bacterium
AGGTCGGCGACCCCGGAGATCTTGGTGTGCACCGCGGAGCCGCCCATCTCCTCTTCGGTGACATCTTCGCCAACCGCGGCCTTTACCAGGTGCCGGCCGCCGAGCGCCATCGACGACGAGCCCTTGACCATCGGGACGAAGTCGGCGAGGCCCGGGATGTACGCGGTTCCCGCCGCGCAGTGACCGAGCATCGCCGCGACCATGGGCACGACTCCGCTCATCGCGACCTGCTCACGGAACAACGCGCCCATGCCTGCGAACGTGGAGCCGCTGCTCGACTGGATCCGGGCACCCGCGGAGTCGAGCAGCCACACGAACGGGATCCGCTGCCGCACGGCATGGGCGCGCATGCGCGCGATCTTGTCTTCGCCGACCGCACCCATCGATCCCGCCATCACCGTGAAGTCGTACGCGGCAATGGCAACCGGGCGGCCGTCGATCTCGCCCACACCGGTGACGGCGCCGTCGGCCGCGAGGAACCGGTCGCCGAGACCCGCATCCATGTGCTCGGCGAGCAGGCCGTACTCGACCCAGGTACCCACGTCGACGAGAAGATCGAGCCGGGCCCGCACGGTGAGCTTGCCGAGCGAGTGCTGGCGCTCGACGAGCTTCTTGCCTCCCATCTCCAGCGCGCGCGCCTTGCGCGCGTCGAGATCGCCGACGAGCGGACCCCAGTCGTGCCGAGGATCCGGCATCGCTACCGTCCCTTCCACTGCGGTGCGCGCTTCTCCGCGAACGCGGCGACACCTTCGGCCGCGTCCTCGGTCTGCGACGTGATCGTCAGCATGCCCTGCAGGTACGAGAGTGCGGCGTCGGAGTCCATCTCGAGGACGCGGTAGAACGCGTCGCGACCCCAGCGCATGATGATCGGCGACTTCGACGCGAGCTCGACCGCGAGCGCGTCGACGGTGACATCGAGCTCATCCACGGAAACGACGCGTTGTACGAATCCGATGCGTGCGCCTTCCTCGGCCCCGACCCGTCGTCCGGTCATCATGAGATCCAGCACGGTCTTGGGCGGCATCGACCGCAACAACGGAACGGTGATCATGTACGGCCACAGGCCGACGTTGATCTCCGGCGTACCAAATATCGCGTCGTCGGACGCGACGACGAGATCGCACGCACACGCCAGTCCGAAGCCGCCGGCGAGGGCGTAACCGCGCACCCGGGCAACGATGGGTTTGCCGAGCCGCCACATGTCGCGGAAGAGGTCTGCGAGAAGCCCGCGACCATCGTGCGCAGAGGCGGCGCCGTCAGCGATGCCGCCGCTCCCGAGATCGGCACCCGCGCAGAACGCCTTGTCTCCGGCGCCCGTAAGTACCACGACGCGCACCGACTCGTCGGCGCCGGCCCGTGCGAACGCGTCGCGCAGGCCTTGCATCGCCTGGAACGACATCGCGTTCCTGCGCTCGGGACGATTGATCGTCACGCGGGCAACTCCAGCGGCGCTCTCGTACAGCACTTCGTTAACCATCAATTGCGGATGGTATTCGCATACCATTCACTTCGTGCTGGTGTACGCGATCGCGATCGTCGTGGCGCTCGCGATCCCGGCGGTCACGCTCGGGTCGTACGTGCGCATGTTCGAGGTGCGTTGGCGGTTCGCCTCGGTCCTCTTCTTGGGGCTCGCGATCCAGATCGGGCTCGAATACGTGACGATCCCCCGTGCGCACTGGCACGACCTCGGATTCGGACTACTCGTCGCCTCGTACGTCCTGATCTTGTCGTTCGCGGCCCGCAATCTCGTGCTACCGGGAATGGGCATCGTGTTGATCGGGATTGCGTGCAACGCGCTCGTGATCACCCTGAATCAGGGGATGCCGTTCAAGGTTCCGCTCGAGTGGCAGCACAAGTCATGGACGCAGCCGTCGGTGAAGCACCATCCCCAGCAGTCCGACGACAAGCTCCGCTTCCTGTCCGACATCATCGTGCTCAAGAAGCCTTTCGACAACGTCATGAGCTTCGGAGACCTCATCTTGCTCGTCGGGATCTGCGACGTGGCGTACAACGCGAGCCGTAAGCCGAAACGACGAGGCTTCGACCGGTCCAGCCACTCTGGCCACTCCCATTCGGTCGACCTCACCGCCGACGACTCCACGGCGCACCGGACGAACGGGACTCAGGAGTTGGCGCTCACCCGATCACGGAGCACCCGCTCGAGCGCGACGACGACCCGCTCGTCGTAGACATACGCGGGCGCGGAGCGCAGCGACTCCACCGCCAGGTTCCCGGGAACGTTGTCGCGAGCTGTGAGATCGTCGTACTCGCTGGCCAGTCGGAGCGCCTGCACCGCGAGCCGACGTTTCGGATCGTCGACGTCGCCGGCGACGATCTCGCCCGCGCCCACGAGAGGTCGGATCTCACGCAGCATCGCACCCGTGACCGAGGTCACCTCACTCGGATCGACACCGCGACCACCCGACGGCTCATCGAGAGTCACCTGACCGAGATGGTGCAGGAGCGCCGCCATCTCGAGGTCGCGCACGTCAGCAGCCGGGAGCCCGAGCTGTTCGCCCATCGCAGAAACAAGCGTGGCGACACGCTCGGCGTGACCGGGCGGAACCATCCCGCCCAGCTCGGGCGCCATCGCCAACGCCTCAATCGTCTGGCGATACGAGCGGGTCGCGGCGTCGAGGCGCTCGAACGCGTACCAGGCCGCGAGTAACGGCGTCGCGAAGAGGAGCGGACCCCAGAGGCCGGTCCTACCGTTGCCGTCGACGCCCCGGTACCCGATCGCCATCAGCATCCCGGACGAAGCGATGGCGAGCCACGCGAGCCGACCGCGCGCCGAGAACGACGCGCCGAGCCGGAAGGCTTTGCTGGCCGTGACGTCGACGACGAGCTGCGCGACCGCCGCCGCCGCGAGCGCGACGAGTACGGCGGCGACGTTCTCCCGCCGACCGACCAGATGCCAAGTGCCTTGGTACGCGGCGTACGTCGCCGCCGCGACTGCGATGCGCACGCCGAACACCACCACGTGACGAACGCTGTATTGGTCGGTGATACGAAACAAGACCGACGCAAGCTCGGCGCACCCCACCGCGATCGCGTATTCGCGCAAGGTGAACGACGACGAGGCGAGTACCACCAACACCGCGTAGGAGAGCGGTACCGCACCTCCGTCCTCGAGCCGCAGCGCGAGCAACTCGCCGAGCACGAGCCCGGCCGCGAGCAAGGTCAAGGCGTCGGCGCTGCCGGAGGGGTCGGCGATGTGGGCGATCACTCCCCCGACGATCCCCAGCGCGCACACGAGCGCGATTCGCCGACCGCGGGTCATTCCGGGGCGCCCCAATCTCGAGGTTTCAGCCGCATCACTTGTTACTCGGCAGACTTCGGCGGGCAGAAAAGGGCTGATCAGCCCGCTTGGTCGGACCAATCGTAGCCAGCGCCCCGCCGAAAGCCCCGCGTTTCGCCCGTCACGACGGCGACGGTGAGGACGAGCGCTTGGCCTCTTCGCCCTCGAGCAGGTCACCCAGGCCGGCGCTCCCGACCCCGGTCACCGGCGCATTGTCGAACTCGGCGTCGACCTCGAAGCCTTCACCGTGGTGTTCTCCGCGCTTTTCGACTGCGTGGATCAGCGCTTCGACGCACTCGGGATGGAACTGCACGCCGGCCTTGTCGCGTAGCTCCTGGAACGCGACATCCTGCGGGAGCGCCTTGCGGTAAGCGCGCGTCGAGGTCATCGCGTCGTAGGCGTCGGCGATCATCACGATGTACGGCTCGATCGGATGGTCGAGGTCGTCGGGATCGAAACGCGTCGCGTCGCTGTGAGAAGCGGCCGCGATCGGGCGCAGGAAGTCGATATGGCTCAGCATCTGGACGCTGACCTTCTCGTGCACCCGCACCTTCGAGAACTCGTCCGGCGTGAGCCGTCCGGGCTTGTTGAGTAACTGATTCGGCACGACCAACTTGCCGATGTCGTGCATCAGCGCCGCGAAGCGCAGTCGTTCGAGTCGAGCCGGCATGAAGTTGAGCTCTTGCCCGATGTACCGGGCATAGTCGGCGACACGCTCAGAGTGCCCGGAGGTGTAACGATCTTTGGCCTCCAACGCGTGAATGAGCATGCCGACTGTTTCGTCGTGCGATTCCTTCACACGCGTGTACGAGGCGAACATCTCGCGAGCGATGAGGATCGGCACGATGATCAACAACATCACGGCCGGCCCGATCGAGAGATACAGCCGGCCCAGCAAAAAGCCCAGGATCGTGAACGGAAGAACATCTGCGCCGGACGGAAGCAACCCGCCGAGTACCTCGCGCCAGGAGCTCGTGCCCTCGACGACGTACGAGAGGAGAAGCAACACCCACGCCACGAAGGTGTATGCGAGCGCGGCCGGTATCGCCGTCAGCGCCGAATACAACGCGGATCCGGAAGTCGCGGCCGGCAGCAACCCGTACACCATTGCGGCGGCAAGGAACGCCAGGGCCGAGAGGCCTGCGTTGAACGGCAGCCAACCCCACGATGCCTTGGAGAAATAGCTGGGCCGGACCGCGAGGAGCGAACAGACGAGCATCGCCCCGAGGAGGGAATGCTCGTCGCGGAAGACGACGATCGCCGCCATGCAGACGACGAGCCCCGGGGAGAGCAGAACGCCGTCGCGCAATCGCACGAGCATCTGCGCGGAAAGCAGTACCAGCGCCCCGAGCACTGCGAGGGCTCCGACGGAAGGAAGCCCGTCCCGGCGCGCCAAGAAGACCTCGGCACACACCGCGGCCGTGAACACCGCGACGGTGAACCACCGGAGCTGTCTGGGGAACGGAGACATGGCCTTTTGTTTATCGGCAATCGAGGACGAACCTGGAGACAGGCGGCAAGGCCACGGGCAGGGCGATCCGCGGCGGTTAGCCACGCACCCAAGCGCCACCGGCAAGCAAAACAGCAACCAGCCCACCAGCAACAGCGGCGATACGGACAGAGATCTTCTTCACAGGGAATTCCCCCTCGCGTCGTGACCTCCGTCGCGTCCACTAGGACGACGGGGCGATCCGCTCCGCTCAGGAAACCTTCGTATTCGTGAAGTAGAGACCCGGCCCGAGACCTTGCCGTCTATCTCCTAGATCGTCGCGCCGAACCCTCCCTCTGCTTGCACACCTGCTGCGAGTCGGAAGTTCTCCTGAACAACAGCAGCCTCATCCGCCCCGGAATGATTCCATGAGGGAACCCGGTCCGGGCAATTGTCATCGTGCTGCGGCGAATACGCAAGGCCTGGCCCGGAACTATCCGACATATTCGGCCGAATTGCCACGGTGTGACTGCGCCCGACCACTACCGCGTACCGCCGTCCGCCACCCTTCTCAGCTCCCCGCAGCCTGTGCAACTCGCGGATGTCGTGTACCTGGGGCGGATGTCGGTGCCGCGCTTTTGACAAGAACTGAGCCGGAGCTATCCGACATATCGGGACCATCGGCACTTAGCCGCGAAACCGTCGATCGTTACTTTTGGCGGTCGCCTGCCTACCGTGCGGACGTGGGGAAACGGGCATGTGGGGGTCTCGTCGCGTCGATCGCGCTCGTTGCTGCGTGTAGCGGCGTCAGTACGCCCAGCGCGATTCCGGGGTCCACACCGGGGCCCACAACCACTGTGCGGCGGCACCCGACCACTACGATCCCGAGCAGGACTACGACGACGACGCGGCCGGACTTCAGCTTCGACGACTCCATCCCGCCGCCCGAGCTCGTCAACACCGGCACCGACTATGTCGCGATCCTCACGTCGCTCGAGAGCAACGTGAACTGGCAAACGGCTCATCGTCCCGACCCGGCACTCGTCCCTCTCGTCGCGGCCGGCGGAAGCAGATTCTTCGCTTCGCTCTCGAGTGACGTCACGAGTCTTCACGACGAGCGTGAGCGACTCGTCGAGACCCTCGGTGGCCCGACGACCTACACGATCACCAGCGCCACACAGAACGCGTTCTCGGCCAAAGCCGTCGAGGACATCGACGCGCACCGGTTGTTCGATTCGACCGGTCATGTCATCGACGCCGCTCGCTTCTCCGGTATGACCACGTATCAGGACCTTGTTGTACGCGACGACGGTAAGTGGCGATTCGCGTCGGCCGACGTGACCGTCGCACCCGAGCGTCTTCCATGAAGACGCTCGTCTGCGTTCTCATATTCGCTGCCGTCGCGGCGTCGAGCGGAACCTCGCACGCGTTGGGATCCGACGGCGGCGGGTCAGTCAGTGGCGGAGGGCACGTCGTCATCCACGTCGATGTGGTTGCGCCGGGATCGGGAACTCCGGGGCGCGCGGGCAGCAGTTCCAAGCGGCCGCTGATCGAGTACCTGGTCTCGTGGTCGCTCGACACGGTTGCCGCTCAGACGGGGAGCATCAACGGTGTCTGCCGCGTCCCGAGCGCGACCGCCGCGATTGTGTTCGGATTCCAGTACCACTTCATCGGGACCGATGCCCAGGGCAAGGTCGTCGACGATCGCTTCGTATGCGTCGCGTTCGCGAACGGTGACGCGACCCAACGCCCCGCCGCGCCGGCGCTTCCGCCGGTACCGACGTTCGGCGAGGCGTGGAACAGCGTGCAGCTCCCGGCTCCTCCGGTCACACTCGATCCGGCCGCGCGCGGAATCACCGGTCTCGACACGCGCATCTCCACCGCGGGACCCGCGTCGGTAGTGATCGCCGCCACCATCCGGGGCTACACGATCACGGGAACGGCAACGCTCGACCACTACGCGATCAGCGTCGACGGAGGCCCCCCGACGATCGCATCCCAGGGTCACTTCAGCTTCGAAACGAAGGGCAATCACACGGTCGCGATCAACGCGGTCTGGCACGGCGTCGCCATTCTCGCCGGACCCGACCTGCCCGCCGCCGTGCCGGGCCTCGACCTCGGCGAGGCGACGATCACCTCGACGCGCACGTACCCGGTCAACGAGATCCGGTCGGTCCTCCAACCCTGACCCGGGCCCGCGCGCCACAGATACGGTGTCGGGCCATGTCGTTGGCTGACGCTCGGCTCTTTCACGTGAACGTGAACTGCTCTGATCTCGAGCGTTCCCGCCGCTTCTACACCGAGGGTCTCGGCCTCACGATCGGCACGCGCACGGCGCCGGAGACGAGTCAGCCGGGCGCGGCGTTCGGGCTCGACCGGGCCCGATGGGACGCGTCGATCCTGCTCGGTCCGCGCGGCTTCGAAGGCTCGGCGATCGATCTACTCCAATGGTACGAACCGACTCCGGTCGGCGCGCCGCCGCGGCACCTCTACGAGACCGGATTCCAGCGCCTCGGCGTACGCGTTCCGGATCTCGATGCCGCGATCGCCGGGGCGGTCGAGCTCGGGGGCGCGACCTGGAGCGAGCCGCTCGTGCACTCCCTCGCCTCCGGTCAGGAGATCCGCATCGTCTTGGGTAACGACCCCGACGGCACCGCGCTGGAACTCGTCGAAGGCGGCGGTCCGTCCGTGTCGTTCGTGGGCGTCACCTGCGCAGACCTCGACGAGGCGTGCGCGTTCTACGGTGCTCTCGGCTTCCGGGAGGCGGCCCGGTTTCCGAGCGAGAACGACGACGGCACCCACCTGCGCATCGACGGACCGGTCGCCATGGACGAGGTCGCGATGGTTGCGCCCGGTGGAGGAGACGTGTTGTTGATGCTCGTCGGATTCCGGAGGCCGGCGTACGAGTCGGCCGCGGCGCGCCCCGCGAACGCGCTCGGTATGTGGCGAGCGGCCTTCCTCGTCGCCGATCTCGACGCGGCGGTTTCGGAATTGGCGCGCTTGCACATCGAAACGATCTCGGCGCCGGTGGCGATGGAAATGGGCTCGGACCTCCCCACGTTGAGGTTCGTCTGCTTCCGCGGTCCGAACGCCGAGGTCATCGAGCTCATCGAGCAGCCGACATAACGCGCCGAGACGTCCCGGCGCGTGCTCAATGGAACAATCGCCGTCGACGAAGAAGGTCACGCGGCGAATCGCCGCGACGACGTAGTGTCACGGCTCGGACTACTTGGAGAGCGCGAAGGCATGGACGAGCTGGACCTCACGGAAGTCGAACGCGAGATCTGTCGGTTGCCCGACGTGTCGATTGTCCGGCTCGTCGCCGAGCCCGACGGCCGGATCTCCGAGGTGCACGTCGTCGCCCATCAGGGCAAGCACCCGAAACAGATCGTCCGAGACGTGCAATCAATCGCGCTGGCGTCGTTCGGCCTCGAGCTCGACCGCCGCGTGATCTCCGTCGTCCAGGTCGGCGCCGGGGTCCTCGACGAGACCGCGACGCCCGGGCCCCGCCCCTCGATCATCGCGATCACGGCCGAGGCGAGCGGACTGCGCTCGCTCGTGCGCGTCACGCTCGGCCTCGACGACGACGAAGCAGTCGGTTTTGCCGAGGGCTCCATCGCCACGACCGCCCGGCACCGGCTCGTCGCCGTGGCCACCGTCGACGCGTTGCGTCAACTCGAACCCGCGGCGGAGTGCGTCGACGTCGACAACGCCCAGGTCGTCCGCATAGGGGCCCAGGACGTCGCGGTCGTCACTGTCGTCTTCGTGACTCCGCCCGCCGAGCAGCTGGTCTCGGGCTCGGCGATCGTGCGCCCGCAACTGGAGGCCGACGCGGTCGCCCGAGCCGTGCTCGACGCGACGAACCGTCGCCTCGCGTACGTCGCGACCCCCTAGGTGGGTGGTGTCTTTCGCGGGCGTGAGTGCTCGCGATTTCGGTCGGTGTCTTGGATAATCGGGTGCATGATCACTTGTTGGGGTGGTGTGTGGTGACAGCGGGGTCGGCGCCGCGTCAGGGCGGGCTGGTCGGTTCGGCGGCGGTGTGCGACGGCCGGGTCGACCAGAGCTCGGTCTGGGCGTTGTTGCACCGCGAGTGCCATCGGCTGTTTCCTGACGAGTTGTTCGCGGATCTGTTCTCGGATCGGGGCCGCCGGAGTGTGCCACCATCGATCGTGGCGGTGGTGATGGTGTTGCAACGCCTGTTCGGCCTGTCGGATCGGGAGGCGGTGGAGGCATTCACGTTCGACGCGCGCTGGAAGTACGCGGCGGGTGGGCTCAACATGGACTATCCGGGTTTCGCGCACACGGTCCTGGTCGACATGCGGGCCCGGCTCGCGAACTCGCAGCGTCCGGATCGGATCTTCGAAGTGACTGTTGCGGTCGCGGGGGATGCGGGTCTGGTTGGGGTGCGGCGCGTGTTGGATTCGACACCGTTGTATGACGCGGTCGCGACGATGGACACGATCACGTTGATCCGTTCCGCGATCCGCGGCCTGCTGGCTGTCGCCGACGATCGGCTCGAAGCCGAGTTGCGGGCGGTGTTGTCGTGCGGTGACGTGTACGAGACGAACACCAAACCGCAGATCGATTGGGATGACCCTGACGAACGGGCCGCGCTGATCGACAGTCGCGTGTGCGACGCGCTCGCATGCCTGGGCGTGTGTGAAGACCGTCAGTTCGGGCCGCAGGTCGCCCAGGCGGTGGAGTTGTTGGCGATGGTGGTCGGCCAAGACATCGAACCGGCCGATGACGGGACGTTTCGGATCGTGCGAGGCGTCGCGGCCGACCGGGTGATCTCGACGATCGATCCCGACGCGCGCCACGGCCACAAGACCGTGCGGCGCAGCTTCGATGGCTACAAGGGTCATGTCGCGGTCGATCCCGACAGCGAGATCATCACCGCCACCCAAGCCACTGCCGGCAATGTCGGCGACGCCACGGTCGCCGCGGCACTGATCGCAGACATGGTCGACAACACCGATAATGAAGCGACCGCAGCGGAAATGCCGGCCGTCTACGGAGACGCCGCGTACGGCAGCGGCGAGTTCCTGGCCGATCTCGATACGGCCGGGATCGATCCGATGGTCAAAGTCCAACCGGCGGTCGCGGCGGACGGCAAGTTCACCAAAACCGACTTCGACATCGATGTCGATGCTCGCACCGTGACATGTCCCAACGACGTGACCGTGACGTTCAACACGAACCGTCACGGCGACGGCATCGCGTACTTCGCCGACGCGTGCGCGACATGCCCGCTGCGCACGCAGTGCACGAACTCGAGCGCCGGACGAACAATCCGCGTCAGCCGTTACGAGACGCACCTCGCCCAGGCGCGGGCCCGACGAGTCGATCCCGACTGGACTGCCAACTACCGGGCCACACGACCCAAAGTGGAACGCAAACTCGGCCATCTCATGCGCCGAAAACATGGCGGCCGCCGAGCACGCGTCCGCGGGCTCGTCAAAGTCGACGCCGACTTCCGACTGCTCGCCGCCGCCGTGAACCTCGCGCGACTCGCCAAGCTCGGCATCCGGACGAACAACCGCACGTGGTCCGTGACATGAACCGAACCGCAGCCATCTACGCCCTGACCGGCGCCAACGACCGCCGCCCGCGGACCCCACGCGATCGCCGACACCAACAGAACTCGCGTCGATGACACACACCGTCACCGAACCGCGAACCACGCCCACGTCCCGCCGTTTCACACCAGCCACCTAG
>JBBSFB010000100.1:0-10255 GCA_038239145.1 Acidimicrobiia bacterium
CGCCGCGGGGGGCCCCGCCCCCGGGCGGGCCCCCCCCGCTTCCGTGACCGCCACCCGAGCGGCCTCGTTGCCGCGCCATCCACAGGGTGTTACCCGCGATTCAGGACGGCAGTTCGGCACGCGCCGCGTCACCGCGAGCTCAGGGGATCCGTCACGTCTTGGGCCATTCGGTTGCGAGCAAACCGAGAACTACTTCATCGACGAATTCGGCGTCAACCCATGCCGAGTGGCGCAGCGTGCCTTCTACCACGAACCCTGAGTGCCTCGCCGCGTGTTGCATGGCGAGATTGTCAGCGAGGGTCTCGATCTGGAGCCGATGTAGCCCCAGGGTCGCGAACGCGTAGTAACAGAAGACGGCGACGACGTCGGTCCCGAGACCACAACCGCGATGCGACGGGCGGAGGGAGATCCCGATATGAGCGAGCCGGTTGTGGAGATCGATGTTCCACAGGAGCGCCTCACCGGCCAACTCGCCGTCGGAGATTCGCTCAACCGAGAAGACCGCGGCTCCGTCGCTGGGCCCAGCCACGGCGTAGGGCGATCCTTCCCCGAAGGAGATAGGACGCCAGGCTCGCGCATCGGCGCGCGAACGCGTGGCGACATCGTCGTGGAGTTCGGCGTGCAGCACCGGAACGTCGGCCTCGCTCCGAGCGCGCAGCACGATCCTCTCACCTCGCAGCATCTCATCTCCTTCTCGCATTGCTTGCACGGTCGAACCTAACGAACCCGACGTGTGTCGGCCACTGTGATCTCGCTTGGAACGAGTGTGCTCCGACGCGTACGACTTAGCTGCGTTGTCGCCAACCGCGGAATGAAGCGCCCCGGGTTTAGTAGCGGCTGTGAACCCGGGGCGCTTCAGTCTGGCCGGCGGTGAGTCACGACGGTCGATCGCGCGACGTCTGGGTCGGTCTCCATCAACGATCTCGCGGGAAGTGAACGTCAACGGTGGTGTGCGCCGGTATCGAGCGTGCCGTGCGGAAAGGGACGCCCTTCGTCGTGCTCGTCGACCGAAACAAGCGAAGCTCGCGTCGTGTGAGCGCCTCCGGACGGTGGTCGAGGCGAAGCTCGAGCTGCGTTGGTCGCCCGCCCAGATCTCGGGTTGGCTGGAGGACGAGTTCCCCGACGATCCGGAGATGCGCGTGTCGCACGAGACGATCTACGTGTCGCTGTTCGTGCAGTCGCGGGGCGCGTTACGCAAGGAACTGACCCGCTATTTGCGGTCGGGTCATACGACGTGCCGGCCGCGCGGTCACACGGTGATGAACGGTCAAGGCCAGTTGCGCGGCACCCTCAACATTCGGGAACGACCCGCCGAAGCCGACGACCGGGCCGTGGCGGCCACTGGGAAGGTGATCTGCTGATGGGCAAACGGATGCACGCGATGGCGACGCTGGTCGAACGCAAGACCCGCTTCGTCATGCTGATCGCACGTCCGAACGGTCATGCCGCTGCTGTCGTCGCGGACGCGCTCGCCGCAAAGATCGGCGAGCTCCCAGGCCAGCTTCGTCGATCGCTCACCTGGATCAAGGTAAGGAGATGGCCGCCCACGCGAGGTTCAGCGTGCAGACCGATGTCCCGGTCTACTTCTGCGATCCGCGCAGTCCCTGGCAGCGTGGCAGCAACGAGAACACCAACGGTCTGCTCCGTCAGTACTTCCCGAAACGCACCGAGATCGCGCACTTCACACAAGCCGACCTCGATGGCCTCGCAGCCGAACTCAACGGCAGGCCTCGACAAACGCTCGGATGGAAGTCACCATCACAAGCACTCGACGAGGTGTTGCGTTGAAACCCTGAACTCGCACCCGCTATGGAGCGTTTATGCGAACGGCGAGACCGCCGTTGGACGCTGTGGCCGGGCGCTGACGAACGCATGTCCGCATGGACAAGGAGGGACCGGCCTACGCTTCGACCCGGAATGGGAGGAGCGTGCAGTTATGACACAACTGGATACACATGTATCAAGGAAAAGCGGTTCTGACCCGTTCTGATCAGGCCCTTTTCCGGCCACCGAAGGTGGCGCGCGGCGGTCGTACACTGGCCCGGTGAGCGCCGAGGACCTCGAACGGTACGAGACGGAGATCGAGCTGCAGCTGTATCGCGAGTACCGCGATGTGCTGCCGATGTTCCAGTACGTCGTGGAGACGGAACGCCGCTTCTATCTCGCGAACGACGTCAAGCTCGACGCCAAGCAGGAGAACGGCCGTACGTATTTCGAGCTGCAATTGCGCGACGCGTGGGTCTGGGACATGTACCGGCCCACCCGCTTCGTCGCCGACGTGCACGTGGTCACGTTCAAGGACGTCAACATCGAGGAGCTTCCCGGCAAGGAGCTCTGATGACCGAAGAGCGCCGCGCGGTCGGCGCCGCCGGTGAGGATGCGGTCGCGCGTTGGTACGGCGAGTCGGGGTACTCGGTGGTCGCTCGCAACTGGCGGGTCCGCGGCGGCGAGATCGACGTCATTGCCCGCCGGGGAACGACGTTGGTGTTCTGCGAGGTGAAGACCCGGCGCGGCGACTTGTTCGGCAGCCCCGCAGAAGCGGTGACCTTCCGCAAGCAGACCCGGCTCCGGCGTCTCGCGCTCCAGTGGCTGGGCGAGAACGCCGGCCACGCCGAGACGCTGCGCTTCGACGTGGCTTCGGTCAAGCCCGACGGTCGCGGGTCGTGGACCGTCGACGTGCTCGAAGCCGCGTTCTGACGGCCGGGAAGCGCTCGGTTGGCGCTCAGCCCCGGCGCGAACGCGGCGCCTGCTTGGCACTCCGCGCCTTGGGGGTCCGGGTTGCGCGGTACCAACAGCCGCTGTGCCAATGCCGGCGCGCATCGGGATCGGATCTCGGCACGACAACCTCGTGACCCTCGCCCGGGCGGATCTCGTGATCGCAGCCGGGACACCGATACGTCTTCTCGGCTTGGTACGGCTGCATATGGCGGACGTCCACGTCACTGTTGTCGTCGGTCCAGCGATGCGTTGCCATGATCCGATCACGGTATCGCCGCCGCGAGCCGAGCCGATCAGGACGCGGGATCAGGATGTGGATGTGGGTGTGGTCTGCGCCGACCGGGCGCGTGCTCGCGTTTCGATCATCCGCTCGCGGTCGGGTTCGCGCACGCGCCGCAGCCAGGCGCCGTGCCATTCCCAAGCGGCGTCGCAGGCCGGACAGGTCAAGATGACCGATCCGCCAGAAAACATCTCGGCCTCGATCGACGAATGGTCGTACGGGCACTGGGTGAGTTCCACGTGATCTTTTCGGCAGGAATCCGCGTGAGTTGACACTCAACGTGGTGACGCTCGCAGCCTTTGGGCCGGTTGCGCCCGTCCCTGCGCACGGAGAGCAACCTTGCGGCTATCCGGCGGGCGGCGGGGGTTCGGGATGCGGGCGCACGAAGTCGGTGATCCGCTGCCTGGTCACACCGAACAGCGCCCCGATGCGGTCCATCGACAGTCCCTCGGCCTAAAGGGCGCAGGCTTCGGCCCGCTGCAAACGACCGGCGGCCGCGACGAGATCGTTCGGGCTTTCCCGGGCTCGCTCGACGATGAGGGGGGATCTCGTCGGGCACGATGACTGAATAGGCCACGCCTGTGGCCCGCTGGCTGCGAATCAGGTCGGCCCGCTGCGTGATCTTCGTCTTCTGCTCGCAGATCTGGTCGAGTACGTCGACAAGATTCTGGATCGCGTCCAGGACCGGGTCGTCGCCGGGCATGCAGGCTCCCTGACGCTCGAGAATGGAACATCGAAACTACCCGGCCGGTCGATTGCCAGGCGGACTGAACGTCCCTGAGGCCACTCTCCGGGAGCGGAGAACACCCATTGTGTAACTGCACGGCGTGTGACCAGGGAGGAACCATCTTGAAAGACGCATACACACCCCAGCCGACGAGCTGCGGGAGGCCGTCAGCGGTCTGCTCGGCCACTCGAAGGGCAGCTACTGCCCGCCGAAGACCAAGAACTGAAGTACTCGGACGAAGCCCGGGGGCGGCGTGCCAACTCTCGCCCCTGGGCTTCGTCGCGTCCGGACCGAATGACGTCCGCGCACCGCTCCGCGGATCATCGGGGCCACCACAGCCCGCGTTTGCGTTCGACGTGACCGCCGAGTTCGAGCGCCCGCAGCGCCGCGCCCAATCGTCGAGGCGGAAATGGCACTCGCCGCTCGATTTCGTCGATCGTCGCGCCGTCGCCGGCCAAGGCTTTCAGGACCGCTTGCTGGTCTGGATGCAGCGGGGGTGGGGGACTCGTCCAGCCACCCGCCAACGTTCCGCCCCGACCGATCGCGAACAGCACGTCGGACGGTTCGAGCAGCGGCTGGGCGCCGTCGAGCAACAGCGCATTGCATCCCGCGGCGGCCGGGTTCCGTCGGGAACCGGGCATGACATAGACGTCGCGGTTGAAGCGGACAGCGTCATTGGCGGTTATCCGGGTACCTCCCGTGAGGGTCGCCTCGATCACGACGACTGCGTCCGCGAGCGCCGCGATTATCCGGTTCCTTATGGGGAACCGCCACGGAAGGGGCTGGGTCCCGTAGTCGTTCTCGCCGACGATGAGCCCTTGCTCGCGTACCTGTTCGTAGAGGCGCGCGTGCCGGCGCGGATAGGTCACGTCGAGACCTGTCGCGACCACACCGACCGTAAGCCCACCGGCGTCGAGCGCGCCCTGGTGCGCGGCGCCGTCGATACCGATTGCGAGACCGCTCACGACGGTGATGCCGGCGCGGGCGCAGAACGCACCGACCTCGGCCGCGTCGGCGATCCCCATCGGAGTCGCGGCACGCGTCCCGACGATCGCGATGCGGGGTGACGCGAACGCGTCGACCCGATCGCCTTCGCCGAAGAGCAATTCGGGCATCTTGGCGTCGAACATCGCGTCGAGCGCATCGGCGTCGCGGATCGGGAAGTCGGCTCCGCGTTCCCAGTAGTGCGAGCGGCGACTCACCACAGGTCCTCGCGCATCCACGCGGCTCGGTCGATGTCGAGCGCGCCGATCTCGCCTCGGTCGTCGAGGTCGGCGATCGTTCGCGCGACCCGACGGATCCGAGCCGCACCCCGTCCCGTGAGTTGACGGCTGAAGCACGTCTCGATCCAGGCTTGACGCGCGTCGTCGAGGAGCACGGTGTACCGCTCGAGGGCGCCGGCCGGGATGTGCGCGTTCCGGCGCCAGTTCGTTCCGCGTAGCCGCGCCTTTTGACGCGCGACCGCAGCGGCGACGCGCTCCGCGACGACCGCCGACGTCTCACCGGGTCCGGTCTCGTCGTCGGGCTCGACCTTGATTCGGAGATCGAAGCGGTCGAGCAGGGGCGCGGAGAGGCGCCGGGAGTAGCGCATGCGTTGCACGTCGCCGCACTTGCACACCTCCGACTTGCGGCCGCACGGGCACGGATTCGCGCACGCAACGAGCAGGAAGTCGGCCGGGAACTCGATCGTGCCCGATGCGCGACTCACGCGCACCACCCGTTCCTCCAGCGGTTGGCGCAAGGATTCGAGTGCGTGTACCGGGAACTCCGGAAGCTCGTCGAGGAAGAGCGCACCACGATGAGCGAGGCTGACCTCGCCCGGTCGCACCCGGCTCGATCCACCGCCGACCAACGACACCATCGATGCGCTGTGGTGTGGTTGGCGGAAGGGAGGATCGGTGCGCAGCGCGGGGCCCCGATGCGTTCCCGCCGCCGAGTGGATCTTGGTGACCTCGAGCGCTTCGGCCCGATCGAGGGGGGCGAGGATCGTCGGCAGCCGCCGGGCCAACATCGTCTTGCCAACCCCGGGCGGGCCGACCATCAAGAGATGGTGTGACCCCGCGGCGGCGACGGCGAGCGCACGACGCGCGCCGCGCAGCCCCCGAACATCGGCGAGATCCAGCGGTTCGTCGGTTTCGGGGAGGGCAGATTCCATGCGCGGGGGATTGGGCGGATCGGGCCACGTCGCTTCGCCCTTCAGGCAGAGGTGGAGTTCGCCGAGGCTGCGCGCGACGCGGATCACGGCGCCCGGTACCAGTGCCGCTTCGGACGCGTTCGCGGTGGGAACGATGACGTGCTCGACGCCGGTGCGCACCAACGCGTCGACGAGCGCCAATGTGCCGACCACCGGCCGGACCCCGCCGTCGAGACCGAGCTCGCCCAGCACGCCGACGCCTTCCAACACCCCCGCCGGCAAGCCTCCGGCGGCGCAGGTCAAGGCGAGCGCGACCGCAAGTTCGAGCCCGGCGCCGGTCTTGCGCACCGATGCGGGGGCGAGATTCACCGTGACGCGCTGCTGCGGGTACTCCAGCCCGGACGACAACAGCGCGGCGCGCACGCGTTCGCGTGACTCCCGGCCCGCCGCGTCGGGAAGGCCGACGACCGTGTAGCCGGGAAGACCTCGGGACACGTGGACCTCGACGGTGACGATCCCGCCGTCGACGCCGTCCAAGACGGCACTGCGGACGGATGCGAGCACGGTGACACTCCCTCGACCATTGCTGTGGAAGGAGGGTCGTGACCGCGACCTCGACGGGACCGTGAGCGGCGAGGCTCGACGGGACCGTGACCATACGCAAGGGGTGCGCCGGCTACGAACTACCGTCTCTCCCCACATGAGCCCGCCCGCCCCCAGCCGCAGCAAGCCGTCCCATGATCCAGATGGCTTCGTTATAGCGCTCAGCGCGATGAGCGAGAACACCCGTCGGGCGTACGAGCACGACGCGCGCGAGTTCGTGGAATGGTGCGAACGCGGCGGTTGTCCCGACCCGTCCGAACTCGACCATCGTGCCCTGCGCCGTTATCTGGCGTATCTGCAGACCCGCGGTTTCTCCCGATCCTCGACCGCGCGCAAGGCTGCGTCGGTACGCGCCTATCTGCGCCATTTGCGACGTCGGGGCGTGCTCGGCCGCGACGGCGCGGCCGCGGTGCAGGCTCCGAAGGGCGCACGCCGGCTTCCGCGCATGCCCCGCAAGGCCGAGGCGGCTTCGCTCCTCGACGAGCTCGTCGTGGGCGCCGCAACGGACGATCCGCGTGCCCTGCGGGATCTCGCGGTGGTGGAACTTCTCTACGGCGCCGGGCTGCGGGTCAGCGAATGTTGCGGCCTCGACGTGGGCGACGTCGACCTCCGCCGCAACCTCGTCACCGTGCTCGGAAAAGGTGCGAAAGTGCGCAGGCTGCCGCTGGGCGAACCGGCCTGCGCCGCCGTCGGGCTGTATCTGCGTTACGGCCGCGTGGCCGTACAACCCAGTGGTGAGGCGGCGCAGGCGATGTTCCTGAACGCGCGTGGCCGGCGCCTGACCCCGCGCGACGTGCGCCGCGTTCTCGACCGGCACCCACTGGCCGACGGGCGGTCGTTGCACCCCCATGCGCTGCGCCACGCGTACGCAACGCATCTGCTCGAAGGGGGAGCAGATCTCAGAGCGGTTCAGGAGCTGCTCGGACACGCCGATGTGGGAACGACACAGATCTACACTCACGTGACTCGTGAGCGGTTGCGGGCTGTGTACGAACGGACGCACCCAAGGGCCTAGGGAGCAGGGCGAGCAGAGTGGACGAGTCCGCCGCGGACATCGCCGAACTATGGCGTGACTACAAAGAAGGCGGGACGTCGGACGCGCGCGAGCGTTTGATCCTCCACTACTCGCCGTTGGTGAAGTTCGTCGCGGGACGCGTGGCCGCCGGACTCCCGCAGAACATCGAGCAGACCGACCTCGTCAGCTATGGGATCTTCGGACTGATCGACGCGATCGACAAGTTCGATCCGGGTCGGGGCTACAAGTTCGAGACGTACGCAATCAGCCGGATCAAGGGCGCCATCATCGACGAGCTCCGGTCGATCGACTGGGTGCCGCGTTCGGTGCGGGCCAAGGCCCGCGCGATCGAGCGGGCGTATTCCAAGCTCGAGAACGAGCTCCGCCGCAGTCCTGAGGACAAAGAGGTGGCCGCCGAGCTCGGCGTCACCGAGAACGAGCTCGCCACGACCCTCGGCCAGATCAGCTTCGTCGGCGTGGTTGCGCTCGACGAGCTCCTGTCGGCCGGCTCCGAGCGGGGGAGCGGCGCAACCGTCGGCGACACGATCGCGGGCGGGGGTCACGACCCGGTCGAAGCCTTCGAGTCGGAAGAGATGCGCCAGGTCCTGGCCGACGCGATCAACCGCATGCCCGATCGCGAGCGGCTCGTGCTCACGCTGTACTACTACGAGGGTCTCACGCTTGCCGAGATCGGCAACGTGCTCGGAGTGACCGAGAGCCGGGTCTGCCAGATCCACACCAAGGCCATCTTCCAGCTGCGGTCGCGATTGTCGGAACCGATGCCCGAGCGCGGCATCGTCACCTAACTCGGAGTAGCGAGACCCGACCGGCGCGGACGCGAGAATCGCCGTCGAGCGACGATTCCGGTGCACACCTGGCCGAGCGTGATGGGACAGACGGCAGTGGCCCGTACGGTCGGTCGATGCCGACCCGTCTGCTCCGAACGCTCGCCACGCTCCTCGTTGCATCCGCGCTCGTCGCCGCAGTTCCCGCGGTCGCGACCGCCGCACGTGTTCCCTGGCTGCGCCCGGTTCACGGCCGCGTCGTCCGCGAGTTTCAAGCACCTCTTACGCGCTACGGGCGCGCCCACCTCGGCGTCGATCTCGCCGCCGCGCCGGGCACCACGGTCCGGGCATCGGCGGCGGGCACCGTCGTGTTCGCGGGCCTCGTCGCCGGCGCGAGGCATGTCGTGATCCGTCACCCCGGTGATCTCCGCACGTCGTACTCGTTCCTGGCGTCGGTCTCGGTCCGGCTCGGCGACAAGGTGGCCCGGGGCGCGCCGCTCGGCACGACCGGTGAGAGTGAGGGTCACTCGGGCGCGGTGTTGCACTTCGGGCTGCGGATCGGTGATGCCTACGTCGACCCGATGCGCCTGTTCGCGCCTGTCGACCTCGCTGCGATCGTCCATCTGGCTCCGCTCGTCGGCACGACCTCCGACGAAGCGGACGACACCGGCGTGCAACCGCTCGGGATGCCGGCCGAGGACCGCGCCCTGACCAGGGCGTTCCTGGTCCCCGCGCCGATCGTCCTCCGGGCCGGACCGGGGCCGGCACCCGAGCAGCCCGTCGGCGCCGGCCGGCGAACCGCGAGCGGCGGCCGCCTGTACCCCCGCTGAGGGAAACCGACTCCCGCTACACTGGGAACGCTTCCGGACCGACTCCGGTGGCAAATACACGAATCATTTGCACGCCCGTGATCCCAAGGTGGTGCCGACGGTCTCCGATCGATCGGCGCTCGCGCGGGCGGTAGACCCAACCTAGGGAGGCACGGCCATGGCCGTCGTAAGCATGAAGCAGCTCTTGGAGGCCGGAGTCCATTTCGGTCACCAGACCCGTCGTTGGAACCCCAAGATGCGTCGTTTCATCTTCGGTGAGCGCAACGGCATCTACATCGTCGATCTCCATCAGACGCTCGACCGCATCGACACCGCGTACCGGTTCGTACGCGAGACGGTGGCCGGCGGCGGGACGGTGCTGTTCGTCGGCACCAAGAAGCAGTCGCAGGAGCCCATCGAGAACGCAGCGAACAGCTGCGGTATGCCGTACGTCAACTTCCGTTGGCTCGGCGGCATGCTCACCAACTTCCAGACGGTGCACTCACGCGTCGCCAAGCTGCGCGAGTTCCAGCGTCAGGTCGATTCCGGTGAGGTCGATCTGATGTCGAAGAAGGAAGGCCTGAAGGTCCGCCGCGACCTCGCCAAGCTCGAGCGCAACCTCGGCGGCATCAAGAACCTCGAGAAGCTCCCGTCCGCGGTGTTCATCATCGACACCAAGAAGGAGCACATCGCGGTCACCGAGGCCAACCGCCTGCGGATCCCGGTCGTCGCGATCGTCGACACGAACTGCGACCCCGACATCATCGACTACGTGATCCCGGGCAACGACGACGCCATTCGTTCCGCGCAACTCCTGTGCCGCGTGATCTCCGACGCGGTCATCGAAGGCCGCGAGATCGCCAAGCGCCGCAGCGCCCGGGCCGGAACCCGTTCGGAAGCTGCCGCGCCCGCGGCGCCGCCGGCCCGTCCCCAGCGCACGCCCGAAGAGCAGGCCGAGTTCGACCGGCGCCAAGCCGAGGCCCGCGACGCGGCCGCGGCGAAGCAGCGCGAGATCGAAGAACGTGCCCGCCTCGCCAAGGACGCGCCGAAGCCGGCGCCTGCCGCGGAGACGGCGCCTACTGCCGAGACGGCGCCTACTGCGGAGACGGCGCCTACTGCGGAGACGGCGCCTACTGCGGAGACGGCGCCTACTGCGGAGACGGCGCCTACTGCGGAGACGGCGC
>JBBSFB010000101.1:0-10221 GCA_038239145.1 Acidimicrobiia bacterium
CTGGAAGCCGGCGACCGGGACGATCACGTTCACACTCGCGATCCCGCGCGGGCAGGTGCTGGTGGCCGCCGGGAGCGCGACCCCCGACGCCACGACCTTCGAGGTGAACGCGGCGGTCGGCTCGGAGATCTACGGCATCTTGTCGAACCCGTTCCTCGACCAATCGTTTCGCACGCTGAGCTACCGCATGGCCGTCACCGTGAACACCGACGGCACGTGGTCGTACGAAGAGCACGCTGATCTCGTGCTCCCCGATCGCGCCGAGGCGTTTCGCCACGCCGACGCCCAACACGCTCAGTCGCATCGCGGCGCCGACGCCCAACCCGCTCGCAGTTGGCGCGGCCGCGACGGCGGCTGCAGTCGCAAGTGACCGGGGAAGCCTCGGCATCGGCAGCCTCCGGCACCTGGCGTAGGCGTCCGGCGTCGACCGATCGTCAAGAACACAGCCGATGACGCGATCGGGGCCGGGTCGGTGCCCGGCCCCTGATCGGCAATCGTTGGCGGAGTGGGATTTGAACCCAGGGTGACTTGCGCCACAATGGTTTTCGAGAGCTAGGCCTGCGGTCTGCGCAAGATGCGGGCGTCGCGTTGTGCCTGGTCAGAAGGCATGTCGAGTCTGGGGAGGGGATCCGTTTCCACCCGTTCAACTGGCGGTTCCATGCCAAATGCCATGCCAAATCCGGGCCGCTGACCCGGCCGGCGCCGCCTTCCGAGAGGCCGGACTACGGCACCGGTCACGCGCCCGGCGGAGTTCCTGGGTGACGTCTTTCGGCTTCGCCTACAGTGGGACTATCAGTGGGACATATACGAACCGAAAGGACGGTCGTTTGATGGCACGCACCCACGTGGTCATTGCCGACGAGGTGGTCGACGCCATGGATCGGCTCGTCGGAGCGCGCGGGCGGAGCCGCTTTCTCGAAGAGGCCGCGCGAGAAAAGCTCGCTCGGCTCGAGCTCGAAGCCGCACTCGAAGAAACCGCCAACACCGTGAGCAGCGCCCGTCACCCCGAGTGGCGCAGCCGGCGCTCGACCGCGGAATGGGTGCGCACGACGCGACGGACGGAAGCATCCTGAGTCGGTATCTGCTCGACACCACCGTGCTGATCGCGCACCTGCGAGGCGACCGCGCGGTCACTGACGCCCTTCTCCAACGTCTGAGCGACGGCCACTCACTCGGTACGACGTGCGTCAACATCGCGGAGATCGAGCGCGGACTTCGGCCGGCGGAACGTAAGAAGGCCCAGGTGCTCCTCGACCGGCTGACGTTCTTCGATACGACCCGCGAGGCGGCCACGCGCGCCGGTCGCTATCAAGCCGACTGGGCGCGGCGCGGACGAACACTCCATACGCCGGACGCGCTGATCGCCGGCACTGCGCGGGCCCATGGCGCAGTCCTGGTGACCGACAACCTCGACGACTTCCCGATGCGCGACATCCGCGTCGAATCACTCGGGGCCGACTGAAGTCGCGCGGAGGTGCCGGCGATCCTCGACCCGAGCCCTCCGTGTCGCAACCCACGGACATGGCTGCGCGTACTTCCACGGCCGAGCCGGATCGCGGCTCGCGCCCCGGCGGCTGCCATGTCGGATCTTGACCCGCAAACTTCCGCACACCGATGCATCGGCGATGCGGGACACGGCGCGCGCCGGACGTGCCGTTCGCTTGGAGCGCTCGCGACGGTCGGCTGGCGCAATGGCTGATTCATCGAGGTAGGCGCGAGTCGTCTCTCGTGCGGCGTCGGAACCGGATAGGAGCGCGCTCCCTGGACGAATCAGCCTCGCCCGTCACGTCGCCCGACGCGTCAAGGCTTGACGGATGTCTGTACCGAAGGCTGTGTCGACGGCCAGCGGGCACTCGCCTGGCCGTCGACTTGGCGAACCTCTGTGCAACGGGACCAGGCGTGTGTCCGAGCCGGCGATCGCCCGGTCCGGGACCGGCTCACGTGCCGCGCTGATGTCGAGTCACGTGCCGCCGCTTCTCGCGGCGTTCGCAATGGTTGCCAGTCGCATCGCGGGAACGGTGGTCGCATCGCGGACGTCGCCATCGACAGCCGACGTTTTCGGTAGGGGAGCCCGGAGAGCGTCGCACGGCTCGAGTGAAGCCCTGCGGGCAATCGGTCGAACCCCATTGCGCACGGTGATAACGCGTTCGCCTGCGTCGCCGAACACAAGCTCGGCGACGACGTCTCGACCGCGTCAGCGAATCCTCCACGTCTCGCCCCTCAACGACCGTGCTGCCGTGCAGCGAGTGCTCGAGGAGCACTTCCCCGAGCTCGGCAACCGACGCAGTGGAACATGACCCTGCGCCGTGAAAACACCTTCCAAATTCCGGCACAGAGTTGCCGCTTCCGCTATGCGGAAGCAGCAGAGCTTGTCGGCGCGTAGCGAAGCCTCGTCGACGTCGACCGCGACGCGCATCACGCGGACTGGTCTCGAGCGCGCGGGAGCATGCGACCGTCCGATGACTGCCGAAGACCCCTCACCGAAAAGCTGCACGAACTTGCATTCGAAATGCGAGAGCGAAACCGACGCCGGGCCGGCGCGGCGAGAGGTACCGATATCGCCGTCACCGCGACGCGTCGTCGATGAGTTGATCGATCGCGCGGCGGGGCACGACGACCCGCCGTCCGAGCCTGATGTGTGCGAGCTCACCTCGCGCGACGAGCTCGTACGCGTGCGCTCGCGAAATGCCCAACAGCCTCGCCGTGTCGCCGACTGACAACACCAGCGGTCGATCGGCATTCGTACCTTCGGGTTCGTACATGAATTGTCCTCCTTCAAGCGTTCAGGTGCGGAAGCGAGGCGCGGTGGTGCGTCCGTGCCGATCACGCACGTCCGCACGCACCGCCCCCGTCAAGAAGGAATGGCGCGCCAGGTCCGGCGATCGCGACAAGAAACCTCAGGAGCGACGGCCGACAACCTGCGTTCGCACGTTCACGAGGCTCGGTACAGACCCACCGTGCAGACCTTTGGTGCAGACGTTCGTGCAGACGACCATCCGAGCGCGACCCTCAACCGATGCCGAATCGGCAGCGCTGCCAAACGCGGCCGCCGAACCTCCGAATGCCGGCTCGCGAGCCCGACCCCGTCATCTCCTCCGCCGCGCCGCGCTCGCCCGACCGCGTAGCGAACGCCAAATCACCGAAGCCGTCGAGTCGGCGCGCTCCGCGGGAACGCATCGGAAGCGAACTCGACAACTCGGGCCAAGCCTTACAGCAGTGCTACGGAGCCTCTACGGAATCGGCATGGCCGTCCTCCGTACCCCTCCACCCGGCTGCCCGTCGCGAAGCGGAACAGGGATATCCCGGTATCCGACCGCTCGTAGCCGAGATATTCCGTTGATCGCACTCGGGGAGCATCCATCCCGTCGAGCGCCGATCGGCAGTCAGGGTGTCAGCCAGATGGCGTCCCTCGCCAGCCGTAGTTCCGCGTGATCGCTCCACTGGCGCCGATGAAGCCCAGCCGCTCGTAGAACGGCCGCACGTCGTCGTCGCACATGACGTCGACCATGTAAAGGCCTTGGAGGCGGTCCATCAGGCGTCGGACGAGTTCGGTCCCAACCCCGTTGCGACGATGCGCGGGGAGTACTTCGAGCAACGGGATGTATGCAGTGAGCACTCCATCAGATAACGCGTTGACGAACCCGACGACGACGCCGGGCTCGTCGCGAGCCGCGACTACGTGCGCGCTGTTCCGCAGGATCAGGAGATGCTCCTCGGGGCTCGGAGGAGCCGCCCACCCTTCGAAGAACCCGCCGCGCAGATGCTGAGCGTCGAGATCCGCAACCGAATCGGAGTACGAGAGCACCGACACAGGTTGCCCGATGTCGCGCCATGAGGCGAGTGCCGATGGGCAGCTGTGGCGCGTCGAGTGTTGGTGGAAGGTGGTTCTCGCGGTGCGTCAGATCTCGGCGGCGTAGAGTCGTCGCGCGTCAGGAATACCCTTGAGTGCATATTCGCCGCGGTCGGTGAGGTGAAGGTCAGATCCGGCGACGAGGTCTGCAACTGTTCGCGAGATGAGGACCTCGTTCGGTTGTGCGGAGGCGGCGACGCGTGCAGCGAGGTGAACCGCGATGCCGCCGAGATCGTCGCCTCGTCGTTCGACCTCTCCGGTGTGGATACCAGCACGCAGTTCAAGGCCGAGGCCGCGTGAGGCCTCTCGGATCGCGAGCGCGCAACGGATTGCTCGCGCAGGGCTGGGAAAAATCGCGAGTGCGCCGTCGCCGGTTCCTTTGATCAGTTGACCCCCGAAGCGGGCGAGTTGGCGGGCGGCGGCGGCTTCTTGTCGGTCGAGCAGCTCGGTCCAGCGGGCATCACCGAGCGCGTGGGCGCGGTCGGTCGACTGCACAATGTCGGTGAACACGAGAGTGGTCAGAAATCGATCGGCCCGTCGCTCGGGCCGGACCCCGGTGACGAACTCTTCGATCTCTTCAATGACGACCTGTATGTCTTGTTCCCAGATGTAGTGATCCGTGCCGGGCAGTTCGACTAGGCGGGCGCCGGGAACCTTGCGGGCCGCGTAACGGCTTTGTTCGACGCTAATCCAGGCTTCATCGGTGCGATGGAGCAACAGCGTGGGGACCGAGATCGAGGCGAGAAGTTGGCGTACGTCCATCGCGCCCTTGTTGTGGCGCAGGAGCGCCCGGGCCAAGCCCGGACTGGCCGACATCCGGAAATACCGCGCATACCAGGACCGAGCATCGCTGTCTTGGGCGAGGCTCGGGTTGATGAACTCGATTCCCGTGCCGTTGGACCACGCGTCATCGAACGTCGCAAGGACGAGTTCGAAAAACTCCGGCGTCCACGCCCACGGACACTCGTCGTCGGCCACCGGAACCAGCGCAGGCGAAAACAGAACGAGGGACGCGACGCGATCGGGATGTAATGCGGCGAACGTTGCACACGCTGCCGCGCCCTCGGACGACCCCAAAAGCACCGGACGGTCAGCTCCGACCGCGTCCAACACGGCGCGCAAGTCGCTCACTCGATCGTCCAAGGTGAAGTGATCGACGATCGGGTCCGACAAACCCGTTCCCCGACGATCGAACAACACCAAGCGACAAAACTCGGCCATCCGCTCGTAGAACCGAGCCGCCCGCGGATACTCCCACGAGACCTCGACGTGGCTCATGAAGCTGTTCGCATAGACGACATCAATCGGCCCCTGGCCAACGACCTCGTACGCGATCGACACGCCATCATCGGTCTTGGCGTACCTCGTCTCAGGCATCGCGTCCCCCATTTGGAACATCGACAGGACGACCGAACGCATATTGCCCGCTCTGGCGCATTTATGCGAGCGGCCAGGCGTCGACCTAGCGCGGCGGAATGACGCGTCTCGACGGTCGGCTCTAGCGTGATGACGTGGCGAAACCGCGGGTACCGACTACCGCTGACCGAGCCGAGCTGGCAACCCTTGCGTTGACGCGCATCGCAAACGACCAGCCGTTCGACAAAACGTCGCGCTGGCTACGGCCCTATTCAGGCTACGAGTTCCCATTCCCCAGCGACGTGTTCATCGAGCTCGCCGCCGACGCGTTGGCCGTTGCCGGCGCGACCCGAGCGAATCCTGTGACCTTGGCCGACGCGTACGAGCGCCATCTGCCCGAGCGGCACATCAGCGGAAATGCCGCACATCAAAAGAGCCGTGCCGCGCTCCTGCGGCTGTCGCACTGCACGGTGGGGTCGTGCCCGACTACGGCGAGATCGCCGGCTGGTGGCGAGTAGCTGATTTCGACGCCTGGGCTTTCCAGGCCTGTGTGATTTTGGTACGCGTCGCGGCGGAACGCACGAGCCAACCGGTCGCTGCCGTGTGCGCTCAGATCGCATCCGCGCAGGACCTGCGGACCTGATCCGCTACCCAGCTGGCTTCCATAAATGCGCCCGATCGGGCATGTGCGCGCGTGACGGACACCAGGGTGCTTGAACTTGCGGATGGCCGCGAACTCGCGTGGATTGAGTACGGGAGTCCAGATGGTGTCCCGATCGTCGCGTTGCATGGATCTCCTGGGACGCGTTGCATCTTCGAGCCGACCGCTCCGACCGCGGCACGAAGTGGCGTGCGGCTTGTTGCCGTGGATCGTCCCGGGTACGGGCACAGCACCTTTCACCGCGGTCGAACATTCGAGAGCTGTGCCTACGACGTCAGTGAGTTGGCGGATCACCTCGGCGTCGATCGCTTCGCGGTGATCGGTACGTCGAGCGGTGGGCCGAACGCCGCTAGCTGCGCACGGTTCCTCGGTGCGCGCTTGCTCGGCTGCGCGATCGTAAGCGGTCCCGCGCCACCCGAAGCCGACGTGGCGACAGACGAAATGTTGCACTCGAACCGAGTCTATGCACGCCTCACTCGCACCGCTCCCCGATTGTTCGCGCTTGCGTTCCAGGCCGGGATGCGACAGTCCGTGCGTAGGCCCGAACGGACGCTGGAGTGGATGATCCGCAACCTTCCGCCTTGCGACGCGGCCGTCATCCAGCGACCTGAGATCAGCAATGCACTGCGCACTGACTTCGCGCGCCCAGTCGCACCAACCGCAGCACGAGCCGCGGTGCAAGACGTCCAGCTGGAACAACGTCCATGGCGTTTCCGTCTCCGGGACATCGCCATACCTGTGCACGTGTGGCATGGCGACCTCGACCGCAACGTCGTCGTGGGGAACGGCATCTACCAAGCGAACGAAATACCGCACGCCACGTTGCACCAAGTACGCGGTGTCGGTCACTGGTTCTTCTACACGCACTTCGCCGAGATCCTCGCCAGCGTGATCGAGTCGCGCCCGCCGGTTTGACTGCTCCAGATCTGCCGATCGGTACTCGCAAGATCACGCCGGATCGGGCATCATGGGTGTGCATGGCATCAGCGGTTCGTGCCGTCGGCCTGATTGTGGCACTCCTTGGCGGAGCGGCCTTGTTTGCGAGCCTTGTCGGGCCGCAATATCCGCTCATGGCCACCGCAGCGCCGCGGATGGACAGTCTTTGGCGGAAAGCTCGGACGTGCGGCTTCGCGCTGCTGTCCATCGGGGTGGCGTTCGTCCTCCTGTCGTTGTTGTAGGACAGCGCCCTCGCCGCGAGTGCGCACCAACATCATCCCTGCCGATCGGCGCTCGCCATAACCGTCCCCGATCGGGCAACCTGTGCGTCATGCCGCTCGTCCTTGTCACGGGGATTTCGGGCTCTGGGAAGTCAACGGTGTGTAGCGAGTTGCAGGCGCGCTGCTACGAAGCGCACGACACCGATCAGCATGCGAACGCGGTCTGGGTTCGTCGAGCAACGGGGGAGATCGCGGCGACGCAGTCAGGACCGGAGATGAGGTCGCCTGATTGGTTAGCGCAGCACGAGTGGACAATGGCCCGCGACAGGATCGAGGCGCTGGCAGAACGCGCTGGCAGCCGGACCGTGTTCCTTTGTGGGATGACGAAGAACAGTCCGAGATGTCCCACCTCTTCACGCGGGTCGTCTTTCTCTCGATTGACGTTGAGACACTTCGACGTCGTGTGGCGTCGAGGACGACGAACGATTTTGGCAAGGCACCGCATGAGCTGGCTGCGATCGAGGAATGGCACAGCATCGCCGAAGACCAACATCGCCAGTACGGCGCAGTCATCGTCGACGCCACGCGCCCCTTGCGCCAAGTGACCGACGACGTCCTCGACGCCGCGATATGACCGCCATGTCGCAGCGCACCGCACTGCCGCGCTCTGCGCTCGCCCGAGGAGCGCGGGATCAGGCACACTTGCTCGGTGCCTGCCCTACATCCGGCAGCTGCGGCTCCGCTCGGTGACGCGGTAACTGGGCGACTCGCGGTACGCCGTCTCGTCGGCGGGGACCGCGACGAGATGGCAGTGCTGTTCGCTGACCCCGAGGTGTGGCGCTTCGACCTAGTGGTCGAGGACACCGAAGCATTCTTGGTCCGACAAATGCGGCTCTGGACGGAGTACGGCTTCGGTGGTTGCGCGGTGCGGGATCTCCGAGAAGGCACGTTCCTTGGCATGGTGGGACTCGGTGTGCCCACACTGAAGCATCCGCTTCTGCCATCGGTCACGATCGGATGGCGATTTTCGTCGACGGCGTGGGGACACGGATACGCCACCGAAGCCGGAGCGGCGCTGTTGCGCCAGGCGTTTGGCCCGACGCAGATTGGCGGCGTCGGTTGCGTCACCAACGTCGACAACCGCCGTTCCGTCGCGCTCGCCCGACGCCTCGGAATGAACGCGGTTGCCGAAGCCATCGAGCCTTGGGACGATGGAGACGGCGGTGTCGCCGTGCTGATTCTCCGAGTGGATCGCCGCACCTGGACCGCTTTGGAGCACGAGCGAGGGATGCACCGATCTGCCGCTCGGGGCGCGCCCCGCAAGATGTGCAACCGACTGGGGCGGCTTCCCCAAAACGCGTATCCCGATGTTGACGTCGATCGTCGGGATAGACCTCACCCCCAGAAGATGGCAGTGCGGTCCGTGTCGATTTCATCCAGCAGCTCGTCGAGAGACTCGGTCGGCGCGGTTGCTTCGTAGAGATGGAACTTCAGGTTGCGGTCTCGCCAGTAGAGCGTCCACGTCCTTTTCGACTTCGTATACCGGAGGCGGGCGATCGGGAAGCGGGTCCAGCTGAAGTTGCCCGCAACGGGACGCCATGGCGGTCGGCACTCGAGGATCGTGATCGACGCCGGAGCCACGTCGACCTCGATGCGATACGCATCCAAGATCTCCGGCCGGTTCCGTTTGTTTGCCCACAGGAGAACTCGATGAACGTCGGTCTCGGGCACCACGACCGGGAAGCTATCTCGGTCGAAGCTCGTCACATGAGTGGTCATACGGGTGACCCTGGCGGGGGACCACCCTTGTGACCGTTACGACGGGCCGTCGAGGACGTCGCCCATGATGTCGGCGGACTTCCGGTCCCACTCGGGTCGACCGTCGACGTAGATGTTGGTGACCGTCAAGCTCGAGTGACCGAGACGGTCGCGCACCGACGGCAACGGGACACCGGCGCCGACGAGCATCGTGCCGTGGAAGTGACGCAGGTCATGCAGGCGAACGTGCGCGCCGTCGTCGACGGCCTTGTCGATCTGGCGCCAGGCGTAGCTGAAGCGATCGGGTGGCACCGGCCGCGTTCCTTCGACGTTCTCGCGCCACACGTACGCGTCGGGCGGATACGGCACACCGCACGCGAGCGCGGCCTCGACGTGACGGCGCCGCATCTCGCGCAATGCCTTCGCAGTGCCGGCGTCGAGAGCAAGGAATCGCTCGGCGTGGGTCTTCGTGTCCTTCGTCTCGAGTCGCGCACCCGTCCGCTTGCCCGAGTTGTCCTCGTCGGTGCTCACTACCGCGGAATCGATGCGAACGAACCCCTGCTCGAAATCGATCGCACTCCACCGCAGTCCCGCGAGCTCGCCGCGGCGCGCTCCAATCGCGACGGCCATCCGGGCGAACACACCGAGATCGGGGTCCTTCGCTTCCGCGGCGGCGATCCTCGACGCCACGCGCTCCGGCTCCGGTGAGCGCGGATTCCACTTCGGCCCCTTTGGAACCCGTGCCCGTTCGACCGGCGACATCGGTAGGTAGCCCCAACGCACTGCGGCGCTGAACATCGCGGACAGCACGGTGCGACACCCACGCACCGAACGGATGCCGAGCGGCTTCTCTCCGTCTCGCAGCTTTCCGTACCAACGCTCGACGTCGACGGTTGTCACCGATGAGATGCGCATCTTCCCGAACTCGGGCAGCACCCGGTTATCGAGCCAATGTCGATAGCCGATACGGGTCGATGGCGAAAGGTCGCGCGCAGTGGCGTCCCACCACTGCTGCGAAAGTTGGACAACGGTGAGGGAACGCGACGGACCGGTACGGCCGTGCTCAACGTCCATCAAGAGCTGCGCGTGCGCCTTCGCCGCCTCGCGGCGCGACACGCCGGTGAGCGTTCGGCGCGCGTACTCGCTGCGCCCCCGGCCGTCACGGCCGGCGTAAACCACCAGTTGGTACGACGTGCCGTTGGGGCCTTGCCGTTCTCGGATCGACAGTGCTCGTCTCCCAGTTCCATGCCAAATGTCATGCCAAGGCCCTGGGAGGCTACGAGCGGCCAGAGACAGGATCAACCCGATCCTGCCTCTGACCTGCTCGTTTGCGGCGGAGGGACTGGGATTTGAACCCAGGGTGACTTGCGCCACAATGGTTTTCGAGACCATCCGATTCGGCCGCTCTCGCATCCCTCCGGGCGAGATAGTACGGGATC
>JBBSFB010000102.1:0-9823 GCA_038239145.1 Acidimicrobiia bacterium
TACAACAACCGTCGCCGCAATCACAGCGACTTCATGCGAGGCCGCACACCCCGCACCGTCCTCGACAGCCACCGCAAGAACAAGGCAGCATGACCACCGACCACACGGCCCATCCGTCACCTCAACTCCCGGCCCGGAAGGCCTAGTGCTGTTCGACATCCATCGCGTCTGGGGCTACAGCGCGATCGTCGCCAACTTCCTCGCCGGCGCGTACACGCTCGGCGCGTGGCGTTGGAAGAGCTGGCGTACGCGCTGGTTGTGGTGGCCGACGATCATCGCCGAGTCGATGATGATGATCCAGGTCTTTCTCGGCGTCCTGCTCGTCAGCGTGCAGCACTACGAGCCGCCGCGTTTCCACATGTTCTACGGCTTCGTCGCCTTCATCACGGTCGGGCTGCTGTATTCGTACAAATACGTGTGGAAGGTTCGCGGTTGGATGGAGCTCGCGTACGGGCTCGGTGGCCTGTTCATCATGGGTCTCGGGATCCGCGCAGTCCTGCAGGTGCTATGAGCAAAGATGCAGCGGTGCCCGGGACGCGCCGCCGAATCATGCTGCTCTTCGGGGGCCAGTCGGCGGAGCACGATGTCTCCTGCGTGACCGCGGTCGCCGTCGCCCGCGCCCTCGATCCCGCGCGCTACGAGGTCGTCCCGGTCGGTATCACCACCGACGGGCGCTGGCTGCTGGCGGGCGAGGCCCGGAAGTTGTTGGACGAACCCGGCCGCGTGCTGCCCGCCGCCTTCGCGGTGGAGGGCGATCTGGTCGCACTCCCGAGCGCATCCGGTGCCGACGATCCCGAGGTCGAGGTCGACGTCGTCATTCCGCTGTTGCACGGTCCGTACGGCGAGGACGGAACCGTGCAGGGCGTGCTCGAGCTCGCGGGCCTGCCGTACGTGGGCGCGGGCGTGCTCGGCTCCGCGATCGGGATGGACAAGATCGCGATGAAGGCGATGTTCGTGAGCGCCGGGCTCGAGACCGCGCGGGCACTGACGTTGCGCGCCGGCCACGACATCGACGACTTCGTGCGCCGGGTCGAAGCCGAGATCCGGTTCCCGTGCTTCGTCAAGCCCGCCAACATGGGCTCGTCGGTCGGCGTGAGCAAGTCGCGTACCGAGACCGAGCTGCGGGAAGCGATCGATCACGCCCTGACGTTTGACGAGTGGGTGCTCGTCGAAGAGATGGTGGCCGGCCGCGAGATCGAGGTCGGGATCCTCGGCGACGATCCGCCGGTGGCGAGCCTCCCGGGCGAGGTGGTCCCGGCGGCCGAGTTCTACGACTACGCCGACAAGTACGAGGACGGCAACGCCGAGCTGCACGCGCCCGCGTCCCTCGCGCCCGACCAGATCGACGAGGTCCAGCGACTCGCGGTGCGGGCGTTCGAGGCGTGCCGGGGTGAGGCGATGGCACGCGTCGACTTCTTCCTGCGCGACGACGGGGTCTTCGTGGTCAACGAGGTCAACACGATCCCGGGGTTCACACCGATCTCGATGTACCCACGCCTGTGGGAGGTATCGGGGGTTCCCTATCCCGAGCTCCTCGACCGGCTCATCGACCTCGCGATCGCCCGCGCCGGACGCCGGGCCCTTCGCCGGGGCCGGCAGCGCTAGCGATCGGTACGATTCACCCACCCCGCCGGAGGAGTGCCCGCATGGCCGTCAGCGCATACATCCTCATCCAGACCGAGGTCGGCAAGGCTTCGGCTGTCGTCGACGCCTGTCGAGGGCTCGCCGGAGTGGTCCAGGCCGACGACGTGACCGGCCCCTACGACGTCATCCTCCGGGCCGAGGCTACGTCGATCGACGAGCTCGGCCGGATGGTGGTCTCCCAGGTGCAGCTCGTCGACGGGATCACGCGCACGCTCACGTGCCCCGTCGTTCACCTGTAGGGAGCACGTCTCGTTCGAGCTGCGGTGCGGGTGTCCGGATAGGTCACATTCGTAGTCACGGTTTACGTGACGCCTGTGCTCGGGCCTACCCTTGCGTGATGGCTGCCACGTCTGCGACCGCGCCCACCCCGAACCGCAAGCTCCTCGCCTGGGTGGAGCATTGGGCGGAGATCCTCCAGCCCGATCAGGTCTATTGGTGCGACGGCTCCGAGGCGGAGAACGCGCGGCTCTGCGCGCAGCTGGTCGAGTCGGGCACGTTCACGCCGCTCGACCCGGCCAAGCGTCCCGACAGCTTCTACGCCCGCAGCGATCCCGGTGACGTCGCCCGGGTCGAGGACCGCACCTTCATCTGCAGCGAGAAGGAGATCGACGCGGGCCCGACCAACCACTGGCGCGACCCGGCCGAGATGCGCAAGGAGATGCTCGACCTCTTCAACGGCGCGATGCGGGGCCGCACGCTCTACGTGGTGCCGTTCTCGATGGGTCCGCTCGGCTCGCCCATCGCGCACATCGGCGTGGAGCTGACGGACTCCGCCTATGTAGCCGTGAGCATGCGCACGATGACGCGTATGGGCAAGGGCGCGCTCGACGTGCTCGGCGCCGACGGCGAATACGTGCCGTGCGTGCATTCGGTCGGCATGCCGCTCGCCGAGGGTCAGGCCGACGTGGCGTGGCCGTGCAACAACGAGAGCAAGTTCATCGTGCACTTCCCGGAAACCCGCGAGATCCAGTCGTTCGGCTCGGGGTACGGCGGCAACGCGTTGCTCGGTAAGAAGTGCTTCGCGCTCCGCATCGCGAGCGTGATGGCGCGCGACGAGGGTTGGCTCGCCGAGCACATGCTGATCCTCAAGCTCACGAGCCCGGCGGGGGAGTCGCGGTTCATTGCGGCGGCGTTCCCCAGCGCGTGCGGCAAGACGAACCTCGCCATGCTCGTCCCGACGCTCCCCGGTTGGACCGCGGAGACGATCGGCGACGACATCTGTTGGATGAAGTTCGGCGCCGACGGCCGGCTCTACGCGATCAACCCCGAGTACGGGATGTTCGGTGTCGCCCCGGGCACGGGCCTCGACACCAACTCGAACGCGGTGGCCGCGTTGACGCACAACACGGTGTTCACCAACGTCGCCCTCACCGACGACGGTGACGTCTGGTGGGAAGGGCTCACGGCCGAGGCTCCCGCGCACTGCACCGATTGGAAGGGCAACGACTGGACGCCCGAATCGGGGGTCCCGGCCGCGCACCCGAACAGTCGGTTCACGGCGCCGCTGTCACAGGTGCCGTGCGTCGCGTCCGAATGGGAAGACCCGAAGGGTGTACCGATCTCGGCCATCCTGTTCGGCGGCCGCCGGCGAAGCACCGTTCCGCTCGTCACCGAGGCGTACAACTGGCAGCACGGCGTGTTCCTCGGCTCGATCATGGGGTCGGAAACCACGGCCGCCGCCGCCGGCGCGGTCGGCAACCTGCGCCGTGACCCGTTCGCGATGCTCCCGTTCTGCGGTTACAACATGGGCGACTACTTCGCGCACTGGTTGGAGCTGGGCGAGTCGGCCGACGCCGACAAGCTCCCGAAGCTGTTCTACGTCAACTGGTTCCGCAAGGACGCCGACGGCAAGTTCCTCTGGCCCGGGTACGGCGAGAACAGCCGTGTGCTCGCGTGGGTGTTCGACCGTTGCGCCAAGGGAGCCGAGGCGCGCGACACTGCGATCGGCCGGTTGCCCGGTACCGGCGCGCTGCCGACCGACGGGCTCGCCCTCGCTCCGGGTGCGCTCGACCAACTCCTGTCGGTCGACGAGGACGAGTGGCGCGCCGAGCTCCCGCTGATCGAGGAGCACTACGCCGTATTCGGCGACCGACTGCCGACCGCGCTGCACGACGAGCTCGATGCCCTCGCCAAGCGCCTCGCCGAATAAGGCGCTCTCGTGAACCTCATCGGATGGATCGTCGTGGGCTTCGTCGCCGGCGCGTTCGCGCGGAAGGTCACGGGCGGTGCGACCGATCTCGGGTGTGCCGGCACGATCGTTGTGGGCGTCATCGGTGGCCTGATCGGCGGAACGATCTTCAACGCCGCCGGCGACGAGGGGATCGGCGATTTCGGTCTGCGCTCGATCTTCGTCGCCTTCATCGGCGCGGTGGTCCTGCTCGGCGTGGTCGGTCTCCTGACCGGGCGCGGCTTCCGCCGCCACTAGCCACCTTCTCCACCAACAGTTGTCGAACTTGTCCGCACTCCGTGCGGATATCTTCGACAACTGTTGGTGGAGTTGCGGGGTCAGATTTCGGCGGTCGGGATCCCGAGGTCGGGCTCGGAGCCGGTGCGGACGTGCGTCGCCCGACCGTCGGCGTCGAGGTCGAAGACGATCCGCTGGCCCTGGCGGAGGAGCCGGAACAACGAGCCGTTCAACGCATCCCGGGCGAGCACCAACTCGGATCGGTCGGTGTCGAGCACCACGATCCCTTCGTGGGTCGCGGGGTCGAACATCTTGATGGTGCCTTGCATGACTAGGCCTTGACGACCTTGCCCGCCTTGAGGCACGAGGTGCACACGTTCACGCGCTTGGGCGTGCCGTCGACGATCGCCCGGACCCGCTGAATGTTCGGATTCCAGCGCCGCTTGGTACGACGGTGCGAGTGGCTGACACTCATGCCGAAGATGGGTTTCTTGGCACAAACGTCGCAAACCGAGGACATCGTCAGAACACCTTTGATCGGGCGTGAGTTGAGCACGAAAAGGCTAGCACCCCGGTACTCTGACGGCCGATGCCGACGCTGACCTGCCTGTCCGCCGCAGATCTGCGCCGAGCCGTGCTCCGGTTCCGGGACGCTCTGCGCGCACATCAAGAAGAGCTCAATCGTCTCAACGTCTATCCCGTCCCCGACGGCGACACCGGGACGAACATGGCGTTGACCCTGGAGTCGGTCAGTGCCGAGCTGCAGACCGCGGAGTCGATGGACGAGGTCTGTCACGCCGTGAGCCGGGGCTCGCTGATGGGGGCCCGGGGGAATTCCGGCGTCATCACCTCGCAGATCCTGCGGGGCCTGGTCGAGGGCTTCCGGACCCTCGACGCGGTGACCGCCTCCGATATCCGGGCCGGCCTGCGCCGCGGCACGGACGCCGCGTACGAAGCGGTCATGCGTCCGGTCGAGGGCACGATCCTCACCGTTGTGCGCTCGGCGGCCGAGGCGGTCGAAGCGCTCGACGGCGAGATAACGCTCGCGGGCCTCCTCGAGCGTGCGTACGACGCATCGTGTGCTGCGGTCGAGCTCACGCCCCAGCTCCTTCCGGCCCTGCGCGATGCGGGTGTCGTCGACGCGGGCGGCAAGGGATTCACACTGCTGCTCGCGGCCCTGCTCGAGGTCGTCTCCGGCCGGGCCATCCCCGAGCCCGAGGTTGGGAATGCGCCGTCGGTCGTCACCGCGCATCTCGCGGGTGACGATCTGTCGAGCCTCCGGTACGAGGTCATGTATCTGCTCGAGGCGCCCAACGACTCGATGCCGGCGTTCCGAAACACGTGGGGGGCGATCGGCGACTCGATCGTGGTGGTCGGCGGGGACGGGCTCTGGAACTGCCACATCCACACCAACGACATCGGCGGGGCGGTCGAAGCCGGCATCGACGCGGGCCGGCCCCGCAAGATTCGGATCACCGACCTGATCGAACAGGTCGAAGAGGAGCGCTGGGTCCGCGAGGCCGACGTGATCGCCGATCTCGACGAGTTCGCCGATCTGGAGATCGTCACGACCGCGGTGGTCGCGGTAGGTGTGGGCGGGGGAATCCGACGACTGTTGACGAGTCTCGGCGTGCAGCACGTCGTCGCCGGAGGGCAGTCGATGAACCCGTCGACCGCGCAGATTCTCGAAGCGGTCGAGCTGTGCCGCGCCGATTCGGTCATCGTGTTGCCGAACAACAAGAACATCGTCGCGGTGGCGAAGCAGGTCGACGTCCTGAGCGAGAAGCACGTGGCTGTGATCGCGACCCACAGCGTGCCCGAGGCCCTCGCCGCGCTGGTGGAATACGACCCGAATGCGACGATCGAGGTCAACGAAGCTTCGATGCAGGACGCGCTCGGGCGAGTCCGCACGGGCGAGGTGACCCAAGCTGTGCGTACCGCCTCGGTCGACGGCACCGAGGTCACCGAAGGCGATTGGATCGCCCTGGCGCGCGACGGCGTCGTCGGCTCGGCCGGTTCGCCGGCCGACGCGGTGCGCAAGCTCCTCGATGTCCTCGTCGACGACGACAGCGAGATCGTGACGGTCCTGGTCGGTTGCGACGCGCCCGCGCACGAGACCGACCGCATTCGCGAGCACATCGAGTACGCGTTCCCGCACCTCGAGGTCGAGTTCCACGAGGGCGGCCAGCCCCTGTACCCCTACCTCGTGGGAGTGGAGTGATCGCGCGTGCCCACAGGTGATCCGCCGCTGACCGTGGCCGATCTGCGCGACATCCCACTCGTCCGGTTGAAGGGTGTCGGCCCCGCGCTCGAGTCGCGCCTCGCCGACATGCAGCTCGAGAACGTCTTGGATTTGTTGCAGCACTATCCGCGCCGATGGGTCGACCGCAGCAAGAAGACCGACATCGCCTCGCTCGCAGTTGGTGAAGAGGCGACGGTGTTCGCCGAGGTCCGCACGATCCACGGGCGCCGGACCCGGCAGGGTCGCGCCCTCGTGGAAGCGGTCGTGCACGACGGCACGTCGATGTTGACGATCACGTTCTTCAACCAGGGGTGGCGGGAGAAGCAGCTGAGCGTCGGCACGGAAGCGTCGTTCTTCGGCAAGCTCGACGTGTACCGGGGCAGGCGTCAGATGACGAACCCGGTCGTCGACGTCGTCGGCCGGGCCGGGACTGCAGACGAGAAGACGGGCGTGATCGTGCCCGTGTATCCCCAGTCGGGGAAGGCCGAGGTCTTCACCTGGCAGCTCCGCGCGCTCGTGTCCGACGCGCTCGCGAAGTGCAAAGTGCGCGGGTTCGCCGACCCGCTCGACGAGGTCTACCTCGACGCGCACGACCTCCTCGATCGGACGATCGCGCTGCGTGCCATCCACCGCCCGGAGTCGATGGGGGAGCTGGAGGCGGCGAAGCGGCGGCTGATCTTCGACGAGTTCCTCCGCATGCAGGTAGGGCTGGTCGCCCGCAAGCGCGCGTTCGAAGCCGAGGAGTCGGGGATCCGCCACCAGGTCGAGGGCCCGCTGTTCGACGCCTTCATCGCCCGGCTCCCGTTCTCGCTCACCGACGATCAGCAGCGCGCGTTCGCCGAGATCGAACACGACCTCGCGGGCCCGGCGCCGATGCACCGGCTCCTGCAGGGCGATGTGGGCTCCGGCAAGACCGTTGTCGCGCTTGCGGCGCTCCTCGTGGCGGTGCAGGGCGGATACCAAGGTGCGTTCATGGCCCCGACAGAGGTGCTCGCCGAGCAGCACTATCTCGGCTCCTTGCGCATGCTCGAAGGGCTCACCGTCCCGGCCGAGGGTTCGCTGCTCGCCGATCGGCCCGTCGGCGTCGCGCTGTTGACGAACCGGACCACCGCGTCGGAGCGCCGGCGGATCAGCGCGGGCCTGGCCGCGGGGGAGATCGACATCCTCGTCGGCACCCACGCACTGCTCTACGGCGACGCGCAGTTCTCCAAGCTCGGTCTCGCGGTGGTCGACGAGCAACATCGCTTCGGCGTGGAACAGCGGGCTTTGTTACGAGGGAAGGGCGATCAACCCGACGTTCTCGTGATGACGGCCACCCCGATCCCGCGCACCGCGGCGATGCTCGTGTACGGCGATCTCGACAAGTCGGAGCTGCGGGAGCTGCCGCCGGGCCGCACTCCGATCGAGACGACGCTGGTCGACCCGAGCCCCCTCGCGCAGGCGGCGGCGTGGGATGCGCTGCGGAGCGAGGTTGCGGCCGGACACCAGGCGTACGTGGTGTGCCCGCTCGTCGAGGACAAGGGAAAGGTCGAGGCCAAAGCCGCGACCGCCGAGTACGAGCGCTTGCAGGCCGAGGAGCTGCACGACCTCGCGGTCGGGCTATTGCACGGGCAGATGCCGTCCAAGGACAAGGAAGCCGTGATGCGCGCGTACCGGGCCGGCGAGATCGACGTCTTGGTCGCGACCACCGTGATCGAGGTGGGTGTCGACGTGCCCAACGCCACCGTGATGGTCGTCGAGGACGCCGACCGTTTCGGCTTGTCGCAGCTCCACCAACTCCGCGGACGCGTCGGGCGCGGCAGTGACCGCTCGTACTGCTTCTTGTTCGCCGACCCGAGCACCGAAGACGGCGAACAGCGGCTCGCGGCGATGGCGGCCAGCACCGACGGTTTCGCGTTGGCCGAAAAGGACCTCGAGATCCGCGGTTCGGGCGAGGTGTTCGGCGAGCGGCAGTCGGGTTTCAGTGACCTCAAGCTCGGACGTATCCCGCGCGACGAGGAGATCGTGATGGAGGCGCGCGCGGTCGCGGAGCAGATCCTCGACGCCGATCCGGACCTGGGCGGCCACGAGCAACTCCGCGACGAGGTCAGCGATCTTCTCGGTGACGCCGTCGATTTCTTGTTCAAGTCATGAGCAGGCCCCGGGGGCTGCGGGTCATTGCGGGGAGCGCTCGCGGGCGCCGGTTGGTGACGCCGGAAGGCGAGCACGTCCGGCCTACGAAGGACATCGCCCGGGAGGCCATGTTCTCGGCTCTCGACGCGCGTGGTGCGCTCGAAGGCGCCGCGGTGCTCGATCTCTACGCGGGAACGGGGGCCCTGGCGATCGAGGCACTCTCTCGCGGGGCCGCGGAAGCGGTCATCGTCGAACGGGACCGGACCGCGCTCGACGCGATCCGCGCCAACGTCGAGGTGCTGACCGACGACGAGCCGATCGACGTCGTGGCCCGGGACGTGAGCCGGTTCGTGAGTGCAGGTCCTCCGCCCCAGGCGCCCTTCGATCTCGTGTTCGTCGACCCGCCGTACCGCACCGCCGACGAGGAGATCACTGCGCTGCTCACCGCGCTGCGCACGCCCGGGTGGCTGGCGGAGGGAGCGATCGTGAGCGTCGAGCGCCCGCGCCGTAACCCGGTCGTGGTTCCCTGCGGGTTCACGAACGGCTGGGAGCGGACCTTCGGAGATACGCTTTTGACGTTCCTCTTCACGTGAACGTCCCAATCGTGGATTTGAACCATTTGCCCGACTGTTCCGAAGCCCGACCAACACGACCACCAACACCACTGGGAGAGATTGCGTGCGGACCGCCCTCTGCCCGGGATCGTTCGATCCGGTGACACTCGGTCACCTCGACATCATCGAACGCTCGTCCCGGCATTTCGACGAAGTGATCGTCGCGGTCATCCGCAACCCGCAGAAGACGCAGTCGCTGTTCGGCCTCGAAGACCGTCAGCAAATGCTGAAGGAAGCGACCCAGCACCTCCCGAACATCCGGATCGAGTTTTTCAAGGGCTTGCTCGTCGACTTCGCACGCGACCACGGCGTCGACGCAATCGTGAAGGGCCTGCGGGCCGTCTCCGACTTCGACCAGGAGTTGCAGATGGCGCAGATGAACCAGCGCCTGTCGGGTATCGACACCTTCTTCTTGTCGACCAGCCCGCAGCACTCGTTCCTGTCGTCGAGCCTGGTGCGCGAAGTCGCACGCTTCGGCGGCGACGTGTCCGCCATGGTGCCGAAGCACGTCAACGAGCGTCTGGTCGAGACGTTTCACAGCCAGCTCGGCCACGATCCGGGCGAGGTCGGCTGACGATGCTCGAGGACGAACCGGAGAAGGTGCCCGACTCGGCCGCGCTCCTGGAGCACCTCCGCGACATCCTCGAGAATGCGCGCAAGCTCCCGATGTCGGCGTCGGTGTCGATCAACCGAGACGAGTTCGGCGCCATTCTCCAGGACGCGATCGACGGACTTCCCGAAGAGATCCGCGAGGCCCGGTGGCTTCTGAAGGAGCGCGACGCCGTGGTCGAGCGGGCGCAGCACGAA
>JBBSFB010000103.1:0-9746 GCA_038239145.1 Acidimicrobiia bacterium
GCGAAGAACTCGGCCACCGACTCGCCGCCGTACCCGTCGAGGGGCGGACGGTGATGGCCTTCCCGCAACGCCGTATAGAGCGGCGTGCACACCTCGGCCCAACGGGCGAGCTGCTCCAACGAGTCGAGCGGGGGAGTGCCGTCGGTCACGTCGTCGAGCATGTCGAGCTTGTGCGCGAACTCGTGGAACACGACGTTCTTGCCCCGGCCCGGATTCTGCGCACCGTGCAGCACGTCGTCCCACGCGAACAACATTGCGCCCCGTTGCCCGTGCGCCTGGCCGAGCACCGGCACGACCTCGTCGGTCACCGTTCCCCGCACCGGACCTGCGTACGTGCCGTGACTCAGGATCGTCGTGGGATACACGATGATCGCGCTGACCTCGCGGAAGTACTCGCGGTCGAGCCCGAGGATCAGGACCGCGGCCAGCAACGCGATGGTCGTGACGATCTCGTCGTTCAACTCGAAGTGGTTCGCGGCTTCCCAGTGCTTGTGCCGCAACAGCCAGTCGGCGTCGGCCCCCAGTTGGTCGCGTTCGTCGAGCGAGAACGCGCTCCACAGGACGATGTTCGCCGTGGCGATGCGTTCCCCAGTCGTCGGTGAGTCCCTTGCGGTGATGGAACACTGCGCTGTTGCGTGGGCGGGGCGGGGCGGGGCGAGGCGAGGCGGCTAGTGGAACGCCGGTAGCCAGTCGCCGTGGGCATCGATCAGCGCGTCGACCAGGTCGTGGATCTGGTCGAGATCGAGCTCGGCCGCGGTGTGCGGATCGAGCATCGCGGCGTGGTAGATATGCTCCCGCTTGCCGGTGAGCGCGGCCTCGACGGTGAGCTCCTGCACGCTGACGTTGGTGCGGATCAGCGCGGCCAGCTGCGGCGGCAACGCACCGATGTGCGTCGGCTGCACGCCGGCGCGGTCGACGAGGCATGGCACCTCCACCGTGCATCCTGCGGGCAGGTCGTCGATCAGGCCGGCGTTGGGCACGTTGCCGTAGATGACGCGGGGTTTGCCCGTCTCGATGCTGCGGATGATCGTCGACGCGTACTCGAAGCTGCGGTGCACTTCGAGCGGGCCGCCGCCTTCGAGACCGGCCCGCTGGCTCTCCCAGTCGGCGATCTGGGCGATGCACCGGGCCGGGTATTCGTCGAGCGGGATGTTGAAGCGCTCGATCAGGTCGGGACGATCGCGCTTGACGAACCACGGCACGTACTCGGCGAAGTGCTCGCTCGACTCCGTGACGAAATAGCCGAAGTGCTTCAGGATCTCGTAGCGCACCAGGTTGTGTTTCGGCGCGCGGCCGGTGGCGCCGATGTCGTGCAGGCGCGGGTAGAGGTCTTCGCCGTTGTGCTCGAACTTCAGGTAGAAGGCCATGTGGTTGATGCCCGCGGCGAGGTACGTGATGTCCGGGTACGGGATTTCGAGATCCATCGCGAGCTCGTTCGCCGTCCCCTGCACGCTGTGACACAGGCCGACGGTCCGGATGCTTGACGCCCGGTTGATCGCTCGGCAGAGGATCGCCATCGGATTGCTGTAGTTGAGGAACGTGACGTCGGGGCAGACGGCTTCCATGTCGGCGCACATCTCGAGGACGGGCGGGATGGTGCGCAGGCCCCGCATGATGCCGCCGATGCCGAGGGTGTCGGCGATGGTCTGGCGCAGGCCGAACTGCTTCGGCACCTTGAAATCGGTGACCGTTGCGGGCTCGTAGCCGCCGACCTGGATCATGTTGATCGCGTAGTCGGCGCCGTCGAGGGCGGCGCGGCGGTCGGTGGTGGCGGTGATCTTGGCGGGGGCGTCGAGGGTGTCGGCGACCCGCCGGGCGACCAGTTCGGAGGTGGCGAGGCGTTCCTCGTCGATGTCGAAGAGGGCGATCTCGGAGTCGGCGAGCTCCTCGTAGCCGAGGATGTCGCCGAGCAGATTCTTGGCGAACACCGTGCTGCCCGCCCCGATGAAGGTGATCCTCGCCATGAGAGTGAGGCTAGCTGCGGCTTTTGCCGACCGCCCGGTGACCAGGTCAAACGGGTTGGGGGCGGGTCGCCGGAGGCGGACGGGGATGGGGGTAGATCGGCTGGGACGCAAGTCGGGGGGCGCTTTCGACGAACTGAGGGCACACGCCGTGCGGCCGTACCGACGGCCTCCGGCAAGGAGCAACCCCGCAATGACCAGGCGCGTCCCCAGCCGATCCGACGACTCGACTCGGCGCGGCTTCGGCGAGGACGGATCGACGCTCATCGAGGTCTTGGTCGCCCTCCTCATCGCCGCCGGTGCTGTCTTCGTCCTGATCGGTGGGATGAGCGCCCTGTTCACCAACTCCTTCCAGAACCGCGAGTCGACGACCGCCGGCGTGGTCGTGCGCGACTACGCCGAACAGCTCGACGTTGCGGTCGCCGAGGCAAGCGTGGCCGCCGCCACGAACGGGACCTTCTGGTGCGCTCCGTCATACACGGTGGCGTACACCGCGCCGGCGGGCTACGTCGTCGGGGGTACCGGCTTGTGCCCGGCCAACACCGCGACCACGCCGCAATGGGAGACGGTCACGGTCACCGCGACCACACCCAACGGAGCAACCGAGACGCTCAAAGTCGTCGTGCGCCAGACATGACGACGCGCAGGCGCAGGCGCGCTCGAGGCGAGGACGGCGCCGCGCTCGAGCTCGCGCTCATCTTCTTGAGCGCGACCTCGGTGATCGTCGCCTCGCTCCTCGGCTTCGCGGGTACGAGCTCGCAGGCAACCGTCGTGACCCGCACCGCGCGAGGTTCTGACTACGACGCCGACGGCGCCATGCAGGCCGACATCGCGATCATCCGCGTCTCCGGCTCGTGCACGTCGTTCACGACCGGCATGCCCGCGCTCAACAATCCGAGCGCACCAGTCTGGGTCGGGTGCACGCTGTTCGCCGGCCCGGCGTCGCAGAGGCACGTCGTGTTGTCGGTCTGTTTCACGCCCGTGACCACACAGTGTTCGGACACCTCGGCACTCCTGCGCGCCGAAGTCATCTTCTACGACGCCCCGACTTTCGGCGCGTCGCTTTCGATCCAGTCGTGGAGCAACCAATGAAGCGGCCGCGCGTGCTGCGACGGCTGCTGCCCAAGGGCGGCCACGACGAGTCGGGTTTCACGCTCGCCGAGCTCATCGTGTCCCTCGCCATCGAAACCATCGTCTTCGGCGCGCTGGCAGCCGCGTTCGTCGTCGTGATCAACGGCGGAACCTCGGTCAACGAGAACCTGAAGCGCTCGAGCGATGCCCGGTTCGCCGCCGCCTACATCGCGAGCGACGCCCGGAACTCGAGCGGTCCCCAGATGTCGCTGAGCGACAACACCATGTGCCCGGATGGCAGTCCGCCGGTCGCGGGGACCCAGACCGTCGTTGCGCGATTCGCGTGGGATGCACCGGGCATCTCGGGTTCGACGACGCCGAACAGCAGCACGTACGTGTTGGTCGCGGGCAACCTCCTCCGGCGGTACTGCGTGACCGGCGGACCCGTCACCGACTCGGTGCTCGCGAGCAGCATTCTCACCGCGTCCGTCGGGTGCCCGCCGAACCCGGACTGCACCGGAAACCCCACCTCGATGACGGTTGCCGTCAGCGAACAGCCCGACGCGGTCGGGAGCGCGGCGTACAACTACACGCTCACCGCTGCGTTCCGGCAGCTCAACGGCGGCGGCGCGCCGCTGCCGAACAACTCGCCAACGTCAGGGGCCGTCCTGCTCGGTGGGGCATGCAGCTCGGGCGCAGACGGCCTCTCCGTCACAGGATCGGCGACGATGCGCGTATACGGACAGACGTACATCAACACTGTCGACGTCGGCTCGACCTGTTCCGCAATGGCGCTTTCGCGCGGCGGGAGCTACCAGGCCGGCGGCACGTCGATCCTCGACAACGGGGCGCTCGGCCGCGGCACGTGCGTGAACGATCGCAGCGGGCCGATATGTCCGGTTACGTCGACGTACTCGCCCGCCTTCGGCGACCCGTACGCCAGCCTCGCCCCGCCCGCACCGATCGGCCGCCCCGCCGGGACCGGTTGCACCGGACCGCTGGCAGCGCAGAACGCGCAGCCGGGCGTCTTTGCCGGCCAGTTCTCGCTGGGTTCCGGTGCCGTCTGCACGCTCGCGACCGGCGTGTACATCATGCAAGCCGGGGTCCACATCGGGAACGGCGCCACGGTGAAGACCGCGGCGGGCGGCGTCTTGATCTACATGACCGGCGGTGTGTTCTCGATCGACGGCGGCGCCAACGTGACCCTGACGGCGTCGAGCACGGGCGCATGGGCCGGAATGGTCGTCTGGCAGGCGGCCAACGACACGTCGGTGATCAGCTTCTCGAGGGGTGGCACGATCCGGTTCAACGGAACGTTGTACGGGCCAAAGGCGAAATTGAGCGTCGACGGCGGCGCGCAGGCGCCGGTCATCACGGCAGTCGTCGTCCAGACGATCCTTCTCTCGGGCGGCGGTGGATTGGTGATCGGCGCGCCGTCGCCGACCCCGTTGTCGATCGGCGCGCCGACGTTCCCACCGTCGACGTGGACCGTCAACCGCCCGTATCCGAACCTCACACTCATCGCCAACGGTGGCGACGGCAATCCCAACTGGTCCGTCACCGGAATGCCTGCCGGCATGACGCTGAACCCCACGACTGGAGTCGTCTCCGGCACACCGACCGTGGTCGCGCCCGGATCGGCGACCGTCACACTGACGGATGCCCTCGGCGACGACCCCGCCGTCCAGAGCTTCGTCTTGAACATCGTCACGGCGCCGTCGATCTCGACCACGGCGTTGCCGAACGGCGAGCTCACCGACCCCTACAGCGCGTCGCTCGCGGCAACGGCCGGGACCACGCCGTACACGTGGTCGGCGACGGGCCTGCCGAGCGGGCTCACGATGAGCACGGCCGGTGCGATCACCGGCACGCCGAACGGCACCGCGGGCACCGCGGCCGTCGTTGCGAAGCTCACTGACGCGGCCGGCGCCATCGACACCCAGAACCTCTCCCTCGTCATCGCCCCAGTCCCGACGATCACGACCGCGTCGCTCCCCAGCGGAGAGACAACGCTGGCGTACAGCACGACGCTCGCGGCAACGGGTGGGACGGCCACGTACGCCTGGTTCGCATCCGGTCTCCCGTCGGGTCTGCTGATCAACGCGAGTACCGGCGTAATCTCGGGCACGCCGCTTGCAAGCGGCACGTTCCCTGTGGCGATCACGCTGACCGACGCCGCGGGCGTCATGGGAACGAAGACCCTTTCGCTCGTTGTCATCACCGGGCCGTCGATAACGACGGTCGCGTTGCCGGGGAGTGATCTGACCGTCGTGTACAACCGGACGCTCACCGCCTCGGGCGGTACCGCGTCCTACACGTGGGCGGCCACGGGCCTGCCCGCCGGATTGTCGTTGAACGCGAGCACGGGTGTGATCTCGGGGACGCCGACCGCCAGTGGCGGGTTCAGTGTCGCGATCACGCTCACCGACAGCGCGGGCGCGACCGACAACACGACGCTCTCATTGACGATCTCGGTGCTGCCGTCGGTCTCGACCGCGACACCCCTTCCCGGTGGTGATGTCGGGGTCGGGTACAGCGCGACGATGGCCGTTGCCGGCGGGACCGCGCCCTTTACGTGGGCGGCGACACCGCTGCCGGCGGGCGTCACCTTCAGCACGAGCACCGGCGTGCTCTCGGGAACGCCGACCGCGGCGGGCACGACGACCATCGGGCTCACCGTCACCGACGCGGTCGGCAAGACCGCGACCAAGAGCGTGTCGCTCGTCGTCGCGGCCGCGCCTGTCATGTCCACCGCCTCGCCCCTCACCGCCGGAAGGACGAGCGTTGCGTACACCGTGACGCTGGCGGCGACGGGCGGCACTGCTCCGTACGTATGGTCGGCAACCGGCGTTCCCGCGGGCCTGTCGCTCAACTCGAGCACGGGCGTGCTCTCGGGTACGCCGACTGTGAGCGGCATCTTCACAGTGGTCGTCACCCTCACCGACGGCGCGGGCGGCACCGTCTCGAAGAGCTTCAGCCTCACCATCGCCCCCGTCATCTCGAGCGTGACGCTCGCGAACGGAACCGGAACGGCGGGCACGATCGGCGCGGGCGACTCGATCACCGTCGTGTACTCGGATCAGATGAAGGTCAGCAGCTTCTGCTCGGCTTGGACGACGGGCGACACCAACAACCAGAGCCTCGTCGGGCTGAACGACGTGACGGTCTCGGTCGCGAACTCGACCAACGACACGATCACGGTCAACAGCGCGACGTGTCCGTTCAACTTCGGCTCGCTCAACCTCGGATCGCCGTCCTACGTCAGCGTCGCGGCGACGTTCAAGGGCAACACGACGGGCACCCGGTCGACGATCGCATGGACGGCGAGCACGCACACGATGGTGATCACGCTGGGCTCGATGACCGCGGGCACGGTCGCGAACGTCACGACGAGCACGCCGATCTACACCGCGCAGGCAACCAACGCCGATTCGAACGGGACGCTCATCGCCAATTCGCCGTTCACGCTGGCGGCCGGCAAGAAGTTCTGACGCTCAGGAGTCGCGGTGCACTTTGGCGAGGTCGGGACGCTCGTGCGTGTACGACTCGTACCGCAACCCGAGCAATCCGGTGAGGAGCCCGGCGCCGAGGCACAAACGGTGCACGCCCCGGTAATAGTTGCCCCGACCGACCACGGGAACGAGAAACAGCAACCCCAGCCCCTGCAGCAGCCGGTACCCGCCCTGGCCGACTCGACGCACGCGACGGATGAGGCTCGGGTGCAGGTCGAGCATGCAGAGGCTCAGTGTGTTCCCGCGGCGGTACTCGCGCCGCATGATCGAACGCCAGGTGGTGCGGTCGGCAGGCGTGTCCTCGAACACGATCGCGTCGTCGTCCGACACCATTACCGCGCCGTCGTCGTTCGCACGCATGAAGAAATGCGTGTCCTCGCCGCCGGAGAGATTGAAGCGCTCGTCGAATGGAGGCGAGTAGCGATCGAGCAGATGCCGGGCGATGAGCACGTTGCCGGTGAGGGCCCAATTGACCCGGGTCCCGGTCGCGCGGCGCGGCAACTCGAGGAACCCGCCCGCGAGCACCCAGTTGGGCGGAGGAGTGTCGAAGCGGGAGAGCACGCGTCCGACGACGACGTCGGCGTTGGTCGACGCCTGCACGTCGAAGAGCGAGACGAGCCAATCGGGTTCCGGGACCTCGTCGTCGTCGACGAAGGCGACGAAGTCGGTCTCCCGGCACGCGGCCACGGCCCGGTTGCGGGCGCGCGCGATACCGCGCTGGGGTTCGGGCACGTAGTCGACGGGCCACGAGTGCCCGGCGTCCGCCCACGACTTCCGAAACTCCTCGACGATGGTCTGCGCGTCGCCGTCGGGGTTGTTGTCGACCACGACGACGCGCACGTCGGCGTTCGGTGACTCGAGCTTGGCGATCCCGCGGAGCAACGCCAACAGCTGGCGGTTGCGTTTGTACGTGAGCACGCAGATGCCGACCGACGACCGGCGGTCGCCGGCCGTTGCCGGATCACCGACCGGCGTCTCGTGTGCGGCTCCGTTCTCCTGCATCAACGCTTCCGGTCTAGTAGCCCGGCGAGCGCCAGATGCGCCGATCGGCAATTCCCCGACGGAGAAGCTCACTCAGCGTCACGGTTCGTCCGCCGCTGGCACGTATCCCGTCGAGGATTTGTTCGATCAGATCGATCTTGCGCGTCGCACCGTCGTGTAAGTCATCGGCCGCAGGAGTGTCGTGCAAAAGAAGAATGGTGCCGGCCCGCAGAGAGATCTCCTCGCCCGCAGCCTGCATCGTGACCAAACCGGGCTCGATCGAGGTCACGGCAAAGCCCGTGGTGGTCAGGGCGTCGCTAGGGTCGACCGCCCACACCGCCACATCCATCCCCTGGAGCCGAGTGGCCAGGAAGGTCCGAATGTTCTGGGCTCCGTAGGGTGGCCGGAACCAGTGGGGATTCGTACCCACGATCCGGCGAATCTCGCTCCGGGCTCGCGTCGTCTCGTTGCGGACGCCGGCGGGGGAGAGCTCCGTGATGCGGGTGTGGTCGAATCCGTGGACGCCGACCTCGTTGCCCCGGGCGACGACCTCCCGGGCGAGCACCGGATGGGCGAGGGCGTGGGCGGCGGGCATGAAGAACGTCGCAGCTGAGTCGCGCTCGGCCAACAGTTGGAGGACCCGGGGCGTGACGTCGGGGTCGGGACCATCGTCGAAGGTGACGCCGAACACGGGCTCGTCGGTGCGAACACCGTGCAGCGAACCCAGGGCCCGCCGGCCGTACTGGGTGGTGGCGAGGCGTTTGCGGAGGCGGATCAGGGGGTTGTGGTCGGCCTCGGCCGTGCCCACGCGCGAACGCTCAGCCGCTCGCTCCCCCCGCGTCATGCCGGCCAACGTACAGGCGCTGCACATGCCCTAGTGATCGGCGGCTCACACCCCGGTCAAGAGCCACATTTCGGCGGTTGCCCGAACTCCGGACGACGGGCTGGTTGAGTTTCTTGGTCCCCATCGATCCGCGAAAGTGGGCGTCGGCCGGTTGGTGGTGACGAGTCGGCCTGTACGCCGGACACCAACCGAATAGGGCTCTGACCAGGCAAAGCGTACCCTGAGGACGCCACCAGGCCGCGGGCAGGCCGCGAGAATCAGGCAACTGTTGTGACCAGACGAGTGCTGCGGTGCCGTCGACTCGTCGGCAAAGCGACCTCCGCGAACCGGTGGGGTGTTGGAAGGCGCTACCTGCTTGGGAAGACGCGCCGACGAGGCGCCGCGAACGAGTCGTCGACTCCGATCGGGTTGAGGGTGGTCGCGCGCCCCAGATCGGCACATCGAGGATGGTTGTCGCGTCGTGGCCAGCGAGCGTTCTGGGACACCTGTGATCGAGCCGGCGGTCGAGAGTGCTGCAGATGAGTACGGCTCGGTTCATGTTGCGAGGAGCTTCTCGATCTTCTCGAGCAGGCGGGGGAGGTCGATCGGTTTGGTGTCGAAGTCGTCGCAGCCGGCGGCAATGGCCCGCTCCCGATCGCCCGACATGGAGTGCGCGGTCAATGCCAGCACGGGGATCGAGCTCGTCTGCTCGTGCCTTTTGAGCGCGATCGTTGCGTCCCAGCCGCTCAGCACGGGAAGGCTCATGTCCATGAGGATCAGGTCCGGCTTGTCGACTCGGGCCATGGCAACACCTTGCGCGCCGTCGACGGCCATCGAGACCTCGTGGCCGCGCTTGGTGAGGCGCCGCGAGAGCATGTCACGGTTCATCTCGTTGTCTTCGACCAACAAAATGCGCGCCATCAGTGAGTCATCCGTGTCTTGACGGTGACGATGCGGCGAATCTCCTCGATCAGGTCTGTCATCGAGTAGTCGCCCTTCTGCAAGATCCGTCCCACGCCGCCGCCGAGACGCGCCCGGTCGGCGGCCGACACGTCCATGGATGTGACCACGATGATCGGGATGTCGCGCCATTCGGGTCGCTCGTGCAGGGACGCGACGAAGTCGAAACCGTCCATTTCGGGCATCATGAGATCGAGGATGATCAGCGAAGGGGTGTCGAGCGCGATCGCGTCGAGTGCCACTCGTCCGTTGTCGGCTTCGCGCACTTGCCAGCCGGCGCGCTCGAGCGCGCGCCTCGCTAGTGTCCTGGAAGGCTGTTCGGCCAAGAAATCTTGGTTGATCGGGAATTTTCGCGGTTGGGCCCGTGTTCGTCTGGTGTTGTCGACCAACATCGGAGGATGAATATGGCACGTCGCGGACGACCGACCGTCGAGATCA
>JBBSFB010000104.1:0-9680 GCA_038239145.1 Acidimicrobiia bacterium
CTTCGCTGCGGTCGCCGGAGCCCTGCTCGGAGTCACCCGTGGGTATGCCGTCGGCAGTGACGGCTTTTATCTGCCGTTCTTCTCACTCGTTCTCCTCGCAATGCTGGCGATAGCGCCGTTCGCGGAGCCGTGGTACGCCCTCGTCCCGGCCGTCGCGGCGGTGATCCCGGGGTACATCACCGGCGCGCACACCAACGATTGGCTCAACGCAATGTTCGGCGTCGCGGCCGTCGTCGTTGCCATGCGGGGTCGACACGTCTCCATGCCGACAAGCGCGACGCGCTTCCTCGACCGACTCGGCGGGCGTCGTCCACACCTGCGTCCTCCCGTGGCCGATTCTGCGCCTCGACCCGCCGCTACCAGCGGCGTGGGGATCGAAGTACGCGACCTCGTGGTCCGCTTCGGAGGACTCACAGCCGTGGACGGCATCAGCTTGGAGGCGCCGCGTGCGCGCGTCACGGGGCTCATCGGACCGAATGGCGCCGGAAAGACGACGACGTTCGACGCGTGCAGCGGCCTCAATCGCCGCTACCGCGGACACGTAATCCTTCACGGCCGTGACGTGACACGCGCCGCACCGGCCGCGCGCGCTCGAGCCGGGCTCGGGCGCACATTCCAGCGGATGGAGATGTGCGAGACGATGAGCGTGCTCGAGAACGTGACGTTGGGCCGCGAGGCGACTCAAGCGGGTGCGCGCGTGCAAACCCAGTTGGCGGCGCGGCGTTCCGAATGGCGTATGGCGCAGTCCGAGGCTTGGACCGCGCTCGACCTGTGCGGCATCGCCGACATCGCCGAACAGCAGGCGGGCGCGCTGTCGACAGGTCAGAGGCGCCTGGTCGAGTTGGCCCGTTGCCTGGCGGGCCCATTCGACATGTTGCTACTCGACGAGCCGTCGTCCGGACTCGATGTCGAGGAAACCGCCCGCTTTGGCGTGCTCTTGCAACGAGTCGTAGCCGAGCGTGGTGTCGGAATTCTGCTGGTCGAGCACGACATGGATCTCGTCATGCGGATCTGCGACTTCGTCTACGTCCTCGACTTCGGCAAGATGATCTTCCGGGGAACTCCGGAACAGATCGCTCAGAGTGCGGCCGTTCAGGCCGCATACCTGGGCTCGGACGAAGTGACGAACGCGCCGACCCGGATGCCGGAGAGATTGGCCCCGGCATGAACGCGATCGACGTCGACGCAAGCACATCTTCCGCCGCGCACCCGGCACTGGAGGTCGCGGGACTTTCGAGCGGCTACGACGGAACGGTCGTGTTGCGAAACGTGTCGCTCACGGTGCCGGCCGGGAGTATCACCGCGCTGCTCGGGCCGAACGGCGCGGGAAAGTCGACGTTCCTGCGAACGGTTTCGGGCTTTCTGCCCGCCACGACCGGCACCGTCAGCCTTGGGGGCGTTGATGTGACGCGCCGAAGCCCACACAAGCGGTTCGCGGCCGGTCTCTGCCTCATCCCGGAGGGCCGAGGCGTGTTTCGGGGCCTCAGTGTCCGCGACAACATCGTGATGCAATCCGTGCGGGGCACCGAACGCGAGTCAATCGAGCGCGCGATCGAGTCCTTCCCCATGTTGGCCCGAAAACTCGATCAGCGCGCCGGAACTATGAGCGGCGGTGAACAACAGATGCTCGCCATGGCGGCCGCCTATGTCCGCAGCCCGAAGCTCGTGCTCGTCGACGAGGCTTCGCTCGGACTCGCGCCCATCATCGTCGATCAGATCTTCTGCTTCTTGGAAGGCCTCGCCGCCACCGGCGCGTCACTGCTCATCGTCGATCAGTACGTACATCGGGCGTTGAGCATGGCGACCCACGCGTACGTCCTCCTACGCGGGCGAATCGCCTTCGACGGCGCGCCGAGCCAGTTGCTCGAGTCCGACATGTTCGAGCGGTATCTCGGCCGCGGAACCGTTCCCAGCTCGTGATGCATCATCGCATTCGCAGGGAGCATCTGTGGAGGGCTGCATGCTGGTCGATTCGACACTGACGAAGTCGATCGGATCGACGAAGGTCGCCCCGCCGCGCTGGAAGCGGAGGGTTACGACGGCCTCTGGGTCGGCGAGACGAAGCACGAGCCCTTTCTTCAGGTCCTCCAGGCTGCCGAGGCGACCGAGCACCTCACGATTGGTACCGCCATCGCGATCGCCTTCGCACGTTCGCCGATGACCCTCGCGAACGCGGCGTTCGATCTCGCGGCCTATTCACGAGGTCGTTTCGTGCTGGGACTCGGTTCGCAGGTGAAGCCGCACATTGAGCGGCGCTTCTCCATGCCGTGGTCGCATCCGGCCGCGCGAATGCGCGAGCTGGTCCTCGCACTGCGTGCAATCTGGTCGTGCTGGCAGAGCGGTGACGGACTCGACTTTCGGGGCGAGTACTACACGCACACGCTGATGACACCGTTCTTCTCGCCCGAGCCCCACGAGTACGGTCCGCCGCCCGTGTACGTGGCCGGAGTTGGTGCGCGCATGACCGAGGTCGCCGGCGAGGTGTGTGACGGCTTCTTCTTCCACCCGTTCACCACCGACCGTTACATGCACGAGGTCACGCTGCCAGCACTCGTCCGGGGCCGGGCGAAGGCAGGCAAGCCATCTCTTGACGGGTTCGTCATCGCCGGACCCGCATTCACGTGTACCGGTCGCGACGAAGGTGAACTCGCCATGGCGATCAAGGGCACCAAGGATCAGATCGCGTTCTACGCGTCAACACCCGCGTACCGACCGGTCCTGGAACTGCACGGTTGGGGCGATCTACAACCTGAGCTGACGAAACTGTCGAAGGCCGGGCGTTGGTCGGAGATGGGCGACGCGATCGATGATGAGCTCTTGCACACCTTCGCAGTCGTCGGCGAGCCGGAGGCGGTAGGGAAGGCGCTTCGACATCGCTGGAGTCCGGTTGCGGATCGGATCACGCTCTATGCGACGTACGGCTCGGACCCTGCGATTTGGCCCTTGGTCGTGTCCGCGATCAAGGACGGCCACGAGTGAACATTGCCCTGTTGTTGGAGATGGCCGCCGACGGGATGGCCGACCGCGTCGCGGTCGGGTCGGCCCAAGGTGGCATGACATACAGGACGCTCCTCGACACGGCCCGACGTGTCGCCACACTCGTCCGGGAATCGGACGCAGCCCGCGTCGCGCTCGTCGATCTCAACTCCGACGCACTTCCGGCACTGTTGTTCGGCAGCGGTATCGCCTCAGTTCCGTTCGCACCCCTGAACTATCGGCTGGCGAGTGAACGTCTGCGTTCGTTGCTCGATCGGGTGGCGCCCGCGCTCGTGGTCGCGGCGGACGAGGCCGCGAAGCATGCGGCGCTCCACCCGGGGCTTTACGCATTGGACCGCGATGAGCTAGTCGGGTGTCTGACGGAGAAGAGTCCGGCGGTCGTCGTCGAGTCCGACCCCGATGCCGTCGCGGTGTGGCTGTTCACGAGCGGGACGACGGGTGAACCGAAGGCTGCGCTGCTCCGCCATCGTCATCTGGTCGCGTATGTCTTAGCGACGGTCGAATTCATGGCGGCGGACGAAAACGAAGCGGCGCTTGTCACCGTCCCGCCGTATCACATCGCAGGGATCGCCAGTATTCTCTCCAACGTCTACGCCGGTCGCCGCCTGGTCTATCTGCCGCAGTTCGACCCGCACGCATGGGTGCGACTGGCACGCGCCGAGGCGGTAACGCATGCGATGGTCGTACCGACGATGCTCGGCCGGATACTCGACGCGCTCGAAGAAAGCGGCCAAGCGTTACCCGCACTCGCCCATCTGTCGTACGGCGGCGGACGGATGCCGAGACCGGTCATCGAGCGCGCCATGGACCTGCTTCCCGCCGTCGGGTTCGTCAACGCGTACGGTCTCACCGAAACCAGCTCGACGATTGCCGTGCTCGGCTCCGAGGAGCATCAGATCGCAAAAAGCAGCGGCGACCGGGCCGTACGCGAGCGTCTGGGTTCGGTCGGGCGTCCGCTGCCGTCGCTCGAGCTCGAGATCCGGGGGTCGGACGGAAAGCCCGTACCCGCGGGAGTGACTGGTGAGATCTGTGTTCGGGGCGAGCAGATCGCCGGCGAGTACGTCGGCCGCAGCGCGCTGACGGTAGACGGCTGGTTCCTGACGAACGACGGCGGCCACCTCGACGCCAGCGGGTTCCTCTTCGTCGAGGGCCGGTTGGACGACGTGATCGTGCGCGGTGGTGAGAATTTGTCACCGGGCGAGATCGAGGACGAACTCCTTCGGCACCCCGCTGTCGGCGAAGCGGGAGTGACGGGCATTGCCGACGACGAATGGGGCGAGGCCGTCGCCGCGGCGGTCGTTCTGCACCCCGGCGCGAGCGTCAGCGAACTCGAGCTGCAGTCGTTCGTGCGGGACCGCCTGCGATCGTCTCGCGTGCCCGTCGTGGTCGAGTTCCGCGACTCGCTACCGCACACCGAGACCGGAAAGCTGTTGCGACGCGCACTGCGCGACGACCTCGAGCGACTTCGCCAATCCCGGCGCTGAGACATCGGTCCGCTCGCGGGTGGGGGAGCGGCATCCGGGCTCAGCGTCGAGGGTCGCCCGGCAAGAGCGTGTCGGTGATGAACAGGGGTATTGGCGTCGCGGTCGCGTCGAGCGCCGCGATCGAGTCTGCCTTCCACGCTCGGGGGACGCCTTCGCGGTTGAGGCGGTCGGCGCACGCGTCGAGGTCGTCGACGAGCAGCCCCATGGACCGCGCCCCGGCCCGCTCGTGTGCACGCGATTCGAACAGCGCGAGCGTGCAATCGCCGAGTGGCAGCGCGACCGACGGAGCACGCGGGTCGTCGCCTGGGACCGGCCGCGCCGCCGTGTCGAGGATCCGAGCAAGCTGGACGGCCGCCGTCTCGGGGTCGTCGACGACGGCCCCGACGAACGCGAAAGCGATCGCAGGAGCGATCGGCGTCCCTTTCGGCTTCGGCATGATCCCGCCGAAGCGGGGGTCTTCGCTCGCCTCGACTGCGGACCACTCGATGAGCAGGCCGCACGTGTCGGACGGGTTCGTGAAAAGGATTCCGTCAAGTGGTTCCGAGACGATGCGGACGCCCAGACCCTGGAGATGTTTCCGGGTCGCCTCGATGTCGGCGACCTGCAGGGCGAGGGAGTGCATTCCGCCGCCCGTTCGAGCCAAGAACCTGCCCCCCGGTGAGTCGGCGGCGAGCGGTTGGGCGATCTCGATGGAGTTGTCGCCGATCCACGTCATGCCGCCCCGGCGCTGCACGCCGGGGGAGTCGTCCACCGTGTCGTGCAATGGGACGCATCCGAAGAGGCGATTTAGCGATTCCGTCGCCGAGGCGTAATCGACGACGACCGCCGTGGCATGGAACATCCAGCGTACGAGACTCATGCTGTTACCCGCGTCGCAGGGTCATGCCCTGGGCGTTGAAAAAGAAGCCGCCCGCAGTGACGATGGCATGTCGCGCGTCGTGCACCTGTCTGTCGTGAGCGAGGCCCTGAAGCTGATGGACGGCTTCTCTGATGTGCCCGGATCCTTGGGTCGCACCCTCCGAGAGGGCACCCCCGTGCGGGTTCACCGGAATGCGGCCGTTGATCATGATGCGGTTGGTGCGGTCGTCCCAGTGCTCGAGGATGAACTCGCCCGCTTCGCCCGGCGCACACCATCCGGCGTTTTCGATCCAGTTCAACGTGATGATCGTGAATCCGTCATAGGGAAAATAAACGTCGACATCGTCGATCCAGAAGTCGCTCTTCGCCTTCAGTGATTCGACGACGACGTGCTGCCCGTGCCGTTCAAGCCCCGGCGTTTGATCTTCTTCGTTCTTGTCGATCGTGCCCAGCGCGACCGCGTTGATAAGGACGGGTGGGCGTGGAAGGTCGCGTGCTCGTTCGGTCGTCGTGATGATGAACGCGTCGGCGCCGTCGACGGGAACGTCCATATCGAGCAGGCAGAGCGGCCATCGGATCATGCGGGCGGCGAGATAGTCGTCCATCGTTATTGGATCTCGGAGCGCGGCTGCAGGGTTCTTCGCCGCGTTTGCGCGGTCATTGATCGCGATCCGACCGAAGTGCTCCTTCGGAACGTCGTACTCGTACATGTAGCGCGACGCCCACGCCGTGTAACCCACTGCTCCGGCGATGGTTTCCGGCGCGCGCGACACGCCTGTGTCGGCACCGATCACCGCTCCTCGTCGAAAAGGGTCCTTCAAGGATGACAGCGTGTTCCACGGAAGGCGATACGCGGCGTGATATGCGAGCACCAGATCGCACATGCCGCTGTGTACTGCGCTCGCAGCGGCGGCGATCTGGTTCACGAAGGGAATGATCGGGTTCGCGAACCACGTCACTGCCGGAATGCCGAGTGTCGACTGCATGACCGATGCTTGGGGCATCGATCCGCACAGTCCGTCGACGTCAGTCGCCGTGAGCCCGCAATCTCGCAACACCTTCACGCAGGCCTCCGCGGCCAGCGATGCCTGGCTTCGGGCGGTGTTCTGCGCAATGAAGCCCGTCGTTGCCGCGCCGGCGATCGCGACGCGATCCTTCATGGGATTCCGCGCGGAGATCACGCTCCGGGTCCGGGCGCGAGCCGGAAAACCGGCACGGGTGCGCCATCGCGCTCGATCCAGTCGAGCGCGACGCGTTCGCCGATGCGGATGGTGTCGTTCGGCGCATCGACAACTGTGCTCGTGAAGCGCAGACCGGTTTGTTCATCGAGCTCGATCGTGACGACCGGGTACGGGGTCGAGTAGTCGACTCCCTCCGCCGGCGGACCCTGGTGCAGGAACACGGAGAGGAAGATTGTTCCGGCGCCGCTGACCGGGGTCGCAACGACGTTGCCGGACCAGCATCGGGGACAGATCGGCTTCGGCGGATGATGCCAGGTTCCGCAATCCGTGCAGCGGTTGAGGCGCAGTTGATGGTCGAGTCGGCCTCGGTAGAACGCAGCGTTGTCGTGGTCGACCCGGTCTTCGCGAAAGCGGTTGACGAGTTCTTCGTCGGAGACCTCGGGGCCCATGGAACAAAGGTCTATCATCTGTCTGATTGTGTCGTCATCTTGTGATCTGAGGTTTCATGACCGGTGAAGATCTTGGTGGACGCGTGGCACTCGTTACCGCCGCCGCCGGGCAGGGAACCGGTCAGGCGATCGCGCGCCGCCTGGCCGCGGCCGGCGCCCGGGTCGTCGTCACAGACGTCCACGTACGCCGCACGGCCGAGGTCGCCGAGGCGATGGCGCACGACTTCCCCAACACCGAAATCGTCGGCTACGCCCTGGACGCCGGTGATCGCGCCCAGGTCGACCACGTCGTCGACGAAGTCAACCGCACACTGGGACCGGTACAGATCCTTGTGAACAACGCGGCCATCAACGTGGTCGGAAGCATCTTCGACTATGACCCGGACGACTGGGATTGGTGCGTGCGCGTGAACCTCTCCGGTCCGTGGTACCTCTGCCGGGCGACGATGCCGGGCATGCGTGACTCCGGCGGAGGCGTGATCGTGAACATCAGCAGCTACGCGGTCGATGTTGGCGGTGAGGGCATCGAGGCGCCATACGCGATCACGAAGGGCGGCCTCAACGTGCTGACTCGCGCGTGCGCGCACGAGGGGGGACCGCACAATATTCGGGCAGTGACCGTGGCTCTCGGTGTCGTCGCCGGAACGAAGTTCGTTCACGATCACCCCGAAATCCTCGAGCGGTCCGGGGTGACCGGGCTTCTGCCTTCGCCCACCTGTACCGACGACGTCGCAGAGGCCGTGGTGTTCCTTGCGTCAGATCGCGCGGCGCGCATCACTGGAGCGATCGTCGACATTTCCGGCGGTGCGTACATGCGCAGCTAGTTGCTCGCGGACCACGCCGGGACTTCGTCGCTGACCTCGTCTACGAGTCCCCAGTCGAGCGCGGTCTCTGCATCGATGGTGTCGCCGGAGAGCGCGAGGTACGCGACCGAGTGGCGGCCAACTCGTCGAGTGATGCTCACGGTCCCGCCCGCACCGGGGATGAGACCCATCCCGACTTCGGGTAGCCCGAAGCGGGCGTCGGGTCGGGCAACGACGCGACTTGCGAAGCTTGGGAGCTCGAGTCCGGAGCCGACGCACGCGCCGTGCACGACCGCTTCGACGCGGTCGGTCATCGAGGCGAGTAAGCGTCCGATGCTTCGTCGGAGACGGACGAAGTGCGCGGATACGGGATCGGCCCGCGTGCCGAACTCGTCCAAATCGCCGCCGGCGCAGAACGACGGGCCCTCGCCGTCGAGGAGCACACGGATTTCGGGATCGGAGGCGGCGAGGAGCAACGCTTCGTACAGCGCGTCGCGCATCTGCGTATTGAGCGCGTTGTGTGCGGCCGGTCGGGTCAGGGTGATGTGCAGCACGTCGCCCTGTCGTTCGAGGTGAAGCGGTGATCGGTCGTCGGACGAACGCTGTCGCCTCGGGCGCGCGGCGCGCCAGGCCGCGAACTCCGGACCCGCTTGCAGCATCGAATACGTGGCCGACTCGGCAATGAGGCCGTGCTCGACCGAGCGTCGCGGCGCGTCCCGCAGGAGCAGGGCGAGCGCGGTCGCGGCGTGCGGATGGTTGTTCACCATGGCGGTGATCCGTGGCAGCTCCGCCGCGTCAGGTTCGAGGATCACGTCGACGAGAGCGGCGGCGGGGCCACCGCGCAGATCGGGCGAACCTATGCCCGCGACCACGAGCGGCAGGGCAGCGCAAACTGCGCGTACCTCGACGGCATCCTTGGCGTTGACGGCCGTGAGATCGACGACCAGCAGGGGAGAGTCGAGCGCGAGCAGCGCTTCCACCGCCGCGGGGGCGCGAAGGATGGCTACGAACTCGTCGCCGGGCAGGCCATCGACCATGCGACCGACTGTACGGCGGGGCGCGAAGCTGGTCGATGATGCGGCTCGATGATGTGGATTCCCTTGCCGTCTGGGCCGAGAGCGGCGCAATGGCGCTCACGGGCCGCCCCGGTCAACCACCCCTCGGGCCGCCCGCGTTGCTGGTGCCCGGACTGACGCAGCTGGCGACGGCACTCGTGGAACGAGCGGCGGCAGGTGGCGCCGAGCTCGAGCTGAACCCGATGCAGATGCTGTGCGACCGCGCGGCCCTGGCGGGATACGGACGGCTCGGCGCGGTCAGCTGCGGCGGAGCGACGCGTCTGGTGCAGGCCGCCGACGGGTGGATCGCGGTGTCGTTAGCTCGCGAGGAGGACGTAGAGAGCGTTCCGGCCTGGTTGGAACTGGGCGCGTTGAGCGAAGATCCATGGCCAGAAGTAGAGGCCCGAGCGCACGGGCAAGCGTGTGCCGATCTCGTGACACGGGCGCGACTTCTCGGTATGCCCGTCGCTCCGCTCGGCCAACAGACGCGCCCCGGCGACAACATGACGACGCCGGTGTCCAGGACGACAGTGTCCGGGAGCGCGCGGCCTCGCCCGTTCGACGAGATGATCGTCGTTGATCTCTCGTCGCTGTGGGCAGGCCCGCTGTGCTCGCACATCTTGGGCAAGCTGGGCGCGCGCGTGATCAAAGTCGAAGCCCGCAACCGGCCGGACGGGTCCCGGAGCGGCTCGGCCCACTTCTTCGACCTTTTGAACGGCGGAAAAGAAGGCGTCGCGTTCGACTTTCGAGCGAGCAGAGACATCGAGGTCCTGCGCCGGCTGCTCTCCCGGGCCGACATCGTGATCGAGGGATCGCGTCCTCGAGCGCTGGAGCAGCTCGGCATCGTCGCAAC
>JBBSFB010000105.1:0-8866 GCA_038239145.1 Acidimicrobiia bacterium
CGCGCTCTCGTGTCCGAGCGCCAAGATGAGATCGCGCACCCCGCTCGCGAACGCTCCGAGTGAGTAGTCGGTGCGCGGCTTTTCGGAGACGCCGTGACCGACGATGTCGGGGGCGATGACCGTGAACCGTTCGGCGAGCAGCGGGATCACTGATTGCCAGGTCGCAGAGCTTCCCGCCATGCCGTGAATGAGGACGATCACAGGTCCCGACCCGGCCATGCGATAAGCGACCCGATGACCGTGGATCTCAACGTGGCGAAGGTCGACGGGCGGCATCACCGGACGCACCGTGCGAAGAAGTACCGGTCGATCTGGCGCATGAGACTCCCTTTTTCGACGGACTCTCGCAGCGGGCCGCGAGCCAGGTTAGAGCCATAAGGCTCCTTTCTGACAGGGCCGGCACACGTGTTGCGTACTGCACACTCCACCACAGCGCTCACGCGGAAGCGTGACCCAAGGTGGCTTGCGGTCGATGTTGGTACTCGTCAACGACTTCGGAGAGCATCGCCGCGACCTCGAACACGGTGGCGCCTCCGCCGTCTGGCTCGTCGACGTTGCTCAAGAACGCGATGAGCTTCTCGCGCTCGGTCATGATGCACCTCCTTGTCCCTGTCCTCACGACTCGCCACCCTGCATCGGCAATGTGTGCTCGTTGCCGCGTGGCCCAAAGTCCCATGCAAGACCGCAGTGGTCACACCCACGTCGACTGCGCCATCGAGGTACCGAAGCCAGACCAGACCGAGACGCCGGTTGGCGGCCAATCCGGGCCTCCCTCGCTTTCGACAGTGGCCCAGCCGCCGTAGGCTGCAACCATGGGCAAAGCCAAGAAGCCGGGCGATGCGAGCACGCCGTCGGGAAGTCCCGGAGGGCCTCCGGGCAAAAAACAAAAGGGCAAGGCTCGGAAGTCGAGCAAGAAGCGCTCGTAGGTCACAGTTATGGCGTTCGTGATGGGGCGTCGCAAGGCGCGAATGCTCGCGTTCGCGAGCGTCTCCTCGCGGAACTTCGGTGGTCGATGGAGCGGCGAGACAGCGTCTTCATGCAGGCTCGCGTCCGAATAGCAATGAGCGCCGGCGGTATTCGTACAGTCCGTCGAACATCGGGCGCGTGACGTCCAGAATCTCGCTATCAGAAAGGGTCAGGGTGAGGCCGCGACACACGACATCGAGTCCCCCGGCCTCGGGTGCGACGTAGCGGGTGACGGCAAGATCGGCTTCATGGACGATGCGAGCGACGTCCCACAACACCGGATCGTCGAGTCCGTAGACGCGGAGCATCGTCTCGAACGTGCAATCTTCACCGTGGTGCGAAAGTGCCACGCCGATGACGTCGAAAGGAGTCGCGTCCTCGGGAATCTCGTCGTCGGTGAACGAGAACGCGGCTTGTGCGTCGATGTGACGGACGATCAACCAAGCGCACGCCGCGCGATCGACATGACAGCCGATACGGGTCACCCAGCGCATCACGCCGCGGCCACGGCGCGAGTCAGCCGAGCAAGCGCACGCTCGGCGCGGTCGCGTCCGGACGCTGCGAGGTGGTCGCGTCGCACGATGTCGCGCAGCTCCCGACTGAATCGGTCAAGCTGACGACGTCCGACGGGCTCGGATCCTGTGGCGGCACCCTCGATCGCCTCGATCAAGTCGCGATATGCCTCGGCGACCTCCCGATTCAGACGACCGACCAGCTCTCGCTCCTGCTTGGCGGAGTTCAGCTGCGCCGTCCACAGCTGTGCCTCGCCGTCCGCGTCGAGAATGTCGTTGACGACCCAGCCCATCTGCTCGACGTTGGTTGCCGAGCCGGGCACAGCGACCAGCCCGTCAACGATCTGCGCGACACCGAGCCGCCGCAGCTTGCGCCACACAGCGATCCGAGGCGTCGACGGCTCCCGCGGCATTCGAAATGCCAGGAGCACCCATCGGCGTCGTTCGGATCTCATCGAGCGCGTTCCCCGCCTGGGTTTCCGGGCGCTGCCGTTGCGGCGTCGGTACTTCACTACCGAGGTCGCCTGGTATGGCGTTGCTGTGTCGATCACTGCGGTCTCGATCTTCGTGCTCCAACCGCAGATCTCGAAGCTCGCGTTCAGGCCCGTCGCAGATCGCATTAATGCCCTCCCGACGGTCGCACGCTTCGCCGTGGCGTTTCTGGCGTTCGATCTCATCTCCTACGCCGTCCACCGAGGACTTCACCGCTCGAACGTGCTGTGGAACTTCCACAAGGTCCACCATTCGAGCCTCCAACTCGATGGACTTGCGCAGGCGCGTGCTCACATGTTCGAAAACATGCTCCGCTTCGTTCCCGGTCAGATCGCGATGTTCTTGATCGGGATCCCCCTCGCCCAGGTCGCGCCGACCGTCGCCTTCGCCGCCGTCTACGGCGTGTTCGACCACTGCAACCTCGGCATCAACTTTCGATGGGCCGAGGCGGTGTTCGTCACGCCGCGGCTGCACCGGCGACACCACGTTCCGGAGACGTCGAACAAGAATTTCGGTGCAAGCCTCACCATTTGGGACCGTATCTTCGGCTCCTTCGTGCACCTCGACACCGCCGCCAACGATCGATATGGCGTGCCAGGCGAAATCGACACCTATCCACAACGCTTCGCCTCCCAGGTCCGCCAACCGATGCTCGATATCCGACGGGTCCTGCGCGATGCGCGTGCACCCGGCAAGATCAGGGTTCCCCACACCGCGACGGCCGCAGGAGGAGTAGAGCTGCCGGCGAAGTTGTCATTGACGATCGCGCAACGGAATGTGCATCGTGACGGTCACCATGAGCGTTGAAGGCCGGAACTGACATGGTGGTTGTGACGTGGCACGGATAGCGGTCGTATGTCGAGGCGACGCGGGACGAGACGAAGCCGCAATCCGCACGTCACGACTGGGACCAGTACTCGACGCGCTGGAACACGTTGGTATCGCCACCGAAGTGATCCTCTACTCCGAGGCATCGACGAACGCGGTCCGGAAGCGGCTCGATGACGTCGACGGTGCGTTGGTGTGGGTCGATCCCATAAGGGGTAGTGAAGATCGCACGACGCTCGACACACTCTTGCGCGACATCGCATCCACAGGGGTGTGGGTGAGCGCCCATCCAGACATCATCCTGAAGATGGGCACCAAGGACGTGTTGTACGAGACGCGCACGCTGGGCTGGGGATCCGACACCGACCGCTACCTGAGCCTCGATGAACTTCGGGAACGGTTGCCCTTACGGCTCCAAGCCGGTGGAGCTCGTGTACTGAAGCTGCACCGCGGCAACGGCGGGATCGGCGTACAAAAGCTGGAGCTGATCCGACCTCACGCGCCGATCGAGGAATCGGTCGTGCGCGTGCAATCTGCGCGACTTCGCGACGAAGCAACCGAAGACATCCCTCTCCGCGAATTCCTACGACGCTGCGAGAAGTACTTCACGTACGCGGACCGTACCGGGCACCTCATCGACCAACCGTTCCAGCCGCGCATCACTGAGGGCATCATCCGCTGCTACCTCGTCCAAGACGAGGTCGTCGGGTTCGCCCGGCAATACCCGACAAATCCGCCGAGCGTCACGAATGCCGACGCCGCGATCAGTCGGCACATTTTCGGCCTGCCTTCACACAAGACGATGTACCCGCCTGAGGAGCCAGGCCTTCAAGCCCTGCGAACACGGGTCGAGTCCGAATGGGTCCCCGGCATGCGGTCACTGCTCGACATCGACGCTCAATCGCTACCCGCGCTCTGGGACGCCGACTTCCTCCTCGGACCCACCACGCCAGAAGGGGACAACACCTACGTGCTCTGCGAAATCAACGTCAGCGCGGTCCTGCCCTTTCCTCCGCAAACGCCGCCAAAGCTCGCGGCATCGGTCGACGCGGCGATGAGGGCCACGAGAGATCGCCCTGCTGCCTCGTAGACGTCGAGCACGCTCGCACAAATGGCCGGCGTGGCGCATCGAGCAGGTATGCACATGGGGGTCGTGTTGGGCTAGTTGCCTCCACCGGAACCCGAGCCGCGGTCGCCGCCGCCAGAGCTGTTGCTGTCGCCGTTCGGGACGGTCGCCGCCGACGTGTTGTTGTCGTGGCCGTCGCCGTTCGGGACGGTCGTAGCCGCCGTTGTGTCGTCGCCTTTGTTGAGTTGGCTGTCACCGTGGCTGTCGTGACTGCCTGACGATTGCGGCGTGGTTGTGTCGGTTGTCGGGACGCACGGCATTGTCGGGTCGGGGTTCGCCGGCGCCGTCGATGCGTCGGTCGCGTCCGGGCCGTCCTGCAGGTCGACGGCGTCGTTGTGAGCGTCGCACGAGTTGTTGTCGCCGTTGGCGTCGTGGTTCCCGGGCGCGGCTGCGTTGCCGTTGTTGTCGGTGGGCTCCGCGGTGGTCGGGGTGGTGTCACCCGGGACCGTGGTTTCTTCGGGCTCGGTGGCCACGGTCGGGTCCACGGCGATCGGTTCGACCGTCGTCGGTTCCACGCCGGCGATGTGCTGGTCGTTGTGGTGGGCGGGTGCGCCGATGCCGAGGTGGGACGCAGCATCTTGGACGGGCGCAGGCAGGGCGTGGGCGACGGCAAGACCGCCGGTCGCGGCCACCAGCGTTGCGGTTGCGACACCGACCCTGGCGATGACTGAAGAACGCATTCGTTCGAACCTCCGAGAGGACGGTGACGTGGGAGCTGGCGAGAGTCCGACGCCGATCAGAGCGGAGAGCTCTGCGCCGAGAGCCGGTGGCGAGGTGTACGCAACGCGCATGTCGCCGACGAGGTCGGCGAGTCCCGAGTCGACGCCGTGACCGTGCCCAGAGACCAGGGCCTCAGCGGCGGCGTCGTCGAAGTCGTGCGGTGCGTTCATCTCACGGGGGTAAACGCCGTCGTCGCTCATTTCGGTACTGCCTCTTGGTCAGACAGTGCTCGCCGCAGGGCGGCCAGCCCACGACGCTGCAGCGCCTTGACCGCCTCGTAGCTCTTGTCGAGGATCGCGGCGGTGTCATCGACCGAGAGATCCGCGACGACGCGGAGCACCAACACGTCACGCTGATCGGCCGACAGGCCCTCCAGCAAGACGTGCACGCGTTCGTGTGCCACGCGGGCCATGACGTCGGCTTCGACATCACCTCCGACCGGCTCGGGCGCATTCTCGATCGGTGCTTCCCGGACCCGGCGATGTCGGCGACGGGCATCGTCGATCGCGGTGTGGTGTGCGATCGTGAACAGCCACGATCGGAACCGTTCGGTGTCACCGCGGAACGTGTGAATCGTCCGAAATGCTCTGAGAAACACGTCATTGGCCACACCATCTGGATCCCTGACGCCGCGACTGCGGAGATAGCCGGCGACGGAGCCGCCGAACGCGCGGAACAACGCGTCGAAGCCTCGAGGATCACCCGCTTGCGCGCGCTCGACTCCGACGGCCAACTCCTCGGACATGCCCATGCGAAATGTTCATCGGCAACGCCCGCACGCCAATGGAACCCGTCTCGAACCAAGGGCAAGACTCGACAGCATTACCGACGCTGATCGAACCCGAGGGCCGTCAACGCCGTACACCCAACCACACCGTGACGGGCAGCACACTCGACCGACCCGCGGCCGGTCGAAGTCATCGCAACCCACAAGATCACGTACGCACGTATCTCACGTTGAACGGGAGGTCGCCGTCCCACGCGGCGGCTTCATACCCGTGATCATTCGACCAACGCGCCAGAACCGCCGGTCTCGCACGCCTCTACGAGCGCATAGCGGAAGTCATTGCGTCACACGACTGACCGTGCCCCTGTCCCGCTCCCGTTTTGCCGTTCGCCGGACCGGTTGCTTGCCGATCACAAAGCTGCGTTCATCGGGCCGACGGGTCAGATCATGGACACCCGAAGGGTCAGGCCGATCAATGAGTCAGACCCGATGAACGCAACCCTGCCAACTGCCTCAACAGCCGCAAAGCCACACCCGCAACATCCATGCCGATCGATACTGGATCAGGCGTCAGCTATGGGAAGGGTCGACGCCAGACGCGAGCCGACCCTGCTGTGTCCACGCAGCCAGCTCTGAACACACGGTCGCGTCGACGGTGGCGGCGTACTCGGTGAGGAGGTCGTCGTCCGCACGTTCGCGCCACTCGCCGAAGCTGCCCGCGCGCAAGAAGGCTTGGTCATCCTTCCAGATTGCTCCCGCGTTCGGAATCACCTCGGAAGCGCGAGCGCGCATGCGATCAAGCGACGCCTCCCGTGCAAGCTCTGCGGCGTGTGCGCGCGAAATGTCGAAGCCGAGCGCGTTACCCAACCGCGCTAGCTCAGCCGGGAGGTCGGTCGAGTAGTCGCCGTAGTGACACATCACGACATTCGCGTTATGGCGACGTTGCCAGGCCGTATCCAAGTGGTGCAGGACGACCGTGAGGTTCAACACCCCCGTGTACTCGGTGACACGCACGAAGGTGCGGAACCGCTCCACCGGGTCGTCGCTAACTGGCGGCCGTTGCGGCAGCGTCGCCAAGTCGTCGTTGCCGACCGCTCGGCCGCGTAGCGCGAGGACGCGATCGAGATCCATGTTGTCGAAATGGTGTTCCATTGAGATCATCACATCCCGAGGATCCCGGCCGACGACGACATAGCTGACATCGTCGACGCTCGGGAGACCATCGAGAGGCGTGTGGGTCTTGATGAAGCGGCGGTGCCGTTGCGCGTCGTAGATCGCACGAACCTCGTCGATTGGTCGGATCGTTTGATCCAGCCACGGGGAAAGCCGGCTGATCGGACCCGGGAAGTCGGGACCGTCGAAGATCAACAACGCCACCAGCATTTGCGTCCACGTTGTTCCGCACTTCGGCGGCGTACTGATCACGATGTCCGACGGCCGGAACTCGAAGCCGTCCCATCGAGCGTTGTCCTGCATCAAAGCCCGATACCTCACCGTCATACCGGAACCTTCTCCGCCAACCCGACGGATGTCAAACGTCGTCCCCGCCCGCCCGAAGGCGGCGGGCAGATTCTTCGCTCAGAAGCCAACCCGAAGGCGGCAGGGCATTATCGGGACCACCCGCCGGCACCCTCGACGCTACGAAACCAACGCAGCGCGTGCCACAAACTCAACCATCGGGGCGTTGCGCCCTGGTGGGCTGCTCTCGAAGGTCGTCGTCGGGGGCGGGCTTGATCTCCACCGGGCACTGGCGGCCTGACGCGCTTCGACGGGACGATGCCTCCACCCACGCAGACAATGGATACGCCATCAAGGTGACGTTAGGCCCTGGGTTGCGTCAGTGCGCCGGTGCATCATGGTCGTAGCAGTCCCGGTTGGGAAGGGCGTGATGGCGTTCGAGCACGAGCGCGTTTGGCGCGAAGTCCCGAGGAGGTCGTGATGTCCATAAGTCCGCTCGGCACCGAGAATCGACCGTCGCCGATCAGTAGGTTCGACGCGGGCATCTTGGAACACCTCACCGCGCACCTTGCGGGTGAAGCGGAGATTCTCCACGAGTACCGCAAACTCGCCACGTCATCGGACCCGCCCGTGCGCTATCTCGCGCAGCTGATCGTCGAAGACGAAGAGCGACATCATCGGGTATTGACGGAACTCGCGAACCAGTTCCGATCGGGCGCGTCGCTCGTAGAGCAGACACCGCACGTCCCGTGGCTCACCAGGAGTACCGACTGTGCCGGCCTCGCGCGCTCGGTCCGGCGTCTGCGCCGGTTCGAGCGCCGCGACCTGCACCAGCTTAGAAAACTGAGACGCCGACTTCGCCCCATCCGCGGCCATTCACTTGACCCCGTCATCGTCGCGACGCTCCAAATGGACACCCGCAAACACCTTCGGTACCTGCGGGAACTGGGCCACATCGCGCGCACGCGATGACACACAGGCCGTAACCGAACCGCCCCGGGTTGCGGGAGACTCTGATGTCCCGGGCTTGGTGGAGTCAGTTCGCTGGAGTGCATGCTGCGGGACGGGTGTTCAGGTAGAGGTTCTCATAGTCGATCGGAGTGAGCATCCCGATTGAGCTGTGTCGGCGTTGCCGGTTGTGGAAGATCTCAAAGTATTCGAAGATCGCGTTCGCGAGTTCGATGCGTGTCTTTGGATGACTGGGCTGAAATCCGTCGGTTGCCTCGTGCGGAGGGCTTCTCGATCAAGGAGATCGTCAGGCAGGTCGGCGTGGCGCGCAACACCGTGCGGGCGGCGTTGGGTTCTGACGTGCCGCCGTGTTCGATCGCAAGCCGCGACCGTCCGCGGTCGACCCGTTCGAGCCGGCAGCTCTTGGAGGAGTTCCCGCGGATGCCGGCGAAGGCGATCGCGGAACGGATCGGGTGGGAGCGTTCGATGACGGTGATCGACTTCGATCACCAACGCTCCTTGAAACGCGACGTGATCGCGCACCTCGGCACCCTCGACTTCGTCGAAGCGAAAGACAACGTCGTGTTCCTCGGGCCGCCCACCACCGGCAAACTCACCTCGTTCGCGACCGCCGCGGAATGGGTCGCCCGTCTCGGCGACGACCACCACCAAGGCCGCCTCCACGCCGAACTCACGCGACGTCGCCGCGTGCCGCTCCTCATCGTCGACAAGGTCGGTTACATCTCCTTCGACGGTGAAGCCGCGAACCTCTTCCACCACGCGGAAGTCGTGAACCACAATGCTGCGAGCAATCAGCACCGTTCGGCGGGCGAGATCAATACCAGACCAGTGCTCTCGCGAAGCTCCGAGTACTACCGGTCGAGTACCGCGACCGTCACACAGCGAAGGGGCAATCGGCCGATCCTGCGTTATCTCCACCGTCGACGGGGAGAGGTCGCGTCCGCGTCCCATTGCCAATCGGGTGGCAAACCGCCTTCCGGTCGGACTGGTCCTGACTGTCCAGGTTTCTGACCAGGGTTTAATGAGTGGAGGTGAACGGACTCGAACCGTCGACTTCTACGTTGCGAA
>JBBSFB010000106.1:0-8793 GCA_038239145.1 Acidimicrobiia bacterium
CCGCCACATAGCTCGGTTTTGATGTTTGAAGATTGCCTGACCCGGTCGCTCCCCGGTAGGGGTGCTACTTCGGGGCCTTGACGGTGATGACGAGGTCGTCGCTGCTGCTCGTTCCGCCCGCGCCGGTCACCGTGACCCGGCAGGTGATCGTCGCGGGGCCGGCCGGAGCGTGGAGCTGGGTCCTCGCCGCGTTCTTGTCGTCGATCGTCGCGGCCGGACCGCTGAGCTGCGCCCACGAATACGTCAGGGGCTGACGCAGGGGATCGGTGGACGCGCTCGCATCGATCGTCGTAGTTGCGGCCGACGCGATCGACTGGTCGGGCCCCGCGTTCGCGACGGGCGGGGAACGCAGCTCTCCCGTGCCGAACGCGACGTCGTCGTAGGTGACGTTGTATGCGCGACCCGATTGCACGTCGCCGATCTGGACTCGACCGACCGGGGTAGTGCCGAGGTCGGTGGTGATCGACACGGCGTCGACGTGCACACCGTCGAGCCAGGCGTCGACCTTGCTCGACGGGCCGTTGATCAGCGTGTGCAGCTCGAGCTCGTGCCAGCCACTCCCGGGTGCCACGAACACCGGGCTCGTCGTCGTTGTGCCGGCAGCGTCGTTGCGCAGGCCGAGTTGCCCGGACGCGCTCACGAAGAGATAGGCGATCGAGCTGTCGGCGGCGGTGCGATGACGGAGCAGATTGACCTGACTCGAAGTGCTCTGGAGGTTGATCCACACCCGGGAGTAACCGTCCGTCGCCGTGGACGTGAGTGTCTGCTTCGCGTACGTGTTGCCGTTCGTGGTCGCGGCCTGCGCGGCAAAGCTCCCCGCGTGGGTCAGGGTGCCCTGCACGGTCAACCCTGCGGACGAGGTCCAGGCTGCGAGATTCCCCGACTCGAAGCCGTCGCTGAACAGCGGAGGACTTGCGGCCGGTGTGGTGACAGTCGCGATGGAGCTCGGCGCCGACGCGTTGCCGGCGGCGTCGCGGGCGGTGACGGTGTACTGATACCCCGTTGCCGCGAGGACGCTGGTGTCGCTGTAGCTCGTCACCGTGCCGGCGACGGTGGTCAACGGCGTGCCATTCCGAGAGATGTCGTACGCGGCCACTCCGTTGGAGTCGGTCGATGGGTTCCAGATCAGGTTGACCAGGGCGGAGCTGGGTGCGGTCGCCGCAACGCCGGTCGGCTGAGTGGGAGCCTGGGTGTCGATCGTCCATGAGTACGTCGCCGGCGTCGGGTCCGTTGCACCGCCGGCCGTAGATTGGACCGTGAAGGTGTGCCCGCCGTCGGACAGGTTGCTGTAGGTCGTCGGGCTCGTGCAAGGCACGGACGCGGCACCGTCGAGTGTGCACGCGAACGTGCCGTTCGGCTGCGAGGCGCGGAACGAGAACGCAGCCGACGCAGAATTGGCCGCCGCCGGTGGCGCGCTGTCGATGATCGTGTCGGGCAGCGGACTGAAGTGGTACGTCTGCACGTCGAACGTCCGCCCGAGTGAGTCGGTCGGGGCAACCGTCACCGACGATCCGTTCACGCTCACCTTCAAGAAATGGAACACGCGCGCCGCCGCATCGGGCACGGGCGCCGCCGCGCCGCAAGCCGAGCCCACGAGTCGTGTCGGTGACCAGCCGATTCCGTACGCGTCGAACGCACTGCAACCCAATTCGCCGATCGGCTGCAGCGTGCCGCCGCCGCCACCGGTGACATAGGTGGGAAACGTCCCCGCGCTAGTCGGTGCATTGCGCTCGTACATGTGTGCATGTCCGGAGAAGCCGATACTCACGTTGTTCGAGACGAGCAGCCCTTCGAGACTGTTCGGACCCTGCAGGAACGTGTCAGAGTTCTGAGCCTTCTGGTCGGAGTACAGGGGATAGTGAAAGAACGCGAACTTGAGTCCACTCGGGTGAGCCGAAAGGTCGGCTGCCAGCCACTGATACTGAGGGGTACCGGGAGCCCAGTGCGTGGCGTAGTCGTCCGAGTACACCGTGCCGGTTCCGGTATTGCCGTCGGCCCAGTCGGACTGCAGTACGTAGAAGCGCGCTCCGCCCGCGTCGAATGCGTACCATTCGCTCGGATAGTCGGCTGAACCGGTGCCGTTGACGCAGCAATAGGTGTCGCGGGTGGCCCGGCCGCCCGATGTCGTGACCGCAACCGATTGCGGCCAGTTCACTTGTTCCGTACTGCGGTTCGCCGTCGTCGACGTAAAGCCGTGATTGCCGGTCGTCGGGAACAACGGAATCGTGCGCCCGGCCGGCGGCCAGAACGCGGGGCCGAAGATGGCGCTGGTGTCCGTCCCTTGCTGTTGCAGATCGCCATAGTTCGTCTGGCTCCCTGACGGGTACCCGTTGTCGCCGACCGTCACCGCGAACTGGACGCCGCTCCCGGCGATCTTGCTCAGCAGGTTCGCTTGATCGGCGTTGTTTCCGTTGGCATCCAACTGGCCCCAATCGCCGAACACGGCGAAGGAGAACGGTGTGGTCGACCCGGCCGGAACCTGCGTCGTGAAGACCGGCGACGGGTCGGATCCGAGCAGATCGGTCGCGCCGAGCAGCACCCGGTAGCAGTACGAACCCGACGCCGGGAGAGCAAGCACCGCGACCCACTGATACTCCGGCGTGCTGACGACCGTGATCGAGGTGCGCGTCGCCGCCACATTGTTCGTCGGGGTGCAGTTGCCGCTTCCGTCGACCGCGCCCCACACCGCCGATGCGGAACCCTGCGAACGATCGGTGGCCCAGTTCACTGCAACCGACGTGCCGACGAGGTCCGTCAAATACGCAGCGCGCGTCAATTGCGGAGTTGCCGCAGCCGCGGCGCGTGCGCCGAGCGCGGGCACCAAGGCGCCGAACGCGAGCACGATCGTGGCGACCGTTCCTACTCGCCGACCCAACTGTGCTCGGGTTTTCGCCGATGCGAGCCCGCCCATTCGCATCATGATGGTGGCCTCCGCCTACGTGCCATCCGTTGACGCCGAACTATAGGGTCGAAAAGGCGCGTTTACTGCGTTCGGTGTACGCGAAGTTCGATCACTTCGATCATGCGAACAACCCATGGGCAACGCCGAAATTCGCGGAGTCTGCGAAGGCATCTTCGCCGCACTGTCGAATATCCGACTCGAGGTTCACGAGATCGTGGACGACGGTGCTCGATTGCGGAGCTGGGCCGTGCCCAGGTGCCGCGCGCAAAACGTAGTCAGACTGCGACCGACGTCGAGTCTTCGCCGAAGACCAGCTCGCCGGAAAAGTGCTCACGCGCGAGCGCGAGCCACTCGTCGGCGGAGCCGGGTCCCGGGGTCGGGATCTGATGAGTGAGCACGAGCGTGCCGACCCCGCCGCGCGCAGCCGTTTGCGCGGCCTGCACGACCGTGGAGTGGTAGTCGATCGTGTCGCGGAACCGCGGCATCGGGACCTTGTTGACGAGGTCGTCTCGCAATACCGTCTGCACGTACACGTCGGCGCCCCGGCACAGATCGTCGAGTCCCGCGCAGGGCACGGTGTCACCGGCGATCGCCACCGACTTACCTTCGAACTCGAAGCGGTATCCGAGCGTCGGCTCGACCGGCCGGTGATCGGTGCGGCCCGCGATCACCCGGAGTCCGTCGGTGTCGAACACGACTCCCGGCTCTACCTCGACGACCTCGATCTGGGGTTCCCACTCGAGGTCGTCGTGATGGGCGATGCGGTACCCGATGTCGGGACCCAACATTGCTCGCATCCCGTCGACCACGCCCCGGGTCCCGGGCGGGCCGAATACCGCCAACGGCTTCGCCACCGGGCTCATCACCCATTGCGTCGTCACGACGTCGTTCAGATCACAGATGTGATCGCTGTGCAGATGCGTCAACAACACCGCTTCGAGCATGACCGGCAGCACTCCCGCGGCCGCGAGGCGCATACACACAGCTCGCCCGGCGTCGACCAGGATCGAACGCCCACCCGCGCGCACGAGTGTCGCCGCGCCAGCCCGGGACGGGTCGGGCAGCGGGTTGCCGGTGCCGAGGAGCACGACCTCGATCATCGTCATCGCGACCGATCATGACCGACCGGGCCGACCGTCAACAACCCCGCGCCCGAACGCGTCGTACGTCTGGAAAGCGTACCCGACGACACGTTCGAAGATGTCGAGGAAGAGCGCCTGACGACACCGTTCACGTCGGGCGCACTCGAGTGCTGCACCGTCGATTCGGTGATCGCCGACGCGTCGTTCTGCGCGGGCGAGTACCAACCGGAGGCCGGCAACGTCGGTCCCGGGCGCAACACCGCAGGCATGTACAGGTTGCCGCCGGAGCAGAGGTTGGAGCCGACGCCCATGTCGGCCCGCTTCGATACGCGGGTGCACGCAACTGCCGCGCCAAAGTATCGCCAAACCGGTGACGGCGACCGAGCAGACAGGGAAACGGGCGAGGACCAACACGCGCGCCCGGCTCCTGGCCGCCGCGTACGAGGTGTTCCGGGAGAAGGGCTTCCCGGCCACGACCGTCGAGGACATCTGCGCACGGGCCGGGTTCACCCGCGGCGCCTTCTACAGCAACTTCTCGACCACCGACGAGCTCTTCCTCGAGCTCTGGGACCAACGCGCCGACGGATCGTCGAGGCGCCCGGGTCTCGGTGGGCCTGCTCGCGACGCACTCCGACCCGATCGACGTCACCCAGGCCGCGCTGATCGACCTCGAGCTCGTCGAGCCCGGGTGGTTCGTCTTGAACACGGAATTCTTCCTACACGCGCTCCGGCACCCGGAGGTCGGCGAGCAGCTCACCCGGATGATCATCGCCGCCCACGATGGCTGCCTGCGCCAGTCGCGGGTACCGGGCCACGAGCTCGAGCCCGGTCAGCTGCAGCTCGCGATGCTCACCCTGCTCGTCGACGCCTGCCCCAAGATCGACCCGGCTTGAGTTCGGGCCGCAGAGCGGCCGGTTGTCAGCAGAGCGGCCCAGGGTCACGCCGGTCCGGAAGCGGTGGGTCATGGGCCGATCGAGGTGCAGGTCGAGACTGCCTGGAAACCCGGCGCGGTAGCACCGCCGCAGGCCCACAGCCGGCCCCGGTAGACCGCGGCTGCGGGCCCGTGCCGAGGTACGAGCATCCGGACCTCCGACCAGTTGCCGTCCCGAAGCACCTGGAGGGCGTCGACGAGGTGGGTCTCAGAAGCCGGCTCGCCGCCCGCGACGATCGTGACGCCACCGACGACGGCCGCTGCGGCGCCCGATGTTCCCGTCGGAAGCGACGCCCGGAGCTGCCACGTGGAGCTACGGGGATCGAAGCAGTCGATCGCCGTGCTCGTGTCGGGCGTGCGGCCTCCTGCGACACACGCGTGGCCGCCATCGACGTATCCGCCCACGTGATTCCTCGGTGTCGGCATCGTCGGGGCGTCCGCCCACGATGCCGTGTGCGGGTCGTAGATCTCCGTCACTGCGACCTGTACCGACCGATCGCGACCACCTATTGCAAACAACCGTCCGTCGAGCGCGAGCAGCGCGAGCGCACCGCGCGCTCGACGCATCGGAGCGATTTCGCGCCACTGCGTCTTGCCGGGAGCCAGAACGAACGCGCGCGCGGTGGCCCCGTTCGATGTGAAGCCGCCTGCGACATAGACGTTCCCGTCAAGAGCCGCCGCTCCCGGATGATTCGTCGCGGTCGGCAGCGCCGGCCCCGCGACCCAGGACGAGCCGTCGAACACGAACACGCGCGCCGTGCTGTTGCGGGCCGAGTCGTAGCCGCCGACCACGTAGAGGCGACCACCTTCGGTTGCTGCGGCCGCTTCCTGCACGGCGACCGGGAGCGCGGGCTCGTCCATCTGTCGAAGAGGAGCCGGTGGCGCAGAGGGCCGGGAACGGGGTACGGGCACGACGGTTGTAGGTGTCGTCGCGCGCGCCGTCGACGTCACTCCGGTCGAGGCGCGTCCGCCTGACCCCGAGCACCCGGCCGCCGCGAGGACCGCTACGAGGACTGCGATCGCGCTGACTCTCGGGGCACGCGGCACGGGCCTACCGGTACACACCGGTGTGACCGAGCGAATGCTGCCCAGGCTGGGGGAACACGCACAGGCCGTGCGGTCCCGCCCCAACTCTGATCTCGTGCAGCAGGGCACCCGTCGATGTGCTCATCGCGTAGACCACTCCGTTGTAGCGGCCCGACACCCACAAGACCTTTCCGTCGGCCGAGAGACCGCCCATGTCCGGTGACCCGCCGCCAGGAATCGTCCACGTGTTCACGACACGGTTCGTCGCGAAATCGATCAGGGCGATCGTTCCGGCATCACGGTTCGTCACGTACAAGGTCGTCGAGTCGCGGCTCACGTACAGGCCGTGCGCGCCCGCCCCGGTCCGTAGGAAGCCGGTGACGGTGAACGAGGCTCCGTCAACCGTGTATACGCCGCCGCGGATCATGTCCGCGACGTAGAAGGTGCGACCGGTCGGGTCGAGCTTGACGTCCTGCGGCTTCGAATCCCCGCCGTTGAGCGCAATCGTCGAGACCACGGCGAGGGTGCGAAGGTCGAGCTTCACGAGCTGACCGGAGAACTCGCAGCTCGCAATCAGAAAGCTGCCGTCGGCGGAGAAGTCGACGTGATCGACTCCGACACAATCCACCCGGACCGACTTCACCAACTTGAACGTGTTCGGGTCCCGGAAGTCGAGACGGGCGAGGCGCTCCGCGACGACGACTGCGTACCTTCCGTTCGGCGTGAAGTACATGTTGTAAGGATCCTCGACAGGAATTGTCGGTCCCGGTCGCCCGGTTGCCGGATCGATCGGAGTCAGCGTGTTGCTGCGATCGTTCGTGACGTAGAGGTGCTCGAGGTCCCAGGCGGGCACCACATGTTGCGGCAGGCTGCCGACCGCGAAGTGATCGACGACCCGAGCGGTCACGGGGTCGATGACGTCGACGCTGTTGCCTAGGGAGTTCGGCACGTAGATGCGCTGGAGGTCGTCCTTCACCGTTCTCGACAGGGCATTCGGTCGATCGTTGGCGTAGATGTCGCGCGGCTTTGACACGGGCGCGATCGACGGGATGATCGACGGGATGATCGCGGATTTCGGCGCGTCCCCCGATCGCGGGGCGGTGCGGGGCGCGTCGGCGCCGCACGCGCCGAGCACGACGACGGCGACCCAGATGGTTACGAACCCCAGAACTCCGCGGTGCACGACCGGATCGTAAGTACCGCGAGGTCAGGAGCGGGTTATGCCCAGCTGCCCGACTCCTGTGCAGCAGAATGCCGGGCGAGGGCGGTCAGCGCAACGCGGGTTCGCCGAAGCGGTTGAGTGAGCGGCCGACGACAATCGCCGCGATCGCGTCCGTCGAGCTCACGCCGAAGCTCGCCTGGAGCTCGGCGATGACGCTCTCCATCGGCCGGTCGGCCAAGAGAAGCTCTTGTGCTCGGTGAACAGAGGCCAGTTGTCGTCCCATGCCGACTCATCGACCGCTCGGCCCGGCTCGCCAGGAATTGGGCGGATTCGGACGCAATCCACATGGGGGTTGACTTCAGTATCGCGACTGGTTACGATACATCGGAACACCTCGACAAACACGCCAGTGAGAAGCGAAGCGCCAACCGGGCGCCCACCGCCGGCAACGAGGGATAGAAGGAGAAATTCCAGTGAGAGACTTTCGAGAACAGAATCGGGTTCACCGAGGCCACCGACACGAAGGCGGCCACGGAGGCGGAGGCCTCGAAGGCCGGGGCTTCGAAGGCCGACGTCGCGGTGGCCGTATGCGCCGAGGCGACATCCGCACGGCGGTGCTGGCGGTCCTCGCCGAGGAACCCGGGCACGGCTACGACGTGATCCAACGCCTCGAGGAGAAGACCTCGGGCGCGTGGCGGCCGAGCCCGGGATCGGTCTACCCGACCCTCCAACTCCTCGAGGACGAGGGGTTGACGCGCTCGGTCGAGCGCGACGGAAAGCGCGTGTACGAGATCACCGACAAAGGTCGCGAAGAGGCGATTAAGCGGGTCGAGGACGCAGGCGGTACCCCCTGGGAGATCGCCGGCCGCAACGACACCGGTGTGGGCGACTTTCGCAACACGGTGCGCGGGCTCTTCGTGGCGGCCAAGCAGGTCAGCTCGTCGGGCAATCAGCACCAGGTCGAGCGCATGCTCGAGATCCTGAAGCAGGCGCGCAAGGAGATCTACACGATGCTGGCCGAGGACTGACGGAGTCAGCCGAGGACCGACCACCTAGATTGCGCGCGGTATGGAACGCGCGCTTCTGGGTGACGACGACGAGCGCGGCTGGATGGAGCAAGCACTCCACGAAGCTGCGCTCGCGCTCGTGCACGACGACGTTCCGGTCGGGGCGATCGTCGTGCATTTCCCTACGGGTCAGATCGTCGCTCGCGCGCACAACGCGCGTGAGCGCGACCACGACCCCACCGCGCACGCCGAACTGCTCGCGCTGCGCGACGCCGCCCGTGCCGCCGGCACCTGGCGTCTTTCCGACCACGCGTTGATCGTCACCCTGGAACCGTGCCCGATGTGCGCCGGAGCAGCGTGGGCGGCCCGGCTCCGGCGGCTCGTGTTCGGCGCCGCCGACCCGAAAGCGGGATCTACCGGCAGCCTCTACAACTTCGCGGCCGATCCTCGGTTGAATCACGAGATGTCCGTGGTGGCCGGAGTGCGGGCGGCCGAGTGCGCCGACCTGCTCACCACGTTCTTCCGATCCAAGCGCGGTTCCTGATCCCGTACTATCTCGCCCGGAGGGATGCGAGAGCGGCCGAATCGGATGGTCTCGAAAACCATTGTGGCGCAAGTCACCCTGGGTTCAAATCCCAGTCCCTCCGCCGCAAACGAGCAGGTCAGAGGCAGGATCGGGTTGA
>JBBSFB010000107.1:0-7824 GCA_038239145.1 Acidimicrobiia bacterium
GAGTCGCCGCTGGTGTTCGGGCGGCTCGATCTCGAGCGCGGCGTCCGCTGGTACGTCGGGCGCCTGGCGGTCGAGGACGAGGGCCACACCCCGCTCGTCGTCGACTGGCGGGCCCCCGTCGCCGAGCCGTTCTACCGGGCCACGGCCGTCGAGCCCATGGCCGTCGTCCGCCGTCGTCACCTGATCACGCGCAAGGGCCGCGAGGTCACCGGCCTCGACGACGAGGTGTTCGACCAGATGGCCGTCGAGGACGAGGGCCTCGGGGTCGCAGGCGAAGGCGCGCTCCTCGCCGCCCTGGAACGCAATCGCACCGGCCGGATGGGCGACATCGTCGCCACCATCCAGGCTGAGCAGGACGAGGCGATCCGGGCCGACGTGCACGGGGTGCTCGTCGTCGGGGGCGGACCGGGCACCGGCAAGACCGCGGTCGCACTCCATCGCGCCGCGTATCTCCTCTACACGCACCGACGCCGGCTCGCGAACCAGGGCGTGCTCTTGGTTGGTCCCAGCCCGGTGTTCCTGCGCTACATCGAGCAGGTCCTGCCATCGCTCGGCGAACAGGACGTCCAGCTCTCGACCATCTCCGGGATGAAGCCCCGGATGAAGATCGTCGCGACCGAGCCCCGCGCCGTCGCCGAGCTCAAGGGCGACGCGCGCATGGCCCGCGTCATCCAACGGGCGGTCGGCGATCGCGAGCGTCCGCTCGCGCGCGACCTCATCGTCTTGATCGACGGTCTGCGGGTACGACTGTCGCGCTCCGACACCGCGCGCGTCATCGAGGGCACCCGGCGCCGGCGCAACACCCACAACGAGAACCGCCAGTACGTCGCGCGGCGTCTGTACGACCTGCTCGTCGCGCGCTACAAGAACGCGGCGATCCGTGCGTACCGCGAACGCGGCATCGGCTCGTCCTCCGACAACGTCACGAGCCTCTTCGATCGCGACTCGACCCTCGACGCGAGCATTGCGAGCACCCTCGCGCGCGGCGAGCCCACACCCGAGGGCTGGGAGCAGGAGCTGCGTGTTCGCTTCCGCGCCCGCGCCGAGGTGAAGGAAGCGCTCGAGCGGATGTGGCCGGTGCTCTCGGGCGCCGAGCTCGTCAACGACCTCTTCGGTTTCCGGGCGCTGGTGCGTTCGGCGTCCGGCGCTGCGCTCGACGCCGACGAGCAAGAGATGCTTCACCGCGCCCGCAATCCCGATGTCACCCGCGCACCGTGGACCGAAGCCGATCTCGCGTTGGTCGACGAAGCCGACTCGCTGCTCGGCCCGGTGGAGGCCGCCCGTCCGGTAGCGCGCCGGCGCAACGGCAGCGGCGACACCTACGACACCGCCGAGCGCGTCATCAGCGATCTCGGTCTGCGTGGCTTCGCCGACGCGGCCACACTCGCCAGCCGGTTCGGCGACAACGCCGACCGCGGACCGGTTGCCGACGTGTCGTACGAGCCCCGCACGTTCGGGCACGTGCTCGTCGACGAGGCCCAGGACCTCACCGCCATGCAGTGGCGGATGCTGGCACGCCGATGCCCATCGGGTTCGATGACGCTGGTCGGCGATCCGGGCCAGGCGAGCAAACCCGGCGCAGTCGCGTCGTGGGACGACGTGCTCTCCCACCTCCCCACTCACAACGCGACCCGGTACGTCTCGCTGAGCATCAACTACCGCACGCCGTCCGAGGTGATGGACGTCGCGTCACAACTCCTCGCGGTGGCCGCCCCCACGGTCGAGCCGTCGCGGTCGGTCCGCAGCACCGGCGAGTACCCCCGCTTCATCTCGGCCGCCACCGACGACGTCATCTCGACGACCGCGTCCGAGACCCGAGCCGCGCTGGCCCGGACGGGCGCGGTCGCGGTGATCGCGCCGCCGGCCATGCACGAGGCGATCGTCGCTGCTCTCGCCGACGTCGGCGCCATCTCGACCGCGGCGGAAGCCCTCGACGCGCCGATCGCGGTGCTCGATCCGACCAGCGCCAAGGGCCTCGAATTCGACCACGTCATCGTCGTCGAACCCGCGCAGCTGGTGACCGCCGATCGGGCCGGCCTGCGCCTGCTCTACGTCACGATCACCCGCACGACCAAGACGCTGACCGTCGTGCACGCCGAGGCCCTCCCCGAAGGCCTCACCCCCCGCCGCGACTGACCCAGAGAACCAGCCTCGCGGGTAGTGCGAGTATTCACCGCATAGCGATGAAAACCCACCCAACTGTTGTGCGAGTTATCAGCGCGTGGTGCTGAAACCCACCCAACTGTTGTGCGAGTTTAGGCGTCGGCGAGGACGGCGTCATCGTGGAGGACGATGTCGACGAGCTTGCGGCCGCGTCGGGTACCGAACTTCACGACGCCGTTCGCCTTGGCGAACAACGTGTCGTCCTTGCCCAGCCCGACGTTGTAGCCGGGGTGGAAGCGGGTGCCCCGCTGGCGCACGATGATCGTGCCCGCGGTGACGACCTCGCCGCTATAACGCTTCACGCCGAGGCGCTGAGAGTTCGAGTCACGGCCGTTCCGGGAGGACGCAGCACCTTTTTTCTTCGACATGGTCTGCTCCCCTAGCCCTTCGTGATTCCGGTGATCTCGATCGTCGAGTAGTGCTGGCGGTGGCCCCAGTGCTTCCGCTCGTTCGACTTGTTCTTGTACGTGAAGCCCTTGATCTTGGGGCCTTTCGACGCGCCGACGACCCGCGCCGTCACCGAGGCTGCGCCCAACTGGGAGGGCGTGGCGAGGACGCTGTCGCCGTCGACCAGCATCACCGGCCGGAGCGTGACCTCGTCGCCGACGAGCCGCTCGACCTCGAGCCGATCGCCTTCGCTGACGCGGTACTGCTTACCGCCGGTGTGGATGACTGCGTACATGCGCGATGCCTCTTCGGAATGCTTCTCGGAACCGGGAAAGGATAGCCGACGGGCCCAAACGGCACCTACGGAGCCACTCGAGCCTTACTCGAGCATCGACTCGTCGACGACGAAGCCGCGGCCGTTGCAGTGCGGGCAGGTCGACGAGAATGCCTCGACCAGGCCCTCGGAGACCCGCTTGCGGGTCATCTCGACCAGACCGAGCTCGGAGATCGGGAACACCTGGGTCCGGGTCTTGTCCCGGGCCAGGGCCCGGCGGAACGCCTCTTCCACCGCTTCGCGGTTGTGGCGGATCTCCATGTCGATGAAGTCGATGACGATGATGCCGCCGATGTCGCGCAACCGCAGCTCCCGGGCGACGACCTCGGCCGCCTCCAAGTTGTTGCGGTAGACGGTCTCTTCGAGGTTCGACGTGCCCACGTTCTTGCCGGTGTTGACATCGATGACCGTCAGCGCCTCGGTGCGCTCGATGATGAGCGAGCCGCCCGACGGCAACCAGACCTTGCGGTCGAGCGCCTTGTGCAGTTGCTCGTGCACGTGGAACTTCTCGAAGACGGGGAGGTTCTCCGCCTCGGCGTCGTAGAACTCAACCCGCTCGGCCAGCTCCGGCGCGATGGCCCCGATGTAGGAGCTCACCTCGTCGTACATCGCTTTGTTGTCTATGACGACGCCGCGAAACTCCTTGGTGAACTCTTCTCGGATCAGCCGAATCGCGAGCTGCGGTTCCTTGTAGAGCAGGCTGCCCGCCTTCGCCTTCTTGGCAATCGTCGAGATCTGCTGCCACTGCGCATTGAGCCGGAGCATGTCGCGCTCGAGCTCTTCCTCGCTCGCACCCTCGGCCGCGGTCCGCACGATGAGACCGGCGTCGGCCGGGCGGAGATGGTCGAGCACCCGGCGCAGTCGCTTGCGCTCGTCGTCGGGCAGGCGCTTCGAGATGCCGTACGTCTGGGGCTGGCCCGGGACCATGACGACGAACCGGCCCGCGAGGCTCACCTCCTGGGTGAGGCGGGCGCCCTTGTGCGCGATCGGGTTCTTCGTGACCTGCACGATGATCGACTGGCCGTTGTGCAGCACCCGCTCGATGCGCGGCTTCTCGCCCTTCTCGCCGCCTTCGACATCGGCCGGGTCATACGCGACGTCGCCCCGGTACAGCACGCCGTTCTTCGGAGTGCCGATGTCGATGAACGCGGCTTCCATGCCGGGCAGGACGTTCTGGACGCGACCGAAGTAGATGTTGCCGTCGATCGACGTGTTCTCGTCGGTCGGGGTGGAGATGTAGTGCTCAATGAGCTGACGGCCTTCGAGGACCCCGATGTGCGCGAACCCGTCGGGTCGCACGTGGACGACCATGAGGTAGCGGCCCGCGGGGCGGCCCTTGCGGCTCGTGCCCCGTCGCCGTTGGAGTGTCTCTTCGTCGAGCGAGTCGAGCAGCGTGGTCCCATCGACGTCGACGTCACCGAGCTCGCCGGCGTCGACGTACTGCACCGCACCCCGGCCCGAGCCACCACCGCCGCCCGATCGACCGGGGGCGCGGTTCGAGCCGCCGCTCTGACCCCCGCCGCTGCCGGCATTGCCGCCAGGCGCACCGTTGCCGCCGCCCTGAGCACCACTCTTGCTCCGGCCCCGACCGCCCCGCCGCCGGCGGCGCTTCTTGGGCTCGCCGTCGGGACCGAGCGCGGGCTCGGCATCGTCGCCGCGCGCGCCCGGACCGCCGCTGCTTCCGGAACCCGACGCGGCGGGAGCACCGGCCGACGCGGGTGCAGGCCGGCTGTCACCGATCTTCGGGCGGGAGGCGGGCATCGGCACGAGCCCGGCGTCTTCGCGGGCCTCGTCGCCGATGTCGTCGGCGGTCAGTCCCCGATCGGCGCTCTCCGCCGTCCAGTCCTCACTGCCTTCCATCGATCCACGGTCGTCGCTTTCGGCCCGATCGCCGTCGCCGTCGTCGTCGCGGGCCGCGCCGACGCCACCTGCTCGCGCTCCGCCCGCGGCTCCGCCGGCGCCGGCGGGTTTCTTCCGACCCTGGCCGCCGCGGGTTCCGCGGCGGCGCTTCTTCTTCGGGGCTTCGCCATCGGCGCCCGCGGTGAGGGGCGCCGCGTCGGTGCCCTCGGTTCCGTGGTTCCCGGTTCCGGCGAAGTTCTCAGTTCCGACGATCGGGGGCGCCTCCGCCCCGACGAACGTGTCGGTTGCCGGTGTCGCCACGGGCTCGCTCGGCGTCCCGTCGTCGAGACGGTTCAGGTCTGTCATCGATGCCTTCTCTCATGACGCGCATGCCTCCGGCACACGCGGGCGCGTGTCGGCGTCGAGCGGCTCTTGCCGCGCGCCGTCGCGCTCGATCCATTGATGCGTGCGCCGCGCGCGAATGTCGATGAAGTCGCCGAGAGCAGCGAGCACTTCACCGGGCTTCGCGCCGCGCGGTTGGGTTGACATTTCCATCTCGACGCTCGTGTGAAGTTCAAGCGTCGAGTGTTCGTCGCACACGATGATGCGACGGATAACCGGTCGTACGTCCTCTTCGACGTCGCGACCTTTACGCCGCTTGATCGCGGGGAGTACGGAACATGCCAGCGCGGCGTCGATCCGGTCGCGCAACTGCGCCGGCTCGACGGGGGTGAGATCCGTATGCGCGACGTCGACGCGCCACTCGACGCACGTCACTGCTTCTTGCAACGCGGGAACACGATCGGCGAGCGCGACTGCGCCCAACACGGCAATGCCTTCGGGTAGCGCGGCGCTGAGTCGCGCCGGTAACAGTTCGAGATCAACGGGTTCGGCCAGGACGAGGTCGACGTACTCCGCGTCGCTCTCGTGGCCCGTGGACAATGCCAGCCCAAAGCTCACCTTGGGCCGGGGCGAGAAGCCCTCGCTGAACGCGAGCGGCAACTGCACGACCCGGAACGCGCGCTCGAGCGCACGGGCCACGTCGCGGTGACTGATCCAACGGATCTTTCCCAGCTTCGTGTACTGGATCCGGACCGGGTTGGCGGCGCCGCCTCTCATGCCCGCGCCTCTACCGGCCGGGTGGTTCGAGGCGGCTTGGTGCCGAGAAACGCGACGGGAACGCCCGCGCCCGCCGAAAGGTCCTGGCCGGTGCCCTGCGATCCGCCGGCGGGCGCCGTCGGCGATGCCACAACGTGCTCCAGGGCATAGTCGGTGCACACGCCGCAGTCATAACACGGCGTCCACCGACAATCGGGGAGCCCGTGCGCCTGCAGCGCGGCCTGCCACTCGTCCCAGAGGAAATCGTGGTGGAGACCGGCGGCGATGTGCGCCCACGGCAGAATCTCGTCGCGCGTGCGGTGCCGGGTGACGAACCAGTCGGGATCGAGGCCTTCGGCGTGCATCGCGTCCATCCAGCGGTCGAGCGAGAAGCCCTCGCTCCACTCCTGGAAGGTCCCGCCCGCGCGCCAGACCCGCTCGATCACGCGACCAACCCGACGGTCGCCACGCGACGCGATGCCCTCGGCGAAGGTCGCCTGCGGATCGTGCCACTTCACCTGCGCCCGCGTGCCCCGCACCGCGTTGCGCAGGAGCGTGATCTTGCGCTGCAACTCGTCGACGCCGTTCTGGCCGAACCACTGGAACGGCGTGTGCGGCTTGGGCACGAACCCGCCGACCGACACCGTGCAGCTCGCTTGCTTTGTGTACTTCCGACCGATGTCGGTCACGTTCTTGGCGAGCTCGGCGATGCCGAGCGTGTCCTCGTCCATCTCGGTGGGCAGCCCAGTGAGGAAATAGAGCTTCACCCGGCGCCAACCCTGCGAGAACGCAGCATCGACGGCGCTGTAGAGATCGTCTTCGATGATCAGCTTGTTGATCACCTGGCGCAACCGCCATGTACCCGCTTCCGGCGCGAACGTGAGGCCGCTGCGGCGAACCTTCTGGAGCTCGCTCGCGATGCCGACTGTGAACGCGTCGACGCGCAGGCTCGGCATGGAGACGCTGACGCCGCCGGTGCCTTCCTGGTTGGTGACCAGGTCGGCGACGACACCTTCGATCCCGGAGAAGTCGGCGCTCGACAACGACGTGAGCGCGACCTCGTCGTAGCCGGTGCGCCGCAGGCCGTCCTTCACCATCGTGCGGACCTGTTCTTCCGGGCGCTCCCGCACGGGGCGGGTGATCATCCCGGCCTGGCAGAACCGGCACCCGCGGGTGCAGCCCCGGAAGATCTCGACGTTCAAGCGGTCGTGCACGACCTCGACGAGGGGCACGAGCTGCTTCTTCGGATACGGCCACTGCGCAAGGTCGGCGACGGTGCGCTTGTCGATGATCGCGGGGACATCGGGAAAGCGGGGCGTGATCGATTTCACGACCGGGCCCTCGTACTCGACGTCGTAAAGCGCGGGGACGTAGACCCCCGGGATCGTGGCGAGCTCTCGGAGCACCATCTCCCGGCTCGCGCGGCCCCCACGCTTCCAGGCGCCGATCACCTCGGCCAGTTCGGAGATGACCTCCTCGCCGTCGCCGATCACGAACGCGTCGACGTATTCGGCCAGGGGCTCCGGGTTGTATGTGCAGTGGCCACCGGCAATGACGAGCGGATGCGACGGCGCCCGGTCCTCGTTGCGGACCGGCACCCCGGCCAGGTCGACCAGGTTGAGCAGGTTCGTGTAGACGAGCTCGGCCGAGAGATTGAACGCGAGCACGTCGAAATCGGCGGCCGCGCGATGCGTGTCGACGCTGAAGAGCGGCACCTTGGCCGCCCGCATCGACGACTCCATATCGGTCCAGGGCGCGTACGCCCGCTCCGCTACCGAGTCTTCGCGCTCGTTGAGCAACTCGTAGAGGATTTGGAGCCCCTGGTTGGGGAGCCCGATCTCGTAGGTGTCGGGATAGATCAGGAGAAAGGCCGCCCGGCCGCGCCCGTGGCGGGGCGCCAGGTTGCCCGGCTCCGTCCCCATCTCCATACCGATGTAGCGAGCGGGCTTCTCAACCCGGGCCAGCAGCGGTTCTATCCGCGGCCACAGGTCTGACATCTCCGA
>JBBSFB010000108.1:0-7814 GCA_038239145.1 Acidimicrobiia bacterium
GCGGGAAGAGTTCGTATCGGTGGAACTCAAGGTTCCGGTCCCGCCAGTAGGTGGCCCACTCCTTGCGAGACTTCGTGTATTGAAGCCGAACGACCGGGAACCGCGTCCACTCGGACCCGTATTCGGGCTTCCACGGCGGTCCGCACTCCAGGACCGTGACGTGACGCGCGGCAATATCGAGCTCGTAGCGGATGAGCCCGCGTGCCCGGTCAGGACGGCGATCGTTGCGACTCTCGACCAAGCGGCGAGCACGGGCCACGTCCGTCTCGGGAAGCATCCGGCCAAGGTAGGCGGACGGAAACATCACCGGGGTCAGGGTCGCCGCTTCATTCGCGACTTGGGCGCGGCGGTCAACCGATCATGGCCAGTCCACACCGAGGCTCGCCGCGACTCGGCTGAGCTTTTGCACGAGGCGGTCGTCACGATCGGACAGACGATCGAAACCGTGGTGTTCGTAGAAGGTTCTCGCACGATCGTCGATCGCGTCAACGACGACGAGCCTGCCACCGACGCGTCGCGCATTCCCGACGATGAGTTCGAGCGCGTCCACGAGCAGTTGTCCGCCCAGACCACGACCCTGGTATTCACGGCCCAATGCAAGGCGCGCGAGGAGAACGGCCAGGATCTGATCCGGCGACCCGCGACCAACCGCGCTCGGCATGTCAGCTCGCTCGACGAGATGCGGCGCAACCAAGTAGTACCCGGCAACTGCAACCGCGGACTCGTCGACCCAGACGAACGTGCGCGCTGTGCCCATGGCTCGGGCGTGGAGCGCGCTCTTGCGAAGCCAATTGTCGAGCTCAGGATGACCGCAATCGAAACGACTGAGATCGTGCGTGTCGCTCAGTTGTTCACTGACGAACGGCGTGGACGCCGTCAACGACGCGAGAACGCGCGCTCGTCGCGCGTCACCTTCACTGCACGCTTCAGCTCGGGGATCATCCGGTCGTCGTCGAGCGACGCCAACAACCGCTCGAAGTAGTCGGGCGGCACCCTTGTCACCCGATGCGATGCGAGGACCTCATCTGCTTTCTCGACCGCGGCGGCAACGAGGAACGAAGACATCGAGGTGTGCGTCAGGTCAGCGGCCAAGCGAATGCGCTCGCGCTCTTCCCCGGACAGGCGGGCCTCGACTCGGTCAGTTCTCGCGGCCATCCAAAACCTCCGTACATTCCCCGTACCGTACATTTACCGGATCGGTCCGGGAAGTCAAGTCACCGCCCGGCGGATCGGGACTCTCCCGCCGACCTTCGGTTTCTCCGCCCGTCACGGACGCCGGAAAAGGTCTCCGAGGTCCGAGCGCCCCGGTCTATACTGGATCCGGTATACTAGCCCGGTATGACCGTGGCACCCCTCATCCGAGAGTCTCGGCGACTCGCCGGCTTGAGCCAACAAGCGCTAGCTGCTCTCGCGCGTACTTCTCAGCCCGCGGTCGCACGCTACGAATCCGGCGAGATCGTGCCTCGATCCGACACCCTGGAGCGGCTGCTCGCAGCGTGCGGGCGCACGATCGCCGCCGAACAAACTCGTCTTCAAGGTCGTCCCCTTCTCGGTCCGATCGGATACCAGCTGACGAGGAACCGAGAAGCTGTTCTCGCGGCGGCAAGGCGCGCAGGTGCCAGCAATGTGCGGGTCTTCGGATCGGTCGCGCGAGCACAAGACACGGCCGGAAGCGATGTCGATCTGCTCGTCGACCTCGATCCTGGGAGAACTCTGCTTGACGTCGTAGGGCTCACGAAGACTCTGAGTGAGCTTCTTGGCGTTCGCGTAGACGTAGCGATCGAGGAGATCTTGAAGCCCGAGGTACGCGAACGCGCTATCGCTGAAGCCCGGGCACTGTGAACGAAGATCGCAACGAGACGCGACGTCGCGACCACGAACGCCTCGACGACATCCTGGCGGCGATCGAGCGCATCGATACATACCGAGGCGAAGTCAGCCTGCCGGAGACGGCCACGACGGATCAGGGGCTCGTCCGAGACGCGGTGCTGTACAACTTGGTCATCATCGGCGAAGCAGTCGGAGCGCTTTCCTCGTCAACCCGCGAATCAGAACCCGGGATCCCTTGGACGAAAATCAAGGGCTTGGGAGATCTGCTGAAGCACGCATACTTCCACGTCCAAATGGATCGGATCTGGGAGATTGTCGAGAGCAGCCTCCCTGATCTTCGACAGGCATCCGAGCGTCTCGCGCGCGACCTGCCTGGCGGCGCGTTCCGGTGACCCACTATGCACGCGAGTCGTCGCCGCATTGCGACCACAACGCCGCAACGTAGTTGGGAGTCTTGTACTCGACGCCGATGCGTCGGAGTCTCTCGGCACTCAGCGCCTCCTGACACCTTGGTCATTGCGCGCCCCGATCGCGTCGCTTGACTCGACCGACTTCCGTCCGACGCGCACTCTGAAGTCGTCGACTTCAAGCCCGCCCCGCGTGACCTTCGGGCTATCTGCCCGAGGTTCACCTTGACAACGACGGAACCCGCGTCGTTCGAGTCTTCGATCCCGTACAGGACGACACGCGATGGGACTCGACGGGAGCGGACGACCCGAAGCATCGCGCTGCGTGGTCGAGGCGAGGATCATCGGGTTGTGCGGCACCACGTCGACGACGCGATCGGCTGCAAAATCGCGGACGCGGTGTACGGCACCAATTCCGGCACAATTCCCGCTGCAAACGCACGACAACGCAGAGGGCCGGTGCTCGCGCACCGGCTCTGACCTGCGATTCTCGTTGGTGGCGGGGGGCAGGATTTGAACCTGCGACCTTCGGGTTATGAGCCCTAGCGGGACCGTCCACACCATTCGGCGCCGTACTTCACGGTAGTCCAGATTCGCCGTTGACCTGGGCTTTTACGGTTTCAGCGGTCCCTGACCAGCTAGGCGTCGCGACACGCATTGGCACGATAGTAGGGACAGATTAGGGACGAGATCGCGGCGTGAGCATGACTGGCCTCGGCTGCTCTCCCGAGAGGCCTCCTCACCTGATAGCCAATGTGAGTCTGCATGAGTGGTGACGACGCGCGATCGGCCGAGGAGCTGTCGGCATTGAAGCCGGAGAGCCGCGCGGCCCAAGCGTTGGGGTTTGTCGACGTGACGACTCGGGCAGTGGTGCCGCCGATCCAGACCTCGACGACGTTCGAACGCGATGGCGATGGCCGTTACCCGGCCGGCTTGGAATACACAAGAGCTGACAATCCCACGTACGAGTTGCCCGAGAAGCTCCTCGCCGAACTGGAGGGCGGGTCGAGCGCGATGCTGTTCTCGTCGGGGATGGCCGCGGCGACGTCGGTGTTCTGTGCGCTGGTCCCCGGCGATCACGTTGTCGCACCGCAGGTCATGTACTGGGCGCTACGCAAATGGATCAGCGAATTTGCGCTCTCGTGGGGAGTCGAGGTGACGTATGTCGACCCGGGAGACCTCGACGCGCTCGCGGGAGCAGTCCGACTCGGTCGGACTCGGATCGTGTGGGTCGAGACGCCGGCGAACCCGACGTGGTCAATCACTGACCTCGCCGAGGCTTCGCGGATCGCGCATAAGGCTGGGGCACGCCTGGTGGCTGACAGCACCGTGTCAACCCCGGTGCTCACACGTCCGATCGACTTCGGGACCGACATCGTGGTGCATTCGGCGACCAAGTATCTCAACGGTCACGGCGATGTCCTGGCGGGCGCGGTCGTGGCCGCGGTCGACGACCCGTTCGTGCAGCGGATCAGATCGTGGCGGCGCAGCGCCGGCGCGGTGCCAGGAAGCTTTGACGCGTGGCTCCTGTTGCGTGGGATGCGCACGTTGTTTCCTCGCGTCCGACAGCAATGCGCAACCGCGCTCCGTCTCGCGCAGCACTTCGAGCACGACCCGCGTGTCGAAGTCGTGCTGTATCCGGGGCTGGCCAGTCACCCCGGTCATGACATCGCGATTCGGCAGATGCGCGGCGGTTTCGGCGGCATGTTGTCGATGCGTATCCGGGGTGGTGAAGCCGCTGCGGTAGCGACCGCCGCGCGTCTGCAGACCTTCGTGCGAGCGACATCGCTTGGCGGTACTGAGAGCTTGGTGGAGCATCGGGCATCCGCGGAAGGGGCATCGACTCCGGTTCCCGCGGATCTGTTGCGCTTCTCGATTGGTCTCGAGGATCCCGACGATCTGATCAGCGATCTTGACCAGGCACTCGATCACGGGATCGTCGGCGAACCGTCGCCCGTGCCGCCCACTGACGTGTTCAGCGCGCTCCGCCGAACCGTCATCGCGCGGGGCGGGGATCTCACGTTGCACGACGGTCGGGTGGTCGCCGTCGGCTCGCCCGGCGCCGTGGAACCGGTCCGCGACGATCTCGACCTCGACCCCATCACCGCGACAACCGCGATTGCCGTCATCGATGACGTGCTCAATCCGATGGTTGCTGCTCATGGTGGTCACATCGATCTTGTGGGCGAGTCGCATGGGGTGATCCGGATCCGGCTCAGCGGAGGCTGTCAGGGTTGCGCGCTCGCGCAGGTGACAGTCCGTCAGGGCATCGAGACTGTCCTGCGCCGCCAGGTGCCTGGCGTCGTGGCCGTGTTCGACGAGACGGACCACAGCGCCGGCAAAGTGCCGCACTTCCCTGCTACGAAGCGGTGATTTCGATCTCGATGGCGGCCCACGCGGCTCGCAACGCGGCCTCGACCGCGTCGGCGGTGTCGGCCCGCGCGAATACGAAGCCCAGATACCGGTCGCCCGCGGGGAGGGCAACGACGTCCTGGCCGGCGCCGACCGAGATGACCACGTCGGTCACGCCTTCCATAGTTCGGGCTGCGTCGATTCCTCGGACTTCGACGATCTGTCCCGTGTCGGTCGCAGGGAGCATGAGCACGCCCGTCGCCGCCGCATGCGCTGACGGCGTCGGCAGGGCCAGCGCGAGGGCATGGCGGATCACGAGTTCCTCAAGGCTCACCCCGCCACAGGCCAAGGCGCGGCTGCACAAGCCGCCTATCGTTCGAGCGGCCAGCTCCAAGAACCACACGTCGGTGCCATCGACCTTGCACTCCACGTGCACCGGACCCTCCGCTAGCCCGATCGACGCGACGGCTCGCGCCGCGACCTTCACGACACCGTCCAGTGCGACGCGTTCAAGCCGCGCTGGGCTGACCAACAGCGTCTCGGGAAACGTGGGACCCTGTGGGGTGTCCGGCTTATCGAACACCGCCAGCACGTCGAGTCGCCCGCCGCGCACGAGACCTTCGATCGCGACCTCGATGCCCGGGACGAACCTTTCCACCAATAGCGGCGAACCAGGTCCCACGATCTGGCCAACCGTGCGCGCCGCGTCGTCGAGTTCGCCAGTCGAGTTGACCCGGAGCACACCTTGGCTCGCCGAACGATCGAGGGGTTTCACGACTGCCGGGAACGCCGACCAGCTGGAGTGGTTCACGTCGTCGATCAAGGCAAAGGACGGTTGTGGTACCCCGGCAGCTTCGGTAGCCCGACGCTGCAGGTATTTGTTCCCGGCTGCCAGCACCGACTCCGACGAGTTGGTCACCAGACCCAACGCGCGGGCCGTCTCGGCCGCAACGGCGACGGCGGCACCGTCGGTGCCGACAACACCGTCGACGGCACCGACCAGATCCACCAACCGCCGCGCGGCAACTACCGGGTCATCGAACGACACACATACCGACGAGCCGGGAATCGCGGACGGCGTATCGGTGGCGACCACGACCTCGGATCGGATGGCCCGCGCGGCGTCGAGGAAATCCCCAACCCGGTACGAACGGGCGTGGGTCACCAGCAACAACCGCATGTGCCATTCTCCCGCTCCAACGCGCCCGTCTGAGACATCTGCATGCGCGTCCTGCTGATCTCCACCTACGAACTCGGCCATCAACCGATCCACGTCGCGTCTCCCGCCCAGGCGCTGCGAGGACGGGGTCACCAGGTTCGCTGCGTTGACACCTCGCTTGACCCGTGGGAGCCCGCCGAGATCGACAACGTCGATGTCGTGGCGATCTCGGTCCCGATGTACACGGCGATGCGGCTCGCGCTCGATATCGCGAGAACCATCCGGTCACGTCGACCTGCCGATCTGCCTGTATGGGCTTTACGCCGCCGTCGCTCGTGGCTACACGCTCGGTCTGTTTGCTGATCGCCTGATCACGGGCGAGTACGAGACCGCGCTGTGCGACTGGATCGACGGTAATCCCAACACGACGGTCTCCCAGCTCGAACGCGTGCCGCGCGCCGCGCCGGCACGCGACCTTCTTCCATCGTTGCCGCGGTATGCCCGACTGCTGATAGACGGCGAAGAACGCGTCGCCGCCGCCGTCCAAGCCAGTCACGGCTGCCGCTCATGCTGTCGGCACTGTCCGGTACCCGCCGTCTACGACGGCCGGCTTCGTATCGTCGCGGTTGAGACCGTCCTCGACGACATCGAACAGTGTGTCGCCCTCGGTGCTGCACACATCACTTTCGCGGACCCGGACTTCCTCAACGGTCCCGCGCATGCGCTGCGCGTCATTCGGGCCATGCACCAACGCCATCCTGGTGTCACCTTTGATATCACCACCAAGATCGAGCTGATCCTTCGCCACCACGACCTGTGGGCGGAGTTCGCCTCGTCGGGCTGCCTCTACGTGACGACCGCGCTTGAGTGCGTCGACGACAACATCCTCGCGATCCTCGATAAGGGTCACACCGCCGCGCAGGCCGCTCAATCCGTCTGGTTGCTTCGCAGCACCGGAATCGAACCCCGACCGTCGTTGCTGCCATTCACACCATGGACGACCCTCGCCGGACTCGCCGACCTTGTCGACTTCACCATCGAACACGACCTCGTCGACAACATCGATCCAGTGCACTGGACGATTCGCCTGCTCATCCCCGACGACTCGCTCCTCCTTCGCGGATGCGAGCTGACCGCCTACCTCGACAGCTACGACGACGGCCTGCTCGGTTGGCGATGGCACGCGGCCGACGCGCACATCGACGTTCTCCAACGAGAGCTCGCGCATCTGGTCGAGAACTGCACAACCGCGGGACACGAACCTGCCGACATCTTCAATCGAGTCGCCGAAAGAATCGCAAGCGCCGCCGACCGGACGTTCCCGCACGTGGAAGCCAGGCGAACCACCCCACCTCGCCTCACCGAAGCATGGTTCTGCTGCGCAGAGCCGACCTGCCAACAACGAATCCACGCGTGAACCCGTCACAGGCGACTCCGTTACCGCGGCGGCAACCCGCCGACGCTCGCGGAGACCACCTATGTCGCGGGCCAAGCGCCGTGGACGTCAGCCAAACCGAGCTGTGACATTTCCGCGGCCGTCACCACGGTCCCGGCATCGAGCACGACGGTCGCCGAACCGGTCCTCATCGCCGCGCCGGTCGCGCCGACACTGCCGAAGATTGGATCAACGGCTCGGGGACGAGCACGATGTTCGGTCTGGTATTCGTCGCCGTCGAAGCGTTGTTTCTTGGCGTCGCTCGCGACCGAACACGCGCTTAGGTGGGAATCCGCGCGGTGTGTGGGCCGCGTGTACTATCGCCGACGATTGCTCCGAGGTTGCGCCCGTAGGATGCTGGATGGTCGGCTAGCAGGGTGCTGAAAAGGTCGGCATCCCCGATTGGGGCACACCATGTTGGGTCTGACGACAACACCGAACCGCGAGATGTTGGGGCGGTGACTTCGGCGCGGCACCTTTTTCAGCATCTGCTAGTGTCCTGGAAGGCTGTTCGGCCAAGAAATCTTGGTTGATCGGGAATTTTCGCGGTTGGGCCCGTGTTCGTCTGGTGTTGTCGACCAACATCGGAGGATGAATATGGCACGTCGCGGACGACCGACCGTCGAGATCA
>JBBSFB010000109.1:0-7709 GCA_038239145.1 Acidimicrobiia bacterium
GACGCGATCAACCGCTCGACGCGCTCGTCGCGCGACTTGAACGGGTCCTTGCACAGGACGGTCCGCTGCGCCTGGTCGTTGAGCTTCAGGTGCACCCAGTCGACGGTGTAGTCGCGCTTGCGTTCCTTCGCGCGCTTGATGAACGCGCCCCGCAGCCGGGCCCGAGTGGTCTGGGGCGGGATGTTCATCGCCTCGGAGATCTCGTCGTCCTCGACCATCCGGTCGACCTGACCGCGTCGTTCGAGCAGGTAGTAGAGCGAGCGGGTCCGGGTGACGTCGTGGTACGAGAGGTCGAGCAGTGAGACCTTCGGGTGCGTGAGCGGGAGATCCCCGCGCGTGCGGTACGCCTCGATGAGGTGATGCTTGATCACCCAGTCGACCTCGGTCCGCAGCTTCAGCGGGTCGTCCTCGAGGTGGGTCATCACGTGCTCCCACATCTCGAGCGCGCGTTGTTCGAGCGGCGGCAGGCCGCGGCGCTTGGCGAAGCGGAGCGCGCGGTTCAGGTACTCGGTCTGTATCTCGACCGCGGAGAGCTCGCGGCCGTTCGCGAGCCGGACCCGGCGCCGGCAGGTGATGTCGTGGCTGATCTCGCGGATGGCGCGGATCGGGTTCTCGAGGGTGAGGTCGCGCCACGGCGCCTGATCCTCTTCGAGCATGCGCAGGATGATCGCAGTGGTGCCGACCTTGAGGAAGGTCGCGTACTCGCTCATGTTGGAGTCGCCGACAATGACGTGCAGCCGCCGGAACCGTTCCGCGTCCGCGTGGGGCTCGTCGCGCGTGTTGATGATCGGTCGTGAGCGTGTGGTCGCCGACGACACGCCTTCCCAGATGTGCTCGGCCCGCTGGGCGATGCAGTACATCGCGCCCCGTGCGGTCTGCAGCACCTTGCCCGCGCCTGCGTAGATCTGGCGGGTGACGAGGAACGGGATGAGTACGTCGGTGAACTTGGAGAAGTCGCCTTCGCGCTCGACGAGGTAGTTCTCGTGACAACCGTACGAGTTGCCGGCGCTGTCGGTGTTGTTCTTGAACAGGAACACCTCGCCGCGGATGCCTTCTTCCCGCAGCCGCTGTTCCGCGCTCTGCACGAGGCCCTCGAGGATCCGTTCGCCGGCCTTGTCGTGGATGACGAGATCGCGGATCGAGTCGCACTCGGGGGTTGCGTACTCGGGGTGGCTGCCGACGTCGAGGTAGAGCCGGGCGCCGTTCTCGAGGAAGACGTTGCTCGAGCGGCCCCAGGAGACGACCCGGCGGAACAGGTAGCGGGCGACTTCGTCGGGGCTCAGCCGACGCTGGCCGCGCAAGGTACAGGTCACGCCGTATTCGTTCTCGAGGCCGAAAATGCGCCGGTCCACCGGGGTTGAGTGTACGGGCCCCCGGTCGCACCAATGTGCCGCCGCCGTACACTTGGTTCGTGTCGATGACCCGGCTGACGTCGGTCTACGGATCGTTTCGGGCCCGGGTGATGGCGGCGCGCCTGGTCGACGAAGGCTTCGACGTGCAGTTGCGGGGCGCCATCGACAGTCCGTACGGACTCACGATGGGCGAGATGGCCCGCGTCGACGTCTACGTGCCCGACGAGCAATTCGACCAGGCGAGCCTGGTGTTGCTCGTCGCCGAGGTCGACGAAGCGGATGAGATCCTCGACGACGACCGGCCCCCGATCCGCAAACAACCGGTGCCGGTCGTCTGGGTCGCGGCGCTGATCCTGTTCATCGTGATCGCGGGCCCCATCGCGTTGCTGATCCGCTGGTACTAGCCCGGGGCCGGTTATGAGCTGAGCAGCGACGTCAGCTCGTCGTTCTTGATGCGCCGGAAAGCACGCCGGGAACGAGAGCGATCGAGCAACGCGACCTCGAGCTGATCCGCAGCCAACGGCGTGTCGTCGGCACCGAGGAGTTTGGCACCCAGATTCAACGCGTCGCCGAGGCTCAGCCCGGGCTGATATTGCTCCTTCAACGCTTCGATGATCTGTTCGGCCTGACCGCCGAGCACCGAATAGTTCTGCTCGTCCATGACGACGCCGTCGTAGAGCACGTGGTACATCTCCGCATGGTCGTCGTTCGGGGCGCCGACCTCGGCCACGAGCAACTCGACCTCGTACGGCTTCATCTCGTGCGTGAAGACCTGACCGAGCGTTTGTGCGTACGCATTCGCGAGCTCTTTCGCGCTGACATCTTCGCGTGAGTACGAGAAGCCCTTCATGTCGGCGTGGCGCACACCCGCGACCCGCAACATCTGGAACTCGTTGTACTTGCCGACTGCGGCGAACGCGATGCGGTCGTAGATCTCGCTGATCTTCGAGAGTGTGCGGGACGGGTTGTCGGCCACGATGAGCACGCCCGCCGGGCATTCGAGCGCCACCAGGCTGCGACCGCGGGCGATGCCCTTACGCGCGTAATCCGCGCGGTCCTTCATCACCTGTTCCGGCGAAACGTAGAACGGCATACTCACTGGGCTTCGACCTCCGGGCCTCTAGCTCCACGCGCACGGGCTTCCGCGTCCGGCCCTCCGGATCTGCGGCTGGCTCTCATGATTCTTGGCCGCCGCGTTCGGCGCCTTGGAGGAGGGACTGGCTGCGGGCTTCGATGTCGTCGTCGACGAGGGCGCGGTAGCCGTTGGTGTCGATCACTGCGACCGTCGGGAAGATACGGCGCACGAGATCGGGACCGCCGGTGGCGATGTCCTCGTCGGCGGCGGCGAACAACGACGTGATCGCGAGACTGATGGCGGCGTCGGCGTCGAGTCCTTCCCGCCAACCGGCCTTGATCCAGTTGCGGGCGTGCACGCTGCCCGAGCCCTGGGCCTGGAAGTCGAGCTCCTCGTAGCGGCCGCCGGTGACGTCATAGGAGAACACGCGGCCCCGCTCGCGCGCGGTGTCGAAACCGGCGAATAGGGGAACCACGGCGAAGCCCTGCATCGCCGCGGGCAGATTGCCCCGCACGAGCTGACCGAGCTGATTGGCCTTGCCTTCGAGGCTGAGCGTCTCGCCCTGGACCTTCTCGTAGTGCTCCAGCTGTACCTGGAAGAGCTTGACCATCTCGATCGCCGGCCCCGCCGCGCCCGCGATCGAGACGCCGGAGTAGTCGTCGGCCGGGAAGACCTTCTCGATGCGACGACTGGCGATCATGTAGCCCGCGGTCGCCCGGCGGTCGCCGGCCATGATCACGCCGTCGGCGAATCGGATGGCGACGACGGTGGTGCCGTGCGGGATGTCGAGCGTGGACGGCCCGCTGACGCCGGCGCCGGGAAGTTGGTGCGGCGCGAGCTTGCGGAGCACGTCGGCGAATGACGGCCCGGGATCGACGGACGTGGAGAACAGCGGTAACGAGCTGGATTCGGACATCGGCGCGGGAGCCTATCGCCGGATTTCAGCCCCTCAAGGCCCCGACCCGTTCCGCCGCAAGCCGCACGAACTCATCGTCCGGTCCTTCGGGCTTTCTCCGATGCGGGATGGCACGGAATGCAGTCGGAACGGTGGCCATCGGCCATGCCCGCGGCTCGGTGGAACTGCTCGAGCGACGTCGACTCACTGCAGGTCTTGCAACGTTTCATTCGCCGACGATACGACGAAGGTGTGCCAACTACGCCTTCTCGGACGTAGCTACTGACCACCCTTCTGGACATATGACCGAACGAATTCCTCTGCGTTGTCTTCGAGCACCGAGTCGATTTCGTCGAGCAAATCGTCGATGTCTTCCTTCAATTTCTCACCGCGTTCGGACTTCGCGGTGACCTCTTCGTCGACGACTTCCTCTCGCTCTTTGGGAGCGGGCTTCTGTTTGCGTTCTCGCTCAGCCATGACTGACTACCTCCTGCGACACTCTCAGCTCGCAGTCAGTCGCTCGACGAGTTGACGAGGTGTCGATACCTGACCGAAGAGCTCGGCGACGTGTTCCTTGCTACCACGCGTGGGCTCCATCATCGGGATCCTCCGGAGCGGCTCGACGCCCACGTCGAGCACCAGACTGTCCCAGTTGGCGGCGACGACGGAGTCGGCCCAGCGGGCGAGGCAGGTTCCCCGGAAATACGCCCGGGTGGAGTCGGGCGGATCGGCCATCGCGGTGATGACCGCGTCCTCGTCGAGCAGGCGCTCGATCCGGCCGCCCCGCACGAGTTTCTCGTAGAGCGAACGGCCGGGGCGCACGTCGTGGTACTGCACCGACAGCAGCTCGAGCTTGGGGTTGTTCCACCGCAGATCGTCGCGATCCGCGTAGGCGCGGAGCAGCTCGAGCTTGGTGATCCAATCAAGCTGACCATCGAGCGAGGTGGGATCGGATTCGAGTGCACTCAGCACGGACTCCCAACGGTCCAGCACGAGCGCGCCGATTGCCTCCGGCCCGCAGCACCCGAGGCCCGACTCCTCGGCGTATTTGCGTGCGAGCCGCAGGAATTCCCACTGCAACTCGATCGAGGTGCATCGTCCGAGTGACGCGCAGTCGACGGTGGCCTGCATCGTGATGTCGTGGGACACGGTCTTGATCGCAGCGACCGGCGAGGAGATCGACAGGTCCTTGTCGATGAAACCGTCCTCGATCATCGCGAGCACGATCGCGGTCGTGCCGACCTTGAGGAACGTCGCGACTTCGCAGAGGTTCGCGTCGCCCACGATCACGTGCAGCCGGCGGTACTTCTGCGGATCGGCATGGGGCTCGTCGCGGGTGTTGACGATCGGCCGCTTCAGCGTGGTCTCCAGCCCGACCTCCTCCTCGAAGAAGTCGGAGCGCTGGCTGATCTGGTACTCGCACGCGTCGGCGCCGTTCTCGCTCCCGACCTTGCCCGCACCGGTGAACACCTGGCGGGTCACGAACCACGGGATCAGGTTGCGCACGAGCGACGCGAACGGCACGTTGCGATCAACGAGGTAGTTCTCGTGACAGCCGTACGAGTTGCCCTTGCCGTCGCTGTTGTTCTTGTAGACGACGATCTCCTGGCCCTCGGGCAGGAGGCGGCGCGCCGCCTCCATCGAGCGGGCCAGGATCCGCTCCCCCGCCTTGTCGAACAGCGTGGCCTCGAGCGGATCGGCGCACTCGGGAGTGGAGTACTCCGGGTGCGCGTGGTCGACGTAGTAGCGGGCCCCGTTCGTGAGCACCGCGTTGACGAGATGGGTCTCGATCTCGGGCGGTTGCGCGCCGTCGCGGGCGAACCCGCGTGCGTCACGCCCGGGGGTCTCGTCCTCGAAGTCCCAACCGATGCGGCGTTGTTCGACGTAGCCGTTGATCAACAGGCTCGACGCGACGACGGGATTCGGCTCCGCGGCGCCGCGCAGTGCCACGCCGTATTCCGTCTCGATACCGACGATCTTCGGCACGGTCACGACGTCATCCTACCGACGTGACCAGGCCGTCCTGACCGATCCGAAGCCTCGGTCAGAGATACTGACCCGTGGTGACGCGCTCGATCTGACGACCGCCCTGTTCGCTGTCGCCCTCGCTCAGGATCGTTCGGATGTAGACGATGCGCTCGCCCTTGCGGCCGGAGATCTTTGCCCAGTCGTCGGGGTTCGTCGTGTTCGGCAGGTCCTCGTGCTCGCGGAATTCCTGTCGGATCGAATCGAGCAGGTCGTCGGTACCGATCCCTCGATCGCCGCCGGCGATCGTCCGCTTGATCGACAGCTTCTTGGCCCGGCGCACGATGTTCTCGATCATGGCTCCGGAGGAGAAGTCCTTGAAGAACAGCGTTTCCTTGTCGCCGTTCTGGTACGTGACCTCGAGGAACTTGTTCTCGTCGCCAACCGAATACATGGTGGCGACCGCTTGGTCGATCATCGATCGCACCGCCCGCTCGGGGTCGCCGCCGGCACGCTTCAACTCCGCCTCGTCGAGCGGGAGCGTGGTCACGAGATACTGCGTAAAGATCTGCTTCGCGCTGTCGACGTCGGGCCGCTCGATCTTGATCTTCACGTCGAGGCGCCCGGGGCGCAGGATCGCGGGGTCGATGAGGTCTTCGCGATTCGACGCGCCGATGACGATCACGTTCTTCAGCGCTTCCACACCGTCGATCTCCGCGAGGAGTTGCGGGACGATCGTGGACTCGATGTCGCTGGAGATGCCGGTACCGCGCGTGCGGAACAGCGAGTCCATCTCATCGAAGAACACGATGACGGGATAGCCCTCTTCGCTCTTCTCCCGAGCCCGCTGGAAAATCAAGCGGATCTGGCGCTCGGTCTCGCCCACGTACTTGTTCAAGAGCTCGGGACCCTTGATGTTGAGAAAGTACGAGCGCGCGCTCGTGTTGCCCGTCTTCTCCGCGACCCGCTTGGCGAGCGAGTTGGCGACCGCCTTCGCGATGAGCGTCTTGCCACAGCCGGGCGGGCCGTACAACAAGATGCCCTTTGGCGGCTGCAGATCGTGCTCCTTGAAGAGGTCGCCGTAGAGGTACGGCAGCTCGACCGCGTCCTTGATCATCTCGATCTGGTCATCGAGCCCGCCGACGTCGTCGTACGACACGTCGGGGACTTCTTCCAACACAAGCTCTTCCACCTCGGGGCGGGGCAGCTTCTCGAGCAGCAGCCCGGAACGGCCTTCCATCAAGAGGTGGTCGCCGGCGCGCAGCTTCTCGTGGAGCAGCTCGTCGGCGAGCTCGCACACCCGCTCCTCGTCGGCCCGGCCGACGACCATGGCGCGCGTCCCGTCGGGGAGCAGCTCCTTGAACGTGACGATCTCGCCCGCGAGGTCGGAGTTGCGAGCCAGCACGACGTTCAACGATTCGTTCAGCACCACCTCCTGGCCGCGCCGGAGCTCCTTGACCTCGAGCTCGGGGTGCACCGCGACGCGCATCTTGCGGCCGGCGGTGAAGATGTCGACGGTGCCGTCCTCGTTCGTGGCGAGGTACGTGCCGTACGCCGACGGCGGCATGGTGAGCTTCTCGACCTCCTCCCGCAGCGCCGCGATGTGCTCGCGCGCCTCCCGCAAGGTGGCCGACAGCTTTTCGTTCTGGGACACGGCCTGGGCGAGCTGGCCTTTGGTCTCGAGCAGCCGCTCTTCGAGCGTCCGCACCCGCTTGGGCGCGTCCTGAAGGCGCCGCCGCAGAACGACGACTTCCTCCTCCAGTCCTTTGATGCTTTCCTGAAGCTGATCGACCTGAGCCTCGTACTCGGTCAGCCGCCGCTCGTGCTCCGAAGCCATGTGAGCGACACCTCCTCGGTCGATTGCGACCCTAGTCCTGTGTTCAGACCCGACTGCGCGCATCCGATACGTTCTCTGCAACAAGTTCTCGGCCCCGAAACCAGGCGGACCCGAAAGCAGCCGGATGTGGATTTCTCACTCCGCGGTGTGATAAATTGATTTCTACCGTTTGACGTTCATTCGACTCTTCGAGCGAAAAAGTGAGGACCTCCGATGAAGGTCTGGATCGACCAGGATCTGTGCACCGGTGACGGGCTCTGCGAAGAGATCGCGCCCGCTGTCTTCACCCTGCTGGACGACGGTCTGGCCTACGTCAAAGAGGGCGACAAGGTCTACTCCGACCCGGGCGGCGCCGAGGGCCTCGCCAATATCCCCGACGGGATGCTGGACGCGGTCGTCGAATCGGCCGAAGAGTGCCCGGGCGAGTGCATCTTCATCGAAGCCGAATAGCGCATCCCGTCGTTCGACGAGACCTCACTCCACGAGACCTCACTCCACGAGACCTCACTCCACGAGACCTCACTCCACGAGACCTCACTCCACGAGACCTCACTCCACGAGACCTCACTCCACGAGACCTCACTC
>JBBSFB010000110.1:0-7651 GCA_038239145.1 Acidimicrobiia bacterium
GAAAACCCCACCCCGTTCGTATGGCACAAGAGCGCCGAACAGATCCTCGAACGCCTCGCCGGCTACTGCACCGCCATCAACCAAAGCACCAGCGCATGACCACCGCGATTTCACCGCGCTTCAGCCTTCCAGGACACTAGTGCGATAGGTCGATGTCGGTGACGTGGCCTGATCGGATCGTGACATCCTGCGAAGGATGCTGCGCGATGTGGAGAAGGGTGTAGTCGCCTTCTTGGAGTTCGGCGAACACGCCGGCGTAGACGGTGCCGCCGGGAAGTTCGCGTGCTCGGACGTCGGTGTGTACGAACGGTTTGCGTTCGCCCACGCGGGCGAGTTCTATTTCGCGGCCGGCAAGTGAGCTCGGCGTGTGCACGACGAGCGCGCCGATCCCGTCTCCGATGTCGAGGACGACTGTTCCTTGGCGGCTGGGGGGGAGTCGTTGCTCGGGTCGAAAGTTCGAGGCATCGTCATGTGGGTGACTGTGTTCCTCGTCGTGCCGGTCGTGGTCGTGCGTCATGCTGCGGGTACGTCGTAACCGCTGTGCGGGTGGCCGAGGAACGGGAAGCTCGCCAGGTAGTGCTCGGTGCCTTTGGCGGTTTGATCTGTGGCGCTGGCGGTGAGGCCTTGGTCCACGATGCCGACCGCGGTGTCAGGTACATAGCTGGGGTCGATGAGCGGGTAGGTCGCGCCAGCGATCGCTTTCAGCTCGATCGTGACGATGTCGTCGGCGAGGCGCCGTCCATTTGGGAAGCCGGCAAGGTCGCCGCCGACGACGCCGAGGTTGTGAGGTGAGGCCGATGGCGGGACAGCCATGTTCAGGCGCAGGAGGTCGGCCTGAATGGTGCCGGTGAAGTTTTGGAAGGTCGGATTCACGACACCCGCCGGGATGCCGGTGAGCAGGATCGCGGCGAGGTCGGCGCGCGGTTTGCCGGATGTCACCAAGGCCTGCAGGTGCGGGAATGCGCCGGGATAGAGGACCGGCAGCAGCTTCGCGAGCTCGGGGTGCAGGACACCGTCAGCGTATTTGCTGTCCCCAAATGGGGAGTCGTGGTTCCAGTCGTCCTTGCGTTCCATTGGGACGAGCACCTCGTTGAACAACGGGTTGCCCATCCGCGATACTTGTGTCCAGGGCCCGAAGTTCGCGGGGTTGTGACGCTCGTCGTCGCCGTGGTGGAAGTGCACCCGCTGGCGAGACGCGGACGTGTAGACGCCGATCACAGAGAAGGGTTGTTTGGGATCGGTCGGCGCTTTGCCATCGTGGGTGAGCATCGTCATCGGGATCTGCAACGCGATCGAGTGAACGTTGAGATCCTTCGTCGCGTTCACAGCCATGGCGCTGCCCGGAATCGGGATGAGGTGGTTGCTCTGGATCGGGCGGAGTGCACCGAGATCGAAGATCGACCCGAGATCCACATAGAAGCCTTCGGCCCGTTGCCCCGCGAACACCTTGGATCCGTCCGAAAGCGTCTTGATCGCGGCGGCGGCGAGTGCCGGGTAGTTTGGAGTCGACCGCGGCCCGACGTTGCACGGGGGGCACGGAAGGTTCGTCGCGAGGTTCGTGACGCCGGACCGGCGGCGGTCTCCGTCGCGTCCGCGTGAGGGCGAGCCTTCCCAGTCGATGCGAGTCACCGAGTAGAACTGCCGCCGATTCCAGTTCGACGAGTCGAGCGACGAGATCGGCCCGACGTTGTAGAGGAACGTGCCCCCGACTTCGATCACGGTCTTGAACTGGAACTGGTACGTGATGTCGACTTCGCCGTCGTGGTCGTTGTCGATGTTGATCTCGTACAACACGTCGTCGCCGAACTCGTAGAAGTTCGGACCCGCGGCGGGGCCCTGCAATGGCACATAGTTCGCGATGACGGTGACGGTGGACGGCGCGTCAGGGCTGACGAACGCGTACAGGTCGGTGCTGTCGGCGACCGGGTCCTTCGAGATTTCCGGCGCCTCGCGGTGGCTTGACATAGCAGAACCTCTTTCGGGTCAGTGCGTCGCGCGGTAGAGCGCGGCGGCGAGGCGACGGTCCTTGATCGTGACTTCTTTTTCGCCGGTGTACAGCGTGACGAGTCCCTTGCGGACGTCTCGCACGTGTGCGATCACGGGGACGTCGACCGATGGGTCATCCGGAAGTGTGGGGGGCGCGTCGTGGGTCGCGTGGGACGACGTCAACGCCTTCGCCGCGCTCGCGGGTACAACGGTCGCAACACCGGCTGCGGCGGCGGCCACCGAACTGCGCTTCAGGAACGTTCTCCGACTCGTGGGTTCCATGGCTCCTCCTCTGTGGCGTGGCACAGCATTTGACGTTTCGAAACCGGATCACGGATCGGCATGACCGCGTGTCTCTCTACATTCAACAACACGCGAGACCGTGAAAGCCAGACTTCACGCCAGATGCGATCGCCTCGCACCTGCGCTGCGAGTGCCGCTAGGAAGAGGACAGAGCGGCAGAGACCGAGAACCCGGTGTTGTTCCCGCGTCGCGCTGGGACGCTGGCCGAGCCGAACACACGCACCAGCGTCCCGGAGCGCGGTCCCATCCGAGCGGCTGCGCGCAAAACGTGCATTCCGACCGTGATGCCACAATTGCCATTGTTCGATCGGGGCCTTTCGACAACCGCGGGTCAATGGAGCGTGGGCCAACTCTTCATCGCGATGCAACCGGTCGCGCGTGCGCAGGAACGTGCGTCGCTTTTGCCTGCCCGACGCAGCGACGGCACTGTCGGGTTACACCGAGATGTCGCATGTCAATTTGGAATCCATATTCCTCGAGGAGTCCATGGGAGAGCCTCGCGAACGCCGGGTCGTCGACTTCTTGCACGACACCGCACGTCTCGCAGATGAGGTGTTGGTGAGCGTGCCCGCTGAGGTGCCATTCGGCGGGACCGTGGTCCGTGTGCATGCGGTACAAAAGTCCGAGGGCCTCAAGGGTCTCGAGGGTCCGGTAGACCGTCGCCCGATTGATCTCCGGAGAATCACGCTGGACGAGCTCGATGAGGTCGTCGGCCGTGATGTGTGTCGAGTGGGCGACGAGCGATTCGACGATCCGCCGGCGGGGCGTGGTGGCCTTGAAGCCGGCGTCGCGTAGCCGGTCGATCAGGTCATCCACGGACTGCTTGGGCACCGAAGAATGCTAGCGACCGCTGGATGCGACACTGTTGCAACCTCGACCTCGTCGCAGTACAACGTGTTCTCGGTGGGACGTGGGTTGGCGTTCCGGATATGAAGGGGCCGATGGCGCAGGCGACGTTGTCAGATTCGGCGATGGACTCACGGCGGGGCTGGCTCCCGTTCGAGGGGGTTGAGTTCGCGAAGTTGGGAGGCATGTACGGCTTCATCGCGCTGCTGCATGTTGTCGGCTGGGGATTCTTCCTCTACTACCAGCATCGTTTCGGTGCCGCGTACGCGGCGCAGGTGGCCTTGCGTACAGCTTCGGTCTGCGGCACGCGTTCGATGTCGACCACATTTCTGCCGTTGATGACACCACCCGTTACCTCATGCAACGTGGCAAGAAACCGCTCGGAGTCGGGTTCTTCTTCTCATTGGGACATTCCACGATCGTGGTCAGTCTGGCGTTGGCGATCGCGGTCGCCGCGCAGAACGTCCAGAAACGCATCCCGGGACTGCAAAAGATCGGCGGGACCGTAGGCGCGTCGATCTCGGGCACGTTCTTGCTGGCGATCGCGGTGCTGGACTTCTTCATCCTGCTCGGCCTCGTCGACGTTTGGAAGAAAGCAAAATCCGGTCGGTACGAGCAGACCGAGCTCGACGATTTGATGATGCAGCGCGGCTTCATCAACCGCATCATGGGTAGCCGCTGGCGTCGATTCATCTCCGACTCATGGCAGATGTACCCCGTGGGTGTCCTCTTCGGTCTCGGCTTCGACACCGCGTCCGAGGTTGGTCTCCTCGCGCTGACAGGCGCCGCCGCGACTGGGCACACCGGCAGCTCCGGCGCACAGCACCTGCCGTTCATGGCGATCTTGGCCCTGCCGTTGCTGTTCACCGCCGGCATGTCCCTGATGGACACGACCGACGGCGTGGTCATGGCCAAAGCGTACGGTTGGGCGTTCAAGAACCCGCTGCGCAAGATCTACTACAACATGTCGACAGTGACGCTCGGGATCTTCGTCGCCGTCGGTGTCGGACTGGTCGAGTACCTGCAGGTCATCTCCGACCACGCTGGACTGAACGGTGGCTTTTGGAGCTTCCTCAACGGTCTCGACTTCGAGATCCTCGGCTATTACATCATCGGTGCGTTCGTGTTCTTGTGGATCGGTTCCGTCCTCTACTACAAGTTCAGCCGGATCGAGCAGAAGTACGCGGACCGGTTGACCGTTGATCCGCCGATATCGCCGAAGCGGTCGTCACCCACACCCTCACCAACACCGAGATCGAGACCCTCATCCACCCAGGCCGCCATGGCGAATAGCACTCAAGAATACGAGCACGACAGGAAACGTTCCGACCGATCCGTGCCCCGCCGGAGCGCCCACAACCTCTCTCGCATGGGCCAAGCTTCGTCCTCATCGCGGGGCTGAGCCGTACCACGATGCCGATCGTTGCGCGGATCGGCTACCCGTATCGTCGGCACCGACGTTTCAGGCGGCCGCGGCCTTCGCCTTGGCCTCTGTAAAGCGCCGACCGAGTTCTTCGCGCTCACTCGCCTCGCTGTTGTTGCGGAAGTCGGGAAGGAGCTCCGCCTCTTCGACGCCGACATGGTGCTTCGTCGTCGCGACGAGCTGGGCGACCGCCAGCCTGAAGAGCTCGGTACCAGGTTCATGTTCGCCGACTTCCTTGATCGAGCCGCGGATCTGGTCGTGCTCTTCGTTCGCGTCCTTCGCTTCTTCCCGACCGTCAGGAACGTCCTTGCGCACCCGCGGATACAGGACCTTCTCCTCCGCGGAAGCATGGTGTTCCAACGCGTCCCTCACCTGACCGAACAGCGCAGCTTGGACCTCTGCGCCGGTCGCGGCCTGCAACTCGTCGAACAATCCTTCGACAGCGTGATGGTCTTCCAACACCAGATCAATAATGTCTGTCATCTCCAACTCCTCTGTTTGGCTGGCAGATATTGAGCGCACTGCCAAAGTGGCAGCATCATCGCCGGGAGTGCCGCTGACTTGTCTTCCTCACGTCCCATCGCGCGACGCCTGTTACGGAACCCGGACGCGTACCGCCGAACAAGGCGGCCTATTCCGTTTGTACCCGACTACCGTCGACCGCAACCCGACTCGCGGCATGTGTACCGAGCATCTCGAAGCACTTGAACTGCGCGAACGCCGATGACCCGCGATACCGACCGCATCGGTGGCGCATGGTGCCGTCGACTTCGATGTGCGGCAGCTGGCGCGACGTGGTGCCGGAGGTGGTGAGGATCGAGGTTGGTTGGGCGTCGAAGCTGACGACGGCTCGACATGCGGGACAGGCGAGCGAAGCCATGCGACGTTGTCGGCGGGACTACTTGATGGCGTGGAGCGCGGCCCGCATTTCCCGAGCCATCTAGGTCCGGTCTGACCCCACGATGGCTGCGACCTCATTGAGCGAACATCGGCCGCCGCTCGTCAACGCGAGCGCGACCCGGTGTCGCCAAGGCAAGCATTCCCACGCAGTTGCTTTCTTCGTCATTTCCGGTCGCTGCATCAAGCGAGCGTCGCGCGTGCTCACATCCGCTGACGACGCTCGCGAACACCCGGTGGCGTTCTGTCGCAAGGTTGATACACCGTGGCATGCGGTCGATGACGAATAACGCGTCGACGACAATCTGCTCGCCGTTCTAGGATCACCGTTTAGCAGCTGAGCGACCGCGAAGGTGCGTATACGTATGTGTGGGTTGATGCGCTGACCCAGAAGGTCCGCGAAGCTGGCCGGATCGTGAACGTGGTCGCGGTCGTCGCGACGGGCGTGAACGCGGACGGGTATCGCGAAATCCTTGGTGTGGACGTGTTCACCACCGAAGATGGTGCTGGTTGGACCGCGTTTCTTGCGGGGCCTCGTCGCCCGGGGCCTCTCGGGTGTGCAGCTCATGATCTCCGACGCGCACGAAGGGCTCAAGGTGCGATCGCGGCGGTGTTGGTCGGCGCGAGCTGGCAACGGTGCCGGGCCCATTTCATGCGGAACCTGGCGACGAAGGTCCCGAAGGCGGCATGGCCGATGGTGAGCACGCTGGTCCGGTCGATCTTCGAACAACCCGACGCCGCGTCGACGTGGGCGCAACACGCTCGCGTCGTCGAACAACTCGACGAGAAGTTTGCGGGTGCCGCCGCGATGCTCGTCGACGCGGGCGGTGACGTGTTGGCGTTCACCGCGTTCCCGAAAGAGTACTGGCGGCAGATCCGATCGAACAATCCGCAGGAACGGTTGAACAAAGAGATCCGTCGCCGTACCGACGTCGTCGGCATCTTCTCGAACCGTGCTGGGATGATCCGCCTTGTCGGCGCGGGGCTCCCGAGCAACACGACGAGCCGTCGGCCGTCGCTACATGAGTGCCCATTTGCTCGCCAAGGCCCGTATGCGGGTCATCGATGGTGACCAACAGCCCGAACTCGAGGAGGTGCCCACGAGCGAACTTGAACCCACTGGGCGAAATGCAGCTATGAGGTTGGCGTGGTCGTCGTCATACACCACGCCCTTGGACGTGACCAAGCGTAGCTCCGGCTATAAATCGGTTCGCTCCATAACTACCACGACCGTTCAGCGACCGCGCGTCGCGTCGAATCTGCGTCAGCACATACCCGAAGATCGCTGTCACTACTGCCAGCGACGCCACATTGTTTGTCCGCTCCACCGGTCGTTTTGTGCCCTCATCGACACATAGCTCCTTACAGCTTCGCGAACACATCGAAACCGAGCGGAAACTCGGAGCGCGCATGAGTCGGCGTTCTGGCTGATCAGAGGGCCACGCCGAGGACGCGTCGCCGGCGACGTCGGCGATCGTTCGCTTGCGGACAGGTGTACGTTCACTCGAGCAAACGCTGCAGCGCGCAGACGTTGCAACCACCGAAGCGAGCCCCAGACCCTGGCCGTCGCCCGACCTCCAAAGGCGATGCGAGATGTCGGATGTGTTCTTGCTGTGCGACGAGATCGACCTCGCGACGGTGGCCGCGCTCGAGGCCGGTTTGCGCGCCGCGGCCGAACGGGAGGTACTCCTCGAGATGGTGCTGCGACTTTGCGATTGGCACGAGCAGCTCCGCCGCAACGTCAACCCGGGCCATCAACGAATACGGGCTCGGTCGTCCGAGCCGTACTCACGCGACCCTCTTCAACCGCGCGGATAGCGACCCGTCGCGCTTACATCGGCAAGCCCGGCTCACGTCAGTCGAACCCAAATCGAAATATCAACATCGGATCCGAACTCAGGAGCACAGATATGCGAACCCTGTTCAAACGATTCGCAACGTCCGGCTTGGCGGTGCTGGCCATCGTCGCCATCGCGACAATCGCTCAAACCCAGACCTCAAGCGCCAACAGTCCCGCGACCATACCCCTAGCACCAACGTCGTCGGTCGTAGAACGAGGTTGTCCCGGTAGTCGTGGATTTTGAGGTGGCGGTTCCCGGCTCGAGACCTGCCTGCTGGTAGGTGTCGGGCGTTCGCCAAGAACACCGACAAGCGAAGGGACCACCACCGTGAAGAACAACTACCAGACGAACGCGA
>JBBSFB010000111.1:0-7171 GCA_038239145.1 Acidimicrobiia bacterium
ACCAGGAGCGTGGGAACGGTCAACGCCTGGGCATCCTTCCTCAGGCGGACGGGGTCGACCAGTGACGATCGCGTCTCGTCGGTGCCACCCAGCTTCCCGCCGATGAACGCCGGGTCCCAGTGCCAATACCAGCGGCCGTCGGCGCCGTGCCGGAGGTTCTTCGCGAGCCCGGCGAGATCGCTCGGCCGGGGCCGGTGCGGGTTGTACGCCTGGATCGCGTCGGCGACCTCGTCGAGCGACGCGAAACCGTCGTCCATGTGTTCGGCCATGAATGCACCGATGCGCATCCGGCCCTGTTCCTCCATGCGGGGCGCGACGTCGACCAGTACGAGGGCGCGGGCGACGTCCTCGTCGGTGTGCTCGCCGATGGCCGCGAGCGACGCGATGCCGCCGAGCGACGCGCCGACCAGCGCGGGCGGTGAGGCGAGCGTGCGGGAGACTGCGAGGATGTCGCCGGCAAACGCGTCGAGGGTGTAGTCGCCGTCCGCGGCCCACTCGCTCTGGCCGTGACCACGCAGGTCGATCGCGTACGCGAGCCAGCCTTTGTCGGCGAGCGCGCCGAGGGTCGTGCCCCACGAGTGGCGGGTCTGGCCGCCGCCGTGCAGCAGGATCGCGGGCGGGTCGTTCGCGTCGCCGAGGACGTCGGCGGCGAGCCGGTTGCCGTCCCGTCCGGCGAGTTCGATCATGCGCGGCCGCCGCGGACCAGGTGGCCGGGGCGGGCGTCAGTGAGCTCGGCTTCGGCGACCACGGTCTCACCGGCGACGATCGTCTCCACGTATCCCTCCGAGCGTTGGATGAGGCGGGGCGCGTCGGCAGGAAGGTCGGTGACGCGCTCGGGGTAGCAGAGCTTGAGTCGGTCCATGTCGATCACGTTGATGTCGGCGCGTAGCCCCGGCCGCAAGCGGCCGCGATCGGCGAGCCCGTACAGGTCGGCGGGCGCGGCGGTCAGTCGTTCGACCGCGAACTCGAGCGGGAGGCGCGATCCCCGGCTCCGGTCGCGGGTCCAGTGCGTCAGCAGGTACGTGGTCATGCTCGCGTCGCACACGATCCCGGAGTGCGCGCCGCCGTCGCCGAGACCCTGCACGGTCATCGGGTCGTTCATCATGTCGTACAGACCGTCGTAGGAGCCGCGTCCGTAGTTGAGCATCGGGAACAACAGGAACTCTCTGCCGTCGGCCTCGAGGAAGAGGTCGTAGACCACGCCCCACGGGTCGTGGCCGGTCCGCTGCGCGATGGCGGCGACGCTGTGCTCCGGCGTCGGTTCGTACTCGAGCTGGTCACCGAGCGGGAAGAGGCGCTCGAACGTCGACGGGCGGAGGTGATCGAGCCGGGTCGCGGGCTCGGACGTCGCCTTCGCTTTCGCCTCGGCGATGATCGTCGCCCGGAGTTCGGGGTCGCGCATGCGCGCCACCCGCTCCGGGAGCGCAAGCTTGCGCACGGCTCGGTACGCGTCGCCGTACTGGAACGGGTTCATGCGCGACTGCAGGCCCATGAGCACGCCGAAGCACCGGCTCGCGACCTGGGGGCGCAGGTTCGCCCCGCGCGTGTTCGCTTCCCGTACCGCGGTGATCCACGGCTTCCATCCGTCGGGATCGCGCGGGCTCTGCATGACGAGGAACGTGATGGGCACACCCGTCTCCGTGCCGAGCTCGAGCATCCACTCCAGCTCCGCGTCCATGGAGCCGGTCGGGTCGCCGTCCTTGCCGCCGATACCCGCAGGGACGAGTTGGAAGACGCCGTGGCCCGCGTCGCGCATCGCGTGCAGCAACGCCGCGACTTCGTCCTTGGCCGCGTACGTGCCCGGTACCGGTTGGCCGTGAATATCGCGATGACCGGCGGTGCGGCCGGTCGAGAATCCGAGCGCACCCGCGGCGAGCGAATCGGTGACGATGCGGCGCATCGCGTCGATCTCTTCGGCGGTCGCGTCGTCGTGGGCGCGGGTTCCCATCACGTAGGCGCGCACCGCCGCGTGCGGAACCATCGCCCCCACGTCGATCGCGCGCGGCGCTCGTTCCAGCGCGTCCATATATTCGGGGAACGTCTCCCAATCCCACTTGATGCCTTCGTAGAGCGCGGTGCCGGGGATGTCCTCGACCCCTTCCATCAGCTCGACGAGGCGCTGGTGGTCGTCGGTGTGGACGGGCGCGAACCCGACGCCGCAGTTGCCGAGGATCGCGGTCGTCACTCCGTGCCAGCACGACGGCGTGAGGTGCGGATCCCAGGTGGCCTGGCCGTCGAAGTGGGTGTGGATGTCGACGAAGCCGGGCATCACCGTCAGACCGTCGGCGTCGAGGGTCCGACGCGCCCCGTCGCTGACCTTGCCGATCTCGACGATCAGCCCGTCGTCGACCGCGATGTCGGCGCGGAATGCGTCGGCGCCGGTGCCGTCGACGATCGTGCCGCCGTGGATCACCAGGTCATGCACGGTTGGTTCCTCTCACGCCTGATCGTCTCACTGCTTCCCGCCATCGTCGCCGGGCGCAGGTTCCTCGATGAATATTGCCTGCTCCGGGCACGACTGCGCGCCGCGCCGGGCCTGGTCCCACAATCCGGGCGCAATCTCGGTCGGTTCCGTCCGGTTGTAGCCGAGATCGTCGAGGACGAAGACGTCGGGGCGTGGCTCGCACACAGGGCGTGCCCGGTGCAACGGTCGAAGTCGACGTGGATGCGCATGATCGCCGTCTCTCAGTCCGCGAGCCGGGGCCCGGGGTGAACGTGGCCGGAATTCTCGACCAACCGCCGATCACCGACCAATTCGGGTACTCCACGATCCCGGCTTCGTCGACCGTGTAATCGGGCATGCGGGCCGGCACCTGGCGGATGATCTCCTTGAACTGGGCCCGGGCGAGGTGCGACCCGGGACACCGATGGATGCCGAGCCCGAAGGCGACATGCCGGTTCGGGAAGCGGTCGATCACGAACTGATCGGCGGCGGGGAACGCCCGCTCGTCGTGGCACGCCGACAGTTCACTGATCAGCACGCGGTCGCCGCGCGCGAACCGACACCCCGCGAACTCGACGTCGTGCGTGACCGTGCGGGCGTGGGTGCGCGCCGGCGGATATATGCGCAGGAACTCTTCCGTCGCGTGCTCGAGCAGATCTGGTTGCTCGACGAGTCGGCGGCGGTCGTCGAGATGCCGCGCGAGGTGCACGAGCGCGGCCGACGTCACCGACGTGGTGGTATCGACCCCACCACCGATGACGAGGAGCACGAACGCTTCCGAATCCCCCTCCGAGATCGTGACCCCGTCGACGAGCGCGTTCGCGATGTAGCTGAGCCCGTCGGCGCGCGGCGCTCGGCGCCGATCTGCGAGCTCCGCCGCGACCCTCGCGCTCACCCAGGCGAGGTCGGGCCCGACGGTCGCTGCCTCGGGCGTTCCTTGCGCGTACGCAGCGCCGGCGTGGAAGGCCCACGACACCCGGGACCAGTCGTCCTCGGGAAATCCGAGAAGCTCGAGGATCACCGCGGCCGGTACCGGGCACACGATCGAGGCCGCGAGCTCGCAGGCGCCCGCTTCGATGACCTGATCGACGTAGTGCGTGACCCAATGCTCGATGCGCGGTTGCAATCGCCTCACCGCTGGGCGAGAGTATCTCGCTCAGGATCTGGCGCAACGGGTACCAGTCGGGCGGGTCGAGCTCCTCTGGGTACAACGGGTTGATGCGAACGTTCCCGAGGCTGATCGACGAGTAGCGCGGGTCGGTGCGGGCGGAGGAGAACGTCTCCCAGTCCTTGAACGCCTCCGCGACCTCGGCGTAGCGCGCCACGACCCAGTGACCGCCGTTTGCTTCGGTCCATGCCACCGGGCACTGCTCCCGCAACCCCCGCCAGGCTTCGTCCGACTCGCGGATGCTCGGTTGCGCGTAGTGGTTGACTCGACCGTCGGGTGTCTCACGGTCGGGCGCCGAACGAGTTGATCGGGCTGTGGAGCGACAGGCCGCCGTCGCAGTCGATCACCTGGCCGGTCACCCACTGCAGCTCGTGGGTGGCGAGCACTGCCGCCGCGATGTCGGTGGCCTGGCCGAGGCGGCCGAGGGGAGTGCGCTCCTGAACCTCGGCGAGCCAACCCGATTCCGTCGGGGCTCGACCGAGCATCGGCGTCTGGGTCACGCCCGGGCCGACCGCGTTCACGCGGATCCCGAGCGGCGCCCATTCGCAGGCGGCCACCCGCACGAGCATGCTCAAGGCGGCTTTCGACGCGCAGTACAGCCCCATCCCGCGGTCGACGAGATGCGCGCTGACGCTGGAGATCGCCACGATCGAGCCGCCCTGTTCGGCGGCCTTCATCGCGTTCGCGAACGCGCGCATCACGAGCCACGGACCGCGCGTGTTCACGGCGATGACGCGGTCCCATGCCTCCATCGATTCGTCGAGCAGCATGCCGCTGCGCCCGACGCCGGCGGTGATGGTCAACTCATCGGGCAGCCCCGGACCGTCGAGCGTGGCCGCGGTCGCGCGTTCGATCGACCCGGCGTCGCTCACGTCGCACTCGATGTCGTAGTCGCCGGCGATGTCCCATACCGTCACCGCGACGGCTCGGGCCCGATAGCACTCGGCCACGGCCGCGCCGATGCCGGACGCACCGCCGACCACGACGGCCGAACGGGGAGTTGTGGTCATGTCGCCTCCGCTGTCCTGTAGTTCCGACCGTACCGGGGATCGGAATCGGACTGGAAGATCGACCCCCGATACGGTGGCGTGGTGACCGGTATCGATCTGGGCAGCGCGTTGCGAGCGGCCCGATCCCGGCCCCAGTCGATCCCCGACATCGTCTCGGCCGAGGCCGCCGCTCTTGGCGCGAACGACGTGGTGGTGTACCTCGTCGATTTCGCCCAGACGACGCTCGAGCCGATGCCCGACGGGCGCATGCACGCCGACCCGCCCGGGTCCGAGCAAGTGGTCGGCACGATGGCCGGCCGGGCGTTCGTCGACTCGCGCCCGACGACTGCGTCGCGGCCCGACGGTACGCGTGTGTGGGCGCCGGTCATCGAGGGCTCCGACCGGACCGGCGTGTTGGCGCTGACCGTCCCGGACGCGAACGACGCCACTGTCGCGGCCTGCGAGGAGCTTGGGCTGCTCACCGGGTACCTCATCGCCACCCAAGCCCGCACGACCGACGTGTACAACCTCCACCGGCGCCGGCGAGCCTTGTCGCTCGCAGCCAGCATGCAGTGGGATCTCCTGCCGCCGCTGGTGCTGAAGACCGAACGGGTCGCGGTGGCCGGGATCCTCGAGCCGGCCTACGAAGTCGGCGGCGACTGTTTCGACTACGCGCTCAACGACGCGATGTTCAACGTCGCCCTGATCGACGCGGTCGGCCACGGGGTCGCGTCCGCGCTCATCGCGTCACTCGCAGTCGGTTCGTATCGGCACGACCGCCGTGAGGGCCGGACCCTCGAACACATGCACACGACGCTCGACGAGGTGATCGCGCTGCATTGCGCCGACCTCGCGTTCGCAACCGGACAGATCGCGCAGATCGACGTGAGCACCGGCACCATGACGTGGACGAACGCCGGGCATCCGCTCCCGCTCCTGATCCGCGGGGGCAAGGTCGTACGCGAGTTGGTATGCCGGCCGACGCCGCCGTGGGGTCTGGGCGTCGTCAGTACCGGCGACGCGCGCCCGACGGTTGCGACCGAAGCGCTCGAGCCCGGCGACGCGGTGATCTTCTACACCGACGGCGTCATCGAGGCGCACGTGCCGCAGGGTGAGTTCTTCGGAGTGGAGCGCCTCTCCGATCTCGCGGGCCGTCACGCTTCCGACAATCTCGAGCCCGAGGAGATCATCCGCCTGCTCGTGCGCTCGGTGCTCGAATACAAGGTCGATCAGCTCGCCGACGACGCGACCCTCGTGCTCGTACGCTGGAACGGCCCGACCCGAGCTGCGTGAACCCGTGGACGTCGGACGCAAACGCGACCGTTCACAGGGACGGGGCAACGGCTTTTCGCGTACCGTTCGGGGCATGGAAAGTATTCGTGCCGAGCGCGTCGACGTGCTCGAATCGAACTGAGCGCGGGCCGCAATGTTCGGGTTCGACGAGTACCTGTCACCCGAGGTCCATCAGGCGACCGGGATGATCGCGGTCCAACTCGAGTGCAGCATCGCCGACGCATTCGTCCACTTGGAGGCTCGGGCCGCGGTGAGGGGCGTCGACCTCCACGACCTCGCGGTGCTCGTCATCGAACGGAGCGTTCGCTTCGACGGGTGAGGACCACGACTGCCCGGGCGGCGACCGGCACCGGCTTGCCCGGGCTCAATTCGCTCTCGGGCTCGAGCTCGCCGCTCGTGTCGACGGTGATCTCCCAGTGGCGGTCGCCCCATTGCGCAGGGAGCGACCAGTCGAGCCGCTCGTCGTGCGCGTTGAGTATGACGAGGAACGAGTCGTCGATGACCCGTTGACCGCGCGGGTCGCGCTCGGGGATCGTGTCGCCGTTCAGGAAGAGCCCGACCGAGCGGGCAAAGCCCGAGTCCCAGTCGGCATCGTCCATCTCGGTGCCGTCGGGGCGGAACCAGCCGATGTCGACCGTGCCCCGGATCGGGCGACCCTGGAACCAGTGGCGGCGCCGGAACACGGGATGGTCGCGACGCAGCGCGATCACCTGTTGGACGAACGCGTGCAGGGACTGGTCGACCGTGGTCCAGTCGAACCACGAGATCTCGTCGTCCTGGCAGTACGCGTTGTTGTTGCCGCGCTGAGTGCGGCCGATCTCGTCGCCGCCGAGCAGCATCGGTACGCCTTGGGACAAAAGGAGCGTGACCAGAAAGTTGCGCTGCTGGAGTCGGCGGCACGCGACGACGTCGGGGTCGTCCGTGGGTCCTTCGGCACCGCAGTTCCACGACCGGTTGTGGCTCTCGCCGTCGTTGTTGTCCTCGCCGTTGGCCTCGTTGTGCTTGTCGTTGTACGAGACGAGATCGGCGAGCGTGAACCCGTCGTGCGCGGTGACGAAGTTGATGCTCGCCACCGGCCGGCGGGTGTCGGCCTGGTAGAGATCGGAGCTGCCCGTCAGTCGGGACGCCAGCTCGGGGAGTGTCGCCGCCTCGCCCCGCCAGAAATCGCGCACCGTGTCGCGGTACTTGCCGTTCCACTCCGACCACACCGGCGGGAAGTTGCCGACCTGATAGCCGCCGTCGCCGATGTCCCACGGTTCGGCGATGAGCTTCACCTGG
>JBBSFB010000112.1:0-7007 GCA_038239145.1 Acidimicrobiia bacterium
GCCGTGGCGTTCGGTCGTCACGAACATCAAGCTGCCGCTGGAGCTCGCCGGCATCAAACCCGGGCCGGGCGTGATCGACGGGCTCGTGAAGCTCGTCGGCCTCGAGGGCTTCGAGGATGCCCGGCCCGCCCAGCTCTCCGGCGGCATGCGCCAACGCGTCGCGATCGCGCGCGCGCTCGTGGTCGAGCCGAAGATCCTCCTGCTCGACGAGCCGTTCGGCGCGCTCGACGAGATGACGCGCCAACGGTTGAACCTGGAGCTGCAACGCATCTGGACCGAGCGCCAGTGCACCACGCTGCTCGTTACCCACTCGGTCGCCGAAGCCGTGTTCCTCGCCGACACGGTCGCGGTGATGAGTCCGCGGCCGGGTCGCATCACGGCGGTCGTCGACATTGACCTGCCCCGTCCCCGGACTCCGGAGATGTTGCGCGATCCCCACTTTCACGAGCTCTGCGACCGCTTCAGCGAGCTGCTGTTCGGCCAGGGGCAGCCGAGCGAGCACTGATGGCGACGCTCGCCGCCGGGACGCGCCCGGCGCGGGAGGTGCGTCAGCCGTCGGCGTGGAGCGGCGGCGGAATCGGTGTCATCGGCCTGTTGGTGCTGTGGGAGATCGTCGGGCTCGTCTTTTTCCCGGGCCGCAACGGCTCGGTCCCGCCGCCGACGCGCATCGTCGCGCACATGATCGACGACGGCTTCACGTTCTACTGGCACAACTGCCGGGACACGGTGTACGAGGCGTTCGTGGGCTGGCTGTGGGGCAACGTCCTGGCCATCGTGCTCGCGTTCTCGTTCCTCCTCGCGCCGTTCCTGGAGCGACCGCTGACCCGGCTCGGGGTCGTGTCGTACTGCCTACCGATCATCGCGATCGCGCCGATCCTCTCGATCACGTTCCACGGCCAGGCGCCGAACATCATCCTCGCCGCGCTGTCGGTGTTCTTCACGACGCTCGTGGGAACGATGGTGGGGCTGCGCAGCGCCGACAAAACTTCGCTCGACATGATCCGCGCCTATGGCGGCGGCTCGTTGAAGCAACTCACCAAGGTCCGCCTGCGCGCCGCGCTTCCGAGCCTGTTTGCGGCGCTGCGGATCGCCGCGCCGGCCGCGATCCTCGGCGCCATCATCGGCGACTTCTTCGGGGCCGACCGAGGCCTCGGCGTTGCGATGATCGCGGCGCAGACCGCATTGGAGATCCCGCGTACGTGGGGCCTGGCGATCGCGGCAGCCGCGCTCGCCGGGGCCGGATACGGCATCACCGCGCTCGTCGGTCGTTGGCTCACGCCCTGGGCTCCGAGAGGAGCGCGGCTATGACGATGACCGCGGCTGAAGTTCTCGAGGTCGTGGTGGCGCCCCCGGCCGTCGCGCCCCCTCCCCGTGACCAGAGCCGCCTCCTGTACTTCGGTGGCCGGTTGGTCGCGTGGACGGTCTCGGCCGTGTTCCTGCTCGCGTTCTGGCGACTGTTTCTCGTCGTCTTCCATGTCGACCACTTCGTGGGCAAGACTCCGATGGACGTATGGCACTTCCTGACCGCGAAATCCACTGCGGCCGCGCCCCAGAGTGCACCCGCGCGCGGGAACCTCTACCCGGCGTCGGTCACCACGCTGAAGGACGCGTTCATCGGGCTCGCAGCCGGGACCTTCGCCGCGCTCGTGTTCTCCATCGTCTTCAACCTGAGACGGTCCGTGGAGCAGACGGTGATGCCCATCGCGATGGTGTTGCGCTCGGTACCCCTCGTTGCGATGACGCCGCTCATCACACTCGTGTTCGGGCGCGGGCTCATGGGCGTGACCGTGATTGCCGGCATCGTCACCTTCTTCCCGACGCTCGTCAACGTCACCCTTGCCCTCCGGGCGACCCCACAGGCGTCGATCGATCTGTTTCGTGCGTACGGCGCCGGGCCGGTGAAGACGCTGCGCAAGGTGCAACTCCCGAATGCGCTCCCGGCGATCTTTGCTTCGCTGCGCATCGCCGCGCCGCTTGCCCTCATCGGTGCGCTCCTGGCCGAGTGGCTCGCGACCGGGCACGGCCTCGGGTACCTCATGCTCCAGTCGTCGTCGCTGTCGAACTACAACATGCTCTGGTCGGCGGCCGCTCTCGTCACCGCGTACTCGATGTTCCTGTACGCGTCGATCAGCGGCATCGAGAAGGCCGTGCTCGCCCGCTTCGGCGATACCCCCGCCTGACGGGGCGCCGTCGCCGGCGTTTCGTCCGACGAATCGCCGCAACGGGAATTCGCCATTAGCGCGAAACGTCGGAATCTCGGGCGGTCATGCAACCGGGCGGGGCCCGGGCGCGTCAGTGTCCCGTGCGAGCATTCCCGGGCATGGCCGACGACCGCTTCGACGATTTCTATGTCTTCGGATATCCCCGTCTCGTCGCCGCGCTCAGTCTCGCCAGCGGACGAGGGCACCTGGTGCTCGCACGTGCTGTGATCTCGGAACGACGACCTCGGGCAAGTGTGCAGTGACTCCGCTCAGTCCATAGGCCGAGGCGGCCGAGATCCCCGCAGCTGCCGCTTGTGGTCCGGCCCAGAGAAGAGTGGCTCTGAGTGATTGCTCGTGCGATGCAGCGACCGCGGTCATGCGATAGACGCCGGGAAGGACCCGTTCGACAACCCCGGCCGCGCGGAGTACAGCGAGGTCAGCGGCGGGCGTTTTTGACGAAGTCGTGGAGGCCGTGTTTCTCCGCGGGGCGGGCGCCGCCGTACCAACCCCCGCGTACGTGGCGACGGATACTGCCCTCACCGTCGTCGGTCGCTCGGGCCGCGCTGTGCCAGAGGTCGGAGTGGTGCAACAACACGTCGCCGCGATCGCAGTACACGGCGATCTCGCCCGGGACCTTCTCGAATCCGGGTGGCATGTCGTTGGTGCCACCGAGATGAGACCCGGGGACGACGCGCAGGAAACCGTTTTGCGGTGATGTCGCGTCGAGGTGGATCGTGAACGCAACGGACGGCCACCAGTCGAGGTTCGGTCCCGACTGCGCGTCGGAATGCCAGCCGATGCGGGAGTACCCGGAGCCCTCACCCGGTCGAGCGTCCTGGTACACGACGCCGAAGCGGTCTTCCTCGAGCAGCCACGAGTCGCGGCCGATCAGGCGTTGCACCGTATCGACGATCACGGGGTGTGTCACCGCCGCACGCGCCCGGGCCGAGACCGGTGTGATCTCACAGACGTAGTGCGCGAACGGCTCGCCGTCGATGATCGCGTCGGGATCGTCGAGGATCACCGTGCCGCAGCCTTCGGGCAGCTCGCCGGCAACGAGGCGACGTTGCAGATCCTCGAGCTCGAGCTGCAGCGCGTCGAGGTCGGCGTCGGGGAACAAGCCGGGCAGGATCACAAAACCCTGCTCGTCGAACGACGCGCACGGGTCGGTCATCGCCGCGTCCCCCCGAGCTCGGGGGGACGAAGGACGCGCCCGCTCCGGAGCTTCTCCCGCAGCCATGCCCCGGCCACGACCGGTTTGTAGCGCGCGGGGTCTTCCGCGCTCGTGCAGGTCGGTATGCACTCGACGACGAGGTCGGGCGGGCAGTCGAGGAAGCGGGCGATCGAACGCCGGCGCACCGGACCGATCGCGTCCCGGGCCGGTGGCACTACGCGGTGCAGTGTCGATGTCCAGCGCCGGTTCGTCCACCGCTCGATCATGTCGCCGAGGTTGCAGATGAACGTTCCGCGCGGCACCTCCACACCGTGCCACCGTCCCGAACGGAATACCTGCAGGCCGGGCACGTCGTCGGCGAACAGGACGGTGAGCACGCCGTAGTCGCTGTGGGCGCCCATGCGCGTCTGGCCCGGTTGGGGATCGGGTGCGCCCGCGACCCGCTCGTAGTTGATGGCGCGGGTCGTCAGGACGGCGTCATCGAGACGGTCGACGAACCATGGCTCCGGGAGCGAGAGCGCCAAGGCCATCGCTCGCAGGAGGGTGTCGGCGACTCCGGTCACCGCGTGCTCGTACTCCAACCAGGTGTCCCGCAGCCCGACGGGATGATCGGGCCAGAGATTCGGCGCGTAGAACTCGCGCCGGCGGTCGTAGCGGGCGCCGATCGCGTCTTCCCGACCGACGTTGAATGCCTCGAACAGGTCGGGCGGCGTCTCGTCCCCCCGGCTGTACGCGAGGCCTTCCCGGCCGAGCTCGCTGTAACCGCGGTTGGCCATCGGATCGGCGACGGTGAATCGCCGCTTCTCCTCGACGGGGAGATCGAAGAACGCCCCGAACCCGTCGAGCAGCGCGTCGGCCAGCTGCGTCGGCACGCCGTGCCCCGACACGAGGAGAAATCCCGTGTCGCGGCACGCGGCGTCGATCGCGCTCGCGACCGAGGCCCGATCGGCCGCTCCTCCGAGCCGGAACTGCTCGAGGTCGATGGGATGAACCGGAAGCGTGGTGCGCACCCCTTGCATCGTCAACAATCTGTCGAAATCCGCTGTTGCCGTCGTATCACGGGAGTGTGAACGATGCCCCTGCGACTTGACCTCCCGCCGTGGTATGGGCGACGGTCGTGACGGTGACACAGGAGCCTTCCCCGGAAGTCGGGCGCTGCGATCTCCTCGTGCGCGGCGCGCTCCTCGTCGCGACCGTCGACGACGCGCGTCGCGAGCTCGCCGGCGGTTGGGTCGCGATCACGAACGGCTTCGTCGTCGCGGTCGGTGCGTCGACCGAACCGATGCCCGCAGCCGATCGGGTCGTCGACGCGTCGGGATGTCTGGTCACGCCCGGCCTCGTCAACACGCATCATCACATTTATCAGAACCTCACTCGGAGCTACCGGCCCGCGGTGAACGGCACGCTCTTCCAATGGTTGACCACGCTCTACCCGCGCTGGGCCCTGCTCGACGAGGAGGCGGCGTACGTATCGGCGTGGATCGGCGTAGCGGAGCTGGCGCTCGGTGGCTGCACCACGACCACCGATCACCTCTACGTGCATCCGCGTGGCGCGGGCGATCTCATCTCGGCCGAGATCCGAGCCGCGGGCGAAGTGGGCGTGCGGTTCCATCCCACGCGCGGTTCGATGAGCCTGTCGAAGAAGGACGGCGGCCTACCGCCCGACTCCGTGGTGCAAGATGACGACGAGATCCTGGCCGACAGCGAACGTCTCGTCGGGTTCCATCACGACCGCGAGTGGGGCGCGATGGTGCGCATCGCGCTCGCGCCGTGTTCGCCGTTCTCGGTGACGCCCGAGTTGATGCGCGCCACGGCCGAGCTCGCAGAACGACTCGACGTCAGGTTGCACACGCACCTCGCCGAAGACCCCGACGAGGACACGTTCGCTGAAGAGACCTTTGGCCGGCGCACGATCGAGCAGTTCGAGGAAGTCGGCTGGGGTAGCGACCGGTCATGGGTGGCGCACTGCATCTATCCGAACGACGACGAGATCGCTCGGCTCGGCGAGTGGGGGACGGGCGTGGCCCACTGCCCGAGCTCGAACATGCTCATCGGCGGGGGTGGCATCGCGCCGGTGCGCGAGTTCCGAGCCGCCGGAGTACCCGTCGGTCTCGGCTGCGACGGCTCGGCCTCGACCGACTCCGCGTCGCTGTGGATGGAAGCGCGCAACGCACTGTTGCTCGGCCGGTTGCGCAAGGGGCCGACCTCGATGGGCGCGCGCGACGCGTTGGAGATCGCGACTCGGGGCTCGGCGGGATGTCTCGGGCGGGACGGCGAGATCGGTCAGCTGACGCCGGGTGCGGTCGGCGATCTCGTGTGCTGGCCGCTCGAGGGCATCGCGTTCGCGGGCGCGCTGACCGACCCGATCGAAGCCTGGTTGCGCTGCGGACCGGTGGCCGCCCGGCACACGGTCGTGCACGGCAACCTCGTGGTCGAAGACGGTGTGATCACTGCGCCCGGTGAAGCCGAGATGCTCCGCCGGCACCGCGAGATCAGCGCCCGGATCCAGGGAGTGTGAGCGCGATGCAGACGAGCGGTACTACGAGCATTGGCACAACCCTTGGCACGACGATCGGCACCGCCGTGCTCCTGCGCGGCGATCGGCATCGAGCTCGGTGACCGGTCCGACCGCGACGATGTGGTCGCCATCGAGCAATACCGAACCGGGATCGATCGCCGCATGCGCGCCTCCGACCCTCGGGAACACGATGCCGTTACGGATCAAGGTCGTCACCGGTTCAGCGTTCCGTGGTACCGGAGAACTGTCAACGAGGACGGCGTCTGTTCACGTGGCCGTTACGCACGTCGCCATTACGCTCGCCCGATGGCCGCGCCACGTCATCGCCGCCGCCGATTGAAGCGTTAACGTGCATCGGGATGCCGTTGCGTATTGAGTTCACCGTCGAGCCGTTCCGCAACGGCGATCCGGGTCCACACCTGGAGGCGGGCTGCGATCGGCGCCGGCGCGACCACCGTGTCGCTGCAGATCACCCGGCCCGCGTGGCGTGACCGACGTTCTCGACGTCGATCTGCTCGCGTTCGAGCGAGGCACCGACGCGCAGCGCCGCGCTGTCGTCGACGGCGTCGCCCGCAGCCTGGGTACCGGATTCGTGTTCACGAGCCACGACATCCCCGGCCAACTCGTCGACGACGCGTACGGAATGCTCGCGGAGTTCTTCGCGTTGCCGACCGAGGAGAAGGATCGTTGGCGCGTGCCCGAGAGTCACGGCCAGACCGGGTACACGGGGCTTCTCGTCGAGACCGCGGCCGGCAGTGATCTCGCCGATTGGAAGGAGATGCTCAACTGGGGCACCGAGCTGCCGCGCCACCATCCCCTACGGGCGCGGTTTCCACACCGCTACCTCGACCAGGTACTCCCGGAAGCATCGGTACCGGGCATCGGCGTAGTGCTCTTCGAGTTCCATCGTCGTCTGCTCGACCTCCAGACGCGCTTCCTGCGCATCGTCGGCGCGGGACTGGGCGTCGCCGAACACTTCTTCGACGACATCCTCGCCGACGGCTCGCACCTCACGCGCGCGATCCACTATCCGGCGATGACGTCGGCGCCGACGGTCGGGCACGTGTGGGCCGACGCGCACACCGACATCAACCTGATCACCGCGCTTCCACGC
>JBBSFB010000113.1:0-6726 GCA_038239145.1 Acidimicrobiia bacterium
AGCCCTAGTGCACGAACGATCGACGCTTCCGGGGAACGACACCCTGGGCGCAAGCGTGGAGCCGGCCCTCTCGAGAAGCGCGCGGCCGTGATCACGGGTATTCGCGGTCACGCTTCGCAGCGCGCGCTCCTGGAAGAGGTGTCGTTGGTAGTCGAGCTGCGGGATGTCTGTGAGGAGGATCGGATGCGCCTCCCGCGCTCGAGGCTCCCCAGCTCGAGCGCGAGGCGCTGGGCCTCGGGTGACCGCGTGAGCACGTGGACGCGCAAGTCAGATCGGTTCGAAGAGACGTTCTTGCGCCTGGCGCGCGAGATGTTCCGTCGTCTCCGTCGCATCGAGCACGAGCGCGAGCGGCCAGTGCTCGAAGCGGGACCGGAGCGCGGCCGCAACGGCCGGACCGGCATCAGAGGCATCCCCGTGAGCAGATGCACGATCGGCGGCCCGAGCGTCGACGACCTCCGGGGGCGCCGTGAGCATGAAGCAAGTGAGTTCGCTCCAGGTCTCGCGAGCCAGCTGCTCAGCGGCAGCACGCCAGCGGGCGTCACTCCACGAAGCATCGAGGATGACGGTCTCCCCATGTTCGAGCGGTCCTCGAGCCGCCTCGAGGAGCGCGGTATAGCAGCCGGCGGTCCAATCGGCGGTGTACAGACCGTGATCGAGCGCGCTCGCGGCCGAATCGGTCGGATCGAGCCCGGCAAGGTGCTTTCGCACCTCGTCGGAATGGACGGCACGCCAGCCGGTCACGCGCTGCAGTTCTCGACTGAATGTCGTTTTTCCCGTCGCCGGCGGACCGCCGACGAGAACAAGTCGCACCCGACCGTGCACGAGATGCTCGGCCGCAAGCGCAAGCAACCGTCGTGCGGTGCCACCGGCAACCTGGTCGGTGTCGATGCTCAGGCATGCGACCTTCGACCGTACGACGGCGCGGTACGCGATATACAGATCAGCGAGGGAGGCAGGACAGTCGTCGCCGGTCGCTCGCCGATATCCCTCGAGCAGCGCGTCCGCGAGGTCCCGGCGCCCGAGACACTCGAGGTCCATTCCCAGGAACCCGACATCGGCGATCACGTCGCCGTAACGGAGCGCGTCGTCGAACTCCAAGCAGTCCAGGAACGTCGGTCCGTCGTCGAGGCAGAACACATCGTCCGCCAGCAGGTCACCGTGGCCGTCACGAATACGGCCGTCGGTAATCCGCTCGTCGAAGAGCGTCGCCCGCCCGTCGATGTACTGCCGCGCGTCAGTCGCAACTCGATCGAGCAGTGCCGGGTCGAGAACCGTTCCGGCGTACGCGCCCAACTCGTCGAGGTTGGTCGACCAGAGACACGCCAACGTCGCCGCCAGCCCCGCACGATCGATGTCGGCGCTCCTCGGCGCGTCCCGATGAATCCGGGCGATCGCCTCGACAATGCGATCGACGCACGCGGCTGCTTCCGAGGTGCGCACCAACGAAGAGAGCCGCAATGCGTCCGGCATCCGGCGCATCTCCACGACAGTGTCGACGATTTCGCCGTTGCGATCCTGGAGGTCGAGCACGCCGAGATAGACGTCCGGAGCGAAACGCCGGTTCACCCTGACCTCGCGTTCGGCATTGGCCCGACGGAGGTCGGGGGCCGTGAGGTCGACGAACGGGAAGCGGACGGCCTTTTTGAGCTTCCAAACACGATCCTCGCCGAACGCGAGAATCGAGACGTGCGTCTCGACGATCGTCGTCTCCACACCAGGTGCCCGCTGCGTCAGCCAATCACGAAAACACGCACGCTGTTCGTCGACCTGGGCGTCACTCATTCCCGGTGGTTCGCCGCGGGCTCCCGATCGCGAAGGCGCACGAAGTGCGAAGTAGCACCCGGGCAGAAGGTCGACTCGTGACCATCGTCCCAGCGAACGTCGTAGAGAAGCGTCCCGGTCGATTCCTTGATCGCGATGATCTCACCCTCGCGGGGGAGTTCGCCCAGGTGCAGCCCGTCTACGACGATCTCGTCACCGATCTCAGCCTTCATTGCTCCCCCTTAGGGATCACGGAACGATCACGAGCGGACGGTCGAGGTGATGTGACAGCTGATGAGACGTACTCCCGAGCAGGAGCTCAACAAACCCGCCGCGTCCACGTCGTCCAGTTACCACCAGATCGGCATCTTCCCGGGTGGCAAGGGCGATGATCGCCGACGCGGGCGGTCCATCCATCAGGACAACCCGGCAGGGAACATCGCTTTTGGTGAGGGCGAGGCACCATTCGGTTTCAATGAGGTGCCTCAGCCGATCGCGGTCCGGCTCGAGGGGAACCGAGAGGGAAACGGTGCCGAAGCCGCTCGCGGCGTACATCGGCATCTCGATCGAGTGCACGGCCACCACCTCCGCTCCCATTCCCTCGGCGTGCGTCGCACACCATTCGACCGCTCGCGTGGACGCCGGTGAACCGTCAACTCCGACGATGATCTTCATAGGTTGATGGTGCGCTTTTGTATACCGACGCGGGAGGGCCGAAGGACCCTGTTGGTCATGCCTCTCGTCCCCCATCGAGGGCGCTCTCGAGAACCATGACGTTCAGCGCCTTTGCGACTCCTCATCGGTAGAGGTGCCGCGGTGCGATGGGATCCGCCGGCCCCTGATCGTGTGAGTCCGGAGTCGCAGCCAGATCGGCTTCGGCGTCGGGCTCCACGGGCCGAGCGGAAGCCGCTCGAGCCGCGCGAGGTCGAACGAGTCGTGCACCTCTTCGATGTCGCCGACCACGAGGACGCTCCAACCTGTGTGGTAAAAGCGGTCGATGCCATCGCACTCGAATGCGACCGGTCCGTTACGAGCGCCGCGAAGCTTTGTTCCCGTATCGGTACGCAGCACGATCGATTCTCCGTCAAGCGCGAAGTTCACGGGGAACACGAGCGGGCGGCCGGCGACCACGACCGCGAGCCGACCGATCGGGGCCGATGCGAGCAACCGGAGGCATTCGTCCCGGTCGATCTCTTCAAGGCCGGTGCGGCCGTCGATCTTCGCGCTCACTCCCCGATGATGCGCGAGGAGCGTCCGCGCCGACCAGGGTCCTTGGTCCTATTCCGAAGGCGCGCCGGGCGTTCGTTTGCTCGAGAGCTTGGTCGCGAAGACCGCAGCCTCGGTGCGGCGTTCCATCCCCAACTTCGACAGCAGGTTCGACACGTAGTTCTTGACGGTCTTTTCCGCGAGGAAGAGCCGCTCGCCGATCTGGCGGTTCGTCAGCCCTTCGGCGATGAGATCAAGGATCCTGCGTTCCTGGTCGGTCAGCCGGGCGAGACGCGGATCCTCCTGCGGCCCGGTTCGGAGCCGTTCCAAGACGCGCGCCGTGACATTCGGGTCGAGCAGCGACTGACCTGCAGCGACCCGACGCACCGCGTCGACGAGATCGGTCCCTTTGATTTGCTTGAGGAGATAACCCGCGGCGCCGGCCATGATCGAGTCGAATAGTGCCTCATCGTCGGAGAAGGACGTGAGGATCACGCACTGAATCGAAGCATCGAGCGAGCGGACCTCGCGACACACTTCGACGCCGTTTCCGTCGGGCAGCCGCATGTCGACGATGGCGACATCGGGCTTGGTCGCCGGAATCCGGGTTACGCCTTCCGCCGCCGTTGCGGCCTCACCGACAACCTCGACGTCGTCTTGCGCTTCGAGCAGCTCACGCACACCGCGCCGAACGATCTCGTGATCATCCAACAAAAACACGCGAATACTCATTAAACCCCGGATCGTCGCTCTCGAGGCTACCCGCGCCGAGTCCCGGAGTCGCCGGGACCATCTCATAGGCCCCGGTCGGGAACAACCGAAGTACCCGCCGCGCCGGCGACGAGGTCACCGGCATCGGCGAGCGCGCCGATCACCGCGCGCGCTCCGGTCGAGCGAACGAACGCCGCCGCAGCTTGCACCTTGGGCGCCATCGAGCCGGCGGCAAATCGGTATGTCTCCAACTCGCTCACCGTCACTGTTGCGAGAGCGCGAGCGTCCGGAGTCCCCCAATCGGCCTCGACCGCCGGAACGTCGGTGAGCAACACGAGCAAATCCGCGGAGAGTTGCCGGGCGAGCAGCGCGCTCGCGAGGTCCTTGTCGACGACCGCCTCGACCCCGTGCCGGGCACCCGCAGAGTCGACCACCACCGGCACTCCTCCACCGCCCGCGCACACGACCAAGACACCGTGGTCGAGCAGCAACCGGATCGTCGGCAGCTCGACGATCGAACGCGGCGTGGGCGACGCGACAACGCGCCGCCATCCCGTTCCGTCGAGCGCGACCGTCCAGCCCCGTTCTTTGGCGAGAGTACGCGCCCGGCCGGCTTCGTACATCGGTCCGATCGGCTTCGTGGGTCGTTGGAACGCAGGGTCGAGTGCGTCGACGACGGTCTGCGTGATCAGCGAGGCGATCGGACGTTCGCCGAGCACGTTCCCGAGCTCGCGTTCGAGGAGATAGCCGATCATCCCCTCGGTCTCGGCGCCGAGCACGTCGAGCGGATACGTACGCACGTCCCGGAAGGCCTCACTCTGCAGCGCGAGCAACCCGATCTGTGGTCCGTTCCCGTGGGTGATGACGAGCTGATGCTCACGCGCGATCTCGGCCAAGGCCGAGGCCGCAACCTTCACGTTCGTCTGCGCCACTTCCGCTTCGAGCGACTCGTTGCGACGCAGCAGTGCATTGCCGCCGAGCGCGGCGACGATCAGCATGTCGGACCCGTCAGGCCCGCGACGAGAACGGACTTGATCGTGTGGAGTCGGTTCTCCGCCTGATCGAAGACGACCGACTGCGGCGATTCGAACACCTCGTTCGTGACCTCGGCCCCATCGAGGCCGTATTCGTCGTGCAGCCGGCGGCCGACCTCGGTAGAAACATCGTGGACTGCAGGCAGGCAGTGCAGGAACTTGGTACCGGCCTTGCCCGAAGCGCAGATCACTTCCGACGTGACCTGATACGGCCGGAGCATCGGGACACGGGTCGCCCACGTGTCGGACGACTCTCCCATGCTTACCCAGACGTCCGTGTAGACGAAATCAACTCCTGCCACCCCCGCTTCGACGTTCTCCGTTACGAGCACGCGCGCGCGGCTCGTCGCCGCGAGCGCGTGCGCGATGTCGATGACGTCGGCGGGGGGCCAGAGCTCGCGAGGCGCGGCGATGCGCACATCCATGCCGAGCAGCGCGCCCGTCACGAGCAGCGATCGTGCGACATTGTCGCGGCCGTCGCCGACGAAGCAGTACGCGATCTCCTCGATCGGCCCGGGGTGATGCTCGCCCATGGTGAGCATGTCGGCCAGCATCTGGGTGGGGTGCCATTCGTCGGTGAGCCCGTTCCACACCGGGACACCGGCGTAGTCGGCGAGCTCCTCGACTGCGGCCTGAGAAAATCCGCGAAACTCGATGCCGTCGTACATCCGGCCGAGCACACGAGCCGTATCCCGGATCGACTCCTTGTGCCCGATATGCGAACCGTCGGGCCCGAGATATGTAGTGAACGCCCCTTGATCGGCAGCTGCGACCTCGAATGCGCACCGGGTGCGGGTCGAGTTCTTCTCGAAGATCAATGCGAGGTTCTTGCCGACGAGGTGTCGTCGTTCGTTGCCCTCCTGCTTTGCGCGCTTGAGCACGGTCGCCCGCGCGAGCAAGGCGAGAAACTGTTCCTTGTCGAGATCCAGCTCCTTGAGCAACGATCCCGGGTGCCGGATTGGTGTGAGAAGTGTCGCCATCGCTTCCGCCCCTTCAGATGCCGTCGCGTTGGGTCGGGCACGTCATACAGCGGGCGCCGCCTCGTCCGCGCCCGAGCTCGCTGCCCGGGATGCTCAATACCTCGATGCCGTGGTCGCGCAGCATTCCGTTGGTGACGGTGTTGCGTTCGTAGCCCACGACCACCCCGGGCGCCACCGTGAGGAAGTTGTTCGCGTCGTCCCATTGCTCACGTTCGGCAGCTCGAGCATCCTCGTCGGCGGAGAGCACGCGCAGCTTCTCGACGCCAAGCGCGTCGGAGATGGCTCCGAAGAGGTCGTCGCGGTGTTCGACGTGAAGTCCGCCCGTGTCACGTTCGACGATCTCCTCGGGATCGGCGGGCGTGATGACCCAAGCGCGCATCGCGGCGGGGTCGAGGTAGGGGTAGCGGACGAAGGTATCGATGTCGATCATCGTCAGCACCGTGTCGAGGTGCATGAGCGCGTGCGACTTCGGCAGCTGTACTGCGATGACGGTCGTCGCCTGATGGGTGCGGAAGAGCTCACGGGTCAGGATCTCGGTACCCATCGGCGTCGTGCGCTCACCCATGCCGATGAGGACGACGCCTCGACCCAGGACGTGAATGTCGCCGCCTTCGAGAGTGGCCGGCTGATGATCGGTGTCGTCGTCGCCGTAGTAGATCGGGAATGCCGCGTCGGAGAACATCGGGTGGAACCGATACACCGCGCGGCTGTGGAGGGATTCACGCTGCCGGGCCGGCTTGGCCATCGGATTGATCGTCACGCCGCCGTATACCCACGCACAATTGTCGCGTTGGAACAACGTGTTCGGCAGCGGTGCGAGTACGAAATCGTCGAGCGCGAGCGTCTGCCACCGGAGGCTGCGCACCTGGAGCGGCGACAGGTCCGAGCGGGTCACGCCGCCGATCAGCATCTCGGCCAACATCGCCGTATCTACCTCGTCAGCGTATTCGCGCAACGGTCCGACGAGCGTCGGACCGACCTGCTCCGGGCTGCAGGTCCGGTCGAGGACGAAGGCGCGCGCTTCGGGGATCTCG
>JBBSFB010000114.1:0-6541 GCA_038239145.1 Acidimicrobiia bacterium
CACCTTCCCCCGATCATGGAACGGGAACCGCTCACCCAACGGCACGATCCTCGCCGACAACGCCGCACCCAGCCCGAGCGCGTCCGCGAACCGGCCCAACGCGTGCAAGCCCACATGCGCGACGACCCCGCCGCCACCACTCTCGATCCGCGCCCGTGTCGTGCTGGTAATCTGCATCCGTCAAGTGCCCTTCCCGTCGGCGTTTCTTGGGGTGTCGCAACACCAAGAATGCCTGACGGACAGGGCACTTGTCGCGCTCAGCGACCAACCTCACCCACGAACTCGTGAACGATCAGGGCTAACTAGCCGCCAGTCGTTCCAGTTCGGGGGCGCTTGTCGGTGAGGGTTGTCGTGGGGCGGGGTGCGAGGATCACGGGTTGTCGTGGTGGTTGTGTGAAGTCGAAGTCGGCGGTGAGGTCGCCGAGTATCCCGACGTTTTCGCGGACGGTGGGGCGCGGGTCGGGCCGTCCGTCGGTACGGGGGTCGAGTCGCTGGCCGCCGAGGAAGTCGTCTTCGATGAATTTGGCGTAGGCGTCGAAGCTGAGCGTCTGGTGATCAACGAAACCGTGTTTGGCGTAGGGGCTGATCACCAGGCTCGGGACTCGGAGGCCGTAGCCGTTCTGGTCGACAGTCGGCGGTGTGACGTGGTCGTAGAAGCCGCCCCAGTCGTCCCAGGCGACGAAGATCGCGGTCGAGTTCCAGTCGGGGCTGTGCATCACGGCGTTGACGAGGCTGGTGACGTACGCCTGTCCGTCGCTGACGCGTGCGGGTGGGTGTTCGCTGACCGCACCGGACGGTACGACCCATGACGCGGCGGGCAGCGTCCCCGTTTTCGCCGACGCGTAGAAGTTGTCGACGGACTGGACGTTGGCGAGCTGACCGTCGTTCTTCACGGTGTCGAAGTAGGGGAGCGGGTTCCAGATGCCGGGAGTCTTCGCGTTTTGGCGCACCGATGCGCATGACAGTGCGGAGTCATTCTCGCAGTCGGGTTCGGTGCCTTTGACGACGTAGTACCCCCACGACACCTGCTGTTTGTGCAGCAGGTAGGTGAGATCGGTCCACGCGTAGATGGGAGGGGCACCGTTCGTGAGGCCGTTGCGTCGCAACGCGCCGGCGTCGGGTGGGAGTCCCGGCGCCTGGAGCGCGTTCGTGCAGCTCGTTGGGTTGTTGTGCTGGGTGCAGTTCGCGGACCATTCCGAGACCTGGAACAAGTGCTCGGGCAGACTCCACGAGGCGTTGGGTTCGTACATGTGGTCGTGGAGCACGAACTGCTGCGCGTAGGACCAGTAGTTCGGGATGTCTGTGGCGGTGTGATATCCCATCACGTCCGGTGTCGCCGAGTTCGTGCATGCCGGGTTCGTCACGTTCGCACAGCCGCGCCGACCCTGTTCGGCCTGGCCGACGAACCCGTCCATCTTCCCGCCGTTCACGTCGGCCGCCGCGTTGCTCTGACTGTGGGGACCGCCGCCATTCACGTCGGCGTGATCGACGTGCGGCCGCACACACACGCCCGGATGTTGCGGGTCAGGAACACACGCCTGGGGTGGTATCCCATCGGCTCCGGGGAACGTCCCGAAGTACGAATCGAACGACCGGTTCTCCTGCATGATCACGACAACATGACGAATCTTATGAATCCCAGTCCCCGCCGACCCAGACCCCGCCGACCCAGACCCCGCCGACCCAGACACCAGCCCCGACGTCGAAGGTGACGACACCGAGCCGGACGGGTTCGACGAAGCAGACCGGCTCGAACCGCTGCTACATCCCGCAACACCCAACCCCACGGCAGCAACCAACACACCAAGACCACGCATACGTTTCACCCTGCCACCCGTCACCCTGCCACCCGTCAACCAACATCCGAAGTGATTTCCGTGAGGGGACCATGAAGACGCGGTTGCACCCGCAGCTGGGAGTTGTGATGGGCGCCATCACCCCGGGGGTGGGTTTGTCGCCGTCGTCGACGCAACGGGGACCCCTCAGCGGCGCGGCTGGACTTGCACGATTGGCGCGGGTTGGTGTGCGAGCACGCTGCAGATCGCGCACTTGCGTACCCGGGCGTGGACGGCGAGAGCTCTGCGCGCGCCGGCTCGCAGCGCGCCGCCGGCTGACATCGTCCGAGCCGAGGTGTGCGAGCGCGCGTCCGGCTTCGAGCGAACCATGGACAACCTCGGCGCCATCGCCGGTCGGATGCCGGGCCGGCCGACGGCCGCTGATGCGTGCGCAGAGCCGCTTTGTGCGTGCTGACGGTCGGCTCTCGGCGGTGCGCACGTCGGCGACGCGCAACATCCGACAGGTTGATGAGCGGCTGTCGGGCGGTCTGGGACGCGCTTCGGAGCGCAGGGTCAAGCCGACGCCGGGTTCTCGTCAGGGTGTGGCGTGGCGTCAGGTGAGCGGCGCGATGTGGTGGTAGGCGCGGTGTAACGCGTCGGCGGTGGAACCGAACTGTTCGATGCGCGATGGTTTGTGCAGGTGTACATTGCCGGAAGCGACGAGAGGCATGGTCTGATGAAAGCTCCGGGACCGGTTGGAGGCGGACGCACACGCCGATTCGCTCTTGTCGTAGCGGTCGTCGTCGGAGCGGTATTGCTGTCGGCGTGTTCCCAGTGGGCATACGTGCTCGGTGATCAACCGTCCGCGTCAAGCTACACGCCGACTGCGAGTTTCTCGGCGAAGTCGACGAGTGCTCCAACAACGATCGATCGGATCGACGTCGGACTGTATGTCGTGCATTTCACCGGTCTCACCTCTCCGGGCGGGACCGTGCAAGTCGCGCCAGCCGGCAGCATCGACGCGATCTGTACGGTCGAGAGTTGGATCGTCGTCGCCGGAGGTATCGATGCCACCGTCGCGTGTTTCGGCAACACCGGAACGCCGCGCGACACCGTGTTCGCAGCAACATTCGCGGCTCCTCAGAGCTCGGTGTTCCCGTACGCGCATGTCTGGGCGGACAACGCCAACGCGTCGGTCGGCGTGCCGTACGGTCCCGCCTCGAGCTATTCGTTCAACTCGGCCGGTGGTGCGAACATGGTGACGCACACGGGGACCGGGAGCTACTCGGTCCTTCTTCCGGGCCTGTACGGCGGCGATCTCGGGAACGTGAAAGTCACTGCGTATGCGACGACCGCGATCATCTGCAACCCGACGTCGCTTGGACCGGACGGGAACCAGCGGTTGACGATCACGGTCCAGTGCGCCACCTCGGCCGGAACCGCGACCGATGCTCAGTTCACGCTGACGTGGACGACCCAAAACCTGCTCGGCGTGAGCCGCCCGTCCGCGCATATCGCAGTGTTCACCGCCGGACTCCCTGGTGGGACCGTCTCGACGTACAACTCGACCGGTGGGACCAACACCGTCACCGAGACCAGTGTCGGAGTGTTCAACGTGCGATTCGGAGGCTTGGCGAACTCCAACGGAAACGTTGCCGCGCAGGACTTCGCTGGTCTCGCCGGCACTGGCGCAACCGGCAACTGCACGGTCGCCTCTTGGGCGACCGACAGTACGGACATTCTCGCGGATGTACGTTGCTTCGACACCTCGGGCACACCGGCCAACCCCATCGTTCTCGTCGCCTTTTACGCCCGGTAACGACCCCGAACTCCGGCCCAGCTCTCCTCGTTTCCAGTCGGCCGAACGATTCAGGCAAACTCGACCCGTCGGACGTGCGGCCCTTGACCGACCGCAACGAACATCGCGCGGCAAGGCGCGTACTGGTCACACACACGACGTCCGTGACGGACTTGCCGCGTGTGCTCCCCACCCTCGTTCCCGGCGACGACGAGAACCCGCCCATCGACCGCGCCGACGTCCTGGACATGTGCTTCGACCTCGACGCGCTGATCGCCTTCGGGCGTGACGGCATCAGGATGCGGGACGTCCTCGATGACAAGGTGCCGGGCTACGACGCCGACGAGATCATCGCCGAAGCGATGGAAGACACCGGAAGTTCTGACGGACCCTGGTCACTGTTTGAGGGACTGAACTCGTAAGCGCGAGTACGCCCGTCGAGGGTTGTCGGCGAGGACGCGCTGGCCGCGGTCGCTCGTTGGCAGCGCCCGATCGGCAGTCATGGCGTGCTCGGCGAAACGGATGTCCTCGGATCGTGGGCCGAGGACATCCGCCGCATCGGTACGGCCTAAGAAGCGTCTGGCGTTACGAATGGTGGGCGTTCCACTGGAAGCACGCGACGTCGTACTTGCGAGCGAGGGCTGTAGTTCGCGCCACTAGTCCCGCCATTGGTGCTGTTGATTCCCGGCTCGTTGAACGGTGCGCCGGGCGACGAGGCTGAGTTCCCCGGCCGTGTGCTGGCCGAGTAGTTCTGACAACTCTGACTTGGCGGTCCAGTGTGTCCGGCCGAATCGGCGAGGGCGGGTGCCGCGAGCGCGAAGGTGAAAGCGGATGCGAGGCCGAGTGCAACGATTGTCTTCTTCATCGGTGAGTCCTCCTACGGGTGACATGACGACCTGTGCTACGGAGGCCACGCCGGAAGGGTTCACAATCTGACGCAACCCGCGGGTGCTCTCGTCGGATCTGGACTGCCCGCCGCCCGCATAGCGCCAGTTACGGATGCACGCTGAGCCACGGTCGAACGTCATGGGCGGCGACGACACTTCGAGGGTCGAGGGCGACAAGGCAGTGTGAACAACTGCTCGTAGATGTCCTCGCCGTACTTCTCGGCCACGTTCTCCCGATCCACTACGGCGGACCACACCGAAGCATTTGGAGGTGCTTCCTGTCCGGGTCGTGGCGCAACGGGCGTGGTTGCTGCGACTACGCGAACGGACGTATCCCCGGCCCGGGACACGTCGGGGTGAGGCACTGCTCACTTTGACGGTATCCGTCGATGGCGCTGTTCCCGTCAGCGGTAGTCACGTCAAGCAGCGTGACCGCAAGCGTCGACTGTCCGCAGATGGGACAGCGTTCCATTTCGATTCGCGTCCGTGCCGTCATCCGTCCTCCTTCCCTGTCGGCGTCGCCGATTGGTTCAAGTGTGTCAAACCGGACACCGATGCGGCCATCGCCCCGAACCCACGCCGTCCTGCGAGGCCGAGCGACATGTGGCGCTAGCGACGGGACGTAGCAGGGCCCGACCGACGTTGAGGAGGAGGCGATCCGATGATCGGCCTCAACGGCACGTAGCGCCGGAGTACGGCAATTCGGTGTCCGTGTTGACGGCAGATGCGCAGGACAGCAGGCTTCGTCGACGGGCACCGTCATCCGGCAGCGATCCTGGTCGAGGATCGCGCACCGTGAGGGGACCACATGACATCGCATCGGTTCGCAGTCGTCGTCGCCGCCGCCGCTCTCGCCATCGGGAGCGTCTGCATCCTCGGCACTGGCATCGCTACAGCATCCACGGTTCCGACATTGACCGGCGTTGTCGACGGTCAAATGGTGAACGTGAACAGCGCACCCGCGTTCGTCGAGATCGACCTCACCGGCCGCGGCGAGATCATTCTTCCCGAGTCCGGCGGTTTCGTCCGCCTCCGGCGTCTCGTGGCAACCGCCGATGACTGCGCGGGACCGGCCGCGCGGTGCGAACTAATCAGCGTCACCGGTCCACCGGCGAACCCGGTCGGCACGTTGATCGACATCTTGAACTTCGCGCCGCGCCCTCCCCTCATTCTTCCCGGAACCGCGTACATCGCGCCCGGTACTTCGGGAACGACACCGCTGCATCTCCCCGTCGTACTGTCGTACGCATCAACTCAGAACGTCACCGTGCAATGGCGCACCGTGTTCGTTCCGGGCGCACCAGGAAACCAGGCTGCACCCTCAACTGACTACGTCTCGGCGTCGGGCACGCTGACGTTCCCACCCGGTACGACCCAAGAAGACGCAACAATCCTCGTCAACGGTGGCACCACCGTCGTTCCCGGCGAATACTTCGTCGTGCAATACGGCAACCCGACGAACGCAACGATGGGCGGCTTCTGGGGCCTCGGATTCGGCGGCATCACCTAGTGACCTGAGTCAGGAATAGCTCGCGTTATTGTGTGAGGTGGTTCATACTGCGGTGCATGGGTGAACGTGGTCGGCCGCGGCAGCCGTTGACTGTGACCGCTGATGAGCGCGAAGTGCTCGTCCGGTGGTCGCGGCGGCCGAAGGCGCCGCATTCGATTGCGCAGCGGGCCCGGATCGTGTTGTTGGCCGCGGACGGGATGACGAACGTCGCGGTCGCGGACAAGGTTGGCATCAATCAAGCGACGGTCGTGAAATGGCGGAAGCGATTCATTGCGCGTCGCCTCGACGGTCTCGTCGATGAACCGCGTCCGGGAGCGCCCCGCACGATCAGCGACGAAGACGTGGAAGCGGTCGTGGTCCGAACGTTGGAAGACAAGCCGGTGGATGCCACGCATTGGTCGACCCGAGATCTTGCGAAGCGCGCCGGGATCTCACCGTCGTCAGTCGGGCGGATCTGGCATGCGTTCGGACTCAAGCCATGGCTCACCGACACGTTCAAACTCTCCGAAGATCCGCAGTTCGTGGACAAGGTCCGCGATGTTGTCGGCCTTTACATGAATCCACCCGAACA
>JBBSFB010000115.1:0-6027 GCA_038239145.1 Acidimicrobiia bacterium
CGAACGATCTATCGGCAAGAGCCTCGCGATCGACCAACGAGCACAGCATCGCGAGCACGGTGCCGAGCTCGATCGAGGAATCGACATCGGCTGGTGAACAAAGTCGTGCCACGAGTGTCACTCGGTGTCCGTACGCTCCAGGGTCGTGGCGATCGTGCGGCGATGGCGCTTCTACACAACACCCGCGGGCCGCAGCCCAGTGCGCGAGTTCCTCACCGCGGCCCGCCTCCCCAGCGACGACCGAGACGAGATCCTCGCCGGCATGAAAGACGTCCAAGCCAACGGGCTTCCCGTCGCTCGCCATCTGCGCGGCGACATCTACGAAGTCCGCGCCGACGGCCGCCAAGCCACCTACCGGGTGCTCTTCGCCACCGAGGGCCGCAACGGTCAGGTCCTCCTGGCTCTGTCGAGCTTCAACAAGAAGACCCAACGCGCCCCACCCGACGAGATCCGGCTCGCCGAACGGCGCCTCAGCGATTGGCGAGCCCGAGCCCAACCCCGATAACCCAAATATAGGTTAGGCTGGTGATCATGGCCCGCCCCGACGATCTCGACACACTCATCGACCAACTCTCTCAAGACGACCCCGACATCCAGCTCCGGGTTGCGGCCGCTCTCGAACGCCGGGAGCTCGCCCGCCAACTCGCCGACCGACGCCGCGCCGCCGGCCTCACCCAAGTCCAAATCGCCGAACGCATGGGCACCAGCCAAGGCCAAGTCACCCGCTTCGAATCCGGCGCCGACACCAGACTCTCAACCGTCGCCCGCTACGCCGCCGCCCTTGGCGTCAACATCGGCTGGACAATCACGCCGGCTCGACGCGCCAGGAAGCCTGTGGCTCGGCCGCCGACACGCGACCGCGCCACCTCCCGATCCTGAGGGCGCGCGTCCGCGCTGCAGTCCGCGTGTAACGGATAGTCCGTGGTCGGGCGTGTTATCCATGTGCCGATGGCAGTCGACGATCCGGAACCTGCTGGAACGCGTGAACAGACGCCCGTCGTCGTTTCTTTTGCAGATTTCTACGAAGCGCAGTACCGGCCGGCCGTCGCGATCGCTGCCGCGCTCGTCGGGCGATGGGACGTCGCCGAAGAGCTCGTCCAGGACAGCTTCCTCGCGTTACACGCACGCTGGGGCCGAGTGAGCCGGTACGAGGCGCCGGAGCTGTGGCTGCGGCGGGTCGTGCTGAACCGCTCGTTCTCGACACTGCGACGACGGGCCACCGAGCTCCGGCTCGTCGGTCGCATGGCCCGTCAACGGCAACGGCACGCAGAGCCTCCGGCCACGTCGAACGCCGAAATCTGGCGCGCCGTCGTTGCGCTCCCCAAGCGCCAGGCCCAGGTGATGGCCCTGATGTTCGTCGACGACCTCTCGGTCCGAGAGATCGCAGTGGTCCTCGAGTGCGACGAGAACACGGTACGCACGCATTACCGGCGGGGCCGACTCACACTTGCGCGCGCCTCGGGATCGGAGAAGTGGAGCCGTGACCATCGACGAACGACTTCGCGGCGCGGCGGCATCGCTTCGTCGTCACGAACCCGCGATCCCGCCGTTCGCGCGGGTTCGCCAACGCGCTCGCCGCCGACGGGCCGGGTTGAGCGCGGTCGCGGCGGTCGCCGTCGCTTCCATCATCGTGCCCGTCGTCGCGTCGCAATCAAGTCACGGTCGCGTCCAGATCGGGAACCCCGACGCGACGACCGTCCCGAAGACCACGCTTCCCGCGCCGACCGTCCCCGCGACGAGCGCTCCCTCGGCAACCGTTCCGGGGCCGACCGCGTCAACCACGACTGCGCCGAATGTGTCGTCCGCGTCGGTCAGCCCCGCACGATTCGCGCTCGTCGCGCCCGGACACGCGTGGATCGTGACCGGTAGCGGGCGGCTCGCAGTGTTCCGGACGTCCGACAACGGGCGGCACTGGACCGACGTCACCCCGGCGGCGGCGGCGGCGGCAGGAGCATCGAGCGACGGGCTTGTCCGCGGTCTCTACGCTCAGGGAGACCAGAGCGCGCAACTCGCGGTCGCGTCAGGTGGAGGTGCCGGGACGCTGTTCCACACTTCCGACGGCGGCGCCACCTGGACGACCGCGACCGTCGGACCGTATGAGAGTTGGTACTTCAGCCTCGTCAGTTCGCAGCGCGGATGGGTCGAGGCGAGCCGGGGCGCGGCCGCAGGTTCCGAGGCCGTCGACATTCTGCAAACGCTCGATGGGGGCGCTCATTGGGAGGTGAAGTCGCGAAGCCGGTCGCTCGACGCGCAGGACCCCGGAACGAAGGGTGCGCTCGACTCTGGGTGCGACAAAACGGGGATCGGCTTCGTCGACGACCTCACCGGGTTCGCGACGGGCGTGTGCGCGTCGCCCGGCTACTACTTCCGCTCGACTCACGACGCGGGGCGCACCTGGACCGCGGAGAACCTTCCGCGACCGCCGGGCATCACCCAAGCCGATGTCGACGCCGGCGGGTGGACGACCGAGCTTCTCCCGCCCGTGTTCGACGGCGCGAACGGTGCCGGCATCGTGGTCAGCAACCTCGCGACGAGCAGCAGCACGGCCACCCATCACGACTACGTGTACCTCACCCGAGATCGCGGCGCGCACTGGTCGCTCGCCGACCCGCCCTTGCGCGACGCGACGTGGGCCCGGACCGTGAACGCAAGCGACTGGTGGGCCGGGAACGCGAGCACCCTCGCCCACACGAGCGACGCCGGCGCGCACTGGAAAACCATGCCCAACGACGGCCTCGACCTCGAGATCACGACGCTGGACCACGACCTCCAGTTCGCGACGGCGGCGACCGGCTGGGTGCTCGTCACCAATGCGCAGGCAGAGCCGCGACTCCTGGGCACCGAAGATGGCGGCCGTACGTGGCAATCGATAAACCTCCCGACGCTCCCGTGAGCTGGTGCGACCGGTACCACAGATCTCACCCTCGCCGAAGCTCCGAGTTGCCGAGTCTGTGACACCGCGCCATAAGCCTGACGCCAACGTCATCGCGCGTGTATATCGCGCGAACGTAGTCATTCGGGCTCGTTTTGCTGTTGTTCGCCCAGCTCTCTGACCTGCGATTTCTGTTCGGAGACGTCCGCCAATAGCCTCTGGTTGAATTCTCAAGCCGACAACGCGCGGCGACCGGCGACTCGGGTCGCATGATCACCCGTCGCTCACCGGGACTCGAGCCCGCGACTTCGGACCATCGCCGAAAGTGTCGCCGCTTCACGATCAGAACGCACTCATTTACGCAACGTCTCCGCGCCGAGGCTGCAAACGGATTGCAAACGGCCGTGCGACCACGGGCGGTCGAGCACGAATCGTCGCGTACGCATACCAGCAGATCAGCGGACGTTTGCGAATCTGGGCACACTCCCGCGATCGTCCCGAGAACGACTCTTAATCTGCAGGTTCCGGGTCGAGTCCCGGGGGGCGTACCAGCTGACCAGGGCGTACGCCTGGTCAGGAAACTTGTCACTGCTGACCCGGCCGGATTTGCAAACGGCCGTCAGCGTGTGCCGAGGCACGCTCCAACGCCGCGCCGGCTCGATCGAGCTCCTCCTCGTCCGGATGGGTGTACGTCTGGAGGGTGAACGCGATCGACGCGTGCCCCAGAATCTTCGACGTGATCGCCGGCGAGCTTCCCGGTCGCGGCGAGGATCGTGGCAACCGCGTGGCGAAGATCGTGGAGCCGAACGCCGTCGAGCCCGGCTCCCTTGGCGATGCGCGATACGGCATGCGTGAGGGTCGAAGGATCCAGCGGCTCAGCGTCCGCCACCCGTGGTAGCCGCGAGAACGATCGCCCGCTCAAAAACCGGCGCAGGCGGCGGCGCACCGAGCGCCCGCCAAACCCGCGACGAGGGTGCGCCGCGGAGTTCCGACGCGAGCCTGACTCAGGCGAGAGCGCGCTCGGGTGGCGTCGATGACGAGTGACGGATGGTTCGCGATTGTCGGCGCCTCGTTCCTCGCGTTGGCTGTGTACAAATCGGCGTGGAATGGTCAGCGGTCCGGAGCCTCGGCTTCTGTTCATCGCGTCGATCGTGTCGATTGTGTCGATCCTCGTGAGCATCCGTGCGATGTCCGATCTTCACCCAGATGCACCCGAACCGACTCCGGGCGATGCCTCCGTTCCGCCGACGACTACGCCTGAAGGCGGTTCGTTCTCGTACACCGTGAGTAACTGCAGAAGCGCAGCATCACCGCGAGCGAAGCCGGGGCCAGATCCGCAGGTTGAATGCATAACTCGCTCTTCTGCTTGATCCGTGGGCAGAAGAGCCAGATATGGCGCGTGGTTCCTCTCGCCGATCAGCTACGGGCGATACGGCGGCGCTTCGCCCCACCCCATCGAGGTACCGGCGCGTGCGCAAGGACTTCTGCACCGTCCTGCGAGTTCCCGAGCGCGATCCGCGTCCCCCACTCGAGGTACGCGACGAGCGCGGAACGAAACTCCGGATCGTTCGGCATACCAGCATCGTCCGCCGCGAGGCTCATGAGCGAGGCGAACCGGAACCGCTGCTCCTCGGCGATGTGAAGGTGGCGGTGCTTGCTCAGCATCCGCTCATAGCCGCCGAGTTGGTCGGTGTAACCCTTCGGCCCGCCGAACACCTCGCTCCACCAGGTAGCGACATTGCGACGATGCTCCTCACGCACGCCACCCGGAAAGAAGGGCGATAGCAGCTCGTCCTGCTCGACTCGATCGTAAAACGCGTTGATCAACCGATCGAACGCATCGCCTCCACCGGCCCACTCGTACAGCGTCGGATGGTCGGCCACGGCCGCAACGTAGTCCGATCGAGCCGCCACGAGGGTCCCCGCATCGCTGCCCATCCACGCGCGCCCGGAACAGTCCTACACAACATTCCGGCTCAGAAAACCTCCCCCGTTTCGGCCTCCCGTCGGCGGAGCTGGCGCGAGTTCAGGTTTGGCGTTGGGCGAGCAGAAAGGCCTGTGGACCCGCTTCGTGTGGAAGCTCCGCCTGCCGCCGTATGTCAGCACGGACGGCAAACCCAGCCGCAGCCAGTGATGCGATGACGTCATCGACGGAGTGTCGATAGAGCGTGAGATCGGCCGACGACCCGTACGCATCGTGGCGATCTACCCGTTCATTCTCGCCAGCCTGGAACGCCACGAGCGCGCGCCCGTCAATCGCGAGGGCTCGATCAAGCTCCCGCCATGCGTCTCGTAACTCCTCGAGCGGAGTGGCGATGATCGAGTACCAGTAGACAGCGCCGAGCAGGGACGCGGCGGGAACCGGAAGCTCGGTGAGTGCTCCTTCGTCAAAGCTCAATTCCGGGTGTGCTTCTCGGGCGGCCTCGACCATTCGAGGCGAGATGTCTGTTCCACGAACGGTCAGACCGCGGTCGGCGAGGTACGCGGCGACTCGCCCTGGTCCGCAGCCAATGTCGAGGACGAGCCCGGGCCCTTGCGTCGCAACCAGCTCGACGAACGCCTCGAGGACTGCACGATCCAACGGCGCTTCACAACGTGCCGTGACCTCTGTGCCGACGGCGTCGACGTATAGCTGGGCGGAGCGGTCATAGACGATCCGGGCCGCGGTCACGTAGTCAGGTTCGAGCATAGACAATCATGATCATCACGTGGTCGACGCGCGGCATCCCTATGGCAGCGCACGCACAATGGCTAATCCGGAGCAGCACGGCGAGTCTCGATCACCAGAATATCTACAGTCTTGGCGTTTGCAGATCGAGGGTTCGGTCGCTGGTCGTCGGTTGCCGGCCGGGAGGCCGTCGCGGCTCTCGATCACCGCTCGCGCTCGCGCTGCCTCTCGCGAGCCCGTTCGCGAGCCCTCTCGATGTACTCAGCGATGGACTGCTCGTCATCGGCCACGAATCCATGATGCCTCGTGCCGGGCGTGCGGGATACTGCCGATCGGCAGGGATGACGCGTGTGTGGCTTCGCGGCTGTTAGGCGGCGGCAAGCAGCCGGTCGGGCGAACGTGTGACCGACGAGGCGCTGTGCGACCAGGCGCATTCCCTGTCCTGTCCACCCTCCCGGCTGTTGCTTGCCGCCTCTACCATCTACAG
>JBBSFB010000116.1:0-6001 GCA_038239145.1 Acidimicrobiia bacterium
CGTCGGCCAAGCCCTTGTCCGGCTTCGGGCGTACGCCTTCGGTCACGACCGACCATTGCGCGAGGTAGCCGAGGACGTCATTGACCGCAGACTCCGCTTCGACGCCGGAAGCGGCGAGGACCAGGCCGCATCATGAGACGCAGCCGGGCGAACTCGCTGCAGGTCCGGAGCCGGAATGGCCGTATCATGCTCGAGGGGAGCGGTCCCGGTTCCGAACCTGCCGCTGGCCGAAGGGTGGCAACTGGAGAACTCATGCTGAGAGAAACGCTGCTTGCCAGGACACTCGTCGAGTTGGCCGACACCCTCGTCGATGACTTCGACGTCGTCGAGCTGCTCACGCTCGTCACGGACCGATGCGTCGAGGTGCTTGATGTCGCCGCCGCGGGAATCATGCTCGCCGCACCCGACGGCGACTTGCGGGTCATAGCCTCCTCCAGCGAGGCGATGCGGATGTTGGAACTCTTCGAGCTCCAATCCCAAGAAGGTCCGTGTCTCGACTGCTACCGCACCGGTCAGCCCGTCGTGAACCAAGACCTCGCCACTGGGAACGGCCGTTGGCCGCGATTCGCGGTCCAAGCGCTCGACGCCGGGTTCCATTCGGTGCACGCGCTACCGATGCGACTGCGTGGCACGATCATTGGCGCGGTGAACCTGTTCCATCTCGACGCAGGCAACATGGACCAAGCTGACGTGGACGCGGCGCAAGCCTTCGCCGATGTCGCGACCATCACGATCCTGCAACATCGTGCCGCGGCCGCCGGCCAGCTGGTGAATGAACAACTCCAGAATGCCCTCAACAGTCGCGTTGTCATCGAGCAAGCCAAGGGAATAGTCAGCGAGCAGCAGAAGGTGAACATGGAGCAGGCGTTCTCCGTGTTGCGCAACCATGCCCGCAGCCACAACCTGCGGCTCGTCGATGTCGCCTACAACGTGATCGACGGCACCCTTGCGGCGTCCGCGCTCGATCCTCCCTCTCCCACGCTGCCCTCCTGACACGTCATCCACCCGAACAGGTTGCTGCTGAAGCACCCAGTCCCAGAGTGCCAGATCCGTGGGTAGGCCATCGGAAGATCGATGGACGGCACGGTCGTGTCGAGGCATTCGCGCGGGCCACGTGCGTTTCTTCGGAGACGCCGTGTCGCGCTGACCGCAGCACTTCGAACGATGTTGGTCGCGCTCGATGGGTGGATCGGCGACTTGTTCAGACCTTCCTCGGTTCTGTACGACCGAGCCAAGGGCCGGTACCCAATCGAGATTCTTGGACACGATGGTGTTGCGCAGCTGCTCAGCACGGTCGGACCAGCCGCGCGGATCGAGCAACGGCGGGCCGGCCGGGCTGTGCCCGATCTGGAGGCTTGCGAGGGCTTGGATGTTCTGATCCGCGGGTATGACGAATGCATCCGCGTGGCGAAGTCGCTGCGTACCAGTTCGCAACGCTTCTACACCCACGAGGGAGACACACCATGAGCGACAGGAACACCGGCCCGGAGTCGGGCGTCAAAGGCGTCGTCGAAGGCGTGAAGGGCAAGATCAAGGAAGCCGCGGCTGCACTGACCGGGAAGGAAGAGCTCAAGCGGGAAGGCGAAGCGCAGCAGGCCAAAGGCGAAGCGCAGCGCGATGTCGCGGTCAAAGAAGGCGAAGCCGAAAAGGCGCGTACCGAAGCAGCCGCGCACGAGGCCGAACAGCGCAGTCACCAGAACTGACCACCGGGCGCATCTCGACGTGGGGACACCAACGACATGTACATCGGACTTGGCACGGTTGTTTTCATCTTGGTCGTCGTGATGATCGTCTACTTCGTCCGCCGCGCGTAACAGTCGACCCGCCCAGACATCCAGCCACGACGGAGCAGAGGACGTATGAACGACCCGATCGCACTCTTGAAGCAGGACCATCGCGACGCAGAAACGCTCCTCAAGACACTTGCCGCGGATAAGCGTGGCGCGCGGCGCCACGCGACGGTAAAGAAGCTCGATGCCGCCCTCAAGCTGCACATGCAGATCGAGGAACAACTCGTCTACCCGCTCGTCGCGAAACTTGTCAGCGCCGAGGAGGCCAAAGAGGCGGGGATCGAACACGGACTCGTGCGCGAAAGCCTGGCCGACCTGACGAGGCTCGTCGACGAGCCGGGCTTCGGTGCCGCGGTCGCGATGCTCACCGCTGGCATCAAGCACCATGTCAAGGAAGAAGAGCACGAGGTCTTCCCGGAGTTGAAACGAAAACTCGACCGCCCCGCGCTGAGCGACCTTGGCGACGCGGTCCGAGCGGCGAAGTCACCGAAGAAGGCCCGCCGGCGCGTCGCCGCGTAGCCACGAACAGCACGTACCGTGTCGCTCAGACCGACACACCATTTGGAGGGCTCATGACCAACATCTCCCGAGAAGTCGTCGTTTCGTGCCCGCCGGACCGCGTGTTCGCGGTCCTGTCTAACGTCGAGCGACTGACGGAGTTCTCCGACATGACCGTGGCCGTTCGAAAAGGCCCCGGGCGCCCGATACGTCCGGGCGACCAATTCGAACAGGCAGTCAAGGTGCTCGGCGTGGAGTTCGACACCGAATGGGAAGTGACCGAGGTCGAGCCCGACAGCCTGATCCGCATCGAGGGCCGGTCCGCAAGCAACGGCCGCGCATCGCTCACGCACCATCTCAGTCCCGATGGCACCGGCACTCGCGTGCGCTTCGACATCGACTACGACCCGCCGCTGGGGATCCTCGGTGACATCGCCGACAAACTCGGGTTCGAACGACACCACGAAAAAGAAGCCGAGAAGATACTCGCCCGCCTGAAAGAGCTGTGTGAGAACGTCCCGGCCGCGTGAGGGCATTCGCCGCGCTCGACGAGCGCTACCGCCGTACCGGCGCCAACCTGCCCTTCGGTGACCCGCGACCATCGCACGGCGCGGAGATGGAGGGCTACTTCTGGCGCGTGACCGACGTCGCGCGTCGGCGCGTCCTCGTCGTGCTCTGCGGCGTCAACCGACATCCTGATGGCGATTGGGCAACCGTCGCGATCGCCGCACATCCAGGACAGTTCGTACGTTCAGCCGTCTTGTCGAACGCAGCCGCGGCCACCGACCGGTTCCACGTCACTGCGGGCGACGGCGCGTTCACAGCCACCGAGCACGAAGTGCACATCGATCTCGGTCGTGACGCTCGCGTCGACTTGTCGTTGCATCAGCCGGTGACGTGGCCGCGCGTCCTCGGCGGTGGCGGCATCTTCTCGGCGGTGCCGTTCCTCGGCCAGTACTGGCATCCGCACATCCTCGGCGGATCCGTCGCGGGCACCGCCTACATCGACGATGCGGCCTGGGCGTTCGACGGCGCCGACGTCTACGCCGAGAAGAACTGGGGCGCGGGTTTCCCCGAACGCTGGTGGTGGGGACAAGCGCAAGGCTTCGATCGACCAGACGTGTGCGTCGCGTTCAGCGGCGGCGTCCTCACCGCCGGCAGACTCTCCGCGACTGTCGGCGGCGTTATCGTCCGGATTGGAGCGCACGTCGTCCGGCTCACACCGCCCCTGTCGATCGTGCGCAGCGAAACCGACGGACAACATTGGGACGTACGCGCTCGAGGCCACGGATACCGCGTCCACATCGTCGGAGACGCCGGAGGCGAGCCTCACGTACTTCCCGTGCCGCTCCCAGCCGAGCGCCGCAACGTCGGAACCGACTTCGAGTACCTGGCCGCGCACCTATCGATCGAAGTCACCGACCGTGTGAACTACATCGGAGCGACCGACCTCGCGGCCTTGGAAATCGGTCACCACCCCTCCCTCGAGACGAACCACCGACGCGACCGATCCGAGACCGCTGACGCTCTCGGCGTCTCACGTGCAGACGCGCGTCTCATTCAGATGCCGCTGAGCGGGAGAGATACGTCCGAACGTCGAAGGATCACTACACAACGGACGTAGCCGCGCCAGCGCGGGGGCTGCCTGACGCAGCCTGTTCGGCTGCCTCGATCGGTGCGCCGAAACGCAGCAGTCGCCCACCGAACGCGAACGAGCAGACGGCAAACCACGCCCACCCCAGTACGAGTCCTGCGACCACGTCGGTGAGCCAGTGAACGCCGAGCAGCACCCGTGTGCCGGCGATAAGGATCGCGATGGCGACGGCGGAGCCGGCTGCGATCGCCTTCGTATTGAGCGATCGGCGCCGGCCGAGCAACAGAGCGAACGCGGCGTATGTCGCCGCGGCGGCTGTGGCGTGGCCCGACGGGAACGACTTACCCGAGAATCCGGTCAGCTGATCGATCGTCGGGCGAGCCCGGTCGGCGAAGAGCTTGATCGTGTTTGCGAGCAAGAACTGTCCACCAACAACGAGGAGCAGGAATGGCCATACGGACCGAGTCCGCGTACGCAATGATTCGATCGCGGCGACGACGACAGCAAGGGGCACGACGACCATTGCGCCACCGAACTGGGAGATGAATCGCAGAGCAGGAGTTGTCGATGTCGTGGCGTGCTGCGCTGCCCACAGGGCGACGCGCGGGTCGTAGTGGGCAAATCCGACGTCGGCACGCACCATCGCCGCGAGCACGCCGATCGTTGTCGCGGCGACGACGAACGTCAGGATCGCGGCCGTTAACGCGAGTCCCGTCGCCACGCTCGGATCGAGTCGGGAGCGGAAGAGCGCGCGGAGGCGGGGGTGACGTCGCACTGTGGCACGGATGTCCGGATTCGCCAAGCGGGGCGCCGCCGGATCGCGCGATGGCCAGCGGTGAACCGCAATCGCAACTGCGAGACCGACGAGGCCCGCAATACCAACCAATCCGAGTAGCAGCATCCGACATCACCTTCCGGAGGAAGGTACCCCTCCGCGTGCATTTCGAAGCATTTCGAAGCATTTCGAAGCATCGAGGACATCACCGACACCGGCTCCGGCGCTGCGACAAGGCTTGGCGCGGCGCACAACCGGGTAATAGCTGTGAGTGACGGGTCATTCGGACGAAGCGCGCGTGGATCACCGGCTCGACGACTCCCCCGGACGACTGACTCGCGCGCACCCCGTGACAGCGGTCGTGTCGGTGGTTGTCAGCGGCTACCTCGCGATATGCGTGTTGTTCATCGGCATCGGTCTATTGGTGACGCATCAGTTTGGCGCGTTGACGCACTGGGACGACAGCGTCGTGCGATCGTTCGCCGACCACCGCACGAGCTCGCTGAACACCTGGACCAACTACGCCACGAAGGTCGCTGACACCTTCGGGATCCTCATCGTGTTGTTGGTAGCAACGACTGTGCTCCTCGTGCTCCGCCACCGATGGGAGGCACTCTTCCTGGTGGTCGCGCTCTGCCTCGAGCTGGCAACGTTCCTCACGGTCAACACCATTGTCGACCGCCCTCGACCCGCCGGCCCTCGGTTGGGATCGCTGCCGTCGACATCGAGCTTCCCGTCCGGGCATACCGCGGCCGTGGTCGCGCTCTACGGCGGCCTGGCCCTGCTGATCAACGCTCGGTTCCGGGCTCGGCTCGTCGGGATCATCTCTTGGATCGTCGCCGTCCTCGCGGCGACGGCGATCGGCTTGGCCCGCGTCTATCGCGGGATGCACCACCCGAGCGATGTCGTTGCCGGTGCTCTGCTCGGCTTCGCCGTCCTCGCAGTTGCCTTCGTCGCAATGCGCGCCGGCCAACGCTCGGCGGAACGACGCCGACTTCACGCGCCGGTGCCGGCGCGCCTGATCGACACCGCCATCCCAACAGCTCCTCCGCTCGATCAACCGGTGGCGATATGACGTCCGCCGCGGTCGTCGCCCATCGAGACAAGGTGCTCGGCGGCGGGTTGCCGGAGTTGCGAAGAATGCTGATAGCGAACGGCGTCACTGATCCGTTGTGGTTCGAGGTCCCGAAAAGCGCCAAGGCGCCCAAGCGCATTCGCGAGGCGGTGAAGCTCGGAGCCGACCTGGTGTTCGTGTGGGGCGGAGATGGGATGGTGCAACGGTGCATCGACGCGATCGCCGGTTCGAGCGTCACGATTGCGATCCTGCCGGCAGGTACCGCCAAC
>JBBSFB010000117.1:0-5831 GCA_038239145.1 Acidimicrobiia bacterium
ACTGCGGCGACGAGTTTCGTGGTGGTGTCGGATACGGAGATCACTGCGGTGTCACCGGCCGGGACTGGTGCGGTGGATGTGACAGTGACCGGTCCCGGTGGGACGTCGGCGGTGAGTGCCGCGGATCAGTTCACGTTCACAGACCACCACCACCACTGCGACCGCGACCACCACCACCACTGCGACCGCGACCACCACCACCACTGCGACCGCGACCGCGACCGCGACCGCGACCGCGACCGCGACCGCGACCGCGACCGCGACCGCGACCGCGACCGCGACGACATGGACGGCCCGGCTCGGGCTCGTCGCTTCTAGATCTTCGCGAAGACCAGCAACCCGAACATCTGCTCGCCCTCAAGAAGAGAGTCGGTCGGTTCGAAGTCACCACTGCGTCAGCGATTTGGCGCCCGGAGCGGCGGTAGCCCGATCAGGTGGCTGCTCGAGCGATACCCGCACCTCTCGTATGGAAGGTCCGATTCAACCGCGACCTGCTCGGCGTCGTAGTCGGGCGATCCCACCGTGCAGCGCGACCATCGCTGCGCTCATCCGTGCCGCACTCGCCTGGCGTGGTGAGGGGCTCGGCAGGTCAATGGGTACTGGCGCCTATGACTCGAGGTGCCAGAGCGCGCGGTAGTAGCGGACTCGCTCCTCGTCGGGTTCGATCCCGTACGCGTCGAACAGCTCGTGTTGATGTCCCTCTCCGAAGTTCCAGTCGAGGCTCAGAGACGCGATCGCCAGGTCTGCCCAAGGGTCGCCAACTGCCAAGTCTCCGAAGTCGACGTTGCCTGTCCATCGGCCTGCGGGCGAGATGAGGGTGTTGGGGGCGCACGCATCCCCGTGTACGAGCACAGGACGGTCCAAGGGCGGGCGAGGCCCGAGCGATTCGGGAGACCGACCGACCCAGACCTCGGAGGTCCAGCCGGGTGGGAAGCCGACGATCGGGATCGCGTGCATGGCTCGCAAACCTGTCGCGATGGCCACGATCGCCTCTGACCGACGAGCGCGCCAGGTGTCGCCCACCGCGCGCTCGCCGGGCAACGCCTCGGTGACCAGCCACTGCGCGCCATCGTCGGAGCCGGCCGCGACGACACGCGGGGCGGGGTGCCGGCCGAAGATCCACTCGAGGCGGACGCGTTCGCGTTCGAGGTCGATGCCCGTGCGCCGCGGGTTCCACTTCACGAACCGGTTCTCGATCTGGAAGGTCAGCCCGCCGAGGTCGTTTCGCCAGGCGAGTTCGACGGGGCGACCAGCCGCAACCGCGACCACGACCTCGGGGATTGGTTCATCTCGGAGCGCGTGCTGCGCGGCGAGACCGGCGAAGTCGCGATCCGTCATGCACCGGCCGACGGTAGCGACAGCACGAGGAACGGCCGCCGAATATTTGCTCGACGGTTCTTCGCGAGGGCGGGCCTGTCGCCTGCAAACGGATTGCAAACGGCCCGACGATCAACGGCGGTCAACTACGAATCGGCGCGCACGCGGCCCACTCGCACGAGAACGCGGAGGCTCTGATGAATCTCAGCTCGGCGGGGCGAAGAACTCGAGCGCGATGTTGTCGGGGTCGCGGAACGAGAGCCCGGAGCCGTAGCCCGCGTCGACGATGCCGCCGTTCGCGATGCCGAGCTCGACGAGGCGCGTTTCCCATTGCTGCAACTCGGCCCGGCTGGCGCACGCGAACGCGACGTGGTCGAGCCCGACCCGGCGCTCGTCGAACGGCGCGCTGTCACCGTCGGGGAACTGGTGCAGACCGACCAGCGTCGAGCCGACCGACCACACGACGTGTCGGAAGGGCCCGGTGTCCTCGTCGAGCACGGCCTTCGCGCCGAACAGGTTCTCGTACCACGGGACGCTGCGTCCGAGGTCGGTCACGGTCAACGCGACATGGGTGACGGTAGGGAAGTCAGGCACGGTTCGCTCTCTCCTCGTTGGGACGCGCGCGGAGACTATCCACGGAGGCGCGCGTCTTCTATGACTTTGCACGCCGGCGGGCGTGCGCGCCGGGCACGATGCCCCCGCGGCGTCGAACACCGACAGACGACTGCCGGTGTGGCCGCTGGTGGGGACGCCGTTGTCGGCGACGTACGCAAAGTTCTTCGCGACCGTCACCGACGCGCCGACCGGTCCGCCGACCATGGCTGTCCATCCCGGCTTCAGCGTCGGGACCGACGCGACGGTGATGCCGGTGTCGCCTGACGCTTGCGCTGCGTCAGCGCCGGACCCAAAGCTCGTCCAGTCGCAGCCGGCCCCCACGACGACGCGGGCAACCGTCATTGCGATGACTGCGCTACGCGCCCGTCGTTCCGGCCCGAAAGAATGTGTCGCGCGACGTCGGCCCTCCGCCCGGAGTTGCGCCGCATCGCGTGGTTCGACCTGCCAACAGCCCCGCCCCGGGGCCCCGGTCCCCTCGCCATCGGTGGCCGTCACAACACGGAGTGTGGGTGGTTCGACCGGTTCCACAGGGTTCGTACGGAGTGTCACAAGTATTCGCTCAACCGTCGAGGTGCATGCGCCGACAACACTCTCCGTGGGGGGTCGCCGCCGGTCGCCGGTTCTCATCTCGTCGCGGCGATTGACCGCGGCCGTCGTGCTCATGCTTGCGGTCGCATCGGCGACGCTCGGCCTCACCGCCGGTGCGGCGGGTGCGACACCCCAGAACGACGACCTCGCGACCGCCACCGCGCAGGCATCGAAGCTCCAGCTCGAGATCGCCGACAACAGCAAGCGCGCCGACATCCTCGACGAGCGTTACCTCCAGGCGCGCACTGCGGTCGCGGCCGCGAACAAGCAGGTCGCGGCGATGCACGTGCAGATCGCGGCGACCGAGGCCGCCGCGGCGCGGCTGCGCGACCAACTCGGCGGGCGGGCCGCGTTGCTCTACATGGGGGCCGGCAGCCAGGACCCGATCAACATCGACGTCACCAGCGTCCAGGATCTCGGCGCGATGACGCAGTACGGCGCCGCGGCCGCGGCTCAGGACGAGCAACTGCTGAACGGCCTCGACACCACCGAAGCACGATTGAACGCGCAACGTCACGACCTGGAAGGTCAGCTCGCGGCCGCACAGGATCGCCAGCACGCGGCCGACACCGCGCGTCGCCAGGTCCAGTCGGCGAACGCCTCGATGCAGCACCTGCTCGACACGACGAATCTCAACGTCAAGATGCTCGCGACCCAAATGGAGCAGAAAGCCGCTCTCGACGCGGCTGCCCAGGAACAGTTGTGGTTGAAGCTGCAGGCGCAAAAGCAGGCCGCTCCGAGCGCGGGCGCGACGCCGGGCGCGACCGAGCCCGGTGGCCCCGATCTCGGGCCGTTGCCCGCGCCCACTCCCGGCGCCGTGCTCGCGGTCGCGTACGCGCGCGAACAGCTCGGCAAGCCGTACGTCTACGCGGGTTCGGGCCCGGACGTGTACGACTGCTCAGGGCTCACGATGATGGCCTGGCTGCAGGCCGGTGTTGGGATGCAACACGGATCGCAGTCGCAGTACGACTCGTTCCCGCGCGTCCCGATCGACCAACTCCGACCCGGAGATCTCGTCTTCTTCGGCGACACGGGACCGACGAATCATCACGTCGGGATCGTGGTCGCGCCCGGGCTCATGATCGACGCGCCGCACACCGGGGCGTTCGTCGAGCTGGTCAGCTACTTCCGACCGGACCTCGTCCCGGTGGGTGCGCGGCCTTAGGGCGCCCGAACCCGTCGTCGGGTCCGAGGATCCAAGTAGTCGCGGCGAAACTCCCGCCCACGCCGAGCATGCCGAGGATGAGGCCGCCCATCACGTCGACGGGGTAGTGGAGGCCGAGCGCCACCATCGACCATCCGACGATCAGTGGAACGACGAAGAACAACGCCGCGAGCTCGCTGCGGCGGTGGAACAAGAACCACGCGAACATTGCGCACGCGGTCGCGCCGGTGACGTGTCCGGACGGGAACGTCAACGAACCGAGGTGCAGTGTGGGGCCGTCCCAGCCGTAGTACTCGGACCGCTGCCGGGCGTCGATGAGCGGCTTCAAGACGTTCTCGGCCACGATCACCGCCGCGAAGCAGCCGACGGTTCCCGCGAGCGCCAACCGCGGCCGGCGCGCGACGAGGGCGAACACCGCGAGCACGATGGTGATCACGGCGAACGGCTCGGCCTGGAACAACGCCTGCCAGCGGGTCGCACCCGGAGGTTCGTGCCGGTAGGCCGCCCGGATGAAGGGGCGTTCCCACTCCATGGGACCCCGCGCGTGCCAGACCCGCGCGCTGAACGCGACGAAGAGCAGGAGCCCGGCCAGCGCCAATCCCCACAGGAGGAACGGCCGCAGCGAATGCGTGTGCCGGTCGACTTCGTCGTTGGACGCGTCGGTGACTTGGATTCGCCAATTCTAGGAGTCGCCCGGTCCGCGCCGATCCGCGACCTGCGCCGACTCACATCGGTCGGGCGGACTGCCCGCTTCGACCCTTTAGAGCGTGGCGGGGTCGACGCCCGTGCCGCCGGCGGCGCTGCTCGCGTAGGCGGCCAGCGCGAACCGCAGCACGTTCACGGCATCCGCGCCGCTCCACATGAGGGGGCCCTCGCCGGTGTGCAGCCAGCGCAGCCAGTGCCGACCGGAGTCGCGGAAGCTGCTTGCCCAGTCGTCGTCGAGCGCGTGGAACGCGCGCATCTCGCCGTCGGCGTACACCTCGAGGCTCGGCTGCTGGATGCCGCGCCCGGTGCAGCGGTTGACGCGCGCGTAGCCGCGATTGCCGGTCACCTCCCAGCGTTCGTCGTTCGTGTAGTAGTCGGAGCGCAGATACATGTCCGACGCAAGGGTGATGTCCCACACGCCCCGGATCCCGTTCTCGTGCTGCCACAGGATCGTGGTCGGCGCGTCGACCGTCACGCCCGGCACCACTTCGGTGCCGCCGATCCAGGAGCGCACCTCTTTGATGGGGCCGAACAACCACAGCGCGGTCGCGAGCTTGTGCCAACCGTCGTCGAACACGAGCACGCCCCGGCCGTTCTGCATCTGCTGCAGTTGCCAGTGGTAGCTGCTCATCGGCACGTCCCAGCCGCCACGGCTGCTGCCGACCATCTTCATGTGGTACCCGCTGACCGCGCCGATGTCGCCCGCGTCGACCGTGGCCTTCAGCTTCTGGAGTGGCTCGTAGAACAGGTAGTTCTCCATCACACGCAGCACCCGGTCGTCGGCGGCGGCCGCGTCGAGCATCCTTTGCGCGTCGGCGAGGTCGTTGCACATCGGCTTTTGCAGATTGACGTGCCACCCGTACCCGAGCAGCTCGATCACACCGTCGACGTGCAACGGGATCGGGAGCAACGCCTCGACCGCGTCGATCTTCACGTCGCTCGCCGCGAGCGCTTTCGCCGACGTGAACGTGCGCGCGTCCGGCCAGTCGCGCTGCCGCTCGGCGAGGCGCTCCTCACTCGGGTCGACGAGGGCGACGACCTCGACATCGGGGTTGTCGCGGTACGCGCGCACGTTGAGGTCGTAGATGCGACCGAGGCCGATGAACGCGGCGCGCACCGGACGGTCGTACGGGGTGAAGGTCATTGCGGGCGGTTCTCCTGTTGTAGCTCAATCGTGTTACCGGCCGGGTCGGCTATCCAGATCTGCACGTTGCTTTCGCCCTGCACCCCGCGGACGTATGCGATGCCGCGGTCCTCGAGCTCGCGGATCGCGGCATCGAGGTCGTCGACGGCGACGCAGTAGTGGTGGCCGGTGGTGTCGATCGGCTTGCCCGACGGAGGTGCGCCGACGAGATGGAGCTGCAGGTCGCCGACGGTGTGCCAATGCCCGGCGATGCCGGGGATCTCGGGCCGGGGTTCGTCGCCCAGGCCGAGGACGTCG
>JBBSFB010000118.1:0-5651 GCA_038239145.1 Acidimicrobiia bacterium
ACGGGTGCAGTGTGCTGTGCGGAACGCACGTCCATGCGTATACCTCGCGATCGAGTGGCCCGGAATCCGGTCATCATGCCCCGATGGTTCCCGTTCCGCCATGAACCGCAGCCATCGACCGCGGAGAGCGAGACAGGGCGCGACGAACCGGGTCTCACTGGCAGTGTTGGCGCCTCGTGTCACCTCACGTCAATGGCTTGACCGAAATGAGGCACGGGTTGTCGGCACCCGAGATGTCGGTGCGTTCCTCGCGGGGCAGGGAGCCAACCGACTGGTAAACGCCTGCGCTCGTACTCATGCGACCGTCCGGTCGGGTCAAAGGTCTTCACCCGGAGTAACACGACGCCGCTCGCGCGGAGCCTTGCTCCGAGCGTTTGAAGCAGGCGTCGACCGACTGTTCGATTCCGAACCACTCGGCAGATCGCGCAAAAGGCGCTCACCGTCATCCGGCCGATGCCCACCAGCCACGATCCTTACTTCCGTCGGCGACCGACTTGCCGCAGCCCGAGCTCCCGGCCGGCGCATAGCGCCAGCCGTGTACCGTCAGCGGCCGGTGGTGCCATCGATGAGTTCACGCAGGATGTCGACGTGTCCTGCATGCCGAGCCGTCTCCTCCAGGAGATGCATCAGCACCCACCGCAGGTTCACCGGATCATCGCTCCCAACGTCATGGCAGAGCGCGTCGAGACTCGGGGCGGCCTCAACGATGTTGTCAACGATCGGCCAGGTCTTCCGGTAAGCCGCGATCGTCGAACCGACCGTGTCTCCAGGCTGCACCGTGTCATCGAGAACGTCCGGCCGGTTGCCCGCGAAACGTTCCACGATCCAAAGCTGTTCGGCGCGAGCCATGTGCTTGGTCAACCACAGGATCGTCGTGCCACTGGTGACTAACGGGTTGCGCGCGTCGAGTTCACCAACACCGTCGACTTTTCGAACAAACGACTCGCGTTGGTATTGGAGCAACGTCTGTAACACCTCGCATTCGCCGGCTGTCGATCGCGGAGGTTTCCGGTCGAGCATCACGCGCATATTCTCCGGTCTGGTTCGGTCATTCGAACACCGAACGGCAGTGCGGTACATCCCGTGTGACTGAGCAACCTGTCTCAACCCGTGGCTACGGTAGGGCGTCGATATCGTCCCTCGCCAGCGGCCGCTACTACTTCAGGTTTCGCTTATCGTGGACTGCGACGGTCACTTCACGAGTCTCATTACCGGGCGGGTGGCAGAGGGACGCGCGACCTCGGCAAAGCCCGCGACGACGAACATCGCCACCGTCCCGGTATAGAGCGCATACCCTGACACTCGCACGGCTTTCAGAGCGGTCGCATCCGCGGGGTAGCCCTCGACGGCGGTGGCGCCGTGCTCACGGGCGAACTCGACCGCGGCCTTGAGAAGGGCCAATCCGACACCTGACCTTCGGTGCCGGCTGTCGACGGCGAAGCAGGTCACCCACCACACTCCCGCATCGTCGTCGGTGAGAACTCTCGCGAGCGACTTGCTGCCACCCACTCGGGGGAACCCGGCCCGGGGCCCGATCCTGGTCCACCCAGCAGGATCCCCTGCCAGATAGGCGATGAGACCGGGCGGCACTTCGGCGTGTGTGATCTTCTCCGCCGGTGACAACCCGGAACGGATCCGCAACGAAGCCGCGTGGGCGCACCTCTGCGGTGTCGCGCCCGTCGACGCATCATCGGGCAAACATCGCCGGCACCGACTCGGCCGGGCCAGGAACCGACAAGCGAACCATGCGCTGTGGCGGATCGTGTTCACCCGCATGGGCACCGACGCCCGCACCCGCGTCGACGTCGAACGCCGCACCGAAGAAGGTCTCACCAAACCCGAGATCATGCGCGTCCTGAAACGCTACGTCGCACGCGAGACCCATCGGCTCTTGCCGAACGCCTAACCCGTTCTGGGATCGCGGTCTGGCCCAATATCTGCCCGACACCCTTGCGGGTTGTCCTTCGAACGATACGCCGACCGCGATCCCAAACCATCACGACCCCGACAACGCATCGCGTAGTAAAAGCTCGCCCTCACCGAGTGGTCCATCACTGGTCTGCCAGCACCGTCGGAAGCCCCTTGAACAACATAGGAGCATCGGTCGGCAGTTCCCAGGTCAGTGGGTCAGGCGTGGTCGGGTTCGGGCGGTTTCTTGCTCCGCCGCCACGGAGCCTGACCGTCAATCTCGATCTCAATCGCGAAGCTCAACACGATCCGGATCACGACGATCGCGCCTAGGACTGCAACGCTCTCAAGGGTCGGTTCCACGACGATCGTCCGGACGATGTCGCCGATGATGAGAACCTCGAGGCCGAGCAAGATGGTGTGGCCCAAGGACCGGCGGAGTCGTTCGTAGGATCCGAGTCGCCCGGCCGGGTTGAGCGTTTGGCGTACGAACTCTGCGAGGGCGAGCAGACCTCCTATCACCATGATTCCCGCGCCGGCGCCCTCGACACTCCGGACAACGTTGGAGATGGTCTCGTCGTAGGTCACGATGACGGACTGTAACCAGAATCGCTGACTACTCCCGGAGCGGTCAGCGTCTTGCGTCGCGCCCGATCTGCCGATCGGCAATCTGTCCGGCGTGAGGGACACGAGGCTCTTCCGAGATTGGGCAGTGGCCTGCGCGACTCTCTCGAGCGTCGTGGCCATGTTCACGGCGGGGTGCCGCGGCGTGTTTGCGGCAACGCGTTGGTATGCCGCCCGGGTCGCGCCTTCCAAGTTGCGGCGAAGTTACCTGGGGCACGCGCGGCTGATTGGCGTGTCGGTCAGTCAGCCGCGCGATGTCTCCTCGCCGCACCGTTCCGCGTGCGGCGGTGCGGGATGCCGACCGGTGCCCTTGGTGGGTACCGGTCGACGCTCGCCTCTTCAGTTGCCGGGGTGTCCGGCTGCGACGGTGAAGGAGCTGTCGAGGTGTACCTCGACCTGGCTGCCGTCGGCCTTGGTCACGGTGGTCTCGTAGCCCTTGCCGGTGAAGTCAGTCGTGACCGCGCCCGCGGTCCCGCTTCCGACGTACTTGACCGCGGCCGCTTGCGCCTTCGTGGCTGCGGTCCCGGTGACGGTCTTCTCGGCGTCTTCGTGTGACGCCGACCGTGCGCCGGGAATGCCGGCGTAGCGGACGAGGTCGCCGTGGTTGACGAGGTCGTGGCGGCGCTTGCTGGGGTGACGAGTACGGCGCCGGCGGCGCCACCTGCGGCCATCGCGGCGAGCTTTGCGCCGCTGAGCACGAGCTTTCGTACGGGTGCCATGAGGTTCTCCTTAGGGTTTAGTTGGTCTTGCGCGGGTGCTGATTGGGCACGCTCCTAACATCGGCTTTACGCCTGGGAGTGGGATTAATCGAGCGCGAAGGCCTCGCGAGAATCCACTGTGAGGTTGGTGAGCGCGACGTGTACGACGCGGACCGCTCCTTACGCGTTGGTGTCGGGCGAGCGGTCGCCCAAACCTCGCCGTGGGGGGCGGAAGCCTGCGATTGACGTAGTTGTAGTGCCGGCGCGTCGACGTCCGGTTTCCGATGCGCGTGGGGTCGTGCGGCGTTTGTGCGCGGTCGACGCAAGTCTGCTCTTATCCGCTTCTTGATTTGGGCTCAGGTCGTTCACATCGTCGGGCCCGACACTGAGGTCCTTGATCCGTCTGCGAAGGAAGGGAAACGCGATGATTTCGATCCCTCGAAGAGTGTCGCTCGGGGCTGTAGCCGGTGCCGCGATGCTGGCCTCGGGTGCCTTCGGGTATCTGTTGTTCGCCCCGGCGAGTAGCAGCGCCCAGACGACTACCACAGTGCCCGCGGCTGGTGGAGCAACCACGACGACCGTTGCAGCCGCGCCGCACTCGAACGAGGACCCGACCCACGAAAAGGCGGAAAGCGCGCAACGGGAAGCGGATGAGGCGTCAGGCAAGGCCTTCTCGGGCGATGGTCACGACGGCGCTTTCAAACCCAACACGGATCCCGCCCACGAGAAGGCAGAAAGCGCCGCGCATGCCGCGCAAGAGAACGCCGGTCAAGTTCCGACGGCTCCCTAGTGCAACCGCTGTGCGTCCACGAAAGACCGCCCGACGGCACGCCGCTCACCGCGTCGCGCGTGCAGTCGCAACCCGATTCTGAGCGCTCGCCGATTCGGTCGAAATTCAGCCGATCTCGTCGATAACCGAAGTGTGGAGATCAACAGCACGCCGTGAGGGGCGTTCGAACGCAGTCGACCGATTCCACGTCAGCTAGCGACGGGTGAGCGTCGTTGCCGGCCCATTTCTGCTTGCCGGGGGCGAGCCCGCCGGCTGGACCTTCCTGCTCATGGCCGCGGGGCTCGTGTTGCTCGGCGTTGAGTACGTGCTCTACAACGACATCCGGTTGCAGCATGCGACCGCGATGTCGGTCTTTTTCGCGGCGGCAATCGTCCTCGGGACCATCGGCATCGTGTACTTCACACGAGCCGCCAATGACCTACCGTCGGCCTTTCCGGATCACGACGCGGACTCTGAGCATTTCCGGATGCTCCCGGGCGTGATGACGCTGGCGATCGGGCTCGTCCTCGCCGGTCGCGCGATCGCTGAATCGCACCCGACGCGCATCGCCGCATAGCCATTCGACCGGTCCCGGCGCGGACTCGACGCGGACGACACCTTGCCGAGCCTTTGTTACCTCCATTCGGGCGTCGTCGTCGTGACGTCGATTGATTGGCAAGTAGCGGCCCAGGGACTTCTCCAGGCGACACCCGACGACCAGTACTTCGCCACCGGCGACCTCGACGCGGCACCACGCGACTGCGCTCGTGCAACCCATGCCGGATCGCGCAGAACCGCCGACTGGCACGCGAGCGAGAACGGACTGGGTGCTCACTCCGGCGCTGCCAATGCCGAGATTTGGGCGTGCCGTCCCTCGCCCGCGGCAGGGCTACGCGCATACAGATCTGCCGCTCTGCGTGGGCTTTCGCTGTTGCTTGCTCTTGGGCCCCGTGCCGTCTGCAAAGGCCGTATGGCCCTAGCCGCGCCGTGATGGAAGGGCAGATGATGGTGGAGGAGCGATGAGGAGGTGGCTGATGGAAGTATTCGACGACACGTTCGTTCCCCGTGGCCTCAGCGAAGTTTGGTTCGCGACTCGTGGTTGTCCAGCTTGCCTGGGCACGGCCCTTCTACCGGTACGAACGCTCGACGAAGCACACTGGTTATGCGATGAGTGCGGGCACTGCTGGCGAGTCGAACACGGATTGTTGCGCCAGGTCGATCCGCTGTCATGTCACGGCTGCGCAACGCGACCGAAATCAGAGTGCATTTCCTTGTTGCAGAGTACGTTTCCGCGCTTCGGGGCCGGAGCGGCCACCGACGACGACGAAATGTAGGACCTGAAGCGACCGCGCCATAGCCGCCGTTCGGCGCTCGCCGCGCGGGCGCGCGATCGAAGCTCCTATGTTTGTCAAGGGGCTGGTGCCGGCGTTGCTGGCAGACCAGTGATGGGCCACTCGGGTGAGGGCGAGCTCTTACGAAGCCATGCGTGCCGAACGTAGGTGTGGGGTGACGGGCCGGCGGTTCGTTCGAAGGACAACCGTTCGGTGTCAGGGCATTCGTGGGCCAGGCCCGTCGCCCCAGAGCTTCTACGCGTGCACGAGATGCGGGTAGATCTCGTGGGCGACGTAGCGTTTCAGAACGCGCATGACCTC
>JBBSFB010000119.1:0-5446 GCA_038239145.1 Acidimicrobiia bacterium
GGCTCTTCGCGTTGGGGTGGGGAGTGACGTGTAGCTGAGGGTCCACCGCGCGGGTCAGGGATCCCGCCATCTTCGTGGCTGTTCGACGGCTACGGAGACGGGAGACCCCTGACGATGAGCGACGGTATCGGTCTGGCGGAAGCGCTGCTGGGACTTGATGGGTTCCGGGTGCTCGAGGTGCACGAGGCGACGGACGAGGTCGTGATCGCGATCGAGACGACCGCGACGATCGCATGGTGCGCGGCGTGTGGTGCACGCGCCGGGGCGCATGATCGCATGCCGGTCGAGGTCCGGGATCTGGCGTGCTTCGGTCGGCCGGTCCGGCTGGTGTGGCGCAAGCGCCGGTGGCGTTGTCGCGAGCACGGGTGTGACGCAAAGACGTGGACCGAGCGTTCGGAGCATTTCGACGCGCAGCGGGTCATCACGCGTCGTGCGGGTGTGGAGGCGTGCCGTCAGGTCGGCGAGCTCGCCCGACCCGTGTCGAAGGTCGCTGAGGAGTTCGGGGTGTGTTGGTGGACAGTCATGAACGCGGTCGTTGAGCACGGCACGCCGCTGGTTGATGACCCGGACCGTGTCGGTCGGGTCCGTCAGCTCGGTATCGATGAGACGTCGTTCCTGAAGGCCACCCGAACGCACGCGATCGTGTATGCGACCGGGCTCGTTGACCTCAAACGCCACGTCGTGATCGACATGGTCAAGGGCAACAGTGCCGCTGACCTGCGGCGATGGACCGCGAACGCGGATCCGGGTTGGCTCGCGGACATCAAGGTCGTTGCGACTGATCTCACCGAGAGTTTCCGTGCCGGCCTGTCACCACACCTCGAACATGTCCGGCGCGTCGCGGACCCGTTCCATGTTGTGCGGGTCGCGAACCGATGCCTCGACAACGTGCGTCGTCGGGTGCAGAACGAGACGCTCGGTCATCGCGGCCGCAAACACGATCCGCTGTATCGGATCCGCAAGCTGTTGTTGAGCGGCGCCGAACGCGTCGATGAACCCGGCGCAGATCGGATGCTGTTGGGACTGCGCATCGGTGACCCTCACGATGAGCTGCTTGGCGCGTGGCTCGCCAAAGAGTCGGTGCGTGACGTCTACCTCGCCGAGAGCTGGCGCGACGCGCGCACGCTGCTCGACAAGACCATCGCCGGTTGCCTCGCCGATGAGGTGCCCGAGATTCAAAGCCTCGGCACCACACTCCACAAGTGGCGGCGCGAGATCCTGGCGCATCACAGCACCGGCGCGAGCAACGGACCGACCGAGGGTCTGAACCTGTGCGTGAAGAAGGTGAAACGCTGCGGGCACGGGTTCCGGTCCTTTGAGCACTACCGGCTCCGCGTCCTCCTCCACACCGGCGGCGTCACCTGGCCCCAACGACCACACCCGCCCCGCATCCGAACCCGCGCACCCCACTCATTCGCGTAGAGCCTCTTTACACCGCGCACTACGCCCGCGACGACCAACTCGTAATCCGAGGGCAGCGCAACGCCGCCAACGCCGCCAAGATCGCCGTCGTCGCCGTGATCGCCTTCGGCATCGCGCTCATGGTGATTTCCGGCCGGCGTGCCAGCCGGCGGCTCGCACAGCGCACCCGCGTCGAGCGCGCCCGCGCGACGGCCGAACGCCGGACCGACTTCGAGGCGCGCCTGCAACGGTCGATGGCGCTCGCGGTCAACGAGTCGGCCGTCGTCGAGTCAGTCGGTCACACCTTGGCCGTCGTGGGTCTGCCCGGGGCCGAACTGCTGGTCGCCGAGCGCGCCGGCGGGCATTTGACGCGCACGATCGCGCCCACGGTCGGGACAGGCTGCGGTGTCGAACGCTCCGCCGACTGCCCGGCGCTCCGACTACGACAGCGCCTCGACTTCCCCGCACCCGATGCGATCGACGCGTGCGCCTTTCTCCGGGCTCGTCACGGCGAGATCGGCCAGGCCGTGTGCATACCGGTGGTGATCGCCGACCAGACGCTTTCGATCCTGCGCGCCGACTCCCCGGCGGGCGAGCCGCTCACCACCGAGCAAGCCGACTGGATCGCGATTGTCGCACACAACACGGGTGAAAAGATCAGCGGGCTGCGGGCATTTGCGCACTCGCAGCATCAAGCGGCCACCGATCCCTTGACCGGTCTCGCGAACCGGCGCAGCCTCGAGCAATCGGTCGGGACACGTATCACGACCGGCGTCTACGCGATCGTGTTCGCCGACATCGACAACTTCAAAGACCTGAACGACACCTACGGGCACGAGATCGGCGATGAGTGCCTGCGAGCGTTCGCGCGAGTGCTCAACCGTGCGACCCGTCCCGGCGACATCTGCACCCGCTACGGCGGCGAGGAGTTCGTCGTCGTGCTCCCGGACGCGAGCAACCGAGACGCCGAAGGCGTGGCGGAGCGGACGCAGATGCTCCTCAGCGCGGAGCACCAGAGCGCCCACCTGCCGCCGTTCACCGTCAGCCTGGGCATCGCATCAACCGACGAAGCGACGAGCCTGGAAGAGGTCATCCGCGCCGCCGACCACGCAATGTTCGCGGCCAAGGCCGCCGGCCGAAACCAAATCGTGACCGCGATCGCGTAACGGCAACCTGCGTCGAGCACCACGTGCGCGCGAGCGACGAGCGGTCGTCCCAGTGGTTTCGTCCCGGCACGATTTCTCCGTCGTTCGCGCGTTCGAGCGCGCTATTCCACGGGTGAGCCACAGACCGTCCGAACGAGCACCGCCGTGCACACCGAGATCCTCGACTACCCCGCGGCGATCTGCGGTTTCGTCTCGAGGACGCCGACTGGATCACAGCTCGAGCAGGAACCTCAGTGCCCGAACGATGCCGAACAGCGTCTCGTCGATGACGGAACCAAGTCGCATGACGAGACGCTGATCGGACACAGACTTGATGTCCTCGCACTTCGCGTAGCTGACCTCATCGAGTCCCGAGGTGCCCGGCTCGATTTCGATATGCGACGGCAGCGCGCGTCGCGTCGTCGTACAAGGCACAACCATCACGACACCGGCGCGACTCTCGTTGAGCGGGTCGGCCGACACGACGACTGCCGGACGACGTCCAGACTGCTCGCCAACCGGATCGCCGAAATCGATGAGCCACACGTCCCCACGACGCGCGATCACGCCGAGCGATCGCGCAACGCGCCGCTCTCGATCCCACGCTCGGCTTCGACCTCAGTCCACGCATCGGCATCGTCGCGAAGCGCGTCGAACCCGGCGGACAGCTGATCGAAGAAGATGCGGCGCTCGAGGGCATCGACAGCCTCATCGAGGAGCTGCGTCATCGGCCGACCCGTCGCATCGGCGAGCTTGGCGAACCTGTCCCTCGTCTGCTCACTGACTCGTATGGTGGTGCTCATTCGTGAGCAAGTATACAGATTAGTAGACCTATTCGTCTACAGATATCCGAAGGCGCTTCGATATCGGCGGGGTGTAGCGGTTGTCGAGCCGCACGCTTCGGGGGCGCGCACGGCGGATCGAGAACCGGATCACCAACGCTGGCGCGCTTCCTCCGCGAAGCCTTGCAATGCGTTGAGCTCGAGCTCGAGGCCGTCGTCGGTGCGCACTCGTCCCGACCAGGTGCCGAACACCTGATGCGTTTCGCTGCACAGGTCGGGCCCGGCCTCGACCTTGCTGTGCTTGTCGAAGCGCGGGGTGAGCACGACATCGAGCTGGCCGCCGGGATCGACAACACACCACGGTCGCATCGGCTCGTCCCAGTCGTACTCCCAGCGCATCTCGTTGCCGAGCTTGTGCAAACGGCCGTCGATGATCACGCCGTTCTCGGTGAAGCCCGTTCCTTCCGTCCATTTCGCGCCGAACTGCAACCCAACGACGTGCGACCCGGCCCGGCCCGCACCGCCGCCCCAGTTCCACCGGATGTCGTGCGGCCAACGGCCGCGGCCGGCGTCGAGCACACCCAAGCGTCGCCCGCCGCGCCGCCGATCTCCCACCGACAGTCGCCGACGACGAGCTCGCCGCGCGCCACACGAGCCTGGTGCTTCGACGTGAAGTTGAACTCTTCGTCGCTCCACGGGATGACAACGTTCAGCGACTCGTGTCCCGCGGGGAGCTCCACCGTGACGTCGAGACGGCTCGCGCGACCGTCGGCTTCCGTCCACGCCGCGCGCAACCGGGTGCCCTCGTCGTCGATGATCGACAATGCCAGCAAGTCGTGGTCGACGACGAGCGGTGCGGACGACAGCACCTCGGGCAGGTGAATCGTTCCGTCGCGCGCGGTGACGATCGCGCGCCCACCGGACGCTCCGGTCGTGAGATCGGCCCAGTACACGTCGGCGAGCCCGAGCAGATCGATGTCGGAAAACACCGAGGACACAACGATGTCGCCCCCAAGCACCGCCCAGTAGTCCCAGCGCTTGTTCCGGCCCGCGCCCCCTCCGGGGAGATTCGCCCGGTGCAGGGGCCGCCGCGACCAGCCGCGCGCGGCGGGGTTGAGTCGCTCGCCCCCCGGGGTGCACAGGTCGACCGGTTCCGTGAGCTCTCGTTCGTTCGTCGTCATTGCCGCGAGCTTCGCGCTTCGAGACCGGCGAAGAAGCGAACGCCACCGAATCTCGTGGGAGCCACTCGTAGCCGGTCGCCGAGATCGGTTTGCTCCGAGCGAACAACCAGGTAGGTCGTCGGGTCGATCCACAGGTCACCGGGCATCGGTGCGACGTCGTGACGCCGCGAGAGGGTGCCGAACACGCGAAACCGCAGGTCAGGGCGCGTGTTCTCGTAGCTCAGAGGGGAGAGGATCGGTTTCCTCATCCCAACGAACGACGTCCGCTGGCATCCGTGCATGTCCGCACCGGCCGGTTCGCGAGATCGACGAAGCCGCCGATGTTCGCAGCGAGCCGCGTTCGTCGGCCACGTAGGCCATAACTCCGGCCGTCAAGGTCTTGATCGCTCATCGACCGGGCAGACCCGACGCTTCGGTGTGGGCTCGGCCACGCCGAGTACGTCCGGCGAGACGAAGCTCCCGCTCGGGAGGCGTGGGTGCGGATGAGGAAACCGAGCAACGCCTCGGAGTCGAGCGGCGATGACGTTGACCGAATCCACGGCTCGCCGTACAGTCACCGCATCTTCCGACAATGAGAACGATCGCCCCAGCCCCCGGCGATCGAGTTCTTCCGAGCCAGCAGCTTGTAGAGGCTCACGCCATGGGGCAACATCCTGGACGCACCTTCGTCGGTGTCGCGCTGGTCGCGCTTCTCGGCGGGCTGGCCGGATGCGCGAGCACTGCCGGTTCGACCGGGGCGAACTTGTTGGAGGGCGGCGTCAAGATCCCGACATCGCCCCCCACGCCGGTCCGGTCAGTGAACGTGACGTTGGGCGACGCGAATGGCGCAGCCGGTGCCATGACACTCACCGCGTCACCCGCGACCGTCCCCGCCGGTGACGTCACCTTCGTCGTCAAGAACGCCGGCACCATCGACCACGAAGCCGTCGTCCTCCAA
>JBBSFB010000120.1:0-4742 GCA_038239145.1 Acidimicrobiia bacterium
ACCGACCGTGCCCGCGCACACCGCCAGCGTTCCGGTCAGTTGCGCTTGCGCGCCGGCCGCGAACGCTCCGACCTCTTCGTGGCGTACACCGATCCAATCGATGCCGTCGGTACGGCGAATCGCATCGGTGAACGAGTTCAGTGCGTCACCGACGACACCGAACACGTGACGGACGCCCGCAGCGACGAGCGCCCGAACCACGATGTCGCTGACGGTCTGACTCACCGACGGCGCCGCGTTCGCCGAAGCAGGCGCCCGCTCAAGACGCCGGGTACGGCGTTGCGCGCAGAACCTTCGCGAGATGCGCCGCGCGCGCGGCTGCGGCAGCGGTGGCTTGGTTGGTCTTGTCGCTGCCCGCAACCAGATCCTTGTAGTCGGTCTTGTGCATTGCCTCGCCGACCCAGTACGTCATACCGCCCGCCGGGATCGTGAATCCGACATCGCTCAGCCCTTGGAAGAGCTCAGCGGCGACATGGTGGGCGCCATCTTCGTTGCCGACCGCCGCGACTAAAGCGACTCGGTCAAGAGCGATCATCCGACCGTCGGCGTCGGTCTCGCCCAGGAACGCATCGAGCCGCTCCAGTACGCGTTGTGCGTGACTGGAGGGGTGGCCCATCCAGATCGGGGTTCCGAACACGAGAATGTCGGCGTCGAGGATCTGTTGACGTACCGCTGGCCAGTCGTCGTCGTCTCCCTCGTCCGAGGTGACGCCGGGAAGTATGTTCCGATCGGCGATCCTCGCCGTTCCTGTGGCGGCGACGCCGTGTTCTCCGAGGGCTGCGAGTACCTCGCCGATGAGCTTGTCCGTACTGGACGACTCGGTCGACGACTTCAGCGAGCAGTTGAGCGCGAACGCGGTGAGCGTCAACGCGTTGCTCGTGATACCGAACGCGGCTCTTCGCAAGATTCGATGGTGAGGTCGTCGGTGTCGCTGAACAATCGAACGACCCTCGCGCACGACGAGGACATGTTACGGACGACCAGCGTGTGGCCGCGCCGGGTGGCGTACTCGGTCGCGTCGACCAGCGCGCGATACCCGGCGGAACCCATGAACGTCACCCCTGAACAATCGACGCTCACCACCGCCTCATCCGATGCGTCGATCGCATCGTGTAGATCCGCGCTAAACGACGGCGCAGTCGCCATATCGATGTCTCCGGTCGCCCGACACGTTCCCAGCATCTCGTACCAGCCCTCTGAAGAGGGCGAAGAAGCCGGGGTCCGGAGCTGCTTCGCGTGATCCACCGCGCTTGCGGACTGACCGTACACCCGATCCGCGCCCTACGGGTTGGAAACCCGCACGGCCGGGTATGGTCGGATCAACACGGGAGTGAGCGCCCGCACCGTGTTGGACTCTGCCCGTAGCGTCGGCACCCTCCCGGGAGCGTTGCTCCGGACCATGGTAGCGCCACAGCGAATGCGACCACCACCAGGGAGGTCGCGAACAGACGCCCGTGTTGCGGCCATGGCCGGCCGCGACACGAGAATCGCGCCCGTTGACGACACCAGCGTTGGGCGAGCATGCCATTTCTCCTCGGAAGGAACAACCGACCATGTACATCGGACTCGGAACACTTCTCGTGATCCTGTTGATCGTCGTCGTCGTCTCGATGATGCGCCGCACCAGGGTCTAGGCACCGCGAGACCGACGTTCGTCGGGGTTCGCAAGAAAGAAGGAGCGACAATCATGAACGACGGAACGACAGTCATGCCTATTGGAATCAGCATCTTCCTCATCGCCGCCGGCGCGATCCTGTATTTCGCCGTCACCAAAGCCGTCAACGGCCTCAACCTCGGTGCGGTCGGTGTCATCTTGATGATCGTCGGCGCGCTTGGGCTCGTCGTGTCGCTCCTCATGCTCGGCATGAGCCGCGGTCGCGTCGAACGAACCACCGTCGTGCAGGGAACGAGCGCCGCGCCCACTGGGAACGCCGTCCTGCACGAAGAGACGCGCTGAAGCATCCACGTAACCGATCTGATCTCGAAGTGAGGAGCCGGCCATGAGTGCAACCGACAAGGCGAAGAACGCCGCGCAGCAAGCGAAGGGCAAGTTCAAAGAGGCAACCGGAACCGTCACCGGCGACGACAAGCTCCGCGTCAAGGGCAAGACCGACCAAAAGAAGGGCGACCTCAAACAGGCCGGTGAGAAAGTCAGAGACGCCGTGGGCTTCAGCAAGTAGCTCGGTCGCTGACTCCAACGCGTCGGACGGTTGGTCGCGGAACACGCGATCGGCAGGCGCACTCCGACGCACGCCAGGCACAGCCACAGGAACCGCGATGACAGACATCATTGACCTGGTCCTGAAAGATCATCACGGGGTTGCGGGCCTTTTCGCGCAGGTTTGACGCGCAGTCTTCTAGCGGCGAGCTCATTCCGTCAGCCGATCTGGACATTTCGCACCATGAAGGAGCAACTATGAAGTCTTACGTCTTGCCTGACCTCGAGTACGACTACTCCGCCCTTGAGCCGCATTATTCGGCCCGGATGCTGGAGTTGCATCACGACAAGCACCACAAGGCGTACGTCGATGGTGTCAACACGACGCTCGAGAAGCTGGCCGCCGCACGCGCGACCGACGACCTCGGAACGATCGTCGGTCTCGAGAAGACCCTGGCGTTCAATCTCTCCGGTCACGTCCTGCATACGTTGCTCTGGAAGAATCTCAGCCCTGACGGAGGCGACCGGCCGACCGGGGAGTTGGCTGCCGCAATCGACGAGCACTTCGGTTCGTTCGACGCGTTTCGCAACCAGCTCTCGAAGTCGGCGGCGTCAGTTCAGGGCTCGGGTTGGGGAGCGCTGACGTGGGAGCCGCTCGGCGAGCGACTGTTCATCGAGCAGATCTACGACCACCAGGGCAACACCGGACAGGGTGGCGTGCCGCTGCTCGTCATCGACGCGTGGGAGCACGCGTATTACCTCCAGTACGAGAACCGACGTCCCGACTACGTCGACGCGATCTGGAACGTCATCGATTGGACTGATGTCGCTCACCGATTCGTACTCGCCGTCGGCCTTGTCCTCACCGGACAATGACCAACGACGACTCGAACCTCGACGCCGACCCGGACGCTCCCCCACTTCGGCAGCGGCTCGCCTCGGCAACGGGCGACCGTCACGCGGAGGCCAAGGCACTCGCCGATCGCTCGGGAGATGCCGTCAGCGTTGCGGAGGCCGAAATCGCAGTACGAGAAGCACATGGCGACATCGAGTCGGTGGCCGAGGGCGGCGCGGGTGACCGTCGCGCAAGGACCGAGCTCGCGAGCGCCACCGATGCCGAGACCGTACGCGACCGGAAGTCGAAGACGACTCCTACGGAGGATCCGTAAGCGAAATGAACGCGCGTCGAGATAAATGGGCTTCAGGTCCGGAGTCAACCCGAGAACTATCGCGAGAGGACGAGCGCGCCGCTCGCGACAACCTGCGCAACTCGCCGGCGCGACGCAGCGGACGAGGACGAGCAAGCAGACGACGAGGTCCTGGAACTCCATCAGACCGAGTTCGACGAGCTCGGGCTCACCCTCGACGATCCCCACCAACCTGAATCGGAATGAGCGTTCGTGCTCGCGACTACGCGCCGACACCAAAACCGACACGCAAAGGGAGGCCGAAAGGCACTCCGATAAGGGGAGTTCATCGTGGCCAAGCTCACTCCGAAACAACGCGCGCAGCTGCCCGCGAAAGCGTTCGGCCTGCCCGAGAAGGCGCGCTCGAGCGACGCGAAGAAGCAGACCGGCAACTATCCGATTCCCGACAAGGGTCACGCGATCAGTGCCAAGCGTCTCTCTCGTAAACAGCGCGGTGCCGGCAACCTCACGAAGGACGAGTTCGACCGCATCAATCGCAAGGCGGACAAGGTTCTCTACAAGCCGTAGCGAACCTGGAGCTGAAGATGCGAGTTGTCGTGATCAGCCACCTCACTCTGGACGGCGTGATGCAGGCGCCGCCGTGCAGAGGAGGACACACGACGACGGCTTCGCGCACTGGGGTTGGTCGGCTCCCTACGGCGATGAAGTGATGGGCGAGGCGATGGGTGCGCGGCTCGCTAGTGCCGTGACCGGGAAGGTTGGTGGTGTCGCGTCCACCACTTGGCGGGTGCGGTCGCGCAGAATCGGTGCATGGCTGAACGGGTGCGGGTGCGTGAGATCACGGGTGTCGAGGGCAACAAGCTGCTCGGGATCGTGAGGCGGGGTTCGGGGTCGGTGGTGCGATGGCGGCGAGCGCAGATCGTGTTGTGGTCCGCGCAAGCGATGGATGTTCCGGCGATCGCGAAGATCGCGTTCACGTCGGAGGATCGGGTCCGGGAGGTGATCCATAACTTCAACGCGGATGGGTTCGTGAATCGCCCTGGGAAAGTTGGAGGCTCCAGACCTTGGAAACGAGGATGGAGTTATGGCAGTGGAGAAGTCACCAGGGAAGCCGACCACGCGTCGGTATTCCGATCAGGAGAAGCAGCAGGCGATCAGGTTGGTTCGTCAGCTTCGGGCCGAGTTGGGAACCGATCACGGGACCGTGTATCGAGTCGCTCGGCAGCTCGGCTACGGGATCGAGTCGGTCCGTAGTTGGGTCAAGCAGGCCGACATCGATGAGGGTGTGACGGCGGGAACGACGACAGCAGACACGGCTCGGGTGAAGGAACTCGAGCAGGAAGTTCGTGAGTTGCGTCGCGCGAACGCGATTTTGAAGTCGGCGTCGGCTTTCTTCGCGGCGGAGCTCGACCGCCCAGCCAAGTGATGGTCCGTTA
>JBBSFB010000121.1:0-4727 GCA_038239145.1 Acidimicrobiia bacterium
CTTCACGGTGGTGGTCCCTTCGCTTGTCGGTGTTCTTGGCGAACGCCCGACACCTACCAGCAGGCAGGTCTCGAGCCGGGAACCGCCACCTCAAAATCCACGACTACCGGGACAACCTCCCTCTCGTCGGCACTCCACCAGGCAGTCCGGTGGGGATGGGTGCGCGACAACGTCGCGGAGATGGCGAAGCCGCCGCGCGTCTCGCAGCGCCGTGTGACCGCGCCGTCGGTCGAGGTCGTTCGATCGGTCATCGTGGCCGCCGAGGAGCGCGACCCGAGACTGGCGCCTCTGCTCATGCTTGCAGCTCTGACCGGAATGAGGCGCGGCGAACTCTGCGCGCTGCGCTGGTCGGACGTCGACCTCACCGCGGGCCAGTTGGATGTGTCCCGATCCGTTGTCGTCGTCCCGGGTGGGCTCGCGGAGAAGACCACGAAGACCGATCGCGGGCGGATCGTCGTCCTCGACGAAGTCGGTGTGGCACTCCTCACTCAGTACCGCGCTCAGGTCGAAGACTGGGCGCGCCAAGCCGATGGCAGCGTCCCGACGGACGCCTTCGTCTTTTCGCCGCAGCTTGACGGCTCAACGCGGTTCCGGCCCGACAACGTCACCAGCTTCTTCATACGCGTCCGCGACGATCTCGGCTTCAAGGGTGTGCGCCTCCACGATCTCCGCCACTTCACGACGACCCAGCTCATCGGAGCCGGAGTCGACGTGCGCACGGTTGCCGGCCGCCTCGGGCACTCGGACGCGTCAGTGACGCTGCGCGTCTACAGCCACGTCATCGAGGAACGCGATCGGGCGGCGGCGGCAGTCATGGGACGCGTTCTTGAACCGTCTCCGACCACGCCTGCGCTTGAAGCCGGACCGGCGAAGACGGCGAAGCGGACCTCTCGCCGCAAGTAGACCGCGGGTCTACGCTCGCGCGCCGAACACTGAGGTCGAGACGAAGGCCCCAACCGAGACCGATCCGGCACCACAGATCACCCGTTGGTGGTCCCGCGTATTGGGCGGCCACGTCGTCGAGCTGACCCAGTTCCTGCGCGCTGCGGCGCACGGCACGAACCGCGTGATTGCCGACCCGAGCGGCCGATCCGCTGGCCAGCTCGCGGTGGTTGTCGATCCGGCGTACTGGTCCGGCCAGTCAAGCGAACTTGCCGATGCGATGCGACAAGCGTCGGGTGACCTTGTGGGAGCGCCGGCCCGACACGATCGTGAAGACTGGCGCTCGTCGGGGGCGGCAGCAGCCCAGGACCGGCTGACGCTGACCGTGGAGGAGGCGGCGACTGTTCTCGGGATCAGTCGCGCCTTGGCAGACGAGGCTGTCCAGCACGGAGATATCCCAAGCATTCGCGTCCGGCGCCGCATCCTCCTGCCGCGATCGCGCCTGATGAAGATGCTCGACTCGACCGGCGAGGCGACCCCCGGCGAGAGCTGAGGCGCGTTTGCGTTACGCCTTCCACTCGCGGGCCGTTGGGTTCCATCGACCCACTGCGCTTCCGTCGAGAAGTCCGTCAACGAACGGCCGGACGACGTCGAGTGCCTCGTCGAGCGTGCGAGCAATCGGCAGCACCGAGCGTTTGGCTTCCGCGTCGTAACCGGACTCCCACAGCTCGCGATCTGGCACGACGAAGTGGGCAGGCAACGTGATGCCCCGGCGCGTCGATTCGGAAGCGAGCGCGACCCGTTGAGCGTCGGCCTCGACGGACGCTCTCGTCACGATGGCAACGAGGTCGACGAGATCCTTGAACCGGGTCGAGGGAGTGCGTCCCTGGCCGTACCTCTCGAAGGTGGCAGCGATCTTGTCGGCGATGTGATCGACGAGCGGGTACGCCCGGTACCCGTGTTGCTCGACGTCGGGCATGTCGATGCTTGCCATCGGTGGGACGTCGTCGGGCTCGCCGGTCATGGTGAGGTCGGTGCCGACGAGGTCGACATGAAACTGCGCCCACACGGACGCGCCGACATAGGCAGAGACCGGGAGGCGCACGCCGGCCGCGCCGTCGGCGACGGCACGGCTCGGTCCGACCTCGAAGCGGAACCAATCGCCGACGTCTCGCGACGCCGCGTCGCGTAACTCGGCCTCGGCAACGTCACGTGCTCGCGCCCGGTAGACGTCGATGTCGATCGTTCCTCTGACGCCGATGTCGCGTGCGAGCAGTGCGGTCGCACCTTTGATGATCCAATCGCGGTCGATCAGGTAGAGGCGTTCAAGGAGACGGTCGTATGCGAACTGCCGCTGCAACTGTGCCAGCGACCACTTGCTGTCCTTCGATTTGGCGTTCAACCGATCGGTGAGCGCGCGCCGGAAGGCCGCCGGGCTGCCGTACGAACGTTCTTCGGTCATTGGGTGACGTGTTTTGCGAGCGGCACGGGCGGTTCTTGCGCACTGACGTTTTCAGTCGTTGAGGTTCGAGCATCTTGCGTTCGTGCTTCGTCCATCCACACCGACGTCTCCGGATCCCCGACAAGGTCGAGGAGCCAGCGGAGAAGCGCAATGCCGTCGCCTTTGCGCAGGCCGAAGCGCGCAGCGTGCGGCGCGAGCGCGTCGGCGAACGTGCCCGGGTAGTCGTACACGGCGCGGATCGCGTCGGCGATGAGCTGTGCCACCGCTTGCGGATCTTCCTTGTCCCACAGAAGGTCCGACGCGATGCGCGATGGCCGTGTCACGGGCAGCCCGCGCAGCGTGATCCACTTTCCGGATTTCATCGAGCGCGTGTGCAGCCGAACGTCGGAACGGCGGGACTGACGTCGTTCCGAAACGGTGAACTCGTGGCGGTCGGCGGGAAGATGTCCGAGTTCGTAGAGGGCGGCAGCGGACCGATGGGAGACGACACCATCGGCCTCGGTGCGCTCCCAGGCGCGTTTCTCGGGAGCGAGTTGGAGCCAGGCTGCGCGGAGATCCATGTGGTCGGGAACGGGGGCGCCGGCAAAGCGGTAGACGCCCTGGGCCACTCGTTCGAGGACCGACCCCTCGGCAACCAGACGTCCAAGAGTCCGCGGGGACACTCCGGCTTGCTCTGCCTGCCGGCGCGTCACGAGGCCCCACTGGTCCTGGGCGATGTCGGCAAGGCGAACGAGTGTTGAACTAGCCACTACTGCATTATAAGCCATATATGGCCTTGTTAGTAGCACTAGATAGCTACTTCGACCTGAAGAACCCCGTTGGTTGGTGAAGGGTCCGGTCGCGTCTGTCCGATTCTGGGGCGGTGCCGCGGTTGTCCGGTGGGTGTCGGGTTGGCTATGGGAGGAGCCCGGCGATCTTCACGAGGTTGTGGTTGAAGATCCCGTGACCTACCCATGTTCTTGCTCCGGCGATTCCGTCGAGGCGGGTTCTGGCCAGTCCGAAGTCGCGTTTCGCACAGCTGATGCGTCCCTCGCAGCCGGTGCGCCATCGGACCATCTGTTTGAACGCGCGACGGTTCTCGACTTCGCGGCGCTGCGCGTTCGGTTTGCCTTTGGTGGGGAGCACGATGTGGCGGACGCCTTCGTCGCGGAGTTCGGCTTCGACGTTCGGATCGCCGTATCCGCGATCCGCGGTGACCGCGGCCGGTGCGCGCCCGGCACGGTGTTTGATCCGCCGGATCGCGGGTGTGAGCATCGGCGCGTCGGGCGGGTTGCCGATCTCGACGTTGTGGTCGACGATCACGCCGTCCTCGTTGTCGACGATTTGTGCTTTGTAACCGAACTCGACTGGTTTGCCGAGCCGACCCTTGACGATCGGACGGGCATCGCTGTCGTGGAGTGACACCACTCGGGTCGCGCCATCGGGTGTGGTGCCGGCAAGGCGTTGGCGGGTCTGCGCGGCGACCTTGCGGGTCAACGTCGCGCAGCGTTCCAGATCGTCGACCGCTCGACGCACCCGACCTGACGCCTCTTCGCCGAGGCGGGCGAGGCGGGCGAGGCGCCGACGGGCGTTCCGCACGACATGGTCGGCTTGTCGTGCGACCTGCTCCGCGATCCGGGCAAGATCCGCGTTGATCCGCCGAACCTCGACGAGCTTGTCGTCGTTGCGGCGCTTCAAGTTCGCGTTGATCGACCGGGCCCGAGACCGCACCGTCCGGGTCTTGTCCGCAACCCGGGTCCGGGCCGCGAACCCCATCGTCCGCAACTGCTTCGCGATCCGCACCATCTTCGCGGCGCCCTTGGCGAGCAGCGACGAGTCCGACGGATACGCGACGTTCGCTTCCACGACCGTCGTGTCCGCCCGCACCCGATTCGTCTTCAACACACGTTCTTCGTTCGCCTTCGCGAGCAATGCCTCGTTCAGACCGTTGATCGCAGCCTCACCGCAGCGGGTCGTGATCTTCATCAACGTCGTCGGGTGAGGCACGCGGCCACCGAGCGGGATCCGACAGAACCGCGCCCAGCTGATCGAGTCGGTCACCTCCCGGCACAGCGGCTCAAAGCCGAGCTTGTAGCGATACTTCAAGAACATCAACCGCAGATACGTCTCGATCGGGATCGACGGCCGCCCGATCGTAGTGTGGAAGAACACCCGATACGGCTCGAAGAACCGCTCGTCGTCCAACAACCGATCCACCGCGACCAACTCGCAGGGCATCCGCAACGCCTCTGACGGCAGGATCGACTCCCACAACGTCGGCTGCTCGCTTACCGTTCTCAACACGATGGCCTCGATCCATACTTGTCCTACGGGTCGAGGCCATCATCCGCCATCCCGCGACCGATCGCGAGCACCAAACAGCCGACTATTTCAGGTCGAAGTA
>JBBSFB010000122.1:0-4715 GCA_038239145.1 Acidimicrobiia bacterium
GGTCGTGGATCAGGACGACGCCGCGCTGCGCGCACACCTCGCCCATCAGGAAGCCCAGAGCTATCGGGTCAACGCCAACCTGCTCGGCGAATTCGTGCTTGGGGAAACCGAGGCGAGTCGTCGCCTGCGCGCCACGATCACATTGCTGGAGCGCGCCGACGTCAACTGCGTTTCGATCAAGGCGTCGTCGGTCGCGAGCCAGCTGAACCTCTGGCGTATGACCACACCCTCGAGCGGGGGAAGGAGAGCCTCCGGCGGTTGTTCGCCGTGGCGGCCGCGACGACGCCGCCGAAGTTCGTCAACCTCGACAAGGAGGAGTACAAGGACCTGCGGCTCACGATCGACGTGTTCGCGCAACTGCTCGACGAGCCGGGTTTGCGTTCACTGGAGGCCGGCATCGTGCTCCAGGCGTACGTACCCGATTCGTTCGGCGCGCTGAGAGAACTCGAGGCGTGGGCTCGGCGCCGGCACGAAGGCGGTGGAGCAGGCATCAAGGTCCGCGTCCTCAAGGGCGCCAACCTGGCCATGGAACGGGTCGATTCCGTGATGCACGGCTGGACGCAGGCGCAGTACGCGACGAAGGCCGAGACCGACGCCAACTACAAGCGAATGCTGGACTGGGCGATCGATCGCCGGCGGCTCGTCGCGGTCCGTGTCGGCGTCGCGAGTCACAACCTCTTCGATGTCGCTTGGGCGAAGCTGCTCGCAGATACGCGTGGCGTGACCGACCGTGTGGACTTCGAGATGCTGAAGGTGATGAACACGACTGTTCCGACTCTGATGCACATGCCCAGCCCCTTTCAGCGCGTACCGCTGGCTCAGTCCTGGTGACTGCGCTGCTCAACCTCGTGGGCTTCGGCCTCTGCGCGTGCCTTTTCGGCTTCCGCTTCCTTGGCCGCGACCTCGAGCAGGGCGTGCGCCTTGTCTTGTTGGGCGTCGCCCTCGCGACGCAACTCCTTCTTGCCCGTGACCGCGCCAACGACTTCTTTGACTTTGCCCTTCACGCCTTCGACGACACCCTTCACGCCGGCCTCAGGACCCGTGTCTTTCTCCGTCATCGCGTCTTCCTCTCTCTCATGGATACGCCGTTGCGGCGTCTGTGAGGCGTGCTCCCTTCGCCGGTATTACCCCGGATCCGGTTGTTGGAGGTCACCGGAGTCGGTTTCTCAGCCTGTTGTGCTCCCTCGTCGTCTCGCAGACACACGCACTATCTTCTGGTGTGAGTCGCGCGCGGGCCAGAGGCGGAAGTCCTTCTTGCCGCCACGGGCTCCGATCACCAGAGCCATATCCGACTGCTGGCGTGGCCACCACCACCCGTTGACCGGATCGAGGCGACTGCGCGCCGACGCGCCGGTGTCGGCTCTGGATGTGAGCGAGCAGACGTGGGAATCTGGATTCATGTCCGAACGGGACCGTGTGACGCGCTCTTACTCGCGTCTCGTCCTCGCCGGGGTCCTGGTGGTGCTTACCGTTGTGTTCAGGCACTGTTGCATTGGTGCATCCACCCGAGGTCGCCGACCGCGAGAAGTCGTCGGCGCGCCCCCCAGCCCCGGGCAATTCGGTAGGAATGGCCTGCGTTCGCCGGCTCCCAGCTGTTCCCAGAGAGCCGCGGCGTGTCCGTTTTGCGGTGACGCAACAGTGCCGCCGGGTGTGAACGTTAGTCGTGCCTCCTGACGTCGTTCTCGATGCGCGCGAATGATGGGACTTTCGGTCGAATCGTCGCGGACGAACGGCCCTACGCGGTCGTGAGCGCGGCGGCGCATACTCGCGGTACGAGGCAAGGAGGTATGCAACGATGGCATTCCGTGGTCGAAGGGCCCCTCTCAGGAACTCCTCGAATGTCCACTATGTGGCACGCGCTTGCACCGCAACGAGGAACCGGACGGGACCGAGGTCGGCCGCGACATGTCCACGACGATCGCCCGTCATCGTTGTGTTCCACGCGCCCGCCCTACGTTCGACCGTCCGGTCGTGACGAAGATGGGCCCCCCAAGGACGCGTGCTCGCGCAGCGCCGTGAAACCCTGACGTGCAGGTCACAGGGCCATAGCAAAACCGACAACAACACACAGGAGGAACCATGACCCAGCTTCGAGAAGTCATGACCCCAAACCCGACGATTTATTCGGCGACGACAAGCATCGCCGACGCGGCTCGGGCCATGCGCGACACGAATGTCGGCGACGTGCTCGTCGAGCGGGACGGCGCGCTGTGCGGGATCGTCACCGACCGGGACATCGTCGTGCGAGCCGTAGCCGAAGACCGCAACCCGTCCGACGCCCGTCTTGGTGACATCTGCAGCAGGGAGCTGACGACGCTCGCGCCGACCGACGACGTCGAAGACGCCGTACGGGTCATGCGAGACAAGGCGCTGCGACGTCTGCCGATCTGCGATGGCGACCAGCCCGTCGGCGTCGTCTCGCTTGGCGACCTCGCCATCGAACGCGACCCCGACTCGGCTCTTGCCGCCATCAGCACGGCACCACCGAACTCATGACCGTCGAAAGGACTGCCTTCCGTGGATGACGAGACGCCCGGCATGGATCGTCGAGCAGGTTGCTGGGATCTCGCGTGCGCCCGGCTGGCCACCGAAAGACCGCGCTACCCGCCTGGCACCCGCCACGGTTACCACGGAATCACCTACGGCTTCCTCGGCGGCAAGGTGATCCAGCGCGTCAGGGCATGACGGTGCATGAAGCGGTCGACGCCGAGATCGTGAAGCCACTCGGCCTCGACGACATGTCGATCGGCGCGCCGCCCGACCAGCGCGACCGCGTAGCCCAGCTCCTCGTGAGGTTCGGCAACGCGTCACGGGCCGAGCGCTACGCGCGCCGCGCCGCGCGATACGCGAGGCTCCGGCCGATCGACGCGTTCACGGTGCCCGAGGCCGACCGACTGTTCGCGTCGAACGAAGTCCTCAATGCCGCAATCCCCGCTGTCAACGGCTGCTTCACCGCTCGCTCGCTCGCCCGAATGTACGCGGCGCTCGCGGGCGGCGGCGTACTCGACGGCGCCGCCATTGCAGGTCAAGATCGCGGCAAGTCGCGTCGCTGTCGCAAGGCCTGCGTCGCCATCCCGCGGAAGAAACCGAGGGGCGGGAGCGATCGCGCTGACCTTCGGTCCTACGGCTGAGAATGCGGATCACACAACATCGTGATGTGAGCGCGAACATGATCCCGGCTCCGGATCCCGCACGGCACCGCCAGCAGCTAACGATCGCCAACCTGCAAGATCCGCCCGTTCCGCCACCCCAGCCGCCGGTGCCGCCTCCGGAGCCGCCCGTCCCGCCACCCCAGCCGCCGGTGCCGCCTCCGGAGCCGCCCGTCCCGCCACCCGTCCCCGAGCCGCCGCCGGAGCCACAACCGCTGCCGCAATGGACGCGACCCGGCGCTCCGTTTCGCGATCGTCGGGTCGATTGGAGTCGGCGACGTTGTCGGTTCGAAATGCATTGGCACAGCTCCGCGCCGACCTTCGGCATCGGGGCGGCGCTTCGGCATCACGAACTCGGTAATCGCGGCCACGATTACCTCGACGCGGGCGATCTGGTGAGCGCGTCATGCGATGTCCCGTTCGTCGCATGCTGCGAGCACTGCGGCGCGCGACCTGCGTTCCAGTTCCACGGCGCCGGCCCACGCCGGTAGGTCTGTGGTGATGGGCTCGCCGATGTCGACGACGACGGAGCCGTGGCGAGGGAGACGGTGACCGGGTGGCAATAGTGATCGCGTGCCGCGGATTGCGACCGGAACGACGGGAATCCGTGCTTCAACCGCGGTGAGGAACGCTCCGAGCCGGAACGCGCGCAAGCCGGGCACCCGCGACAATTGGCCTTCGGGGAAGACGACGAGGGTGTGCCCGGCGTGCACGCCCGCGATGAGGCGGCGCGTGTCGGCGGCGCCTTGTTCGTGGGTTGCTCGTTGTACGAACTCGACGCCGAGCCGTCGCAAGAGCGGGCCCGACCAGGCATTGTGAGCGAGTTCGCCGGCGACGACGAAGACCGGTGTCCCGGGTAGCACCGTCGCGAGGACGGCACCATCGATCCAGCTCGGATGGTTTGCGACCACAACTGCGCGATCATGGGCAACCAGGCGCTCCCTTCCCGTGGTCGTCACGCGCACGCCACAAGTTGTGTGAGTAGGTGCAGCGTTCGGCGAAGAACAGCGAATCGCCATCGCCGGCTCGGCAGCAGGATGAGCGCGATTACGGTCGGCAACGCGAGCGCGATCACCACCGACCACACGTACGACGCGTACGCCATGCCGGCCGTCGCATGGCGCAGGTCGCGCACGGGACGCACCCACGATCTGACGGTGAGTCGAACGAGCGCGAGCCGCGGATGACGCGGCGGACGCCTGAGCTGGCCGCGCTCGTACAGCTCGCGGCACGCGGCACGCCGGATCTTGCCACTCGACGTCTTCGGCACGACGCGGGGTTCGAGCAGCACGACGTCGTCGGGGGTGTTCCGAGAGGATGTCCCGAGTTTCGTGGAACTTGGGTGGCGGCCCGGTGTTGATCAGGCGGCTTCTTCTTGATTGTCGCATGCGGGTGTGACATCGAGTTCGAAGTGCTGGTTGAGCAAGGCTCGGAGCGCGGCGAGGTGGAGGTGTCCGTTGACGCGTCGGAACTGCTTCGCGGCTTCGCTCATGCCGGCGGCGCACCAACGCAACGCCATCGTACCGTCCTGCCATCGTTTCACGTTCGTGGAGTGGTCACGGCAGA
>JBBSFB010000123.1:0-4494 GCA_038239145.1 Acidimicrobiia bacterium
ACCGTCCCGTCGTTCATATATCAGGAGTCAGCCGAAGCCGCTCCAGCGTGCTGACATCAGACAGGCCGGACAGGACCAACCAACACACCCTACGAACCAGAAACCTGGCTCCAAGGGACCTCAATAGTGTTAGATGCGTGCTGTGCAGATCGAGGTCGCTCGCAAAAGCGAAGCGTCGCGCAGCTCGCGCTGCTATGCGTTTCGCCTTGCCCGTGTGCTGCCGTTTGTCGCTGTCGTTGCGATCTTCGCGGGCACGCTTCTCCAAGCTCACTGGACGGGCTCGATGGAGTCATGCACTCGGGCGACGGACTACGACAGCTCGACGTTTCAAGCAGGCCACGCCTCAATGAGGTGGATACCTCCCTCAATCCGCTGTCGGTTCGAAAGCACCGTCGGCGATCCCGAAAGTGCACGCGCACTGCCAAGTGTCGACGAGGGTCACTTCGCGTGGTTCGGTGTCACGATCGCGTTGATGGTGACGTTCGCACCGTCGCTCGTTTTCGCCTGTATCCGGTTCGACGCCGCGAACTGCTCCCGACGAGGTGTTGCGTTGAAACCCTGAACTCGCAGCCGATCGGGCGCGTTGTTCCTTCGGAGATCCAAGGGCTGAGCTACTAACGTTCGCGTCATGGGCATCAGGTGCGCGGCTCCGGATGATGCCGAGGTGATCAAGCGGCTTGCTCTGGATAACGGAATGTTCCGAGACGACGAGATGGACGACTTCGGCGAGATGCTCGCCGGGTTCTTCGACGGCACGATGGTCGACCACTCCTGGGTTGTCAGGGAAAACGAGCACGGCGAGATTCTGGGTGCGGTGTACTACGCGCCCGAACCGTTTTCCGACCGCATGTGGAATGTGTACTTCATCGCCGTCGCGCCCGGCTTGGGTCGCGGCGGCATTGGCGGCGAACTGATGATGTACGTCGAATCGACCCTTCGCGATCGTGGCGAGGAAGTAGCGAGGACACTGATCGTGGAGACGTCGAGTCTCCCGGAATATGAGCGATCGAGATCCTTCTACGCGAAGCAGGGATACGACGAAGAGGCGCGGATTCGTCAGTTCTACGGGCCCGGAGACGACAAGGTCGTCTTCTGGAAGAAGATCAGCGGAACGCCATGACTGCCGATCGGGTCGGCCAAGATGCGTGCGTCGTCGGAGGCTTCGGGCGGGTCAGTCCTCGAGGGCGGCGGCGAGTCGTTCGAGCGTGCCGCTCATCGTGTTCCGGTTGCGAGTGATCCTGTCGTCGACTCCCGACATCTGCCTGCTGAACTCCAGAGCGGACTCCGGGCGCAGGTCCTTGGTCCATTCGGTCACCCGGCAGCCAGTCGCCGTCGGTTCGATGCGGTATCCCCAGGTCGAAAAATGGAAGTCGAACATGGAGCACTCGAACGCGAACGCTCTGCCCGGGTCGGCCTCGATGACGTTGCCCTGGCTGGTCCATTCGTGGTCACCGTTGCGGTTGTGGCCGTCGAAGGTCGCCCCGACGATCGGGGCGTCGAAGTCCTCGTGCCACTCGCACGCGTAGCACTCCTCGGACCACTCGCCCATGCGTGTCACGTCGGAGATCGCGGCGTAGACCACTTCGGGTGAAGCAGCAATGTCACGGGTGATCTCCTGCTCTTCGTTCATGCGCCCAAGTCCACCACAAGACGCCGATCGGAACTCGCCAGGCCGGCGTAGCGGTCGGTTGGATCGTCGTGCCAAAGGGCGAGAGTCATCGTGGGCTGGCCCTAATCTGCCGATCCGTGCTCAAGGTCATCGCCGCCACGCGTGGTAGATGACTTCGCCGATGTCAGAGAGGGTGCGTGGTCCTTCGTCATCGGGTCGGTGCCACAGGTCCGGCAGGTCCTTCGCCATCGCGGCAACGATCCAGGAACGGTCGTGGGTCTCGAAGAGACCGGCGTCGACGCACTCGTGTCCCCAACCGGCCTTGCCGTACACGCGCACGGGTGCGGTGAGGCCCCAGTCGATCGCGTCAGGCCAGTGGGGGACGCGTCGGGCCAAGAACGCTTTTTCAACCCGGTAAAGGATTTCTCGAGCATGCTCGTCAAGGTGCGTGTAGACCTCAGCGAGGTCGTGCGGTGTCGCCATAAATCTGTAGTCGGCGTCGTCCGGCGATTCACGCAATCGCAGGTGCGGGACGCCGAGCGCCTCCATCTCAGCTTCGACGATCTGCGGTCCGCCGAGTTCGCGGATCAGCGCCCGTGTGGCAATGTTGTCCGACAAGACGATCATCAGCCACGCCAGATCGTCGAGCGTGGGCGAGAGGCCTGGCGCGAGATAGCGAAGTACGCCGCTGCCGAGTTCGTGGTCCTCGGCGAGCAGACTGACGCGACGATCGGGGTCGTTCTTACCGAGCCTGATCGTCTTGGTGTACGTGAGCAGTACGCCGACCTTGAGAGAACTCTGCGCTGGCATCACTTCGTCGGATCGGATCGCGACGATCTCGCCGGTGTCGAGATGACGCGCGTACACGCCCCACGTGCCGGCGCGGCCATCGATCATCGTGCCCAGCTCCTCGTGCAGCGCCATGATCGAAGTCTCGCATCGCCGCCGCGAACACGCCAGAACGAAGCGCGCCGTAACTGAAGCGCCTCTGGGTGTCAAGCGGCGAGTTTGGTCTCCTCGTTCGTGTTGGTGTTGGTAGTGGTGATGGCGCGAAAGTCGTTGTAGAGCTGGCGGGCGACGTAGCGCTTGAGGCACCGGATCGCTGCTCGCTTCGATCGTCCCTCGGTCGTGCGTCGCTCGATGTATGCGACGGTCGGCGGGTGCTTCGCGGCGATGCCCGACATGACGATGGTCCACAGCGCCGAGTTCGCGGTGCGGTCTCCGGCCCGGTTGAGGCGGAGCCGGTCGGTCTTACCGGTGGAGATCGGCACGGGCGTGCTGCCACACAGCGCCGCGAAGCTGCCTTCGGTCGCGAGGCGTTCGGGGTTGTCGCCCGCGGCGCACAACAGTGCGCCGGCAGTCTCGTAGCCGACGCCGTAACGCTCGAGGAGCGGCCCGGCGATCCGGTCAAGGATCTGACGGATCGCATGGTCGAGCTCTGCGATCTCGGCGTGCAACGAAAGCCAGCGCGTCGCCACGGACCGCAACGCGCGTTTTGCCGCACCTACTGGTGTGAACACGTCACCAGCACGCAACCGCGCACACGTCCTTGCGCGTTGCAGTGTCGTGAGCCCGCGCAGTCGGGTGCGGAGCTCGTCGGGGGCAGTGTCGGTGAGACTGTGCAGTTGGTTCGCGGCCGCGGTGCGGGCCTTGATCGCACCGTTGCGCGCCAACCGGAGTTGGCGCAACGCCTCGATCGGGCCATCACCCGCCTTGGGAGTCACGCACGCCTCACCGGCCAGGACCGCACGGGCAGCCGCTTCCGCGTCGACGATGTCCGTCTTGCCTTTCCGGCGCCGTGTCTGACGGTTCGTGCGGTTCACCTCGACCACGTTCGCGCCCCGGGGCCCGCAAGAACCGTGAGAGTCCCGCGCCCCACGACCCGGTGCCTTCGACACCGACCGCCAGGATCTCGCCATACCCGCCGAGCCACCGGTAACAGTCGCGGTAGCCGGCGGTCGTCGTCGCGAAACTCGCAGTGTCGAGGCGCCGGCCGAGGTCGTCGATAACGACCGCGACGTGGATGTCTTTGTGGGTGTCGACCCCGCCGATCACTCGACGCGTCGCGCTTTGATCATCGGTCATCATGGTGTGCCGCCTGTTCTGTTGATGGTCGAGGCGGCAAGCAACAGCCGGGAGGGTGGACAGGACAGGGCGTGGGCCTGGTTGCACAGGCGCCTCTTCGGTCACACGTTCGCCCGACCGGTTGCTTGCCGATCGCAGCGTTGGGTTCATCGGGCCGACGGGTCAGTTCATGGACACCCGAAAACGGTCTGGCCGATCAGTGAGTCAGACCCGATGAACCCAACGCTGCGACATGCCTAACAGCCGCAGCCGTCGAATCACATCATCCCTGCCGATCGGCACTCGCCGACCGGCGCCGGATCGGGCAATATCGGTGCGTGTGTGGGCGATCACTGGCGTATTGCTGGCCGTTGGATACGCAGTCTCTTGGCTGGTCATTGGGCGGGCGTTTCCGTCCTGGCTCACCGTCGCCCTCGCCGCAATCTGGATTCCGGTCTTGGACTGGATCCGCGGGACCACCTCGACGCCCTCGCTTGTGCTTCTCATCGCGAGCATCGGCGCGGTAAGTGCCATGACAGGACGGAGTCTCCGACGAAAGCCTCGGCCCACGTCAACATGAGCCACCGCCCATAGTTGCCGGTCTGTGCTCGCCAAGTGGGCGCGCGGTCGGGCATTCTGATTCCCTATGCCGGATCGGTTGTCAAGCAATGAGTTGTCGGTCCTGTCGGGCGGGGTTGACGTTGTCGCGGTGGCGGGTCGACGATGCGGCTTGGGGAAGGTCGCCTCGTTGATGCCGTCTCGTTGAGGTGGCTTGGGGGGCCTTCCCCAGTTTCTTGTTGCGGCGGCGAGCGCGGACGTCG
>JBBSFB010000124.1:0-4449 GCA_038239145.1 Acidimicrobiia bacterium
AAGGCCTCAACCTCTGCGTCAAGAAGGTCAAACGTTGCGGACACGGGTTCCGCAACTTCGAGAACTACCGCCTGCGCGTCTTACTCCACACCGGCGGGATCACCTGGCCCACCCGACCATCACCACCCCGCATCCACACCCACGATCCCCACCCAAACGCGTAGAGCCGAATATCTACAGATATGTACTGCCGCTTCACGCGCTACTTACTCGGGTGCTCAGGTGAGTGGTGGTCGCGAGGCGAGGTAGGCGTCAAATCCCTGAAGACTTCGAACGTCGTGTTCGAGGACGGCGGTGTAGATGTCGTACGACGAGACCTGCCGCCCGTACTCAGGTCGACGAAACCATGCGCGTTTGATCGTCAGAATCGCGGACCGAGCCTCTCCTGTGAACTTGTCGCGGAGATCTCTGACGAGTGCCAGGTCAGGCTGACGTTCCGGTTGATCCACGAACCAGACATCGATGTTCCACTGCTGATCACCGTGTCGGTAATCGATACCCCAATAGACGCCATCGGGATAGCGGGTATCGCCATTCCACGGGCCGGTGTCGTTCCGAACGCGCATCTGGCGCACACGCGGGTGCCCAATCATCGATGAGCCCGCTCGGTAGAGGCTGACGACGTCGAGCGTCGGACACACGACCGTCAGGTCCAGATCTCGCCACACCATCACCCCCAACGCAGCACTCCCGACGAGGTGGACCTCTCCGAGCGCGCCAAGGACGCCATCAAGGTTGAGGTCGAGACGCACATCGTCCGCCTCCCGTTCAAGCTCGCCAGAATCGAGCATCTCCGACACGTCCCCGCAGTCCCTCAGCTTCCGTCGAAGCCCCGAGATCGCCCGCGATCGTCCGAGCCGCACCGCGCCAGAATGCCCGCTCTGGCGTGATCTTGCGAGTCAGTCGTACGGTCGTCGGCCCTTTGGTTGCCGGGGCGTCGGCGGTCCGGATCGGCGTTCCCGGCGTGGGAGCTGGGAGGTTCGGACATGTTGGTAGTGAACCCGACAATGGCAGTGGTCGTTCACGATGAGGTCTTCACGTCTGCCGAGCAGGTCGCGCTGCTCGCGTTCTTGGACGGCTACTCGGGTCTGACCCGCGAGGCGTACGCGTTGGATCTGCGCCAGTACTCGCAATGGTGCGCAGAACATCAGGTCGCGATATTCGGTGCGCGTCGGGCGGATATCGAACGGTTCGGCCGTCACCTGGAAGCAATCGGGCGCGCGCGGGCGACGGTCGCCCGACGGCTGTGCACGATCGCGTGTTTCTACCGTTACTGCGAAGAGGAAGACCTGATCGCGAGTTCCCCGGCGGTGCATGTCCGGCGACCCAAGCTCGACTACGAAAGCCATGCCACCGGACTCGATCGCAACGAGGCCGGCGCGATGCTCGTGACCGCCGGACTCGCAAGTGCTCGGGATCATGCCCTCGTGTCGCTGCTGGCGCTCAATGGGCTGCGGGTCTCCGAAGCGACCGGAGCCGACATCGAACGGCTCGGCCTGGAACGCGGGCATCGGACAATCACGATCTTGCGTAAGGGCGGCAAGGTCGTGATTGTCCCGCTCGCACCTCGGACCGCCCGCGCCGTTGACCTGGCGATCGGGGAACGGTGCAGCGGCCCGATCTTCTGCGGACACGACCGCGGCCGCCTCGACCGCCACGCCGCGAGCCGGATCGTGCACCGCACCGCCCGCCACGCCGGGAGCACCAAACGGGTCGGCCCGCACACCCTGCGTCACGCGTTCATCACCGCCGCGCTCGACGCCGGCGTTCCCCTGCGCGATGTCCAAGAGGCCGCGAGTCACGCCGACCCGCGCACCACCATGCGTTACGACCGAGCCCGCGTCTCGCTCAACCGGCACGCCACCTACATCGTCGCGACCTTCATCGCCGGAGCCGCCCGATAGCCGTGCCCGGCGGCCCTCGCCCGTCGCGGTCGATGGACCTACCGTTGCGGCATGACCGACGACGACCGCCGGGCGCTTGCCGTCCCCCCGCCCACCGGTTCCGACATCGATCTCATGGGCCTCGACCCCGCCGACGAAGGCGACCGGCGCGAACTCATCATGGCGGCTCATCCCGAGCTACGACGCACCCTCGACTCGGGTGCACCTGAGATCCACCTGCACGGCACGACCATCAATCCGCAGCTCCACGTCGCCATGCACGAGGTTGTCGCCAACCAGCTCTGGGCCGACGAGCCGCCCGAGGTCTGGCAGACCGCCCAACGGCTCCTCGACGCCGGATACGACGCGCACGAGATCCACCACATGCTCGGCTCGGTCGTGTCGATGACCGTCTTCGAAGCTCTCGCCCACGGCGCGGCCACCGACGTCGCGACCGTCCGCGATGCCCTTAATGCGCTTCCCGAATCCTGGGAACAACAACGCGCCGACATCCCCGCGACGCGACACGAAAACCGGGCTGAACGACGTGCCGCGCAGCGCCGACATCCACGCTGACCGACTCGCAAGATCACGCCAGAGCGGGCAATATGTCGTGCGTCCGGATGTCGCCGCTCAGGTCATCGCGACCGGGGCTCCCGTCGCTCTATGGCCTGCGGAACACCTCGGATCGGTCCAGCGCGGCCGATAAGCATCTAGTCTTCTGCGCTTGCCCGAGGTTCAGCGGTTTCGCCGCGACCTCGATGCTCGTTCCACATCGATGTCGGGAGTCTCAATGAGGAAATCGCAGCCTGTACGGCGGTTGGGTGTGCTTGCGATCTTGACGGTCATAGCCGTCGGTGGGGCCGCTTGCGGTTCATCGTCGAAGAATGCTGCGAGCAGCTCTGCGACAACGGCATCGGCGGCGGCGTCAGGGCAGGGAACGAACGCGTCGACGGCTCCGCCGACGACCGTCGCGTTGCACGGGAACAGTGGCAGCAGTTTCTGCGATCTCGCCCGTCACGACCAAGCAGCATTCAGCAGCCCGAACGTCGCTACCTCGACACAGGCGCAGCTGAAGAGCACGTACGAGCATCTGGGCGCGGCGCTAGAGCAGGCTCGCAACGCGGCCCCGAGCGCGATCAAGGGTGACTTCGAGACGTTGGTGACTGCGTTCAAGCCGTTCCTGCGCGCGCTCGCCACGGGGAACTACGACTTCACGAAGTTGGGGCCTGCAGCCTTCTCGAGTCTCGGAAGCGCGCAAGTGAAGACCGCGTCCGCCCACATCACGCAATACATGCGCCAGGTGTGCGGGATCAACTCAACGCCTACCACCTGAATTGCGACCCGCTACGGACGGTCTCACGGCCAGCCCGTACGCAGACGCCTGCTGACAAGATACCCGTCGCGTGGAACTACGTTCGGTTGACCTACGCTCACCCGATCCTGGGTGCCTTGACACGTCCACTGCCAGCGCACGTGGCCCCGCCGTCGCGCCATATCTGCAGCCGATCGGGCGCTGGAATAACAGCGCCAGACCGACGCTCCTATGTGTTGTCAAGGTGCTGGTGCCGGATTTTCGGGCAGACCAGTGACGGGCCACTCGGGTGAGGGCAAGCTCTTATTAGGCCACGAGTCCGGCGTGGTGTGCGGTGACGGGACGGCTGGTCGTTCTGAGGACAACCGGATGGGTGTCAGGGCAATCTTGGGCCAGTCCCGTCACCGCGATCTGGTCAGCGCGGCAGCGCGCTGAAGGTCTCTCGGGCGACGTAGCGTTTCAAGCAGCGCATGATCTCGGGCTTCGTTCGACCTTGCGCGAGACGGCGTTGCATGTAGGCAACGGTGCGGGGTTCGTGTTGACCGAGTCGGGTGAACACGATGTGCCACAGCGCGTTGTTCGCGTGACGGTTCCCGCCATGGTTGAGCCGGTATCGGTTGTCACGTTTGCCGGTATTCGCGGGGACGGGTGACACGCCACAGAGTTTCGCCCACGCCGCTTCGGAACGGACCCGCTGCGCGTTGTCTCCAGCCGCGACCAACAGTGTCGCGGCGGTATCGACGCCGGCACCGTAGATGTCCAACAATGCAGGCCCGGTCGCTTTCACGAGCGGTGCGATCTGGCGGTCCAACAGGGCAATCTCGTCGTCGAGTGCTTGCACGCGCCGAGCGAGGATCACCGCGGTGGTCTTCGTCGCGTAACGCACCGGGTCAGCTTCGGGCCGCGGCCGCAACCGTGCCGTCTCACGCACCAACGCCTTCGGAGACAGTCGCGCGAACCGTTCGCGGACATCGTCGGGGGCGGTGAACATCAGATGGCGGAGCTGCACGATCGCCGAGATGCGACTCGAGCGAGCGGAACGTTTCGCGACCAGCAGCGCCCGTATCGCTTCGACGTTCCCGTCCCGGTCTTTTGCTCGTCCCCGCGCCCGGCCCGACAACGCCGCCCGGGCTGCTTCGATCGCGTCGAGCTCGTCGCTCTTGCCGTTCCGTCGACGTTCTTGACGGTTCGGACGATCAACCTCGATCACCGCGATCCCGGCCGCAGTGAAGTGTCTCGCCAGGCCCGCAC
>JBBSFB010000125.1:0-4133 GCA_038239145.1 Acidimicrobiia bacterium
AGCGGCCGCGACCCCTCCGAGCGCGGCGAGGATCCAGTCGCCGCTCGATGACACCACGCCAAACGCCGCGAGGGCCCCTCCGATCACGACGGTCGAGCAACCGATGGCGACGAGGCGACCGTACTGGCTCACCGCACGCATAGTGCCCGATCATGAGCTGCCAGGCGAGCACCGAGCGGCAGATCTGGCGCGGCTTATCCGGCGCGACGGATCGCGACGACCTCTCGAAGACCAAGCCCAACAATGAACCCGAGATACTGGATTCCAACGATGATCATCGCGCCACCGAACGAGACCTCCGTCCAGTGCAATCCTGCCGGTGTATCCGACGTTCCGCTCCACGGAGCAGTCGACAGCCAGGTCGCAAACAAGACCGGCACCGCGAGCAAGAACATGCCACGACGCCACGATCGGGGCACGATGATCCCCGAGAGGAGCGGGACACCGATCCACACCGCCAGCTTGAACACGTACGGAACGCCACGCACGTGGAACAGAAGTTGCAACGTCGCGAGCCAGGACGCCGCCACGACGATCGTTCCTCGACGGCGCGGCTGCACCTTGATCACGCCGCGATCCACACGGACAGTGTGCCGGATTTAGCGAGCGACGGCGAGTGCCGATCGGCAGTTCTGGCGTCGACGATCGGGCAGACGTGGCGGCGCTCGGCGTACCCTCTCGACGTGATCGAGCAGCCCGTACCGCGACGTAAACGTCGGTGGCTACGTAGGGCGATTGTCGCGACCATCGTCGTCTTGGTGCTCGGCGGATGTTCGTAGCGACCCACCAGCCGCCCGGTCGATGCTCGGGGAACATCTTCTCGACACATCGGGAGTGCCTCGTCGGCCCGTAACCGATCGGCAGATATGTCCGCCGCGGCAGCACCCGACATAGCCTTCCGGTCATGGATGCTGTGTGCCCCGGATGCGGTCAGATCGTGTCCGCCGAGGTGGTCGGCGAAGACGACGACGGGAATGTGATCCAGTATCGGACACACATCGCGTTCGATCACCTTCCCGATGGTCGGTACATCGCGGTCGAAGGCAAAACGTGGATTCCTGATGACAACAAGTGGGGCACCGGCGCGATCCTCCACGAATGCCGCTCCGGCGGAGGCGGTACGGCGGGCGATCGCGCACCTCGCGCGCCCAATCCGCCGACTCGAGCCGGATTTCTCGAAGACGGACCGCCAACGCACTGAGCCGAGCCGATCGGTTATGGCGTACGGGGACACACGGTGCGGGTGTGAGATATCTGAGACACTGAGCGGGTGCGCAGCGTGCCGCTGGTAGTGCGGGTCCGAGTTGCGACGGCGATCTCGTCGCTGGCCGTGGTCGTCCTCTCGGTAGGCCCGGCTCGCCTCAAGGGGCAATGGACGGATTCCTGCGCGCACCGATTCGGAGGGACGCACTACGAGCTGATTGCCACGTTCGTACTCGGTATAGGTGCATTCGTCATCGGATACGACTACAAGAACGATCGTTTGCACCTCGGCCAACTCCTAGCAGGATGCTGAAAAAGGGGGCGCTCCGACGTCGCGGCCCCAACATCTCGCGGTTCCGTGCCGTCGTCGGCCCCAACATGGTGTGCCTCGAACTTGGAGTTCCGGCTTTTTCAGCACCCTGCTAGGCGGTGTCGTCGCTACCGCAAGCGTCGTGACCTACATCATCCTCAGAAGCCGCGGCTGCGGCACGTAAGTCTTGCGAGTGCCGATCGGCAGCTATGGCGTTGCTCCCTTCGTGACACCGCACCAGGCGACGAACCGTGCGCCGTCTGACGATGCGAGCATCGACGCCTGGATTGGACAGTCCGTACCCTCCGTGCAGATCCGATCAACGTAGTAACGGCGACGGGGCGAATCCTGTTGTGTCGACAAAAAAGTTGTGTGGCCGAACGAGATGGCGTCACACGAACGCGTGAATGACCGCCCGATAGCGAGTCGAGAGCGCAGGCACTCGGCCCGCCGCGGTGTTGAGCACCCGGGCTAGGCGATTGCCGGAGCGAAGTTCCGGTGGGCCCTTGACCGTCTCCACGCGTGAAAACCCCGCGGCGAGAGCCAATCGGCGCAGCCCTTCGATAGTAGGGGTATACCAGTTGCCGAAGTCACTGTTGAGGTCTCCATCAGCAAAGAATTCGAGCAAGCCGTATCCAGCGAAGGCGGGTATGTGTAGAGCCACCGTCTCGATTACAGCGACCTCGCGGGTCACTGCCCGCAATCGTTGTAGGCAGGTAAGCGGCTCCATCATGTGGTACAGCACACCTAGATACAGCGAGACGTCGAACGTGCCCAAGGCGTCGATGTCGGTGGTGGCGAAGTCTGCAAGGACGGGCTCGACGTTGCTGGCAAGCGCCCGACGTGCGAAATCGAAACCTCGCCGTCCAGGAAGGTCCAGGTCGAAGAACTCCCCCACGTCTCGGCTGTGATCCGGCAAGACCCCGTGGTCTTTGCATTCCTGCCAGTAGCGATTTCGAGCAGGGATATCGACGCCCCAGACGTAATGATCGAGCGCTACCACGCGAGCCGCTCCGCGACGCTCAGCCAAGAAGGAGTAATACCCGTCCCACGCGCCGATATCGAGGACCTCGCGGCCGTCGAAGTCCGGCAGCTGATCATCAGTCAGGCGGATCTCGGGCGTCGACGCACCCTTTGTAACAAAGTCGTGTCCGAGATCTATGGAGTGATACCAGTAGATCGCTTCTGCGCCTGCCCGAATCTGCTCGGCGGTCATCGGAGGTGTCAGTTGGGGAGAGGCGCGCGTGGACGGAGAATCCATCCCCGCATCCTGCCCCATCATGGACGCGCTTGCGAGTACCGATCGGCAGTTATGGCGTCGCGAGTGCGAGCTGGAGGGTCGCTGGCAGTTGGTCGGTTGGAACCGGATCGGTGCCAGCAACGCCGGTGTCGACGACGACTCCGTCCGGGCGGACTGTCATGACGTCTCGAAGCCGATAGTAGGTGGCGACGACTTTGCCGTAGTACACGGAGATGGTGCCGGTCAGGTGGCTGCCCTTGGGCGGGTTCAGCTCATTCCCTTTTCGGCAGTAGTAGGCGCGATTGATTTGTATCGGACGATAAGTGCCGTGATCGAACACCGTTACCGTGTCCGTTCTGCCGGAGAATGGGCATTCGTCTCCCGCCGACGTCCTGGCTGTTGTCGTTGTGGTCGCGTCTGAGTCCGTCGTGCTCGGCGAAACGGCGACTGTTGGGCCGCTCGATTTGCCGCCGAGTGATGCCGCGACGCTGACCGACGCTGCGGAGATGGCGCTGACGGCGACCAGAGCGGTTAGGACACGATTTCGTCGATGCCGCCGTACACGTTTCCTCACGCCATCCATGTTGGTGTCGGGGGGTAGATGGGTCATGAGATCACGAACTGCGTCGTCGAAGGGGTTCACGATGGGGCCTCTGCAGTGTCGGGCTCGACCAGGATGGCAGCGAGCGCATGGCGGGCATCGGCGAGTGTGGAGGCGATAGTGCCTCGGCTCACGCCCATGATCGTTGCGATATCGGGCTCGGTGAGATCGGCGAGATAGCGCAGGACAATCGCGATTCGTTGACGGTCGGGCAACGTTCGGACGAGATCCCAGATCTCGCCCGCTGGTGCGGGTGTGGCCTCGCGTCGGACGAGCCACGGAAGGAGTCGCATTTCGCGTTGTCTCCGTTGGGCCGTTCTTCGAGCGACGTTGATCGCTACCCGGTACGTCCACGCCTCGGGCGATTCCATTTCGCGGACACGTCGCCAGTGCAGAAAAGCCCGCGCCAGCGCCTCGTCGGCAGCGTCGGTAGCGAGCTGCGCGCTGCCCGTGAAGACCAGCACAGCCGCGTATAGCTTCCGGCGCTCTCGCGGGTACCACTCCTCAAAATCGAACGGCGAAACGATCTCCACGCTCCTTCAAGCCACGGCGACTTGAAACCGTTGGGTTCCCGGTCGAGATTCTTGTTCGATCCCTCAGATCCGACGCCGCGCCACCCAACCCAAACAAGCGCATAAGGGACTGCTGCGGGTTTGGTTGACTCTTTGGGTTGCGAGTTTTAGGCGGCGGGTCGTGCGGTCTTCAGGATCTCATATTCGATGGGTGTGAGTCTTCCGAGGGCGCGTTGGCGGCGTCGACGGTGGTAGGTCCGTTCGATC
>JBBSFB010000126.1:0-4104 GCA_038239145.1 Acidimicrobiia bacterium
GTGCTAGTCGTGCAGATCCCAGATCCGGGCCGCGTTGCCACCCGTGATCAGTGCCCGTTCGGTCTCGTTGATCGCGCCCATCGTCTCTTCGATGACCTTGCGCGAGTACGGCCAGTCGTTGCCGTGGTGCGGATAGTCGCTCGACCACATCATGTTCTCCACGCCGACCCGGTTGCGCAACTCGACGCCGCTGCGGTCGGTGATGAAGCTGGCCGCGTTGTTGCGGTACCAGTAGGTCGACGGCGGCTCGCTCAGCGGAAGGTCGCCCCATACGCGGTTGCGCCACCAGCGGTCGTCGATGCACTCGAGGAAGTGCGGGATCCAGCCGACGCCGGTCTCGATCCAGCAGATCTGCAGCTCCGGGAACCGCTCGAACACACCGGTGAAGATCATGTCGGTCATGGCGCCGGTGGCCATGGCGAACACGTGGCTCATGCCGCCGATCGCCTTGGCCCGCGTGGCCTCGCTCGCCATGTTGTAGAGCTGATTGCCCTTGGCGGCGGCGGCCTTGCGCCCGGCGGACCGGGACGAACGGCTGATGATGTTGATGTGGATGCAGACGGGGACGCCCTCGTCGACGGCCGCGGCCCAGAACGGGTCGTCGTCCTTCGACAGACCGCCCTTGCCTTCGGGCCAGTTGGAGATCAACACGCCCTTGGCGCCACGCGCCTTGGCCTTGCGGACCGAGTCGACCGCGTTGTCGATGCCGAGCGACGGGATCTGCGCCATGCCGATCAACCGGGTCGGGTCCGGCGCGCAGAACTCCTCGAACAAGAAGTTGTTATAGGCCTCGACACCCGCGAGGACGAAGTCGTCGTCGTCGTCACCGAGGAAGTGGCTCATCGTGCGCTGCGGCGGGAAGAGGATCTCCGCGCCGACGCCGTCGATGTCCATGTCGGCCAGCCGCGCCTCGCCGTTGTAGCAACCGGTACGCGCCTCTTCGTAGGTGACGCCGTACCAGCGGAACTTATCGAAGGGCATCCCCGGCGTGGCGACGAGCCCGATCGGATCGGGGTCACCTCCGACCGCGGTGAGCCAGGCGTCGCCGCCCTCGTGGTCCTGCACGAGCTTCGGCGCCTTGTCCTGGAACTTGGACGACAACCAGTTCGTCCAGATGTCCGGGGGCTCGAGAATGTGGCAGTCGGCGTCGACGACCTCATATTTCGACATTGCGATACCGTCCTTTGCTGACGTTCGTGTCAGTTTATTCGGAGGGGGTACTCGTGGCGCAACGGCTGCTGGCTGGGCTTCGCGTCGTCGACCTGGGCGCCGAGCCGTCGGCGCGGGCGGCGCGGGTTCTGGGCGACCTCGGCGCTTCCGTGGTGCGGGTGGTCCCGCCCGCGGGAGACGTGCTCGCCGGCAACATCGCCCGCGCGTGGAACGCCGGCAAGAAGGTTGTCGCGTTGACGGACGACAATGGTGCGCTCGACAACCTGCTCGCCGCGGCCGACGTGGTGTTCGACTCCCCCGGCGCGGTCGGTGCACACGAGCTCGACAGTTCCCGGGCACCGGGTGCGGTGTGGGTGAGCATCACCCCTTTCGGTCTCGACGGGCCGCGTGCGTCGTGGCGCGCATCCGACCTCGGGATCATGGCGTCGAGCGGCAACATGTTCGCTACCGGCGACCCCGACCGCGCGCCGGTGCGCTGCACCGACCCGGCGGCGTACGCCCACACCGCGGGCGAAGCTGCGTACGCCGCGTTGACCGCGCTGTGGAGCGGCATGCCCCAGCGCGTCGACGTCTCGATGCAGGAGGTCGTGCTCGTTGCGAACATGGCTGCAGTCGCCGGCTTCCCGAAGACGGGCAACCGCGGGCGACGGCTCGGCGCGCGCATCGGCCGCACGCGTGAGATCTGGCGCGCGGCGGACGGCTTCGTGTCGTTCGGTCTGCGCGGCGGCAAAGCCCGCGTCGCGAGCCTCGAGACACTGACCAAGTTGGTCGGCGACGACGGCATCCCGGCCGACGCGCTCACGAGCCAGGACTGGGCCACCTACAACCAGAACACCGCAACCGACAAGGAGCTCGACGGGATCGCCACCGCGGTCGCCGAGTACTTCTCCCGGCACACGATGCAGGAGCTGTACGACATCGCGTGCGACACCAACCTCATGTTGGCGCCCGCGAACTCGCCGAAGGAGATTTACGCCTCGGCCCAGCTCGCGTCGCGAGGCTTCTTCGGTCCGTACGACGACATCGAGCGTTTTCCCTCGACCTTCGTCGGCGTGCGTTCGGCCGACGGGGAGGCCGCGCTGGTGCGGCCCGAGCGGTTCGCCGACGCCGCGGCCCTCACCTACCCGCGCCCGGCGCCGATTGCCGCGGGCAAGAAGGCCTGGGACGGCGTCCACATCCTCGAGTTCGGGGCCGGCGCGGCCGGACCGATCGGGACCCGCTACTTCTCCGAGAACGGCGCGATCGTGTTGCGCATCGAATCGCGGACGCGTCCCGACTTCCTCCGGGCGATGGCGCTGGCGGTGCCCGACAATCCGCACGGCCTCGAAGGTTCGCCGCTGTACGACGGACTCAACGTCGCCAAGCGCAACCTGACCCTCAATCTGAAGCAACCGGCGACGGTCGACTTGGTGAAACGACTGGTGGTCGAGTGGGCCGACGCGGTCGCGGAGAACTTCGCGCCACGAGCGATGAAGGGTTTCGGACTCGACTACGACAGCCTCGCCGCAATCAAACCCGACCTCGTGATGATGAGCGCCTGCCTCAACGGTCAGACCGGCCCGCACAAGGACTACCCCGGCTTCGGCGGACAAGGCTCCGCTCTCGCGGGGTACAACGCCCTCACCGGCTGGCCCGATCGCGAGCCGGTCGGGCCCTACGGCACGATCACCGACTCACTCGCGCCGCGCTATGTCGCAGCCGCGTTGGCCGCGGGATTGCACTACAAGCGCCGCACCGGCAACGGCGTCTACCTCGACCTGTCGCAGGTGGAGTCCGCGATCTGGACGCTCGCGCCGTGGCTGCTCGACTACGAGGTCGACGGCGTCATCCGTCTACGCGAAGGCAACGGCCACCGAGGTGCACCTCTGCACGGTGCGTTTGCGTGCGCGGACGAAGACGGCATCGACGACCGCTGGGTCACGATCGCGTGCTGGACCGACGAGGAGTTGGCTCGCGTACACGCCATCACGGGAGACGACGTCGAAGCCTGGACCCGGACGCGGCGCCGGATCGACGTGGCCGAACAACTGCAAGCAGCCGGCATCGAGGCCGTTCCGGTGTGGGACTTCGGCGACTTGAACGGCGATCCCCAACTCGCCCACCGTGGTCACTTCGAGCGGCACACGCACCCGTTCCTGGGCGACGGCCTCTACGAACGGAACGGATTTCGTCTCGCTGCGTGCCCGGGCGGCTACGACGCCGCATCCCCGACGCTCGGCCAGGACAACGACTGGGCTCTGCGCGAGGTGCTCGGTTTGAGCGAATCCGACGTCGAGGCATTGCGGGCGACGGGCGCGGTGGAGTGAGCTAGCCGCGTGCAGGTACGCCGCGTCACCGAAGACGACCGACCGTGGATCACCGAGGCGGTCGTCACCGAGTTCGGATCGCAGCGGGTCGTGTCCCGCGGCCGGGCCCACGAGGACGCTTCGACGCTCGACGGTTTCGTCGTCGAGAGCGACGGGCGGCCCGTCGGGTGCGGCCTCTGGTACGAGATCGAGGGTGATGCCGAGCTCGTCGTGCTCGTCACGACATATCGCGGCGCGGGTGCGGGTACCGCGCTGCTCGACGCGGTCATCGAGTACGCGCGGGAGAACGACTGGCAACGGCTGTGGCTGATCACGACGAACGACAATATCGACGCGCTCCGCATGTACCAACGGGCCGGGTGGGACTGGGTCGGCTGGCACCGTGATGCGGTGAACGACGCCCGGCGCCTGAAACCGGAGCTCCCCCACACGGGCGCGCACGACATCCCGATCCGGCACGAGATCGAGCTCGAGTTCCCGCTCTAGTCCTTCCGGGCCGGGAGTTGAGGTGACGGATGGGCCGTGTGGTCGGTGGTCATGCTGCCTTGTTCTTGCGGTGGCTGTCGAGGACGGTGCGGGGTGTGCGGCCTCGCATGAAGTCGCTGTGATTGCGGCGACGGTTGTTGTA
>JBBSFB010000127.1:0-3716 GCA_038239145.1 Acidimicrobiia bacterium
CAAGCGCGGGGTGAACAAGACCGGCGACATGCGGTTCGCGGTGTCGAATCGCATCGAGGCCGACGCCCGGCTCTCCCAGGCCGAGTCGGGCCCGCCCCGGCCGGAAGCATTCGCGCCTCCCCACGACCTCGAACCCGAGCAGCAGGCGCTGTACCGGGCCGCGACGCGCGGCTACCTCGACGCGTTCGGCGGGGCACCCGCGCGCATCGCCGACCTCGGCTACCGCACGCCACTCCCCGCGCTCGGCGTCGAGCTGTCGTCCAGCCTCGGTATTGCGGCCGAGCTCGCCGACGGTGGCCGCGAGTTGCGCAAGATCCTCGTCGGCGCGCGCCGAGATACCAAGCTGCTCGATCCGGTCGACGTACGGGTGGCGCTCGTGCGCACCGAGGAGTGGGCACCGGTGCAACTCGACCTGGTCGTCGTCGACGTGATCGAACAACGACGCGCAACACACGTTCCCGACGTCGAGACCGATCGCGCCGAAGCCCACGAGTGGATCGCCGAACGCGTCGCCCTCGTGCTCGAGCTCGCGGCCGACCCCCGGCCGCAAGCGGGCCGCGACTGCCAGGGCTGCGCGTTCATCTCCGGCTGCGCGAAGCATCCGGGCTGACGATGCCGGCCAAGCGTCTGCTGTCCGACATCGTCTCGCTGACGCCGAGCAACTACGACGACTTCGCCCGCTGCAAGCGCCTGTTCTACTGCAAGGCGCTGCTCGGGCTCCCCGCCAGCGATCCCTCCTCGTCCACCGACCAGGGTCTGCTCGTCCACGACATGCTCCGCAAGATCCACGTCGACGGCGACTGCTACGACGCCGAGCACGTCGCCGACGTGCTCGGCGCGCACGGGATCGACACGCCGGCCGTGCGCGACATGGTCGCCCGCCACGCCGACCGCTGCCCCTCGCGATCCGCCGACCGGGCCGCGCACGAGGTCGACCTGGCCCGGTTCCACCGCTTGCCGCCGCCGATGTTCATGGCGACCGCGCGCATCGACGCGGTCTGGATCCACGACGGGCTCGTCGACGCCCGCGACTACAAGACCGGGGGAAAATGGATCGACGACGTCTCCCAGATCAGCGCCGCCCACGTCCAGGCCTTCGTGCTCGCCGAACGCGCGCAACGGCTCGGGTTCCGGCTCCGCCTCCGGTACGAGTACCTGCAGCCGGAGGTCGATGAGGACCCGGAATGGTGGGAGATCGACGACGAGACGCTCGGTGCGATCGAAGAAGAGCTGCGCGCCGCGGTCGAATCGATGTGGGCAGAGGACGACTGGCAAGGGATCTCCGAGATCGGGACGTGCCGCACCTGCCAATACCGATCCATCTGCCGCGACAGCGCCGCGCCCGGCGAGCCCGCGTGGCCCGCGCTCAGCATCGACTAATCCGCGAAGCCGAGCGACGAGCACTGAACGACACCACGCGGTCAGGCGGGACGAGCCGTGACCAACGCAGCAGTCGCGAACGTTGGTCGCGTGGTCTTGGTCGCGTGGGCGCGCGTCGCGGCGCGTACGCGCGCATCGTCGCGGAGACGGGGTCAACATCGTTGCGGTCGAACACCTGCGAAGGGCTGTTTCCCGATAGCCGCATCGACATCTGCCAGAAGCTGCTCGAAGAGCACTACACGACCGCCGGAGGGGGGGCTCTGCCGGGTGAGAGCCGCGGGCTCTACTTGGTAGAACCGATCTGACGCACCGGTAGGGTGACGCCCGTGACGGAGGTCGATGGGCGAGCCCCGGTCATCGTGGGCGTGGGGCAGACGAGTCAGCGGGAGGCGCCCGCCGACGCGAAGCCGCCGATCGATCTGTTGGCCGTTGCCGCCCGGTTGGCCGACGCCGACAGCGGCGCGAAGTCGTCGCTGCTCGCTCGGGCCGACGTGATCGCCGTCGTCGCGATCGGCTCGTGGAAATACGCCGACCCGGGCGCGGTACTGGCCCGCACCCTCGGCGTCTCGCCTCGCGCAACGGCGGTGTCGACCGTCGGCGGGAACAGCCCCCAGCTCCTGATCGACGAGTACGCGACGCAGATCCAGCGGGGCGACTGCGACGTCGTGCTCGTCGGCGGTGCCGAGAGCATGCACACACGTTGGCGGGCCCGCCGGGATCCGGTCGTCGCGCTCGAGTGGGACTCGGGCGACGATCCTCCGTGCCCCATCGTCATCGGCGACGACACTCCGGGTACGAACGAATACGAGAATGCCCACCTCGCGGTGGCGCCCACGATGGTCTATCCACTCTTCGAGACCGCGTTGCGGGCGCAGCTCGGGCACGGCATCGACGAACACCAGCGCTACGTGAGCGAGATGTGGTCCGGGTTTGCCGCGGTCGCGGCGCAGAACGCCAACGCGTGGTCGCGCGTCGCGTACTCGCCGGAGGAGATCCGGACGATCTCGGCCGACAACCGCGCCGTGTGCTTCCCGTACCCGAAGCGGATGTGCGCGAATATCGACGTCGACCAGGGCGCGGCAGTGCTGCTCTGTTCGTACGAGGTGGCGCGTGCGGCCGGGGTCCCCGACGACCGCATCGTGTTCCTGCACTCCGCCGCGGAAGCCCACGATCACTGGTTCGTCAGCGAGCGTTGGTCACTGGCGTCGTCGCCGGCCATCGCCGCGACCGGCGCAGCCGCGCTGACGGCGGCGGGCATCGGACTCGATGACGTCGCGCACTTCGACCTCTACTCGTGCTTTCCGGCCGCAGTGCAGATCGGCCGGGGCGGGCTCGGGATCGCTGTGACCGACACGCGTCCCCTTACCGTCACCGGCGGGCTCGGCTTCGCGGGCGGGCCGGTGAACAACTACCCGACCCACGGGATCGCGGCGATGGTCGACATGCTCCGTGCCCGTCCCGGCGCCGTCGGGCTGACCACCGCGCTCGGTTGGTACGTCACCAAGCACGCGGCCGCGGTCTGGTCGACCCGGCCACCCGCGCATCCGTTCCAGCGGACCAACGTGCAGTCCGAGGTCGACGCCACGCCTCGCCGTGAGGTCGGCGGACTCGTCGACGCCGAGGTCACGGTCGAAGCGACATCGGTCGCGTTCGATCGCGACGGAATTCCGTCCGTCGCGATCGTGACCGCACTCACCGACGACGAGCGCCGGGTCATGGCCAACGTCCGCGACGTCGACGTGCTGCGCGAGATGACGCTCTCGCCTTGGGAAGGAACTCGAGTGAAGGTCACGAACGACGGCTCGACGAACACGATCATGGGCGCATGAGCAATCGCACCCTGCAACCCTCACGCGGCCTGATGTTGTGGAGGGGCCTGCGCCGGAAGTGCCCTCGTTGCGGGCAGCGGAAGCTCTTCCGGCACTGGTTCGGGATGGTCGCCGACTGCCCGAACTGCAATCTGCACTTCGAGCGCGAGCCCGGTTACTGGGTCGGCGCGGTCGCGATCAACACCACCGTCGTCGGCTTCTTGTTCGCGGTGCTCCTGGTGGCGTTCAGCGCGGCGACCGTCCCCGACATCCCGTGGGTGACGCTTCTTGCCCTCGAAGTCCCGCTCATGGCGCTCGGGCCGATCATCTTCTACCCGTACTCGAAGACACTCTGGGTCGCGATCGACCGCGCGTTCTTGATGCACCTCTAGGTGGGTGGTGTCTTTCGCGGGCGTGAGTGCTCGCGATTTCGGTCGGTGTCTTGGATAATCGGGTGCATGATCACTTGTTGGGGTGGTGTGTGGTGACAGCGGGGTCGGCGCCGCGTCAGGGCGGGCTGGTCGGTTC
>JBBSFB010000128.1:0-3592 GCA_038239145.1 Acidimicrobiia bacterium
CGTGGCCGTCGCCCTCGATCTACGGCTGGAGGAGTCCGGCGGGCGCGCGGATCGCGCCAACATCTTGTTGCTGCTCGACCGTCAGGCGGACGAGTTCATCGCCCGGCGCGCCGACGTCGACCTGATGCTCGTGAAGCCGGTTGACGCGGGGATCTTGCGCCGGGCCGCAAAACAACTGCTTCCCGCCGCGAGCTGAGCAGCCGACTGTGGACGATCACGAGCTGGCCGCGCAGATAGCGCGCGAGGCGGGTCAGCTGTTGGTTCGCCGCCGTGCCGAAGGCGCGAGCAAGGACGACGGGGACCGCGAGAGCAACGACCTCATCCTGGCCCGGCTGGCCGAGACCCGACCCCACGACGCGGTGTTGTCGGAAGAGGCGAAGGACGACCCGATCCGCCTCGAACGCGAACGGGTGTGGATCGTCGACCCGCTCGACGGCACCCGCGAGTTCGGCGAGACCGGCCGTAGCGACTGGGCCGTCCACGTCGCGCTGGTAGTCAACGGAACCCCGCAGGCGTGCGCGGTGGCGCTGCCGGCCCAAGACGACGTCGTGTTCGCAACCCGACCCGCGGCGACGTTGGCGCCGAGCGTCCCGGGGAAGATGCGCCTGCTCGTGTCACGCACCCGACCCCCGAAGCTCGCCGAGTATCTCGCCGGTGTTCTGGACGCCGAACTCGTCCCCCTGGGGTCAGCCGGCGCGAAGACGATGGCCGTCATCCAGGGACTCGCCGACGTCTACGCGCACTCGGGCGGCCAGTTCGAATGGGACTCCGCCGCGCCGGTCGGAGTCGCTGCCGCCGCCGGCTGCCACACGTCGCGTCTCGACGGGTCGCCGCTCGTCTACAACCGGCCCGATCCGTACCTGCCCGACCTTCTCGTGTGCCGACCCGAGTTGGCCGACACCGTTTTGGCTGCGATCCGCCAAGCGCCCGACGACTAGGCTCGCCGCTTCACTACGGGGTGTAGCGCAGCTTGGTTAGCGCGCAGCGTTCGGGACGCTGAGGTCCCGGGTTCGAATCCCGGCACCCCGACTCCGTTTCCGCAGGTCAGCCCATGTGCCGCGACTGACGTTCGAGAACTAGGCCAATTCCATCCCGCGGATATCCCGCGAGCCGCCGAAAAAGTGCGTAGACAGCGAGTGTCAGCCTTGGGTCCGAGTGACCGGGCCGGGTCTGCGCTGTCTTGAGGTCGACGCCGTCGAGCACCAGGGCGGTTGCGTTCGCCCGGCGCAGGACGTGGAACGTGAGGCCCTCGAGCCCTGCGCGGCAAACTGCCGGGAGCAGACCCCCACCCGGGTCTCATGGTTCTCCTGGGCGGAGGGGACTCCCACGACTGGCGTCACTGAGTGGTTCGAGAACAGCGCGCCTCCGGCAACTCTGCTGGGCGTGAATGCGCTTGGCTACCGCGGACAACTCGTTGAATCGACGCGTCCGTGGTGCACGACTGAACGCTCGGCAACCCGCCAGCACCAACAACTCAATCAAGCAGATATGGCGTGACCGTTGGGTTGTGTCTGTGGGCTGCGGAGCGTTGCGGAGCGGGAAGACGCCGTTTTTTATGTCCGGACAACTCGTCGTGCCCGCGGGAGCGGAACCGCGATAGCGACGACTGGGCGTTCCACTGCGCCAGTGCAGCGGGATCGTGCGGTCTTGGCGGAAACCCGACAAGTACAACGTGTAGGCGTTTGGCGGTGAGCGGATGGAAGTCTTTTGGCACGAGCAACTCAAGGCCGCCAACGTCTCCTCTCTGGACGGTTGCCGCTTCAGGGCCTGGCGTCGCGCTCCTCGCGCGGTCAGGTCTGAGGTAGTAGGCAACCACCAGCTTCTCCGGCAACGCAGTTCGGAGTCAGGTCGGCCTGGCCCTCACAACCGGAGTTCTCGTTGTCGTCGTGGCTGGCCGGCGCTGCGCGACGGTGGTTGTCAAGCCACGACAACCCACTGCGATCGCGGAGAACGTCAACACGGTGATGGCCCTCGCGCACGCAGACTGGTCGATACGCCATAGAACCACGACGTTCGACGCGCCCGGTCGCTTCCATCGGACACCCGCCCATATTGCCTGTTCGAAGGGGCAATCGGTGTCTGGATTGCTCTGCTGCGAACAGACGTTGCGGTCGATTGATTGATCGCGCGTTATGGCGCGTCCCGGATCGGCAGTTGAGGGAGACTGACTGCGATGAGTGAACCCCCGTTGGCGCTAGGACGACGAGTCATAGTCACGGGGCTGGCCGGGTCGGGGAAGAGTACGTTCTCGCTCGCGCTCGCTGCCAAGACCGGCTTGCCGGTCATTCATCTCGACCTCCAGTTCTGGAAGCCCGGCTGGGTTGCACCGTCGGAGGCCGAATGGCGCGAGAAGCAATGTGGCGTGCTCGCCGGCGACGAGTGGATCGCCGACGGCAACTACCACGAGACACTCGATCTCCGGCTCGAACGAGCGGACACCGTTGTGTTTCTCGACATGCCCTGGTGGGTGTGCGCGCGACGCGCGTTCCTGCGCGGCTTCCGAATGCCAGGCGAGTTGCCCGAAGGCTGCGACTATTCGGCCTGGCTGCGGTTGCGCGATGAGTGGCGTTTGGCCGTCCGCATCTGGCGGAAGGACCGCTCACAACCGGAGTGCGAACACGAGATCATTTCGCAGCACGGGCAGCATGTGGCCCTCCACGTGCTCAGGTCCAAGCGGGCGGTCAGCGAACTCCTCGACGGTCTCGAAGCCGACCACGTGGAAGCCGACGACGGTTGATCGCTCGGAAGTCGGCTCCACCGTCAGCGAATTCTACGGCGAGCCCAACGCCAGAATTGCCGATCGGTGCGCGGTGACGGCGCGGATTGGGCATCATGCGCTGGTGAGTGGCGGCCAGACTTGGGCTGCGTCTGGCCGCTCGATCATGTGCATCCGCACCAGTTGCGGCACACACTCGCGACTCAAGCCATCAACCGCGGGATGCGCCTCGAAGCGATCGCAACGATGCTCGGGCATCGCAGCCTGCGCATGACACTCACGTACGCGCGGATCGCGAACAAAACCGTCGCCGACGAATACGCCACCGCGTCGGCGAAGATCGACGCGCTCGACGAGACGATCTGCGAGGGCTGCGGCTGCTACCAGACCACGATCGAGTTCCGCCCCACCCTGCAAGCCCAGGCCGACCCCCGAGTACCGGAATAACCCGATCACCCCTTGACGGATTACCGGAATAACTGCCGATATGTACGCGCCTGGCTAATGACCTGTCCCGGCTCCCTCATCGTGCACATCGACGGCACGGCTGCGGGCTGCACGCTCGACGATAAAGACGGGTGCCGCGGACGCAAGCTGCGACACGAGGGCGACCCGGTGACGTGTTGGGGGTGGCGGGCCGACGACGGGTGCAACGTGTGCGGGGTGCGTCCGTAACAGGTTTGATCATGACGGTGAGCACCCCCACCCCCTAACAATGTGCCCTCAAACACTCGCGGGACTGCTGCGGGTTTGGTTGACTCTTTGGGTTGCGAGTTTTAGGCGGCGGGTCGTGCGGTCTTCAGGATCTCATATTCGATGGGTGTGAGTCTTCCGAGGGCGCGTTGGCGGCGTCGACGGTGGTAGGTCCGTTCGATC
>JBBSFB010000129.1:0-3409 GCA_038239145.1 Acidimicrobiia bacterium
ACCTGCACCTCTACAACACCGACCGCGCCCACAACGGCCGCATCACCCAAGGCCGCATACCCGCAGACATCATCCACCCCGCCCACAAGATCCAACCCCAAGCATGACCCACAACTGTCGCTACAACTCGGGGAGAGTCCACCCTAGCGTTCGTGGGCGGCCGCTCCGGCTGCCCGTTGAAAACACGCTGTCGCGCCGGCGGGCCTGGAAGTCAAGTCCGGCTGGGTTGACCTGGATGGCCTGGCCCGGCTCGAACGGCGCGGGCTCGGTGTAGAGTGGCTGGTGTAGATAGTCGCTTGTACGGCGCCGGTCGAGGGGGAATGCGAAGCATTGAGCCGTTGCGGCGAACCACTGAGTAGGGGGATCGATGAGACGACCGTTTCGGCTCGGCGGCGCAGTCGTGCTGGGGGCGATGTTGATCGCTCCGGCGGGTGCCGCGCAGGCTGGTTCACGATCCGCGACGGATGGGCTCGTGCGGGGGGCGCGTAGCGCGCTTGGCGAGCAAGTCGCGGGTGCTGGTCGCTCGTTTGGGTCGTTGGCGCAGGCTCCAGTGGGGTTGCGCTCCGCAGTGGCAGCTGTGGTGCAGCAGAAACTGACGGCGTCAGACGCCGCCTCGGAGAACTTCTTCGGCTTTTCGGTGGCTGTGTCGGGCTCGACTGCGGTCGTGGGCGCGTATGCCAAAAACTCGGGCACGGGGGCGGCGTATGTGTTCGTGCGGTCGGGTTCGACGTGGACGCAACAGGCCGAGTTGACGGCGTCAGACGCCGTGTCGGGGGACGTGTTCGGGCATTCGGTGGCGGTGTCGGGCTCGACCGTGGTCGTCGGCGCGCAAAACAAGAACTCGACGGCGGGTGCGGCGTATGTGTTCGTGAGGTCGGGTTCGACGTGGACGCAACAGGCCGAGTTGACGGCGTCGGACGCCGCGTCGGGGGACTTGTTCGGCTTTTCGGTAGCGGTGTCGGGCTCGATCGTGGTCGTCGGCGCGCCAATCAAGAACTCGGACAGGGGTGCGGCGTATGTGTTCGGCCAGTCGGGTTCGACGTGGACGCAGCAGCAGGAGTTGACGGCGTCGGACGCCGCGTCGTGCGACCACTTCGGCTGGTCAGTGTCGGCGTCGGGCTCGACAGCGGTCGTCGGCGCGCCATGCAAGAACTCGGGCACGGGGGCGGCGTATGTGTTCGTCCAGTCGGGTTCGACGTGGACGCAACAGGCCGAGTTGACGGCGTCAGACGCCGTGTCGTACGAAGACTTCGGCGATTCGGTGGCGGTGTCGGGCTCGACGGTGGTCGTGGGCGCGGAGGGGAAGAACTCGGGCACGGGAGCGGCGTATGTGTTCGTCCAGTCGGGTTCGACGTGGACGCAACAGGCTTAGTTGACGGCGTCAGACGCCGCGTCGGGGGACTTGTTCGGCTTTTCGGTAGCGGTGTCGGGCTCGATCGCGGTCGTAGGCGCCTCGAACCACGATTCGCAGACGGGTGCAGCGTATGTGTTCGCGCAATCGGGGTCGACGTGGACGCAGCAGCAAGAGTTCACCGCGTCCGACGTCGCCGTGGGCGACAACTTTGGTTATTCGGTGGGGGTATCGGGCTCGACAGTTGTCGTTGGCGCGCCGAACAACAACTCGAATACGGGCGCGGCATACGCATGGCTCCTGCCAGGCCCACCGGGACCGTTGTCGGCGCAGTTCATCGTCCCGTCGGTGATGAGCACGGCCACGAGTCCGACTGAGCCCTACAGCTTGTTTTGGACGACGGGGACGTGCCCGTCGGGCTCGGTGTACACGCTGCGCGAGACGGTGGACAGCGGAGTGGCAGTGACGGTCTTCTCGGGCGCCGCGTTGGCCACGAAGGTGAACCTGCTGCCCGGCGACCAGTACACGTTCTCGGTGGATTGTGGTGGGCCGATGGCGAGCATGACGTTCCGGCTGACCGGATTCCAGGAGGGGAGCGCCTCGTACACAGGGACTTGGACAACGACGAGCTTCGCTGGCGCTTGGGGAGGCACCGCACGTTATTCCTCCGCGGCTGGTGCCTCGGCGACGTTCACGTGCCAGTGCGAGGCGTTTGCCTGGGTCAGCGACGAGGGGTCGAGTCACGGGTGGGCCAACGTGTACGTGGATGGCGTGCTGAGAAAGACGGTGAACACTCAGACCAGCGCCAACAAGAACCGCGTGGTTGTATTCAAGTATGGGTGGACGACGGACGGGTTCCACACGATGAAGATCGTCAACTTGGCGACCGGGGGCCATCCTCGCGTAAACGTGGACGGGTTCTTGACACGCACCTCCAGCTAACCACCCGGGGAGGGGGCATCAACCCGCCGGACACGCCCAGCAATCTCCCCTCGAAGAATCAGCAGCGGGCAAAACACTACGCCCGCGCCACCCGCGCTGCGCGAATTGCCACCTGGCGTGGCCGACACCAGCGTAGACCACGCGTCCGCTTAAGCGGCCAGGCAGAGAAGGCGCCTCCGGGTTGGCTTGAGAGGGTAGGCTGGCGAGTGCATGCCATGCCTGGCCGGGCGGGAAGACCCGCGGCCTGAACCTGGCACGCATCGCATGACGATCGTCGTCTCCGGGACTCCCGGACATCCCCGCGTTGACCTCGACGCGATCGCCATTCTTAGTTGATGTAGGTGGGAGCCTGGCCCCGTAGCCAGGCGACCTGCTCGAGCGCGTTCACGGTCTGGTTGGCCCCCATTCGCCTCGCGACCCCGTCGCCGGCCCGCTCGAGGGACGTACCGACGTGCGAGTTGCTACCGAGCCGCCACCGAGACAACCCGCCGCACACGCTGCGACACTCACCAGCCCGATCGACCCACAACCCAGCACGCACACGCTGCACCACACGTCTTCGACGCGCCTCACCACTCGCCAGTTCCCATCACAAGACTGAACTCGACCCATAGGGCTAGTGGTACGCCATTGCGCGGTACCGTTGGATCAAGCCGTTTGGGTCTTCGACGACCAGTCGAGCGAACTCGAAGGCGTGGGTCGCGCACAGGCGGAAGCTGCGCATCGGGTCGCCTGGGTCGCGAACGTCGACCCCGTCATCGGCGGATTGCGAGCAGCGCGGCCACTGCGGCCAATCACAATGCGTCGAATTCACCCCGACCTCCACCGCGGCACAAGCTTGAGTCGCGAACTACCAGCGGGGAGCGGCCGTCGCTCCCCCACCCAAGGGGAAGCGCAGCAACCCATACTTCAGCCTCGAGCCGATCCGGTCAACCCCGGCCACCTGCGGCGCGGAGACAACCTCATCCGCCGCGGCGTCTCCGTCCAAGTCCGTTACCGACTCCGCCACGTCTCGGTGAACCTCATCCATGCCACCCACATACACCCCCGCCCCTACCTTCCAAACCCCGCCTGATCGCCTCGCAGGCTCGACGCTATCGCCGTCCGTTTTGACTC
>JBBSFB010000130.1:0-3217 GCA_038239145.1 Acidimicrobiia bacterium
ACACCTCCACCTCGCCGCGCTCCGAGCCTCGCTCAACCAGCACTTCGAACTCGATGTCACACCCGCATGCGACAATCAAGAAGAAGCCGCCTGACCAACACCGGGCCGCCACCCAAGTTCCACGAAACTCGGGACATCCTCCGTTTTAATGCAGCCGCGGTCTTCTGGGATTAGACACCGCCGGTGGCGAACATGGCGATCGCGGCGATCGTCATCAACGTGACGGTGAACCATCCGACGACGGTGGCGAGGTGGCCGTTGCGGTGTTGGCCCATGATCTCTCGGTCGTTCGATACCAGCATGAGCGCGATGAGGAAGGGTGCGGCGGCGACGCCGTTGATGATCGCGACCACGACGAAGAGGCGGATCGGATTGACGCCGGCGAGGCTGAGTACGGTTCCGCCGATCGTGCCGACGCCCACGAGGATGTAGAAGAGCGGGGCTTGGCGGACGCTGCGGGAGAAGCCCCAGTCTTTGTCGAAGAACCCGGCGAGTCCGGCCGATGCGGAGCCGGCGAGGACGGGCACGGCGAGGAATCCGGTGCCGATGAAACCGATGGCGAAGAGCACTGTCGAGAGGCTGCCGGCGACGGGTTTGAGCGCTTGGGCGGCGTCGGCAGCGCTTTGGATGTTGTGGGAGCCGTGCGTTCCGATGGTGGATGCGGTCGCGGTGATGATCGCGAACATGACGATGTTCGAGAGGCCCATGCCGAAGAAGACGTCGAAGCGGCTTCGGCGTGTCTTGGCTTTCGCGTCGCGACGCGTCCGCGATTTGAGCGTGACCGCTTGGTCGCCGCCTTCGAGTTCGGCTTCGAGTTCTTCGACTCGATGGGCGGTCTGCCAGAAGAACAGGTACGGCGAGATCGTTGTGCCGAGTACGGCGACCAGCAAACCGAGATATGGACCGGTGAGCTTGATGTGCGGAAGGAACGTGTTCGCGGCGACGGTGGTCCACGGAACGTGCGCGACGACCAGCACGATGAGATAGGTCAACAGCGACAGGCACAGATACTTGAAGACCCGGGCGATCTTCTCGAACGAGCCGGCCACGATCAGGACCATGATCAGCACACCGGCGATCAACGCCCACAGCGAGGCGGGCCCCGCGTGTAACAACGCCATCCCCGAGCCGATGGTCAACAGATTGGTGGCGACGCTCGCGGTGTTTGCGACCAACAACGCCACGAGCAAGACCGTCATGACGGTCCGGCCGATCCGTCCGAACCGACGTCGACAGAGCTCGCCGAGAGACTTGCCTGTGGCCAGCGCGGTGCGGTCGCAGATCTCCTGCACGCCAGCCATGAGCGGGAGTGTCAGCAGTGCCGCCCACAACATCGCGAACCGGAACTGCGCGCCGGCCTGCGAGTAGGTCGCGATCCCGGAAGGGTCGTCATCGGACGCGCCGGTCACCAGACCCGGACCCAGCGCCCGCGCGTAGCTCCTCCAGCCATCGCGTTTCGTCGGGTGTGCTTCGCCGCGAGTGGTCTTCGCGACGTTCTTGCCGACGGTGGCCACGTCTCTCTATTCCCGAACGTCATCAGCGCTACGCCTCGTCGAGGGGATCTGTGGGTGAGTCTCCTCGACTGTGGATGGCTTCTTTGATCTTGGCGATGGCGAAGCCCCATGCGTCGCCGGGCGTCGGATGGGGCGGTACTGCGATCTCATCGGGGTTGGTGGCAACGTCGACGAGTACGGGACCGTCGGTCGCGAACGCTTTCGCCAGGCCGGGGTGGAGTTCGTCGGGTGCTTCGATGCGAATGCCGGTGAGCCCGAGCGAGGTGGCGACGGCCGCGAGGTCGGGGTTGTCCAAGATCGAGCCGAACTCGGGGAGACCGGCTTGTTCCATCTCGAGTTTGACCATGCCGAGCCGGTGGTTGTTGAACACGACCAACTTTACGGGGAGCCTGTAGCTGACGAGCCTGATGAGATCGCCGAGCAGCATGGTGATGCCGCCGTCGCCGCAGAACGCGATGACTTGTCGGTTCGGGTAAAGGGCCTGCGCGCCGAGCGCTTGGGGCATCGCGTTGGCCATGGAACCGAGATTGAAGGAGCCGAGAAGCTGTTGCGCTTTGCGGGAACCGGACGAATCGTGCGAGCCACACGGTTGACATGCCGGTGTCGGTCGTGAAGATCGCGTCGGCCGCGACGAGTTCGTTGACGACGGCCGCGACGGCTTCGGGTCGGATCTTGTGGTCGCGGTTGTCGACGAGACGTTCGGCCTTACCGAGCAGCGTGGTGTCGTAGGCCGGGTCGGCGAGACGCTGTTGGCGTTCGGTCCAACGGTGGTAGTGGGCGAGCTGGTGGTCGAGAAACGTTCGGTTCTCTCGGGCTTCCACGAGTGGGAGGAGTTGGCGAAGGGTCGCGGTTGTGTCTGCGACGACCGCGAGGTCGACCGATGTGCGGCGCCCGATGTGCTCGGGTGCGCTGTCGATCTGGATCACGGTCGCGGCGGTGGGGTAGTAGTCGCGGTAGGGGAAGTCCGTGCCGATCATGAGCAGCAGATCGGCGTCGCGGAGCGCGTCCGCGGCGGCGGGGTTGCCGATGAGTCCGCTCTGACCGACGTCGAAGGGGTTGTCCCAGTCGAGGAACTCTTTGGCCTTGATGCTCGCGACGATCGGCGCCGCCAAGCGGTCCGCTAACGCGATGAGTTCCGGCCGCGCGTTGCGTGCACCAATCCCGGCGAGGATCGTGATCTGGTCGCCGGGGCGGAGCAGTTTGGCGGCCTGGGCGACGACGTCGGCATCGGCGGCTGTGCTCGCGCGGGGCGAGGTGATCTTGGTCGGGATCACGGCGCCGGGGATCGTTGCGGTGCCGATGTCGCCGGGGATATTGAGGACCGCGACGCCCTTTCGAGCCAGCGCCATCTCGATCGCGCGTTCGACAACGCGCGGGACCTGCACGGCGCTGGTGATCGTGTGGCTGAACACGGCGACACCCCGGAACAAGGCGTCGTTGTCGACCTCTTGGAACGTGTCGGTTCCCATCTCCGCCAACGGAACCTGACCGGCGATAGCCAACACCGGCGCGTGGCTCTTCGCCGCGTCATACAGGCCGTTGAGCATGTGAATCGAGCCAGGACCGACCGTGCCCGCGCACACCGCCAGCGTTCCGGTCAGTTGCGCTTGCGCGCCGGCCGCGAACGCTCCGACCTCTTCGTGGCGTACACCGATCCAATCGATGCCGTCGGTACGGCGAATCGCATCGGTGAACGAGTTCAG
>JBBSFB010000131.1:0-3098 GCA_038239145.1 Acidimicrobiia bacterium
CCACGCGGCCGGTGTCATCGTGCGCAGCGGCCGACGAACCCGACTCCGCATCGCGGCCGGCTGGCCCTGGGCCGAACAGTTGGTCGCCGCGTTCACCCGCGTCCGAGCGCTCGCGCTACTGACCTGAAGTTCGCTTCGCCCAACACGCGCATGGCCAGTCCCGCGATTCGACGCGGCCGAACACGGTCACCGAAGCCCGCACCGCGCGCTCATCCACGCGACCACGACGCTGACACGCCTCCACGCGACGACATCACCACCGACGCGACCCAACCGCCGCGCCACGGGCGCCTACTGCAAGATCAGGGCTAACCAGCGACACCCCGAACTGCCGTCGTCTCCGCATGTCGCCGGAGGCGACGGCAGCTCGAGGGTCCGCCATGCAGACATGACAGCCTCAACCAGCACGCCGGAACAACCCCCGACGTCTCCATACGCATCGAGGGTCTTCGACGGCGACCGCCGCACCGAACAGCTCGCGGCCCCCACCGGGGAAGCATCGCGCGGCGCTAGCTGTGCAACTGACGAAGGTCGTTTACGCCGGGGTCGTGGTCTTTTGTCATAGTCGTTCGTAGGGAGTCTGTCCACCGAGACCGCCGTGGGGCCGGTCGAAGTTGTAGAAGTTCTCCCATTCTTGGAGCTTGTCGTTGAAGAGCTCCGTGTCGTCGATCACGACGCCGTCGAGCATCCGGTAGAATTCCTCGCCGTCGATGCGATGCGACCTCTCGACCTTGCCGTTGAGGCGGGGCGTCGCTGGTCGGATGTAGACGTGTCCGATCCCGCGGTCGAGGAGGTGCCAATGCAGGGCGCCTTGGAACTCGGCACCGTTGTCGGTCTGGACGACCTCAACTTTGAACGGGAGTTTCTCGAGGACGTAGTCCAGGAACTGGATCGCGGTCTTCTGGTCGTTGCGGGGATAGATCCGCAGCACACGGATACGGGTGCAGTCATCGATCGCCGTGTATTGGTAGTGCTTCTTGCGGGTGCCGGGCAGCGCCTCGATGAACTTCACGTCGACCTGAAGACGGTGGCCGGGTAACGGTTTCTCGTAGCGTTTCCACCGGTCGGTGTGCCGCTTGTACCGCTGCGACGCCGGCAACCGGTTGAGGTCGAGCCGTTTCAGGATCCGCCAGACCGCCGAGTGGCCGATGTCGACGTCGTGGTAGCGCTTCAGGTACATCGAGATCTTGTTCGGTCCGAAGTGGTAGTGTTGGCGCAGGTAGATGATCTTTCCGACCACTTCAGCCTTGGTGGCGTTCGGTGAGTGCAAGGGCGCCGACGACCGGTCGCGAAGGCCGTCTTCGCCGCCCTCTTCGAAGCGGCGGCGCCACTTGTAGAACACCTGGCGACTGATGCCGTAATAACGGCAGGTCGCCGCGACGCTCCCGCTCACCTCCTCAGCGTGACGGAGGACTGCTCGTCGGTGTCGGATCTTGCGTTGCTGCTCTCGCTCGTCCATCAGGTATCCCTCTCACGAGAGACCCCAGATGTAAACAACCTCCGTCAGTTTTATAGCTACTTCGACCTGAAGAACTCGCCGTCGGGATGAGCTCGCGTTGTCGGGTCGGCGGTTATGGGGGGTGGTCCCGCGCGACCGTTTTCGGTGGGTGCGGGTTGGTCATTGGAGGAGTCCTGCGATCTTGAAGAGGTTGTGGGTGAATATGCCGTGCCCGCACCAGGTTCGGGCGCCGTGGATTCCGTCGGTGCGGGTTCGGTTGAGGCCGTAGTCGCGTTTGGCGCAGCTGATCCGTCCTTCGCATCCGGTGCGCCATCGGACCATCTTGCGGAACGCACGGCGGTTCTGGATCGCGCGCCGTGGCGCGTTCGGTTTGCCTTTGCGAGGCAACACGACGTGGCGTACACCCAGCGCGCGGAGTTCGTCTTCAACCGCGGCTTCGCCGTAGCCGCGATCCGCGGTGACCGCGCGAGGAACGCGACCGGCGCGTCGGGTGATCCGTTCAATCGCGGGTGCGAGCATCGCGGCGTCGGGCGGGTTGCCGATCTCGACGTTGTGGTCGACGATCACGCCGTCTTCGTTGTCGACGATCTGGGCTTTGTAACCGAACTCGACCGGCTTGCCGAGCCGGCCTTTGACGATCGGTCGGGCATCGGGGTCGTGCAACGACACGATCCTCGACGCTCCAGGTGGTGTGACTCCCTCAACGACGCGTTGGCGGGTCTGTGCGGCGACCTGGGCGACCCGCTCGGACAAGGTCTCGAGGTCCTTCACGATCGCACGCTGGCGGCCGGTGCCGTGCTGGCCGAGCTGACGCAACCGACGTTTCGCGTTGCGGATCACCGCCTGGGTCTCACGCACGGTGCGACTAGCGATCTGTGCGAGCTCGGCGTTCAAACGACGCACCCGAACGCGCCGGTCGTCACCGCGTTGACGCAGTGTGTTCACCACATCGCGGGCCCGGCGATACACCGACCGGGTCCGGCACCGGCGTACGTGTCGCCAGACGCTGCGCACGAGCTCGTTGAGCGAGCCTGGCGAGACGCGCGACGCCCTTGGCCAACAACGACGAGTCGACCGGATACGCGACATTCGCCTCGACCACGGTCGTGTCCGCCCGCACCCGATTCGTTTTCAACACTCGCGCCTCGGCCGCCTTCGCCAACAGCGCCTCGTTCAAGCCATCGATCGCGCTCTGCCCGCACCGGGTCGTGATCTTCATCAACGTCGTCGGATGCCGCACCCGGCCACCGAGCGGAATCCGACAGAACCGCGCCCAGCTGATCGAGTCGGTCACCTCTCGGCACAACGGCTCGAACCCGAGCTTGTAGCGGTACTTCAAGAACATCAGCCGCAGATACGTCTCGATCGGGATCGACGGCCGCCCGATCGTGGCGTGGAAGAACACCCCGATACGGCTCGAAGCACCGCTCATCGTCCAACAACCGATCCACCGCGACCAACTCGCCGGGCATCCGCAACGCCTCTGCGGGCAGGATCGACTCCCACAACGTCGGCTGCTCGCTTACCGTTCTCAACACGATGGCCTCGATCCGTACTTGTCCTACGGGTCGAGGCCATCATCCGCCATCCCGCGACCGATCGCGAGCACCAACCAGCCGACTATTTCAGGTCGAAGTAG
>JBBSFB010000132.1:0-2873 GCA_038239145.1 Acidimicrobiia bacterium
CGAGGTCAATCGCACCAACCGGCACATCCGTCGCCGCAAAGGCAAAGCGACACGGTCGATGCCGAAGCCGCCGCCCGGGCGGTCCTGTCCGGCGACGCGAGGGTGATCCCGAAGTCGGGTGACGGTCCCATCGAAGCGGTCCGCCAGCTGCACCCCCTCGAGGTCAGCGAACTCGACAAAGCAATGAAGCAGGTCATCGACGAGATCGCCGCGCCGCTGCTCCAACGGCACGGTGCCGGCTACGAACGGTCGGCGCGCTGCTCTGCCCGCGGGCGACAACCCCGAACGACTCAACACCGAAGCCAGCTTCGCTGCGCTCTGCGGCACACCACCCGTGGGGGTGTCGTCAGGCAAAACGAACCGTCACCGGCTCAACGGGCGTGATATTGCACGCGAGTCCACCGGGCGTCACTCCTCCCCGAACACGAACCGGCCGGCCGGCACAAGCTCCGGTGCCCACTCGGTCGCGCCGATCGCGACCCGGTACCTGTAGACGATCTCGTCGAGGTCGTCGCCGAGCCGGTCGATCTCGAACACGTCGATGCGGGCGCAAGCGCCCAACTGCTCGACAAGTCGGGTCAGGTAGTCGGAGGTCGGCGCGAGCCGGAGGCGAAGCGCGCAAGAGCACGACGCCGAGCAGCTCACGACGGAACGACGTCAGCGCGTCGTGGGCGTCGTCATGCAGTCCTCGCCCGAGCAGTTTCGTCGGCCGTCCGCGTCGCGGACCCACGATGTCGAGTGCCGTCGTCGCCGCGTCGTAGACATGCGCAAAGCGGTCCCGCTTGCGGTGCGTTGCCTCGGTACCGGGCGACGACAACGGCAAGCCGTCGAAGTCGCCGAGGTCGAGGTAGTACACGGTGGGAATCCGTTCCCTGGGCCAGTTTGTCTTCCGTGACTTCCGGGTGGCACCATCAGCTACAGAACGCCGAAGATATGGCGCCTCGCGACGAGACTCGCTAGTGGATTGTGCGGGTCCCTCTTGCGTCGCGCCGATCGGTCTTGGCCCCCGGCATGGTTACCCGTGGTTCAGGTAACGGTGAAAGCGCCGCGCATGCCCTTCCCGTAGTGCAAAGCAATGTTGCAAACGAGCGCGTACGAGCCCGCAACCATGCTCTTGACTGTGAACGTGCGCGTACCGCCGGGCTTCAGATTCGGGTCGCCGGTCTCCCCGGCCTTGTTGGTCTCGTCAACCTTGTTCGCTCCCGTCGTGACGTGAGCGGGCGGGTCGCCCGCGTCGACAATCGGGAGGTGGTTGAACGGGACTTTCGCCTGCAGAACGATCAGCTCATGGTCGATGGTCCCAGTGTTCTTCACCACGAACGTAACGTCGCCCGCTTGAACGGCCGCGGGCGAAACCACCAGAGTCATCGGGCCATCGAGACCGTTGCTGTCGCTGACCGTGACGTGAACCGTGTTCCCACTCTCGACACCCGTCTGCGAGGTCGTCACACCACTACTCGAGGATGACGTTGTCGAACTCGACTTCGAGCTGCTCCCGCACCCGGCGAAAACACTCAGGGCAAGGACCGGCACGAACCCCATCATCATCACGCGTCCGCGTTGCATGTTCGATCTCGATTCGTTGACGTGGCGCCACACCAGCGCCCAGGCATCGAACAGTAGGCAACGTTGGCGACCGACCCTAGGGTCGAACGGCCCTAGTCGACCGGGAACCTCGACCCGAGTCACTGAACGGAAGCGAGCACTCGCATCCAGAGACAGCATCGACTCTCCCGAGCGCAGATCGCCTCCTCTGGCGCCTTTTGGGAGCCCGAGGCCACGAGCTTGCGGCGTCACCGTGCCGCCCCCGTCGTTGCCGCAGCGACAGAGCGGGCGCGGTGCGCCTGAACTTGCGTGGTCGACGGGTGCGCATCGAGACGACACCCGGACGTGTGTGAGCGGTCGCCGCCGTCATCTCCGACCCTGGAGAGAGATGCGACGCGCGACCCGCCGACCACTACCTCACGCGGACGTACGTCACCCGAGCAAGGGACGCACGTCAGCGTGGTGAACTTCTACGGCGCGATCAGGCCCGAGCCGACAATCAAGACTCCGCTAAAGCCCGACGCCATACAAATCCCAGGAGAACCAAGTGAGCCACATCGAAAAGCGCGGACCCGGACGATGGCGCGCCCGATACTGCGATCCCGCGGGACACGAACTCAGCCGAACCTTCGCAACCAAACGCGCGTCCGACGTTCGCCGCTGGTACGCAACGATGACCCGCGACTCGCACTCACCCGGCTCATGATCGCCGCGGTCGACGACGGCCTGATCGGCCGCTCCCCTGCACCCTCAAGGGCGCAGGCACCGAACACTCCCCCGAAATGCAGTTCGCGACCGTCGAGCAAACCCATGCGCTCGCCGCCGCCGTCGAAGCGCCTTACCGGGCGTTCGTACTTACCGCCGCATTCGGCGGCCTGCGCTACGGCGAACTCGCCGAGCTACGCCGCCGCCGCGTTGATCTCCTGCACCGCACTCTGACGGTCGCCGAACAGCTCACCGAGGTCAACGGCCACCTCGCGTTCACGTCACCCAAAACCGCCGTAGGCCGACGCACCATCGCACTGCCCGCGTTCGTCGCCGACGCCCTCGAAATCCACTTCACCCGGTACGCCGAACCCGGACGCGACGGACTCGTATTCCACGCCCCGACGGCGGACCACTGTGCCGCAGCAACTTCCGGCGACGGGTCTGGCTCCCCGCACTCGCCTCTGTCGGCATCGAAGGTCGGGTCTGCTGTCGGTTTGGTTGACTCCTGACGTGTGAGGATTTGATCCTCACTGGAAGGATGTTCACATGCCGAAGGCATTCCCTGAGGAGTTCCGTCGTGACGTTGTCGCGGTGGCCCGTAAGCACGAGGCGCCGATCGC
>JBBSFB010000133.1:0-2775 GCA_038239145.1 Acidimicrobiia bacterium
GGCGTGAAAGATCGGTGATCGAGGGATGCGGCTGGGAGCGGGGTCAAGTGCGGCTATCGGGTGTCACATCCTGCGGCACATCAAGTCTGTTGGAGGTCGTGAGCGAACCGTTTGCGGGAGAGGCACAGGGGCGCCGCCTGTTGAGCCCGTATGAAGTGGCGGCATACCTCGGCGTGCCGTTGGCGACCGTCTATCGCTGGCGGAGCCGGCGTGAGGGACCGATCGGCATCCGCGTCGGGCGACACGTTCGCTACCGCGTCGGCGACGTGGAACGCTGGCTCGACCAACAACGCGACGCCCGGTCGTAGGCTCAGCGAACCGCGGACATCGCTACAGATGGCGACGCGTGAGGCCATCGATCGAGTGCCGGCCAACGATTTCGCGATGGAGTTCCCGCATCCCGAAGGCACCCGCGACCCCGTCGGACGATTCGCGGCCCACCTCGCCCGATTCGAGGATCAGACGAGAAAAAGGTTCTATGTCGAGAACATGCGAGCGATGCTCGGGTCTCGCGTTTCGGCGTGACCCCGCGATCCGCGCGCCCGCGCTGATGATGGCCAAAGCCCCAACGGAGGCGGGCGGTCGACCGGCTCGACTCCCAAGCGCTGCCGCCTCGCCTGGCGCTGTGGTTTCTGCTCATAGGCTCACGGCTGACTGCGGCGGTTTACCAAACCGCACGTGCGCCACAGCGCCTTTGCAACCGTCTTGATGCTCGCTCTTGGAGGAATCCTTGTCTGATGACCTGCGCTTCGAAGGCTTGACTCTCACCGTCAACGACGTCGCGGCGTCCGTTGCCTTCTACGGCGGCGTGCTGGGCTTGACCGTCGCTCACAACGCCGCGCCCGACTTCGCCATGATCCGTATCGGCGGTGACCGCGGCGGGACGATTGGGCTGCTGTCGACCGGCGAAGCCGCCAAGGAAGGGGTCGAGGCGTCGACCCCCACCCAGAAAGCCGCCATCCACGTCGAGTTCACCACCGACCACCTCGACGTCCTCTACGAGCAGCTGCGAGCTAAGGGCATGGTGTTTCACGAACCACCCCACGACGAACCCTGGGAACGAGTCATGACCGCCTTCGATCCCGACGGCTACGCCGTCGAGATCGCCCAGGGCCACCGCGGCCAGGACGGCCCCATGTGGCAACACGCCGACGCTTGACCGACCCAGATGGTTGCGGTGATGCGATCACCGATCCAGGGGAAAGGACAGTTGCGTTGGCGTGCCTGAAGACAGAGTTCGTTGCGAGGCTGAGCTGCGCGAAGTCTGCTCGGCCTTCTTCGAGCAGCTTGCGGACGCCGGCGTCGAGGAACGCAGGGATGTCGGCGCGTTGGTACAGCTTGAACATCCTGCGCCGCATCTCATCGTCGACGCGGCCGCCGTCGCTGGCGAAGCGGGGTGGCCGACCAGACCAGCCGCGGGACGTTCGAGGTCGATGACGTCGTGGGTGCTGTCGAGGCCGATGACGCGCCGTCGTCGGCGCGCGAAGATCAACAGTTGACCTGGCATGATCGGGTGGTCGATCGGGATCGCGGCGAGTTGTCGGCCGTTCGCGACGAGTCGGTACTCCGCAGGTGAGTGAAGGCCGCATATAGCGAGTAGTGGTTGACGATGCGCTCGCCTACGACTGGTCTGCCCCGGCTTTCGTGGAGCCTCCAACTTTCTCAGGGCGATTCAAACCTTCTGAGCAACGCACTCAAGCACACGGACGCCGGCGGTACCCTCGCCATCGCGTGCCACGAAGCCGGTGGCAACTGCGCGATCGTCGTCTCAGATACCGGGTGCGGTATCGGCCCTGACGAGCTCGCAAAGGTCTTCGGAATAGACAAGGGCGGCGCTCTCGCAAGCACACCGTCCACTCCTACGGCCGACCCGTGCGCCAATTCCTGACGTGGGCGGCGTCGGAAGGAGAGCAGGTCCTCGCCAAGCCACAACTCCCGAAGCTCCCGCGGCTCCACAAGGACGCGCTCAGCCTCGATGACCTCGCCGCGATGGAGGCAGCGGCACCGGCCGAGCGCGACAACATCATCATTCGCCTGTTCGCCGATTGCGGTCTTCGACTCTCCGAGCTGATGGCCCTCAAGGTCGGCAACATCGTTCGCTCTGGCCGTCAGGCGATGCTCGCCGTTGAAGGCAAAGCCGTTGAAGGCAAAGGCGTCGGCAGCGTCGGGTACCCGTTCCGCCCAGCCTCCTCCGGCGCCTGGAGAGGTACATCGCCGGCCTACCGAAAGACCGACGCTCGGACCGTCTGTTCTTCTCTCTGCGGCGCGCTGCCATGGGTGACTACGAACCCTTGGGCGAGTCCGGGATCAAGCAACTCGTCAACGACGCGGCGCGGCGCGCCGGGATCGGCCGGACCGTGCATCCCCACCTGCTACGGCACTCGTGGATGACCGAGATGCTCCGGCGAGGGGTCAACCCGCTCCAGCTCCGCGTCGTCGCGGGCGCATCGCCTGAGGTCATCGCACGTCACTACGAGCACCTCACGGAAGACGACGCCTACGAGGCGATGATCCTGGCTCTGACGGAGCCGCCACGGCGATAGATCAGCGACTATTGACCTGAGTCAGGAATAGCTCGCGTTATTGTGTGATGTAGTTCATACTGCGGTGCATGGGTGAACGTGGGCGGCCGCGGCAGCCGTTGACCGTGACCGCTGATGAGCGGGAAGTGCTCGTTCGGTGGTCGCGGCGGCCGAAGGCGCCGCATTCGATTGCGCAGCGGGCCCGGATCGTGTTGTTGGCCGCGGACGGGATGACGAACGTCGCGGTCGCGGA
>JBBSFB010000134.1:0-2348 GCA_038239145.1 Acidimicrobiia bacterium
ACACCTCCACCTCGCCGCGCTCCGAGCCTCGCTCAACCAGCACTTCGAACTCGATGTCACACCCGCATGCGACAATCAAGAAGAAGCCGCCTGACCAACACCGGGCCGCCACCCAAGTTCCACGAAACTCGGGACATCCTCTCGCACACGCCGGTGCCGCGTTTGCGATGACAAACACCACCGACGACAACCGGATTGTCACCTATCAACGATCCGACGACGGCACCTTGAGCCGGGTCGGGAGCATCTCGACCGGCGGCCGAGGCATCGGAACCGATCTCGACACCCAAGGACCCCTGCGTCTCAGCGCCGACCATCGGTTCCTATACGCGTTCAACGCCGGCAGCGACAACGTCAGCGTCTTCTCCGTGCACGGCTCGACCCTCACGTTGGTACAGAAGTTCCCCGCCGGCGACGAACCGAACAGCCTGACCATCCACGATGATCTGCTCTACGTGCTTGATGGCTCCGTTGCAGGAAACGGCATCACCGGATTCCGGATCGCCGCCGACGGCACCCTGTCGCCGTTGTCCGACTCGTTCCGGGCCCTCAGCTCACCCATCGCGGTACCGGGCGACATTGAGTTCAGTCCCGACGGACATGTCCTGCTCGTCACCGAAAAGACCACCAACGTGGTGTTGTCGCCCCCCAACGCGATCGACGAGTTCGCCGTCCATGCCGACGGACGCACCAGCCTCACCCCGATGCGCGACCGCTCGCACGGCGTCCGTCCGTTCAGCGTCGCGTTCCGCAACGACGGAACCGTCGTCGTCGCCGAATCCTTCAACGCGACACCTGGCAAAGCCGCAGTGTCTTCGTACCAGCTCACTGCCGACGGCCGACTGCGCCTCGAAACCGGCTCGGTCCCGAATCACCAGACAGACAGCTGCTGGATCGTCGTCACTCCCGACGGACGCTACGTCTACACCGCGAACTTCGGCAGCGGCACCATCACCAGTTATCGGCTCACACATGAGGGCCATGTTCACGTTCTCAACCCCACCGCAGCGTCGCTCGGTACCACGAGCCAACCTGTGGATCTGGCGTTGAGCGCGGATGGACACTTCCTGCACCTCCTGCTGCGCGGCTCCGGCAGCGTCGCGTCGTTCCACATCACCAACGACGGTATCCTGCAACCCCGCGGCGTCGTCACCGGAGACCTTCCGGTAGGAGACGGCGCCTCCGGTCTCGCCGCCTACTAGCCCTGATGTTGCAGTAGGGAGCGGCTGATCGGCGGGTCGAGTCCGCGAAAAGGCCCTTCTGGTGGGAGAAACTGCGCTTGCGAAGGTGCAGAACCCCAACCCAGAAGGGCACTTCCGAGATGAAGCGTAATGCGACACGTCCGCGACTGTTGGTGGCCGGTGACGCCAAGAACGTGGCCGGTCATGCCGGGTCGCGATTGTTGTGTGATCTGGCCGATGCGCTCGGTCTGAGCGACGGCTTGTCGGCGGCGATGGCGCCAACGAAGCGTCGTTGTCGGGGTCATGATCGCGGTGACGTGCTGATCGATTTGGCGGTGATGCTCGCCGCGGGCGGCGAGACGATCTCCGATCTGGCGGTGTTGCGTGATCAGCCGGACCTGTTCGGTGAGGTCGCGTCGTTGTCGACGGCGTGGCGGACTCTCGAAGCGATCGACAGCGCGGCGCTCGTCCGGATCGCGGCAGCCCGTGCCGCGGCACGCGAGCAGGCGTGGGCAGCGGGCGCGGACCCGGGGTTCTATGTGATCGATTTCGATGGCACGCTCGTGAACTCCCATTCGGACAAGGAGCATGCGGCCCCGAACTACAAGCGTGGGTTCGGGTTCCATCCGCTCTTGGCGTATCTCGACGCGACCGGCGAAGCGCTCGCTGGTTTGTTGCGGCCGGGTAATGCCGGGTCGAACACCACGGCGGATCATGTTGAGATCCTCGACTTGGCGTTGGAGCAGTTGCCGATCGATCCGCACGAGTGTGAGGTCATCGCCCGGACCGATTCGGCCGCGCTCACCCATGGGTTCATCGACGCGTGTCGGGCCCGAGGGGTGCGGTTCGCGGTCGGTCATGACCTCACCGCACCGATCAGAATGGCTTGTGTTTCTGTGCCGAACAGTTGGTGGGTGCCGGCGATCACCGCGAACGGGACCGACGAACGCGACGACGCCGAAGTGGCCGAGATCACCGACCTGATCGACCTTTCCCGCTGGCCCGCCGGCACTCGCGCGATCGTCCGGCGCGAAGACCCCCATCCGGGCGCGCAACTCACCTTCACCGATTACGAAGGTCGCCGTTATCAAGTGTTCGTCACGGATCTCGACGATCCCGACATCGCGTATCTCGAAGCGTTACACCGCGGGAGAGGCCGCGCCGAGA
>JBBSFB010000135.1:0-1984 GCA_038239145.1 Acidimicrobiia bacterium
CATGCGCGTCGACACGTTGCCTGCGTCGCTGGTCATCATCGGCGGTGGCTTCATCGCGGCCGAGATGGGCCACGTCTTCGGCGGGCTCGGGTCGCGCGTCACGATCGTGCACCGTGGTCCAACCCTGTTGGCGAACCATGACCATGACATTCGCCAGCGTTTCACCGCGTGCTACGCGAAACGCTTCGACCTTCGGCTGGAGTCACGTGTTGATCGAGTGACTACGACAGCGACAGGGGTCGCGGTCGACATGACGGTCAATGGAATCGCGCAACGCGTCGAGGCCGAGAGCTTGCTCGTCGCGACGGGTCGCGTGCCGAACAGCGATCTGCTCGATGCCGCGGCCGGCGGTCTGGAGACGGACCAACACGGTCACGTCGTCACGGATGCCACCTACGCGACCAGCGTTCCCGGCGTGTGGGCGCTCGGCGACATCGCGAACCACTTTCAACTCAAACACGTGGCGAACGCGGAGACACGCATCGTCCGTAATAACGTGCTCCACCCGGACAAGCTGATCCGAGCCGAAGTTCGGGTCGTGCCGTCCGCGGTATTCGCCGATCCGCAGGTCGCTACGGTCGGCGCGACCGAACACGAGCTCCAGCGGGACGGCATCGCGTACGGCGTAGGCCGACGGGATTACTCCGACACGGCTTTCGGCTGGGCGATCGAAGACTCCACGAGTTTCGTAAAAGTGCTCGCTGATCCCACCAGCCACCGTCTACTCGGCGCGCACATCATCGGTCCGCAGGCGTCGATTCTGCTGCAGCCGCTCGTGCAGGCGATGTGTCTTGACAACACCGTCGAACAAATCGCGCATGATGTCTTGTACATCCATCCGGCACTTAGCGAGGTGGTCGAGCAAGCCCTCCTCGACCTCACGTACCCCGACGCCACCTGACCGCCCCAAGCCCTCACCGCAGGAACCCTTCACTCACCAGTCTGCCGTGAACGACGCCAAATGCCGAGCCACCCACTTGCGCTCGTCGTAGCGCTCGAGCACAGCACCCGCGACGGGAACGGGGCGGCCGTTCGCTCGAGGAGGAGATCACGCCTCGACGGCTCCTTCGGGCGGCAGAAGGAGCCGTGTCGGGACACGACCCCGCCGACAGCATCCGGCGACCTCGACCAGAATTTGGAGCGGGTCCGTCGTGGAGGAAATGTCGTCAGCTCGGGCAACGGCCATCGGGCGCGGGCGCGACGTCGAGCCGACGCTGAGCTGCGCCGGACCGGCTTCGGAGAAGTGGGCTCTCCGGCCGGCGACCATCGACGCAACCCGTGGCAACCGTACGCCGCCAGTCAAGCGGCGCGTCCAGCGCCCGCGGACGGGGTCAAGGGGGAACGCACCAGGCGCAGCGACAATGCGCCACCCTCTCGAACGTATGCCCGAGGTCAACACTGCCCTCATCGGTCGAAACGGATCTCCCGGCGCGGACCGCTCGCGGAGCATGCGGAAACCGGGCGAGATCCCGACGCCCCATTCGAGCTGGCGACAAACCACATTGACGGCCGCCGGCGGCGCGGCAATACCAGCTCGGCGAATTCCCGAAACTGGATGTCGTTGGACTCAACGCGTCGGAGGTGGTCCCCCGTTTGAAGGCCGGTTTGCACGCGGCGGGAGTCGCCGGAACTCCGCGCTCGGCATGCTCACGCCCATAGAGGTCGAGACACGGCAGACTCCAACAACCGCAGCATGAGAATCCGACCAACCGACTCCACCGGACCCCTGGCACCCCACAGCCTCCTGACCCGGGGGGCTTCGCGTTTCCCCAACACCCGCGCTTCCCCAACGCCCGCGCTTCCCCAACGCCCGCGCTTCGCCAACGCCCGCGCTTCGCCAACGCCCGCACATATGCACCAAGGTGCTGACCGTCGGTCGGTGCGAGCGTTCCGAACCAGTTCGTGGCGTTCGAGCACGCCGGGTTGCCCACTCATAAGCGCGCGATCGCATTCGCGAGGGAGAGCGACGAAGACTGCGAGAGGG
>JBBSFB010000136.1:0-1640 GCA_038239145.1 Acidimicrobiia bacterium
AGCCTCGATCCACCGATTTGACGGATGTGTTCGCCGCTTGGTGCCTTCTGGCGTGTTGGGTGAACGTGTGGTGCTGCGTCTCGAGGTGCGTGGTGCGCCGCCCGAGCGGGCGTTGGTGTGATGGTCCCGTTCGAGGCATGGCTGTGCCCCGCTGTCGCCGGAGTATCGGTGGAATGCGTCGCGATGTTCAGGTGAGCATTGGGATCGCGCGGAGCTTGTCGAGCGCGTTGAGGAACGTGTCGGCCCATGGCCATCGTGCGGGAAGTCGAAGGGTGTGCACGCCGCTTCGGTTCACGACGCGGCCGGGTAGCGCGAGCAGTTTGGTGCGGACAGTGCGCGCGACGGTGAGCCGTTCGTCGGGGTGCACGTGGCCGAGGCGGGCGGTCCAACGCACGAGGTTGTGCGCGAGCACCGCGCAGGCGAGCCAGGCTGCGTTCGCGAAGAACTTCCCGGACGGGCAGTGGGTGAGCCCGGCGCCGTCTTTGAGGTCACGGATCGCGAGTTCGACGGTGGCGTGGTCGCGGTGGAACTGGTCGACCTCGACGGTCGGTGGGTCGAGGTTCGTCACGAACGCGTGGTAGCGCCAGTCGGGCCACAGTTGTGCTTGGGCCGGGTCCGTCAGGCGGGTGCGGCGCACGATGAGCCGGAACTCGCGCAGGGGTCGGCCGTGGCTGCCGCCGATGACGTAGCGCGTCTCGGCGACGTCGCAGTCGCCGCCGTCGGGATAGGTGATCGGCGTCCAACTCTGCTCATCGATGGCGTCGACACAGGCTCGCACGGATGCTCGGAGGTGCACGGTGATCGACCATCCGACCTGGAGTCGGGTGAACGTGTCGATCAGTGCGTAGGACCAGAACCCCGAATCGGCGCGCACGGCGAGCGGGCCGGTCGCGCCGGCCCGGCGCACCCGGGCGATAAGTTCTTCGACGAAACGGTTCGCGCCGCGTTGGCTCGAACCCTTTCGCAGCCGGGCGTGCAGCACCTCGCCGGTGTCGGCACGCGTCGCGAGGACCGGGTGATAGCCGAGCACACGCGTGTAGCCGTAGGCAGCACCTTGCTTCTGTTTGCCGTACACCTCACAGATCGTCGAGTCGAGATCGATCGTCATCGACGCGCTGCCCGGTCCGACGCCGGCGTTCCAGGCGCGCCGGGTCGTCTCGGCGATGACCTTGTCGAGCTGGCGGACATGCCCGAACGTGAACGAACGCAAGAACGTGCCGAGCGTCGAGGGCGCCATCACCCGGAACGGCAACACGCGCTGTGTCGCTCCCGCTCGGAGGATGTCCGCGTGATCGATGTGCGTGCCGCCCGCCAGGATCGTCGCGACCAACGAGCAGACCTTACGGCCCGGACGCGACCCTCCGACCCGGCCGCCGAGACGCACGGTCGCGTTCACCAGCGACTCGAGGCCGAGCCGGACCATCAACGTCGCCGGCAACGCCAGGCCCGCGTTCGCGACTAACGACTCGTCGTCGAAGGTCACGTCCAGCCGGTCGATCGAGCGCGATACTGCTGTCACAGAAAGTGCCTCCCGGTTCGCAGGAACGATGTGGCTTCAGCACCGTCATCGTCCCTGCTCGGGAGGCATCTTTCGCGGATACGCGACTCACTCAGCGGCTATACACCGGTGGATCGAGGCT
>JBBSFB010000137.1:0-1587 GCA_038239145.1 Acidimicrobiia bacterium
CTACTTCGACCTGAAATAGTCGGCGGGTTGGTGCTCGCGATTGGTCGCGGGATGGCGGATGATGGCCTCGACCCGTAGGACAAGTACGGATCGAGGCCATCGTGTTGAGAACGGTAAGCGAGCAGCCGACGTTGTGGGAGTCGATCCTGCCCGCAGAGGCGTTGCGGATGCCTGCCGAGCTGGAAGCGATCGATCGGCTGCTCGATGACGAGCGGTTCTTCGAGCCGTATCGGGTGTTCTTCCACGCGACGATCGGGCGACCGTCGATCCCGATCGAGACCTATCTCCGGCTGATGTTCTTGAAGTACCGCTACAAGCTCGGGTTCGAGCCGTTGTGCCGGGAAGTTCAGGATTCGATCAGTTGGGCACGGTTCTGTCGGATCCCGCTGGGTGGCCGGGTGCCGCATCCGACGACGTTGATGAAGATCACGACCCGCTGCGGCGAGGCCGCGATTGAAGGCTTGAACGAGGCGTTGCTGGCGAAGGCGAACGAAGAACACGTGTTGAAAACGAATCGGGTGCGGGCGGACACGACCGTGGTCGAGGCGAATGTCGCGTATCCAGTCGACTCGTCGTTGTTGGCCAAGGGAGTCGCGCGTCTCGCCAGGCTCGCTCAACGAGCGCGTGGGCAGGGTCTTGCGACGCGTACGCCGGTGCCGGACCGGACCCGGTCGGTGTATCGCCGGGCCCGCGATGTGGTGAACACACTGCGTCAACGCGGTGACGACCGGCGCGTTCGGGTGCGTCGTTTGAACGCCGAGCTCGCACAGATCGCTGATCGCACTGTTCGTGAGACCCAGGCGGTGATCCGCAACGCGAAACGTCGGTTGCGTCAGCTTGGCGAGCACGGCACCGGCCGCCAGCGAGCGATCGTGAAGGACCTCGAGACCTTGTCCGAGCGGGTCGCCCAGGTCGCCGCACAGACCCGCCAACGCGTTGTTGAGGGAGTCACACCACCTGGAGCATCGAGGATCGTGTCGTTGCACGACCCCGATGCCCGACCGATCGTCAAAGGCCGGCTCGGCAAGCCCGTCGAGTTCGGTTACAAAGCCCAGATCGTCGACAACGAAGACGGCGTGATCGTCGACCACAACGTCGAGATCGGCAACCCGCCCGACGCCGCGATGCTCGCACCCGCGATCGAACGGATCACCCGGCGCGCCGGTCGCGTTCCTCGCGCGGTGACTGCGGATCGTGGCTACGGCGAAGCCGCGGTCGAAGACGAACTCCGCGCGCTGGGTGTCCGCCACGTCGTGTTGCCTCGCAAAGGGAAACCGAACGCGTCACGGCGCGAGATCCAGAACCGCCGTGCGTTCCGCAAGATGGTCCGATGGCGCACCGGCTGCGAAGGACGGATCAGCTGCGCCAAACGCGACTACGGCCTCAACCGAACCCGCACCGACGGAATCCACGGCGCCCGAACCTGGTGCGGCCACGGCATATTCACCCACAACCTTGTCAAGATCGCAGGACTCCTCCAATGACCGACCCGCACCCACCGACACGGGCCCGAGGCACCGCCCCAGAACCGCCGACCCGACAACGCGAACTCACCCCGACGGCGAGTTCTTCAGGTCGAAGTAGCTA